>NZ_JBFUJW010000009.1:0-282893 GCF_056555145.1 Mycolicibacterium sp. P4_G11
CCGGCACCAACTACGGAGACCACTACTTCGTCACCACCCCACGCCTGGAATCCGGAGACCCCCGATACGCCTGGGTCAACCAAACCATCTTCGTCGGACAAGGACGCGTCCAACCCGGACCCGTCGTCGAATTCCAAGTCTTCCGCGTCGTCGTCTGATCGGTCGACTGCAACGTTGTCGGACGCGTGCACTTACGGGCGGCGATCTCACTACTCGAAGTGCTGCACGGAATCGTCATCGCCACGATAGCGGCTCCAGTCAGGAGAACCGTTGCGGGCGAACGCTACCCAAGAACGGTGCATCCGTCGGGCCAGACCCTCCGGAACCGGATCGGGCCCGAGCAGACCTGTCTTCCCATGCAGCCACGGCGAATCGGTGATGTCGAAGACGAATGGAAGCTCCACGGTGTGCGCAGAGCCGAGCTTGCCGTCGACCGCCGTCGAGCGGAAGCCGAAGCGGTAGACGTAGGTGCCGCGCTGAGAGATCGATGAGTGGGCTTGCGCCATCCGGGCCGAGCCGGCACCGAAGAGCGCGTCGCCGAGCAGGGCCGAGCGTACTTCGCCGTGCGTGGCATGTGGATGGTTGGCGGCCACTGCTGCCGCCGCAGCTGGATCCGAATGTGTTTGTGCCGCAACGGCCACGACATCATCGTGCTGCGACGTATCGAAGGTGCCCTGGGGAACGAGATACAGGTTGCCCTCTTCGGTGTTGGTGCCGATGAGCAGAGCGACGTCGGCCGCCGGGCCGTGCGCCAGCGCGTCGGCGGGCTGTTGGTCCAAGACGAGGCTGAACGGGCTGAGGCCCACCAGCGGGTCGTTGGCAGTAGCGGTGCGCAGGTCGAGACCCGCCAGTGCAGGCAGTACGGCGACGAACTGTTCATCGGGGATGTCTGCGAGCCCGTCGGTGGTGGGATCTGTAGCAAGCTCGGCGGCCGCAGCGCGGGTGACTCGGGCAGCCTGCTCCGGCGTGAAAGCGCCTGTGCCGCTGCCACTCTGCATGATGGCCCGCTGGAACAGCCCGGCGGCCTCCGTCGTGGCGAGCAGCGCGCCCACCAAGGTGGCGCCGGCGGACTGGCCGAACAGGGTGACATTGGTCGGGTCACCACCAAAGGCGCTGATCGTGTCGCGGACCCACCGCAGCGCGGCCAGCACGTCGAGCAACCCGCGGTTGCGCGGCGCACCGGGAACGTCGAGGAAACCTGAGATGCCCAGGCGGTAGTTGAGGGTGACCAGTACGACGCCGTCGCGGGTGAATGCCCGACCGTCGTACAGCGCGGCCTGCGACGATCCCGTGACGAATCCGCCGCCGTGGACGAACACCATGACTGGTCTTGAGGCATCGTCGGCGGCGGGAGTGTGCACGTCGAGCGTCAGATAGTCCGCGCCGCGCACCCATCCGGGACCGAAGTACGGTCCCATGTCGAGAGCACCGAACTCTCGGACGGGTTGTGGCGCGGTCGCCCCGGGACCCGTCGCGTCGCGTACGCCGTCCCAGCCCGGGTGCGGTGCCGGCGGAGCGAACCGGGCCGCTCCCGTCGGGGTGGTGGCATAGGGGATCGCGCGGTACCGCTCACCGCCATGGCGGCGGACTCCGCGCACCGCGCCGTAAGGGGTTCTGACGACAGGAACATTGTTCTGAGACAAGGGTTCTCCTCTGGTGATTGGTCTCAGCTGATACGGGCGAAACCGGCCCAGCGCTTGATGGCGAAACTTGAGCCGTCCCGGACCACTTCGACAGCGCCATGTCCGCCGAGATGCGCGGGGAACAGGAGCGCATTGTCTTCGCTGGCGCGGCCCAACAGCTTGTGCCTGGTGTTGCGTGATTCCACTGGGTCCTCGCAGAAGCAACTGTTGGTATGCGGCGTGACAATCTGGAGCGGGGTGTGGATGAGATCGCCGACGAACATCGCGCGATCTCCACCGGATTCCAATGTCAGGACCGACGAGCCGGGGGTATGTCCGGCCGCGAGATCCAGCCGCAGATTTTTGTCGATCTGGTAGGTCTCGTCCCACAGATGGGTCAACCCGGCTCGATGCACCGGGGTGACGCTGTCTTCGAAAACATTCAGACTCCCGCGACTGGCGGCGGGTTCGTGGGCATTGGCCGGGTTCCAGAAGTCGAAATCGCGTTGTGGCATCAGGTAGGTCGCGTTCGGGAAGGTGGGCACCCACGTCGAACCGTCCAGACGGGTGTTCCAGCCCACGTGGTCGATGTGCAGGTGGGTGTTGATCACCACGTCGACGTCCTCGGGCGAAACACCGGCAGCGGCGAGGTTGTCGAGGAACGCCGTGTCGAGGTGGTTCCACACCGGGACATGTGGGCGTTCCTTGTGGTTGCCGACACCGGTGTCGACCAGGATGATGCGTCCCGAGCTGCGCAGCACCCAGGTCTGGATCGCCGAGATGCACTGATCGGTGCCGGGATCCCAGAAATCAGGCGCCAGCCAGTGTTTGTTGGCTTCCCAGTCATGCTTGGTGCTGTCTGGGAAGAAGTCTGCGGGCCCCATCCGCACGGAGCCGTAGTACTCCTTGACACGGGTGACGGTGACGTCGCCCAACTCGATCTGATCCATCTGACTCCCTCGGTCATCGGCGGTGCTCACACGAGCCTGTCGATGTGCGCCGCGGGCAGCCACACCTCGTCGGTCCTACCCCTGTCAGGGTGAGGCTGGGATCCCAACAGCGCGCGGATACTGAAGAGATGGACGGACCAGGGCCGCTCGGAGAGTTTCTGCAGGCGCGGCGTGCACGTACCCGACCCGAGGACATCGGTTTGCCGGACTTCGGTGGGCGACGACGGGTACAGGGTCTGCGTCGCGACGAGGTGGCGCACCTGGCGGGAGTCAGCGTGTCCTATTACACGCGGCTCGAGCAGGGGATCTCCCGCGGCGCGTCACCCGAGGTTCTGGAAGCGATTGCCGCTGCGCTGCAACTCGATACGCACGAACGTGAGCACCTCGAACGGTTGGCGGGGGCCGCGCGGCGGGCATCTGGGCCGCGGCGCACGCGGCCAGAAAAGATCAGTGACGAGACGCGGGATCTGCTTCGCGCCCTCGACGGTGTTCCGGCGCTGGTTCTGGGCCGGCGCACCGATGTGCTGGCGTGGAATCAGCTGGGGCACGCGCTGCTGGCGGGACACGTCGACCGGACCGCCGTGGACGATGTGGTGAACCGGCCCAACATGAGCCGAATGGTGTTCTTGGACGGACACAAGCGCGAGCTCTACACGGACTGGCGGCGCAAGGCCAGGGCAGTGGTGGGCAATCTGCGTATCGCCGTCGGCCGGTATCCCGACGATCGTGACCTCGCCGCTCTCATCGGTGAGCTGACGATGAAGAGCTCGGAGTTCGTCGCGATGTGGGGCGATCATCGGATCACGCCCTGTGATGCCGCGTCCTATGACCTACACCATCCGGTGGTAGGCGCCCTGACTGTCACTCAGCAGACGTTGACCATCGCGCGCTCGCCTGGTCAGAGCCTGATCGTGGCCACAACCGTTGCGGGGTCCCCCTCGGAGCGGGCGCTGGCGCTGCTGCGAACGCTGGGCACATCCGTGGATGACCGTGAGCTGCCGGAGAAGTTGCGCCGCTGAGGCTCATGGGAAGAAGTCCGAAAGCGCCAACGCCTCTGGGGCGAATTCCGTCGTCAGTTGCGCCTAGGCACTTCGATCAACTGCACCGTGACCGCGGGCCGACATGAATTCGTGGCTCGTCGTCGACGTTGGCTGAGGCGCCAGGCTTTGACGACAGCGCTTTGCGTATGCAATTGGCTGAGGTATTTCGCCGGCTCCGGGCACCTCTCGTGTGGAGCGTCGTTAACCGACATTTCGCGTGAAACCTGTTGTAGCTCAGCAGCCTCCGAAGATTCAGACTCTCGAGTGTCCTCAAATGTAACCACACGTGGGAGCGGCCACGGAGTCGAGGTCGCCGGCTACTTCGGTGCCCGAACTGTGCAGCGACGGAGCCCGCGCCTGTCCGCGAGGGTTGACCCATTTGGGTACCACCGTACCGTTCTAGGATTCGCCATCTACTATGCAAACCCGCCCCGCCAAACCTGATGCACTCCTGCGAAGTCGCAGGTCAGGGGAGTGGGATATGACACGGAGAAATGCAACCTACAGTGGAGGAGGTCTTCTCCGTAACCGGTGGTAATTCGGCGCGACGCAGTTTGGCGGATCTGCCAGCTGGAATGTGATTCTGAAATGTCCCGTCTAGCGTGAACCGTGGTTCGACGTAGTTGGGATGTCCGCCAGACGGACACTTGCCTTGTCACCTTCTCCTGACGTATCGCCGTCGTAAATGGAGGTCTCCTTCATGTCACCACACCCCGCGCGCCGCACGTGCCGTCCGCGTCGATCTAGGCGGGAGAAATTCCAGCCGGTCGGCGCCAAGTACGGCCGATCGGCCCCTTGATCGGCAGAGGTGTTCTGCTCATGATCGAAACATGTTTCAGGCAAATGCAACTCGCGCAGCTCGGAACCGCGGTGGTGATCTCGATGCGAGCGAACGGCGAAGTTTCGGCGGCAAAGCGACTACCGATGCGGGCCTAACGAGGGCGAGGCGAGTTACCGCGCGAGCCTTCGTCGCTGCGTTGGTTCTCATCGCTGTGGGGCTCATGGAACCGGCGCTCGCCAGTGCCGATTCGGACTGCGCCAATACGGGGCCGACTACCACCCAATGTGAACGTCTTGGTCACAGCCAGATCTATACCTCGCCCGATGTACGCGCTCCGCGGGCTTGGGATTGGTCGCAGCCCTGGTAGCTGGGGCGCGTTCTTTGCGGCGCCCGCTGACTCGCCGTACCGAAGGCAGCAACTATTTACCGACACGAGTTTCGGCCACGGCATTTGAGGCCTTTTGAGCCTTTGACTTGCGTCCCAAACGAGGGCAAGCCGTGCCCAACCGAACAACGGATTCTGTGCGAGACATGCGTCGGTGACCAGCGGTGCATGTCGCGTCTGGAATGTCGTCATCTCTGTGCCGAGACGAGGGGAAGTGTTGAGCCCGCTGGATTGGCAACTGCTGACCGGACCTGTTCCAGTGGTTTTGCGTCTTGGTGCTGCGGCGGCGGGAACATGGCTGTTGCTCCGACTTATGTTGGCGGTGGGCAGCGTATGGGCAAAAGCACTGCGCTGCGCGATAACTCTTGTCGTGGCAGTTACTGTCACGGCCACGAGCGTGTACCTGGCACGCGATGTGTGGCTACTTTTTCCCGACCGGTTGCCGTTTGTCGTCCATCTGTGGGTGGGGACGGCCTTCTTCGCGGCGGCTCTGGCGGTGAGTGTGGTGACGTCTTGTCGCCGTTGGCGGCCAGGCGGGACGGCCGTGATCGCGGCTTTGCTCATTTGTGTGGCGTGTGCGAATCAGGTCAACGGCGTTTATGCCGCGTATCCAACATCTCGCGACGCGCTCGGGCTGGCGCTGAAGGACGATATTGTGTTGCCTCCCAAGCAAGCCCACTCGCTACCGCGACCTGTGACGGGTACGTTGGAATCGCATTGGAGATTGCCGCCGGATCTGATGATGAGCGGCAAGCTCACCTCAGCGATCATTCCGGGGCGCATATCCGGCTTCTCGGCTCGTGCGGCGAAGATCTATCTGCCGCCGGCGTATTTCGCTCAGCTGCCGCCCCGACTGCCCGTCTTGGTGCTGGTGAGCGGCCAGCCTGGAATGCCGCAGGATTGGCTGAGTGCGGGGAAACTGGCGCGCACGATGGACCGATTTGTCAAGGCGCATCACGGCTTAGCCCCAGTTGTAGTAGTGCCCGACGCGACAGGAAGTCAATTCGCCGATCCGCTTTGTCTCAACTCTGCCCGCGGCAACGTCGACGCCTACCTTGCCTTCGATGTGCCAGCGTGGATCCGGGCCAACCTGTCCGTCGACACACGGCCGGACGCCTGGGCGATCGCCGGAGCTTCCTACGGAGGTACTTGCGCCCTGCAGCTTGCCACCAACCATGCCGATGTGTACCCGACGTTCATCGACATCGCCGGCTCTGCAGAGCCCAGCCTGGGCGATCGACGACGAACCGTTGCCGAAGCCTTTGCCGGGGACGAGGCCGCATTTCGCCGAGTGAATCCACTGGATCTCCTTCGGATGCAACGCTATCCGTTCAGTGCCGGCGCCATCGTGATCGGCGCTGCAGACGGCGCAACGAAAGCTGACGCGAAAGCGGTGTTCGACGCAACGAAAGCTGCGGGAATGAAAAGCCACTACACCGAACTTCCCGGATCGCACGACTGGCGCGTGTTCTCAGTTGCCCTTGAGATTGAATTGCCATGGCTTGCAAGACACCTCAGGCTGATCGACTAGGGGTTTGGTCCTCATTGGTGGCGTGACGTGCGGTGGTCCGTCTGTCCGCGTCGGCGTGGCCGCGAACGTACACAGCGTATGCCGGAAGGCGGATCGGGTAGCCGGTTGTGCTAGTTCATATTCCAGGAATCGCCGTAGGTGGTCACGCTGTCACCGGACTTGCTGATGAGACGCGCGAACGGACGAAGGAGAACGCCGCCGGCGGCTCCCGTCAGCGTGCCGTGGGCGTTTGATACCGCTACGGCTCCCGCCGGGCCTTCGACGGCGACAGCGAAGGTGGCGACCTCCTGGATGCCAGGCCCATTGCCCAAGTTTGCGCTGATGGACACCCCGGGGAACAAGTTCGGGGTGATGATCTGCGGACGCCTGAAGGTGCTCTTGTCGAGCAAGACGTTCGGGGTGGTGTAGCTGAACTTGATACCCACTCCGAGCGACCACGGGAAGCCGATCTGATAGCCCAGCTCGATCTTGCCTACGAAGTCATCAGATCCCGGGCCGTCGACGACGTACTTTGCTCTGCCTGATTGGAACCACTCACGGGTCAGTCGATTGCGGTCCAAAGGTGCTACCCCGTTGAGGAAGGTGTCCCACTGCTGGATGGTCAATGTTCGGTCCTTGCCATCAACCACGGCAAGTTGGTTGTCCAGTGCTGCGCGCGAGATTGCCGTGCCGGTAGACAACAGCGTCGCTACGGAGGCAGTGACGGCTAGCGCGCGATGCAGGATTTTCATTTGCTCCCTCGACAAACTGGGCAACAGCCGGCTACGGCCGGTATCAGCCTGTCTCGGGTATCGGCTGGGCGGAATCCGCCACGTGGCGATATCCGGCATCCACCCGGCGGGATGTGACCGAACATCCGGGTCGTCGAGCGCGAATGCACGCAGCAGCCGTGTCTGCTGGAGTTCAGTCACCTGGATGGCGATGACAGCCGGTGGGGCGATTGAGCACTGGAGACAGTGGCTGCAGAATTGCTCCGGTGGAAAAGACAACCAGCGGCACGCGAGTCGATGGATTCGGTTGCATACCAGGCGAATCACTGCAGGGCCTCGACCGGGCGGAGGTCCTGACGACCGTGATGATCTTCGTGGTCATCTCTCTCCTCTTAGCGGGAGGTGTTGCAGCGGCGGCGGAATGGCTGCGTCCGGACGCGCTCTTCCTTGGTCCGATCGAAACACCGCAGTGTGCAGGGCTGGCCGCCGATTCGGCCAGGTAATGCACCTGCCCTCTTCAGAAGCATCCGAGGGGAACATTCGTGTGCGCGGGCTATGGCAACCGTCGAAAACCGAACTTCCACACTGCACGACTCTGATTCCAACCGCGTCACGATCTCCGCAAAGATTTGGACGAAGCTACTATTCGCGATGTGAAACTGGATACGAACACGATATACGGGTGGGTCGTCGGAACCGTGCTCGTAAGTGTGGTGCTCGCGGCGATCCCACCGGGGCAGAGTCCGTGGTATGTGTTTACGTGGGTACTGATTTCGGTTGTAGCCGCGGCGGTTACGCGGAGCTACGGACAGCATGTATCGACACATCACGTCGATTCACCGGCTACTTTCTGGCAGGACTTGGGGCGGTCCATGCTCACTGGTATCCCGATGGTGGTGGCCTGTATTCCGACCCTGCTGGTCCTCGCTGCGGCCTCGGCGGCGCATTGGGGTGATGACACCTTCACCCCGGATGGATCACTGGTTTCACTCGGCTATACGACCGGCGCCCTCGCGGTGAATGCCGCAGTCCTCTTTTGTCTCGGTGCGATCGCGGCCTTCAAGAGCGGGTACCGCAAGTGGGGGCTGTTTGGTGTCGGTTTGGCGAACACTGCGATCGGTCTCGTGGTGGCGAGCCTGAACCTGGTAATAAAGTAGTTTGCGCCATCTGTCGGGCCGCTCGCGGCCTCAGGCTTTGTACTCCAACATGATTCATCGAGAAATCAGTTCGTCTGGCCGTAAATCTCATCCACTTGGGTAGAAAGTTATCGTCGTTCGGAGGATTTCCCTAGGCGGTTGACGTCGTCAAGCTGTTGTCATGTCAGAAATAACGCAAACAAGAACCGAGTCACCAATCGCCAGGCTTCAGGACGGTGTCTTGCCGACACAGCCTGGATCGTCGCCCCGGGTCTATCGGATCGCTGCCGGTGTGGGTATCGCGGTGGGTGGTGTATTCATCACGGCTGCCATTTTTCTGTTCGGTTTGCTCATCGGCAGCCAACAGGGGATGTACGTGGGCGATGGCGGGTATGACGGTGGCTACGAAGCCGGCTGGGATATGAGTGCGGGCGATCCTGACGAAGATGGAGAATGGGGTCGGTGGACTCGTCCTGACGACAGCGGGACTGTAGGAGGTTCGGTCCAGCCGACGCCGGCACCCCCTGCGACCCACCGGTAACGCCGGCTCCCGAGCCCCACTTTGGTGTTGGTGGGACGGTTCAGGGTTGCAGGGGAAGGCGCATCGATAGCCGGTAGCCGCCGTCGCTGAGGGCCTCGGATTGTAAAGAGCCGCCGAGAAGTTCGGCGCGTTCACGCAGGCCGAGTAGACCGTTTCGGTCGCTGGGCAACTTGTCGGCTGCGTAGGTCGGTCTGGAATTGGTGAGAGTGACGCAGACCCGGCGCTTGTCGATGATCAGTTCTAGGGACGCGGTCGCCCCGGGCGCGTGTTTGGCGACGTTCGTGAGGCCTTCTTGGACGGCCCGATATATGGCACGCTGCACGGCCGCAGACGGCTTGACGGCGCCGTCGTAGTTGGTGGTGATGGTGGTGTCGATCCCCGAGTTGGCGACGAGGCCTTGCACGTCGTCGACGCCCGGCTGTGGGGTGAGCGTCACCGCCTCGCTTCCCGATGCCCGCAGCACCCCGACCATGTCGCGAAGTTCGTCGAGCGTTTGCACGCTCAGAGTCCTGATGGTTCGGGCGGTCCGCGCGGTGGCGGCATCGGGAGCAGTCACCTGTAGTGCGCCTGCCTGGACGGCGATCAAGCTGACCTGATGCGACACCACGTCGTGCATTTCTCGGGACAGGTTGGCCCGTTCACGCGCTAACGCCTTGTCGATCAGCAACTCCTGTTCGTGTTCTCGGGCGCGGTCGATTTCGGCAAGTTTGGCCGACAGTTCTGCGCGGGCGCGCGTCAGCAGGCCCAGCAGCAGGGGCGCGCCGGTGAACAGGATCGCGTAAACGATGTCGAGCAGTCGGCTGGCGTTGAGACGCGGCATCTCCCAAAAGCTCGTGTAGCAGACGAATGTCGTTGCTGCGCAAAGCGCCAATCTATAGCGCGCAGGCCGCAGCTCGGCGACCGTGTACAACGCGACGAGGGTGGCGATCACGGTTGAACCGACGACGAGTGCCGGAATCGTGGCCGCGAAGCTGAGGTAGGGGATACGGCGCCGCACCAACAGTACGGCGACGGCGATGACCACGAAGCACAGATTCCGCGGCGAGGGTCTGTCGTCGAGGCCGTTGAGGATGGCATCGGCGGCGGCGAGTCCGATCAGCATCCCGTCGGTGATCAGTCGCCGGCAGATTCGTTGCCAACTAGCGGTCATGCTGTGCGTCGTCGTCGAGAACGCCGGCCCGTTGAGCGATGATGGCTGCCTCCACGCGGCTCTTGACCGAGAGCTTCGACAGAATCGAGCTGACTTGGTCTTTGACCGTTCCGACACTGGTGTAGAGCGTGGCCGCAATCTCACCGTTGGAATGGCCTTGTGCAAGCAGCTGCAGCACTTCGGTTTCGCGGTCGGTCAGTGCCTGCAGCTTCGCTTCGGCGTCACGGTCGATGCGGTCGTCGAGGTACCCGGAGATCACCTTGGGGCTGACGCCTCCCGAAAGAACCAATCCGCCGGCGGCCAGACTGCGGACCATATGCGGAAGTTGTTCGGGGTCGGTATCTTTCAGCAGAAACCCGGACGCGCCTGCGCGCAGTGCCTCAGTGATGTACTCGTCTGCGTCGAATGTGGTGAGCATCGCTACTACCGGTGGTGTGGGCAACCGCTGAAGTTCGGCCAGCACGGTGAGGCCGTCCTTGCCGGGCATACGGATGTCGAGCAGCACCACGTCGGGCCGCTGCTCGCGGATGACGTCCACAGCCTGTACGCCGTCGCAGGTCTTGACCACCTCAATGTCGGCGGCCGCTGACAAGATCAGCTCGAATCCTGATCGGAGCAGTGCTTCGTCGTCGACGATGACAATGCGCGGCACGGCGGCCTCCTCACTACTGCGTTCAACTGCGGACGGGTTCGGCACTTGACGGTAGCTCCGATTGTCCGGCGGGCCGAATCAACCTGGAGCATTGCGGCCTGTTGGATGCGCAGCTCAGCCGGGTGGAGGAGTTGTTACCCGCCGATCGGGCAATCGGTCGGGTCTGCAACGCGCATGGCGTTGACGAGGCTGCGATACATCTCGTCGCCGGCAATAAGGTCACGGTGCGTGCCGTGTGCGCGTATTCGGCCGCGTTCCATGACCAGGATGGTGTCCGCATCGATGACTGTGGAGAGTCGGTGGGCAACGGTGATGACGGCCTGTTTGCGTGCACGCTGACGTATGCACGCGGCTATTGCGGTTTCGGTCAAGCCGTCGAGGTGTGCCGTCGCCTCGTCAAGGACTAGCACATCGGACGGGCGCAGCAGAGCGCGCGCCAGTGCGATGCGCTGTCGTTGCCCGGTTGAGACTGCTGACGAATTGAGGTCGGTGTCTAGGCCATGTTCGAGTTCTGTGATCTCCTCCGCCAGTCGAACCTCGTGCAGCACGTGGTGCAGTTCTGCCTCCGATGCATCGGGAAACGTGTAGAGGAGATTGTCGCGAACTGTTCCGGGCACTATCGGAGTGTCCTGCTCCACGAACGCCGTGCGTTCACGGAGTTCTGCGTGGGTGTAGCCATGGTAGGGACGGCCGTTGAGGAGGAGTTGGCCGTGTGCCGGTTCGAGGAACCGCATGATGAGCGACAGCATTGTCGTCTTCCCCGCGCCGGATGGTCCGACGATCGCGGTGTGGCTGCACCGCCTGATCACCAGGTCGATGTCGCGCACAATCTCCGATGCCCCTGGGTAACCGGCAGTCACCGAACGAAACTCAAGGACCGGCGCGTCACCAGCGGACTGGCTGTTCTGGGCCGAGACCGTGGCGGAATCGGATTCGAGGGGGAGGGCCTCAGCTTGGCAGATACGACCTGCCGCTGCGATGCCGGCCTGAAGCGTCGTGACGTTGTGGGACAGCTCGGTGATGGGATCGATCAGACCGAATGCGTAGAGCAGAAAAGCGATCAGGCTGGATAGCGCCATAGCGCCTTCGCTGACACGCCATGCGCCCATTGCCAAGACGACCACGATCGCGAGGTTCGCGCCGGCCGAGGCGAACGTCCAGGCAAGGGATTCGCGGCGAGCGGCGCGGATCGCGTGACGGGTGGACGCGTTGGCCTCGTGGATTATTCGGTCGGCCTGGCGTTCTTCGGCCCGGCTGGCCTTCACAGTGCGGATGGCGCGCACGGCGCCTTCAAGTAAGCCGCCCACTTTTCCGAGGTGATGCTGCGCTTGTTGCTGATCGGTGGCGATGCCGGGCATCAGCGCGGCGAAGAGGGCGGTAACGACGGCGACTGTGACGAGCGTGGTGGCAAGCAGCGGGATGTCCAGTACAGCCATGAGGACGAAGGTGCCCGTCAGCATGACGGTGCCGTTGATCAAACCGCTGATGCTCGCGGACGCCTCGTGAAGCAACACGGTGTCAGAGGTCACGCGGGTGACCAGCTCGCCGGGCCGATGGCTACTGATCGTGGGTACGGTCGCTCGTAAGAACCTGTGTACCAAGCTCTTACGAGCGTCGAGCACAATGCGCTCACCGACGACGGCGAGCAGAATCGATTCCACGTAGGCGATGACGGCGCTGAATATCAGCAGGCCGACGAGGGCCGCCACCGGGAGTAGTAGAGACGTCCTCGCACCTAGTGAATCCAACACCAATTTGGTGATCATCGGGCTCGCCAAACCGGCGGCGGAGGCCAACAGCCCCAATACAAGGCCGATTGCAAGCTTGGTGCGGTGCGGGGAGGCGAACGACCAGAGTACGCGCAGCCGCGCGAAGCGATGTGAAGCGTTTGAATACATCTCTATCCAAATAGATTGTGCTGCAGACCGATACGGTCTAAGTCGGGTGAGTATGGTGGCGGGAGCAGAGTCGAATAACCGCTACCTCCGGATGCGCTAGAAGACGCCCCTGCCGGCGGGGACGGCTCAATTGGGAACGAGCCTCACCATTGCGCCGAAGTCGCGTCGCAGCCCGGGCCGGAAGCGGTCCGTCCGCGACACCGATCGCAGTCCGGCCATTACCTCCAGAGATGCCGTCACGTCATTCACAACCGACTCTGCGCGTCGGGACGCTCCGCTGCCATCCGCCATCTGGCCAGACTTTCCCTCCAGCTGGAGGGAAGAGCGCAAGACAGAATCCCGGCTGACACACCCAACGGCCTCGGATTACCGTATCGAGAGCCGTCCGCTCCATTGAGCTCGCGACGAACAGGTTGTTTGCTGACATTAACCTTCACGTCATGCAGAGTTCCATGCGCGTCGTAGGGTGGTAACCCATGCGAACTGTCTTCCATGAGCAACTCGATGCGCTCAACGACGGCATCGCCGACCTGTGTGACCGCACCGCCGCCATGATGCAGCTGGCGACTGATGCGTTGCTGCACGCCGACCTCGGTGCCGCCGAACATGTCATTGACCGTCGCCACGACATCGACGCCAAGTGCGCTGCCTTGGAAGCGGACACGTTCACCATCCTGGCCCGCCAAGCCCCGGTGGCCCGCGATCTGCGCGCCGTCCTCGCCGGCATGCGCAATGTCGCTGATCTGCAGCGCATGGGCGCCCTGGCGGCGCACGTCGCTCAGATCAGTCGCCGCCGCCACCCCGAGACCGCCGTGCCGGGCGATGTGAGTGGCCATTTCGCCGAGATGGGAAGCATCGCCGTGCGGCTCGCGCAAGACACCAAATGTGTTGTGCTCGACGGGAACACCGACAAGGCAGCCCAGCTCAACGCTGACGATGAAGCCATGGACGATATCCACCGGCGCCTGTTCGTGGTGGTGATGGACCCGCAGTGGTCCCATGGCACCACCACCGCCGTTGATGTCACCCTGCTGAGCCGCTATTACGAACGCTTCGCCGACCACGCCGTCGAAATCGCCCACAATGTCATCTACCGAAGCACCGGCACACGGGACTGACGCGGGCATAAAGCTCACAACCCGGGTGAACCGAGTGTGAACGGCTCCTTACGGGACAGATACCGCAGGGAAACTGATTCTGGCCTGCGGATTTGCGATCGTGTGTCGATGACGGCCGAGTTCACCGACGCCCATCGGGCTGCTCGGCTGGATGCTGCGCCATACGAAGTCACCGAAGCCCACCACATTCATCATCTACGCCCCGCCGATCCGATCACGCCGCCGACGCTCAACACCCCCGAACGGGCGCCGGTAGGCCAGCGTGATTCCGACGTGCTGCAGGCGCGGCGCTTCATCGAGCTGCTCGACGACGAACTAGCCGAACTGCAATCGCAGGCGACCACGCTGCGGCGCCGCGCCCAGCACGGCACCGACAAACACCTCGGCACGCTGGCCGCACGCATGAACGAAGTACAGGCCATGCGCGACGCGCTCCACCGGCGTTTCCCCACCGCATGATGACCAGACGAGCACCGACATGAGCAGCAGATTCGGCAGGGCGATCACGACGTTGATCGCTTACTTGCGTCTCGGGCAGCCGCCCATGGCCCCCGCCAACGGCTACAACCCCCTGTTGGCGCTGATGCCCCGCCGGCTCACCGACAGCGACATCGACAGGCTGAAAAGTCTTTTCGCGCAACAGCGTCGAGCGGCCATATCGGATATCGAGATCGCCGTCGCCGTCATGGCCATCACCGACACGCTTGCCGCCCGCACAGATATCGATCGCGTCAGGCGATCGCTGTTCGGTCTGTAGTAGCGGCGGGCTTCACCCTGACGCCGCCTCAGTACGGAGTTCCCAGGGCTGCATGCCGAGCAGACCCGCAAGGCGGCCCTGCATCTGGACGCCGGATGGCAGCGGGCGCCACCAGATGGTCACCTCGGTGATCTTGCCGTTGGCGTCGAGCAGGATGTAGTCCATCCCGTCGACCGCGGTGCCTTCGACCTGCAGCCGAAAGTATGCGGCGTGGTGCGTCGTACCGGAGAGGACCTCCTTGTACGTGAGGCTGGTCGCCACCGTGCCTACGGTCTGCATTGCTTCCAGGACTGCTTCTCGGCCGGTCACTGGTTCATCGCCGAGCGGGCCGTACAGCACCACGTCTTCGGCGAGCATTCCGGCCAAGGCGTCGTTGTCTGCGCCGCCGTGCATGCAGTCGACGAAGGACTGCACGGTGTCACGGTGTGGGGCGAAGGTGGTCATGGTTACTCCTCGTGCGCTTGGTTGCTCGTGGTGTGTGAGAGCCGTTGTCGCACTAGATGACCGTGGTGCCGCCGTCTACCACCAGCTCCATGCCATTGACATAGCTCGAGTCATCCGAGGCGAGGAACAATGCGGCCGACGCGATCTCCTCGGGGCGGCCCATCTCGCGCCGCGGGATCACGGACTCGAACTGTGCCTTCATCTCCTCATCCATCACCTTGGCCAACATCGGCGAGCCGACCTGGCCGGGGGTCAGCACGTTCACCCGGATCTTCCTGTCCCTCAACTCCGACACCCATACCCGTGCGTAGGCGGGCAGCACGGCCTTGCTTGCCGCGTACACACTCCAATTGGGGTAGCCCCGAAGCGATGCGTTTGACCCGGTCATGAAGATCGAGCCGCCATCGTTGAACAGTGGCAGCGCCTTCTGGACTGTGAACAGCGTGCCGCGCGCATTCAGCGAGAAGGTGGCATCGAAATCCTCCTCGGTGATCTCGCCGAGCTTGGCCTGCGCGCCCGTTCCGGCGCTAGCCCACAACACGTCGATCGAGCCCTTTTCTTGTTTGACGGTGTCGTACAAACGGTCCAGATCGCCGAGGTCGGCCGAATCACCTTGTACGCCAGTCACGTTCCGGCCGATCAGCGCAACGGCGTCGTCCACCGCATCCTTCCGTCGGCCCGTGACGAAGACGTGAGCGCCTTCTTCGACGAACAACTTGGCGCCGGCCAGCCCCATGCCACTTGTTCCGCCCGTAATTACCGCGACCTTGCCATCGAGTTTTCCCACGATTACTCCCATTATCGGAAAGCGCCGGTGTTATGTACACCGATCTGATTACTTAACGTAGCGACCGGCCGCAGGGAACGCAAGCTATGTACACAGATCCGTACCCAACTGGGCTACGCTGGGTGTATGACGGAGTTGGAGAAGGGGCCGCGAGGCCTGCGCCGCGGCAGGGGCGCACGAGAGCGCATCGTCGGCGCTTCCCGGCAACTGTTTCGCGATCAAGGGATCAACAGCACCGGCCTGGACCAACTCTGCGCGGTGGCTCAGGTGTCCAAGCGCACGTTCTACCAGCACTTCGCCGGCAAGGATCAGTTGATTGCCGAACATCTACGCCAATTTGATCCCGAAGTCCTGCCCGAGGTGTTCGAGCGCACCGACCTCACGCCCCGCGAACGGCTCCTCGCTGCCTTCGACATTCGCGCGCCGCTGTGCCCGTTCATCGCAGCGGCTGTCGAAATCCACGACCCGGAGCACCCGGCACGCGTACATGCCGCCGATTACAAGAGGGCCTTCGCCGCGCGGCTCACCGAAGCCGCGCGCGAGGCCGGCGCCACCAACCCCGAAGAACTCGGCGAACAACTGGCGCTGCTCTTGGATGGCGCTTCGGCGCGCAACCGAGTCCTCAACACTGACGCCTTCGCCACCGCCGCCGCCATCGCGGTCGTGCTCATCGACAACGCTATCCCCGCGACTGTCTGACTTGGCCTGAACGCCTCCGTTTTGGAAACCTCAATTAGCTTGCGGTGCCGGCGATGTCATTCCGGACTGTCGAGAATCTGAAGAGCGTTGTTGATCCCGGCGTCGAGCACTTGGGCGGAGACTTCGGGGTCGGTGATCGCTCGGGCGAGTTGCAGCGACGTGACCAGAATGCTGAACAGGCCCCACGCTGTCTGCATCCGATTCGCTTGCGATCTCACGGCCGGGAGGTGCGCGGCAATTTCCTGGACGATCGATTGCGCCCCAGCGGAATAGGCGTCCCTGACGACGTCATCGCAACGCCCGATTTCACTCAGCAATGGCGCCGTCGGGCAGCCGTCGGGCTGGTTGTCCCGGTGTCCGGTGGACAGATATTCGCGGATATAGCCTTCCAGTGAATCGCGATCAGCCCCTAGGGCGCTGACGGCGGCCCGCTGTTGTTCGAGTTGATCGGTGATGACGCTCGCGACGAGATCGTTCTTGGATTCGAAGTGTGCGTAGAACGCGCCGTTGGTGAGGTTGGCATCGGACATCACCGCGGCGATCCCCGAACCGTCGATGCCGTCTTGTTTGAGGCGCCGGCTGGCTGCCGCGATGATGCGCCGACGCGTCTCAGTCTTGTGTTCCGCTCCATATCTGGCCATGGAACTCACCTCCGCTTGTGTCACGAACCACTCTTGACGATGATAGTACAGTCATAATATTATGATCGTAATATCAAAGCCGCGCCGAGAGGTTTGACATGCTCACCTGGGAAGACACGCCCACCAAGACAATCGACGTCAACGGAGTGCCGTTCGCATTCCGGGAGCTCGGCGTCGAATCCGACGTGCCCGTGGTGTTCCTGCATCACTTCACCGCCGTGCTCGACGACTGGGACCCAAGGGTGATCGACGGCATCGCGGCGCACCACCGTGTCGTCGCGTTCGACAACCGAGGCGTTGGGGCCACCGGATCGGCAGTACCGGACAACATCGACCAGATGGCCGACGACGCGATTGCGTTCATCCGAGCGCTCGGATTGACCAAGGTGGATCTGATCGGGTTCTCCCTCGGCGGGGCCGTTGCACAGGTGGTGGCACTCAAGGCGCCCGACCTGGTTCGGCGAATGATCTTGGCGGGCACCGGACCTCGCGGTGGCGGCGGAATCGACGCGATGCGCAAAATCGTCGCCGTCGCCTACATCAAGGCCCTCCTGACGCGAAAAGACCCCCGCGAGTACCTGTTCTTTCCCCGCACCGCGGAAGGTAAACGCGCCGCCTCCGACTACTTCGCCCGCCTACAGGAGCGAACCTACGATCGGGACAAGAAGGTCTCGATGCAAGCGCGGCTCGCGCAGCTCAAAGCGATCGTCAACGGCGGCAAGGCCACACCCGACGACCTGTCGCGGATCACGGTTCCCGTCCTGGTCGCCAACGGCGATGACGACCTCATGGTGGCAAGCAGCTTGTCGGCGGACATGGCGCGGCGAATCCCCAACGCGGAGTTGAAGATTTACCCGCGCTCGGGGCACGGCGGGATCTTCCAGCATCACACCACCTTCATTCCCGACGCTCTCGGGTTCCTCGCTGACTGATTGTCAGTCGGGTCGCGCAAATCTCATGCACCGCAGCACTATTGAAGAAACGAGTACCTCATGAGCAGTATCAGTGACATCATCACCTCCTACGCCAAGGCGCCGTCGCGCACTGTAACCGCCGGGGGCACCACCTATGCCTACCGCGAACTCGGTCCCAAAGGCGGCATCCCGGTGGTGTTCTTCGTGCACCTGGCCGCGACCCTGGACAATTGGGATCCACGAATCATCGACCCGATCGCCAAGACCCGCCACGTGATCGCCTTCGACAACAAGGGCGTGGGAGCGTCCAGCGGCAAAGTGCCGGGCACCATCGAAGAAGCTGCCGACGATGCGTACACCTTCATCACGGCGTTGGGGTTCAAGAAGATTGATGTGTTCTCGTTCTCGATGGGTGGCATGATCGCTCAGGATTTGGCGCTCAAGCATCCTGAACTGGTGCGCAGGCTGGTGCTGACCGGGACCGGGCCGCGCGGCGGCAAGGACATGGACAAGGTGGCGGGCGTCACTTACTGGGACATGCTGCGGGCCACGCTGACTCGTTCCGATCCCAAGGAGTTCTTGTTCTTCAACCGCGACGCCGTGGGCAAGCGTGCCGGCAAGCAGTTCGTCAACCGACTCAAGGAACGCACCACCGACCGCGACAAGGACATCACGATCAGTGCGCTCCAGACCCAGCTCAAAGCGATCAAGGCCTACGGCCGTTCCAGGCCGTCGGACCTGTCAAAGATCACTCAGCCGACGTTGATCGCCAACGGTGACCACGACCGAATGGTGCCAACGGTGCTATCTGAGGATCTCCACCGGCGCATCGCGGGATCAGAACTGATCATCTATCCCAACTCCGGGCACGGTGGCATCTTCCAGTACCACGAGCAGTTCGCGCCGATCGCCGCGTCGTTCCTCGCCGCCGACGGCCAGTAGCGAATCCGATACGGCAGAGAGAGTTTCGTGATGGCTCGTGCTCGTCAGCAGACCTACTCGCTGGACCGCAAGGTCGTATTCCTCACCGGTGCGGGAGGCGGGCTCGGCGCGGCGACTGCGGCGTTGCTGACTCACCGCGGCGCACAGGTTGCCCTTGCCGACATCGACCTGAGCGCCGCAGAACGAACGGCTCGGACGCTGCCGCCGGGGCAGGTCCTGCCCGTGGACTGTGACGTCACGGCGATCGGCTCCGTCCATGCCGCAGTCCGCAAAGTCGAGGACCGATTCGGGCGCATCGACGTAGCCATCGCCAATGCGGGCCTGATGGGGCGCGGGGGAACATTCCGTACCCTGGCGACCGATGAGGTCGACCGCGTGCTGTCGGTCAATGTGTCCGGCGTCCTGAACACGGTGTCGGCGACGATTGAGTCAGTCATTCACAATCGTGGCCAGATCGCCTTGTTGAGTTCGGTTTTCGCCTACATCAATGGCGCAGGAGCAATGCCGTATGCGATGAGCAAGGCGGCGGTCGAGCAAGCTGGTCGCGCGCTCGCCGTCGAACTGGCCAGCCACGGCGCGACGGCCATGACCGCATATTTTTCGCTCATCGAGACCGGCATGATCCAGCACGGCATCGACGAAGACCCGCACGTGCAAGCGCTGATGTCGGCGATGCCGAAGTTCATTCTCAAACGCATCCAGCCGACCACGGCGGCAGCAGTTATTGTCAACGGCCTCGAACAGCGCCGACGCACCGTTTCCGCACCAGCGCGCTGGCGCCCGGTATCGGCGTTGCGCGGTGTCCTCGGCCCCCTGGTCGACGCACGACTGGCACGTGACATCGGCGTACAACGCGCACTATCCGAACTCGATGCAAGGCATGGGGTTTGAGCCCCGTGTGGAACTGTGCTGACGCTCGGCAAGAGCTTCTGATGGGCGGCAGCTATTGGTTCGGCGGGAAAGTGGGAACCCTTGCCCAGAACAGAAATTCGTTACAGATGGTTCGCTCGAAAGGACGGCGATGACACAGCAAGTACGAGGCGATCTGGTGATCGAGGACCACGGACGGGTGCTCGTCGCCCGGGTAGACGGTGGCCCGCATAGTTTGTTCGGGATCCAAATCGCAAGGCAGCTCGAGGCATTGGTGGACCGAGCCGACCGTGACCCCGGTGTGCATGCCGTGGTGTTCACCGGCGCACGCCCGGGGCGGTTCGTCAGTCACGCGGATGTGCGCTGGCTACAAGCAGAAGGTGCCGCAGTGCCCGAGTTGGGCCGGCGCAGCGCGTCGGCCGCCCTGCGTCTGGCCCGCGGCGTGGACCGCGCCCGGGTCTTGGATCCGGTGGTGC
The DNA here is from genome assembly GCF_056555145.1 of Mycolicibacterium sp. P4_G11. Taxonomy (NCBI): domain Bacteria; kingdom Bacillati; phylum Actinomycetota; class Actinomycetes; order Mycobacteriales; family Mycobacteriaceae; genus Mycobacterium; species Mycolicibacterium sp. P4_G11. The sequence goes on from NZ_JBFUJW010000009.1 coordinate 20,045, forward strand.
AGAAAACGCCGCTGCGCGGTGTCGCGCAGCTGGATCGGCTCCACGCGACGTTCCTGAAGATGAACGCCAGCGGCGTCATCTTTGTCGCTGCCCTCAACGGATCGGCCCTCGGGCTGGGTGCTGAATTCGCGTGGGCCTGCGATCTGCGGATCATGGCCGACGGCGACTTCTTCATCGGCCAACCCGAAGTGCTGCTGGGCATCATGCCGGGCGGCGGTGGCAGCCAGCGTCTGACCCGGCTCATCGGTACACACAAGTCACTGGTCGCCATTTTGGAGGGCAAACCGTTCACTCCCGCACAGGCGTTGGCCAACGGCGCCGTCGACGAAGTGGTGGCCCCCGAGGACGTCGTGCCGCGGGCGGTCGAGGTCGCCGAATATTTCGGCAAGCGGACGAAGGGATCGGTCGAGGCGATCAAGCGGTCGGTCTACTTCGGCGGGTCCATGTCGTTGCAGGAGGGCCTGCACGTCGAGCGCACCGAGTTCCTCGGCACCGATCAATCCCCGGAAGGCCAGCAGCTGATGTTGCAGTACCTCGCGGACACCGAATCCTCGGGTGAGCTGCCGCTGTATCACGATGACGTCTACGACCGCGCGCTGGAATCAGGCACGGTACCTGCACTCGACGGTATCGGCGCCGGGGCGGCGCGGAAATGACCTCGCCACAGTCATTTACGCGACAGGACGTCTCGTTCACCTCTGGCAAGGACACCTGCGCCGGGTGGCTCTACTTGCCCACGGGTGTGGCCTCGCCACCGGTGGTGATCCTGGGGCATGGCCTGGGCGCCACCCGGGAGATGCGGCTGGACGCATTCGCCGAGCGGTTCGCGCAGGCCGGCATCGCCGCGTTGGCCTTCACGTACCGGCATTTCGGTGACAGTACGGGTCAGCCCCGCCAGCTGCTGTCGATCAAGCGCCAGCTCGCCGATTGGGATGCGGCGATCGCCTACGTGAAGGGGCGGCGCGATGTCGACGGCGCCCGCATCGCGGTGTGGGGCAGTTCTTTCGGCGGCGGCCATTCCATCACGGTGGCTTCCCGTCACCCTGAGCTCAAAGCGGCTGTGGCCCAATGCCCGTTCACCGACGGTCTGGCGTCCGCCCTTGCGCTCGGGCCGGTCGGTTCACTCAAAGTGCTGCCGTTGGTCGCCCGTGATTACGCCGCGATGGTGAGTAGGCGGGAACCTGCGATGATCCCGCTGGCGGGAGCCCCGGGAACCCTGGCGTTGATGAACGCCCCGGACGCGCTACCCGGCTATCAGGCGCTGCTGCCGGCGAATTCGACGTTCCGCAATGAGGTCGCCGCTCGCGTGGCACCGACGATCATGGCCTACCGGCCGGGGCGGGCCGCGAAGAAGATCGCGTTTCCGATCTTGTTCTGTATCAGCGATACCGACACGGTTACCCCGCCCGAGGAGACCGAACGCTACGCACGGTCAGCGCCCCGCGGCGAGATCAAGCATTACAGTGCCGGCCATTTCGCGTTCTACCTCGGCGAGCCGTTCGAGCAGTTGGTCACCGACCAGACCGACTTCCTGATCCGTCACCTGAACCCGATACGCGTAGCGCCGTGACTGCCGATGCCTTGGGCGGCCTGCCCATGAAACTAGCCATGCTCACCGACCGCCGTGCCGAGCACGATCCATACGGCCCCGCCGTGTCCGACGCTCGCCACACACTGACGAATGCGCAATTGCACGACCGCGTACTGGCTGCGGCACACCAGTTGCGTGACAAGGGGATCGGCGTGGGGGACGTGGTGGCCGTTGCGCTACGCAACCGTGTCGAGTTCGTCGTGCTGCTGTTCGCGGCCTGGCGGCTGGGCGCCGCGATTACGCCGGTCAACCCGAGCCTCACCGACGATGAGGTCAATCGCCAGCTCGCCGACTCCGGGACACGACTGCTGGTGATGGACGATGACGTCACCACCCGCACCGAGGTGCCCACCCTGGGCGTCGCTGAGTTGGCCACTGCGCCTGGGGGAGCAGATCAGGCACCGCATGTCGACGCCGCGGCGCTGGCGCTGCTTATCTACACCAGCGGCACCACGGGCACACCCAAGGGTGTGATGCTCGACCATGCCAACCTCGATGCGATGGCGCAGATGGGCCGTCATGCCCTGCAGATCGGACCGACCGACCGATGCCTGCTGATCCTTCCGCTGTTTCACGTCAACGGGATTGTCGTCAGCGTGATCACGCCACTGTTGGCCGGGGCCAGCGTCGTCATCGCCGACCGCTTCGCGCCCCCCACTTTCTTCGAGGTGATCGAACGCGAGCGCCCCACCTATTTCAGCGCGGTTCCCACCATCTACACCATGCTGGCGGCCCTGCCCGAGGACGTCACTCCGGACACGTCGTCGTTGCGTTTTGCGATCTGCGGCGCGGCACCGGCGTCGGCGGAGTTGTTGAGCCGCTTCGAAAGCCGCTACGGGTTCCCGCTCATCGAGGGCTACGGGCTTTCCGAGGGTACCTGCGCCTCGACCATCAACCCGATCGACGGCCCACGTCGCGCGGGTACGGTGGGCAAGCCGTTTCCTGGCCAACGGATTCGGGTCGTCGACGCCAACGGCGACGACGTTCCTACGGGCTCCGCCGGCGAGATCATCATCGCCGGGCCCAACGTCATGCGCGGCTACCTGGGCCGCCCGGAGGCTACGGCCGACACTGTCATCGATGGCTGGCTGCACACCGGCGACGTCGGTCACCTCGACAGCGAGGGGTATCTGACCCTGGCCGGGCGCTCCAAAGACATGATCATTCGCGGCGGCGAGAACATCTACCCCCGCGAGATCGAAGACCTGCTGTCCAGCGACCCCAATGTGCTGGAAGCCGCGGTCATCGGGGCACCCGACGAGAAATGGGGCGAGGTGGTGGTGGCCTATGTCGCGCCACGCCCAGGAGCCGCCATCGACATCAACGCACTACAGGCACTCTGCGCACTCAGTCTCGCCGGCTACAAACGCCCCACCGAAATCCTCATCTTGGACACCATCCCCAAAAACCCTGTCGGCAAGACCGACAAGGCCCCCTTGCGCGCCGCTCACGCGGCATCGACCAACCACCGCACCGAGAAGGCCACACCATGAAAGCGTTCGCCCTCACCCGCTACGGCAAGAACAACACGGTCAGCGCCGTCGAACGTGCCGTCCCCGACCTCCGCGACGATGACGTCCTCGTGCAGATACACGCCACCAGCATCAATCCACTGGACCTCAAGATCAGAAACGGGGAGCTGAAACCGCTTCTGCCTTACAAACTTCCGCTCGTCCTCGGCAACGATCTGGCGGGCATCGTGGTCAAGACCGGCCCACGGGTGCGGCGATTTGCCCCTGGCGACGCGGTCTACGCCAAACCCAACCAGGACCGCATCGGCACCTTCGCTGAATACCTCGCCGTCAACGAGAACGACGTCGCGAGGAAACCGGACAGCATCGACATGAACGAAGCCGCCGCGCTGCCACTGGTCAGTCTGACCGCTTGGCAGGCGCTGGTCGACAAGGCGCAATTGCGGCCGGGACAGAAAGTGCTCATCCACGCCGGCTCCGGCGGCCTGGGCAGCATCGCGATTCAACTGGCCAAACACTTGGGGGCCACCGTCGCGACCACGACCAGCACCAAGAACGTCGAATGGGTGAAGGAACTCGGCGCCGATATCGTGATCGACTACAAGACACAGGATTTCGCCACCGAGCTGCGCGACTACGACGTCGTCCTGGATACCCAGGGTGGCGAGACTCTCGACAAGTCATTTCAGGTCGTCAAACCCGGCGGCAGGGTCATCTCGGTCGCCGGGCCGCCCGAGCCCGACTTCGCCCGCGAATTCGGAGCGAACTGGCTGCTGGTTCAAGCGATGCGGGCTCTGAGCTTCTCGGTGCGTCGCAAAGCCAAACGACGTTCGGTGCACTACTCGTTCCTGTTCATGACCGCGAACGGCGATCAGCTGCGCGAACTGGCTACCCTCGTCGATGCCGGCGCCATACACCCCATCATCGATCGGGTGTATCCATTCGACGCCACCCTCGATGCGTTGGCCTACGTCGAAAACGGCCGCGCCACCGGCAAAGTCGTCGTGACCGTCCGAGGCGACGATGACCACCCGTGATGGGCTTTTTGACTACGACTGGCTGGTGATCGGATCTGGCTTCGGCGGCAGCGTTTCAGCATTACGTCTGTCGGAGAAAGGGTTTCGCGTCGGGGTGCTCGAACGCGGCCGCCGCTACGCTCCGCAGGACCTGCCCAGGTCGGCGTGGCAATCCGACAAGTACACCTGGGCGCCGAGGCTGGGCAAGCTGGGCATCATGCGCACCTCGATATTCCGCCACATCTTCTTCCCCTCCCAAAGCGGTGTCGGCGGCGGCAGTCTGGTCTACGGCGGCGTCCTCTATCGCGCCAAGAAAGAGTTCTTCGGTGACGCCCAGTGGCGCGACCTCGGCGACTGGGAACAGTGCCTCAGGCCGCACTACGACACCGCGGAACGAATGCTCGGCGCGGCTCCGGTCCCGTTCGATTCGGTTCACCAACAATGGATTCGGGAAATGGGCCGGCACTTCGGGACCGAGGGCACCGTCAGCCGCGCACCGACCGGGGTGTTCTTCGGCGAACCGGGAAAGACAGTGCCCGACCCCTACTTCGGCGGCGCCGGCCCTGACCGTACCGGCTGTACCCGCTGCGGTGCCTGCATGGTCGGCTGCCGCGTCGGGGCAGTGAACTCCTTGACCCAGAACTACCTGTGGTTCGCCGAGCGCAACGGCGTGCACATCCTGCCCGAGCACCAGGCCATCGATGTCACCCCGGCGGGACGCGCCGACGGCAGCGACGGCTATCACGTCACCACCATCCATCCCACCGGCGGCCACCGGCAGACCTACACGACACGCGGCGTGGTGTTCGCCGGCGGGGCCTTGGGTACCAACGAACTGCTCGCCAACTGCAAACATGGTGGCTCACTGCCCTACCTGAGCGACCGTCTCGGCGAATTGGTGCGCACCAACAGCGAATCCGTGCTGACCGTGCTGCTGCCCGATGATCAGGGCAGCTGGCGTGATGTCACCGCCAGCAGCAGCGTCCACGTTGACGCCGACACTCACATCGAACTTCTCACCTATGGGCCGAACGCCGACATGCTCAGCCTGCTCTACACCGTGCTGGTCGGTGACGGCACCCGGGTGACCCGGCCCCTGAAATGGCTTGCCGCCATCGTGCGGCATCCGCGACGCTGGCTGGCGACGCTGCGGCCACGGGGCTGGAGTCGGCGCATGGTGATGTTGTTGGTGATGCAATCACGCGACAATGCGATCTCGTTTCGCGCCCGAAAACGCCGGTGGGGAAACGGCTATCGGTTGTCCACCGCCGCGAACGCCGACAACCCCGCCCCCACCTACATCGACAAAGGCAACCAAGCCGCGCGCTGGCTGGCCGAACGGACCGGGGGCATCGCCCAGAGCAACGTGCTGGAGGCGCTCGGCAACATCCCCTCCACCGCCCACCTGCTCGGCGGCGCCGTCATCAGCGCCACCCGCGCAGAGGGAGTCATCGATGCGAACCTCCGCGTTCACGGCTATCACAACATGCTCATCTGCGACGGCTCCGCGATGCCGGCCAACCCCGGCGTCAACCCGGCCCTGACCATCACCGCGCTCGCCGAATACGCCATGGCGCAGATTCCCGCACGCATTTCCGCCGCCGTGTGACGGGGCAACCTCTTCTGCGCAACGGGTTTCGCCGCGGGCTGACGGGGAACCCGATTGGTAGTGGGTGCCGTCCCCGGCCCGCCGTCATGAAATGTGACGCACGAATCTTTCACGTGGGGCTTACCAACCGAGGAGAAACGCTGTGGGTGAACACAATAGTGGTCCTGAAGAGGGTCTCAAGGGAGTAGTCGAGGGTGTCAAGGGCAAAGTCAAAGAGGTCGCCGGCACCGTGACGGGTCGCGACGACCTTGTCCGCGAGGGCCAAGCTCAGCAGGACAAAGGTGAAGCAGAGCGGGATGCGGCAAAGAAGGAAGCCGAGGCTGAATCGGCGCGCGCCGCGGCAGAAGTCGCTGAGCAGAGGCAACGAGCAAACCAGTAGGCCAGAATAGCCCGGTGGCCCGATCTCTTTGGCCGGCAAGGAGATCGGGTCATCGCTCGTCAGTGATGGCGCGCGGGGGAGGTCGGCGAGTTAGAACCAGACCTTGCGTCCACCGACCGGGCGCCCCACTGCGCCGAGGATCCACAGCACAGCACCCACAACCAGCAGGATGGTGCCAATGGTCTCGAGAATGGGCACCGCCAGTGCGTACCCGAGAACAAGCAAAATGACTCCCAAGATGATCACGTCAACCGCCTAACGTTTGTAGACCGCTCCAACCGCGATCACTACTGACAGGGATACCCATACCGACGGGCTACCAAACCGCGGGTCCGGCTCAAACGCACTAGAACGCAATGAAGCGCAAACGATCGGCCCGTGTCCGACCCCTAGGAGAGCCATGCGCGCAAGTCCATCAAGGCCGGTGCCAACATCGCCATGACGGCCGGCTCGCCAAGCACGCAACGGGCTGGTGGTCAGTCGGTGGAATCTTGTGGTGCCGAACGCTGTGATGAATTACCGACTATGGCGCGGTGCGAGGTATCACACAGTGGATAGATCTTGCTGCGGCGGCACGTGCAGATCCCGACTATGAACCGGTCAGACTCAACGATGCGACCGTCGGCCAGCTCGATCCGAACAGGGCCCTCCACCAGTATCGGGCCGGACGGCACCACCCGGACGAGGCGTCGCTCGGAGTCGCTCATTGCTTATCCGCGCGGATCACCGCGATCTGCTCATGTCGGCGGCCGCGCGGCAGCCGTCCGGTGCGTTCGAGCCAGCGTGCGCGCGCCGACAGCACCGGTCCAAATGGAATCCATTGCCGAGCAACGATTTCTGCGTCGAGACCCGCTGACCTCAGGGACTGCAGCGATTCCTCGATTCCGGCGAACTCTGACTGCACCAGCATCAGCGTGCCGCCCTCGGTCAATAGCGTCGGCGCCCATTCGCAGAGCGGACCGAGCACCTCGCGTCCGTCGCGACCGGCGTTCCACGCAAGGGCGCGACCGACCGTCGACGGGATCGATTCGGCGTCGCTGTCGGGGCCCATCGGAACGTAGGGGGGATTGCACACCACCAGGTCGAAAGGCCCCGCGGCCAGCGCGTGGTCCAGCGTGCCGAGACGAATCCCCACGTCCGCTCCGGCCATGTCGGCGTTGGCACGCGAGCAGCTGACTGCCCTCGGGCAGATGTCGAACGCCGTGACGCTGGCCGCCCCGAGTTGGGCGGCTGCGATTGCCACCACTCCACTGCCAGTGCACAGGTCCAGCACCCGCCGCCCCGCGGCGATGGATGCCGAACTCAGTGCATCGATGAGCAACCGCGAATCCTCCTGCGGCGCATAAACACCCTTGTCGACTACAACCGTGTCAAACACCGAGTGGTGCGTAATGGTCAACTGTGGACCTCTCGACAATCATGGGTACTGGTAGCTCCAGGACTTCAGACTGAGATTCCCTACAATCGGCCGGGTCAAACCCCAACCAATCCGGCGGCGTAGAACGTGAGTGCTGGACGATGGCGCGAGCGCCGATATTGGATCCGCCGAGAACGGTTAGACATCGCCAGTCGGGGTATTCGGTAATTGGCCGCGTGGCGATGGCATTTCCACATTGCGAATCCGTGGCCGGCCAAGCCTCACAAAGGAGAAGCACATGGGCGCCGTCGACAAGGCCAAGAACAAGGCAGAAGAGCTGGCCGGAAAGGTCAAGGAGAAGGTCGGGCAGGCGACCGGAGACAAGGACACCGAGGCCGAGGGTCGCAAGGATCAGGCCAAGAGCAACCTGAAGCAGGCCGGCGAGAAGGTCAAGGACGCCTTTCGAGGCTGACCACTCGTCGTCATCCGTTGGGTAACGGATTGCATCATGCCAAATCTCAATCAGTAACGCCCACAGGTCAATTCGTACCTATTCGGCCCTACTCAGCCACCTTGAGAAGCTGACATGTCGCCAGCGCGGAACATCCGAACCGCTGACTGTCTGGCCTCCTGTTGTCGTGATTCTTCCGACCCACTCGAAAACATTGCCCGCCAACGGGTTCGGATGTTTGTGTCTACCCGAATCGGGGTACCCATCCAAGTCGGGGAATCGCAAGCAGGAACTACTTCAAGGATTTCGCCTGATGCTCAAACTCAACTCAAATTCCCAATTGGTCCTCGCTACGTTTGCCGCAGGAACGTTGATTGCGGCCGCAATGGCACCGATCGCCGGCGCGGCTCCGACCGACTGCAGTCGAGAGTCCGTCAACGCGACCGTGCAGTCGGTGCTTGGCGTGGCGCGCGGCTATTTGAACGCGCACCCGGGCGCAGACCAGGCCGTATCCGCGGTCTATACGCAACCGCGCGAGGCCGCGGCCGCCAACATCAGAACGTACTTCACGGCCAACCCGCAGGAGTACTTCGAACTCAAGGGCATCCTGGCGCCGATCGGTGACACCCAACGTGCGTGCAATGTCGCGGTGCTCTCGCCCGAGATGGCCTCGGCCTATGACGAGTTCATGGCAGGCTGACCGTCCTTGCGCCGTGTTGGCGGAGATCATCCGTTCTGGGCTTCCGGTAACGGTCCTTGAGCCCGATGCCCGGGTTCGAGGTCTTTGACATCATTGAATGACACTGGGGCACGTGGGTTCTCGGAGCGATGCCCGGCCAGCGGCTTCAACAGATAACCGACATGGTCGCCGCCCATGTCGAGTCGCTGTACGACGGCCCCGACAAACCAGGCTTCGGCCGCGTCCAAGATCGGGGTGCCCTCCGGACCCAGATGCCACGCGCAGAAGTCGAATTTGTTGACCGCGTCATTCGTTTGACCGCCGAAGAGCCGGCACAACTCGATATTCTCCCTGGCGACCAGATGCACCCCGAGATGAGTCGCCTGATGCGCCACCGACAGCGTGTGGTTCGGGTGGGACAAGCCGACGAGAAAGATCGGGGGAGTGATGCTGGCCTGGGTGGCGAAACCGACCAAGCACCCACCCATATCGCCGCGGGCGTGTGCGGTGACGATGAACATCGGGTAGTCGAGCAGCCCGACGAAATCCTCAAATGCGCTGTTACCGTCCATCATCCTCACCTGCCAACTGTGCCGGAACCCAACACCTGGACACCTGATAGGCCAATGGCCACAACGGCATACGCGACATTGTTGGCCTATCGCTGCAACTGTTGCAACGAAGATCGGCCGTCGTTCCAGCTGTCCAACATGAGGTGTTCGAGACGATTCTCGAGGCTGACGAACGCACGCATCCCGAACACGACGTCGCCGGCCAACTGTGGCTCGTGCAGTAACAGGTTGTCGATCACATCGGTGCGCACCACCTGTTCGTGTACCGCGTCGGCTTCGACGTGTTCGGCGTAGAACCGCACACACGGTTGTGGTGCGCGTAGGCGTCGCAACGCCTCCACCAGGCGATACGCTCCCGGCGGCGAAGTGATCTCGGTGGCCGCGAAGTGGCCCACGGCGGCGCCCCGTAACCCTCGGTGCAGGCTGAACAGGGACATCACGTTGACCACGGCCAGCGTCTCGGCGGCACTGGCGTCGAGGTAGGCCAGATAGCCATTGTCCAGGCCGGCGGCCTCCAGTAGATCGGCGAATAGCTCCTGGTGCACGTTGCGGCCGTGTCCAGCGCCGTATTCGTCGAACTCCACAGCCACAAATGACGCCTTGGCCTGTCCGGTGAGTCGGGGGATCACCCAGGCGTGGGGGTCACCCTCTTTGAGGTGATACAGCGAGCGGTGCACGAAGAATTCCTGCATCTGCGCCCAGGTGCCCTCATCGCGCAGGTACGCCGACACACTTGGGCTGCCGGGGCGGACGGTGGACAGCTTGTCCATCTCGGTCGTGGGGTCATCGTCGGCGGTGGTGGTGCCGGCCTCGCTGCGTACGGCATCGAGGAAGACAGTTTCCAATCGACCACGCAAGTGCAACAGGGCGCCGTCCCACTCCCATCGGGGGTCAACGTCTACGAACCCGCGGTAGTGCAACTCGTAGCAAAGATAAAGTGCCAGTTGAAGATCGAGGCCGAACGGGTCGGCATCCCCGAGTGGTGTCTCAATCCGGGTCAGATGAGAGCACGGCGCACGCTCGCACAGCAGCTTGATCACGGTGTCGGACAACGGGCCGCGTGACGGGGGCAATAGCGGCGCCACATGGTGGCGCGGACCCGCGGGGGCAAAGGGGTCTGAACGGAAGGGTGCACGCATACCTGGGTGGGTACCCGACTTTGTACCCGGATAACCGCCGCCAGTCAGAAGGGTTTGGCTTGCTGATTCAGGACACGGACGGCGGACTGGTAGTCATGGCGATCGCGGCCTGGTCTTCATCAAGGGCATCGACCGGCAGCGGGTCCTGCCCATCGCGAGCGCGCAGCCCGTCCAGGAAGATGGCCACGTACCGTCGCCACAGGTCAGCATTGACGTGCCCGGCGAACTCGCTGACCGTGCCTGCCAGAAGACCCAGGATCGGCATGTCGCTGTCGGAGATACCCGGTCGCAGATAGCCGTCTTTTTGGGCCCGTTCAACAAGTTTCGCGAGCTTCGGAACCAGGCGGGTACGTGCCGCATCCACCCGATTACCGCAACCACTCTGTCCATACAGGATTTCTCGCAGGCCACGATCCGTGGCCGTCTGCTGACCCATCTGTTCGACGAACCAGGTGAATCCCGCCCACGAGTCGTCGAATTCCAATCCCGAATCGGCGAAGGCGGCGATCTCGTCGATCGCGTCCTCGAAGATGGCCTCGATCAGCTCGTCCTTGGTGGGGAACCGGCGATATACCGTGCCGACGCCGATCCCGCCGTGGTGGGCTACCTCATTGAGCGTTGCGCCCAGGCCTCGTGTGGCGAACAGGTCGCGGGCCGCGTCGATCACTCGCTGACGATTGCGCACGGCGTCCTTGCGCAGCGGTCGATCAGTGGTCTGGCGGGTCATCACCCCCGCAGTGTAATGCGAGACACTATTCAGGTAAGTGGATTGACTCCATCCACTTACCTGAATAACTTCATGCTGAGCACTGCGATCAGCTGACGGTTGTGGTGATCTGCGATCAGGGGGACGTGCTGTATGACGCGACATCACCGGGCCAGACACGCCTTGGCTGCGGCCGGTATCGGACTGCTTGCGGCAGTGGCCAATTCGGGGACCGCATACGCCGATCCTGATACGGACTTCGCCAATCAATTGCACACCTACGGGATCTATGGCCCGAAGGACTACAACGCCTGGTTGGGCAAGATCACCTGCCAGCGGTTGAGCAACAACGTCGACCACGACGCCTATCAGTCGGCCAAGTTCGTCGCCACCAACTTGTCCCGGCACAACGTCACGCAGCAGAACTGGCAGTTCCTCGGTGCCGCAATAGATTTCTATTGCCCCGACAAGCATTCGGTGTTGGACGACGCTGCCCATCAGTCGCAACCAGGAGGCGGCGCATGACGGTTCGATCACTCCGAATTGGATTGGCGGCCATGGCATTTGGCGTTGCGGCATCGTCCTCTCTGTTGCTGGCAGGCCCGGCCTCGGCCGATGCCACCGACGACTACCCGATCCCGCATCGGATCATCGTCACCACCTGTGACGCCGAGCAGTATCTGCAGGCGGTGCGTGATACCAGTCCGGTGTACTACCAGCGTTACATGATCGACCGGAACAACCGGCCCGCTGACATTCAGCGGATGGCCGAGGATCGCATCCACTGGTTCTTCTCGCTCGATCCGGTGGGTCGCCGGCAGTACTCCGAGGACACCGCCACCAACGTCTATTACGAGCAGGTGGCCACTCATTGGGGCAACTGGGCCAAGGTGTTCTTCAACAACAAGGGTGTGGTCGCGAAGGCCACCGACGTGTGCGTGAACTACCCGGCCGGCAACATGCAGGTCTGGGACTTCGCCTCCAATAGTTGAGTGATTTGCGTCCGAATTTCCCGCGCTGACCAGCCGTTTTTCGGGGTAGATCGCGCATGTGAGGACGTGGCAGGAATGCGGTGGGGCTGCGCCGGGTTGTAACGAAGACGACATTTAAATGGATGGACTCTATCCATTTTTTCCGTTAGGTTACCTAGCTAGATGTCCCCGGGGGTCACCAATGGTGGTGTGCCGCCACATGCCCGACGACCGCGCGGTCGGCAATTTCTACAGAAGGCAGCGATGACGAGTGTGTTTCGGCGGGCATGGCTACCGCTATTGGTGATCGTCGCGGTTGGCGCCGGCGTGGTGATCGTGTCGAACGTGCGCCAGGTGTTCGGCTCGAATCCCGTTGTGATCACAGAGAAGAGCTCGGACAACGCCGAGGACTTCAACCCGAAATTCGTGAAGTACGAGATTTTCGGCACGGGTAGCTCAGCCGTCGTCAACTACATGGACCTCGAAGGCAAGCCGCAGCGCGCCGCGGGAGTTTCGTTGCCGTGGACCTTGACGCTGTCGACCACCCTGCCCTCGGTGCAGCCCAACATTCTGGCCCAGAGCGACGGCAACAGCATCAGCTGCCGGGTCAGTGTCGATGACGTGGTCAAAGAAGAGAGGACCGCCACCGGTATGAACGCCGAAACCTTCTGCTTTGTGAAGGCCGCATGAGCGCGCCGGCCGACGAGGCCCAGACCGACGCCATCCCGGTAGTAGAAGACAAGGGACACAAAGGGATACCGCGGTTCCTCCGCCGGTTCGCGGTGCTGATCATCCTGGCCTGGATCGGGGTCATCGCCGCACTGAACACCGTTGTCCCGCAGCTCGAGGAAGTCGGCAAGCTGCGCGCGGTGTCCATGAGCCCCAACGACGCGCCGTCGATGATCGCCACCAAACGCGTCGGCAAGGTGTTCGACGAATACAGCACCAGCAGTTCGGTGATGATCGTGCTCGAAGGCGACAATCCACTGGGAGCCGACGCGCACGCGTTCTACGACAAGATGGTCGCTGACCTCCGCGCCGACACCACCCACGTCCAGCATGTGCAGGACTTCTGGGGCGACACGCTGACCGCCAAGGGCGCCCAGAGCCGCGACGGCAAGGCGGCCTACGTTCAGGTCTACATCGCCGGTGATCAAGGGGAGACCCTGGCCAACGATTCGGTCGCCGCGGTGCGCCACATCGCCACCGAAAGCCCTGCTCCGCCAGGGGTAAAGGCATATGTGACCGGTCCCGCAGCGACGAGCACTGACCAGAACGTCGTCGGTGACAAGAGCATGGAGCTGATCGAACTCGTCACGTTCGGCGTCATCGCGGTCATGCTCTTGCTGGTCTACCGATCCGTCATCGCGACCTTGATCGTGTTGGTGATGGTCGTGCTCGAACTCTCCGGGGCGCGCGGTCTGGTGGCATTCCTGGGCTACCACGACGTTTTCGGGCTGACCACCTTCGCCACCAACCTGCTGGTGACGCTGGCGATCGCCGCGGCGACGGACTACGTCATCTTCCTGATCGGGCGCTATCAGGAAGCACGACGGGCCGGAGAAGACCGAGAATCGGCCTACTACACCATGTTTCACGGCACCGCGCACGTGGTGCTGGCCTCGGGCTTGACCATTGCCGGCGCCACCCTGTGCCTACACTTCACCCGGTTGCCGTACTTCCAGACCATGGGCTTTCCGCTGGCCATCGGCATGGTGATGGTGGTCGCGATGGCGCTGACCCTCGGGCCCTCGGTGATCTCGGTCGCAACCCGCTTCCGCCGGGTCCTCGAGCCTCGAACGAACACGAGAACCGCCGGCTGGCATCGGGTCGGCACCGCGACGGTGCGCTGGCCCGGCGCCATCCTGGTCGGCGCCGTGGTGGCGGCACTGGTCGGTCTGATCGCGCTACCGGGCTATCACACCATCTACGACGACCGGATCTACCTGCCGAAGGACATCCCCGCCAACGTCGGCTATGACGCTGCGTTCCGGCACTTTTCGCAGGCCAAGATGAACCCGGACCTGATGATGGTCGAGTCCGATCACGATCTGCGGAACCCGGCGGACTTCCTGGTGATCGACAAGATCGCCAAGGCGCTCAAGAACGTGCACGGAATCGCCCAGGTGCAGACGATCACCCGCCCCGACGGTGACCCGATCAAGCACTCGACGATCCCGTACACCGTCGGACAGAGCGGCTCCACGCAGCTCATGAACAACGATTACACGCAGACCAATCTGAACAATCTGCTCTCTCAGGCCGACGATCTGCAGAACAGCATCGACGCCATGACCGAGATGATGAGCGTCCAGAAGGATCTGGCAGCCGTGTCGCAGCGGATGGCCGACAAGATGAAGACCACCTCGGATGACATGGGTGACACTCGAGATCACTTGTCGGACTTCGATGATTTCTTCCGGCCCATGCGCAACTACTTCTACTGGGAGCCGCACTGCTTCGACATCCCGGTGTGCTGGTCCATGCGGTCGGTCTTCGAGAGCATCGACGGCATCAGCTTGATGTCCGATGACTTCCAGGCCATCGTTCCCGACATGCAGCGCATGGCCGACCTCATGCCCAAGATGGTCGCGACGATGCCCAAGCAGATCGCGTCGATGAAGCATCAGAAGCAGGTGCTGCTGAACCAGTACCAGATGCAGAAGGCCCAGCAGGATCAGACCATCGCGATGCAGAAGACCGGCACCGCGATGAGCGAGGCCTTCGACGCAGCCAAGAACGACGATTCGTTCTACCTCCCGCCGGAAGCCTTCGAGACCGCAGATTTCCAGCGCGGCCTCAAGCTGTTCATGTCGCCCGACGGCCATGCGGTGCGGTTCACCATCATTCACCAGGGCAACCCGTTGACGCAGGAGGGCACCTCGCGTATCGAACCGCTCAAGGTTGCGGCGGCCGACGCGATCAAGGGCACCCCGCTCGAGGGCTCGTCGATCTACCTCGGCGGCAGTGCGGCGATGTACAACGACATGCAGATCGGTGCCGATTACGACCTGATGATCGTCGCGGCCGCGGCGCTGATCCTGATCTTCATCATCATGTTGGTGCTCACCCGTGCGGTCGTCGCTTCGGCGGTGATCGTCGGCACCGTGGTGCTCAGCCTGGCATCGGCCTTTGGTCTCTCGGTACTGCTCTGGCAGCACATCGTGGGTATTCCGTTGCACTGGATGGTGTTACCGATGTCGGTCATCGTCCTGCTGGCGGTCGGCGCGGACTACAACCTGCTGCTGGTCTCCCGCATCAAGGAGGAAATCCACGCCGGACTCAACACCGGCATCATCCGCGCCATGGTCGGCACCGGCTCCGTGGTCACCTCGGCGGGCCTGGTGTTCGCCTTCACCATGATGTCGATGTCGGTGAGCAAGCTGATCATCATCGGCCAGGTCGGTACGACCATCGGTCTGGGTCTGTTGTTCGACACCCTGGTGGTGCGGTCGCTGATGACGCCGTCGATCGCCAGCCTGCTCGGACGCTGGTTCTGGTGGCCGCAGCGCGTCCGTCAGCGTCCGGTTCCGCAGCCCTGGCCGAAGCCGATCCAACGCGATTCCGAGCTGACGTCAGTCTGAGGCCAGTGCTTCACTGCTGACGACGTCGACACCAACGCCGGCCGTAGCTATACAGCTACGGCCGGCGTTGGTGATTCTTCCGGCAGCTTGCCTGCGCCAATGAGTCGAACCCCTCATCATGTGTCCCGGATCACGCGACGGCGACGTTCGGTTCGGGCGCTGGATCACGACTACCCCCTATAACGCAGGAAATGGGGGCGTGGTGATGGTGGGCGAGCTGAAGGGATTGATGTCGTTGAGTAGCGAGTCCGATGTTGCGTGGGAACTGGTGGAGAGCATTCGTTCTCGCTTGACAGTTTCCGAGCTCAACAACGCCTACGTGAACCTGGGCATCGGAGAATTCGGCACGGTGATCGAAACGTTGATCACCGTCGTTGTCCGCGAACAACTTACGGTCCCAGAAGCCCTGATGGGAACGCTGGAAACCTGGCGTGCGCTGCACCATCCCGACGGTCCGGTCTCCGAGCGCCTCATGCACCAGCTCGCACAGTGTCGCCAACACGGCGACTCGCGATGCGGCGCATAAGGCAGCTGTACAAACGGGATTCGATCAGGTGAGGCAGTGGGGGACTTATGATGTTGACACCGAGCGCCAAGGATGAGCTTGCCGGTACGGTCGTGCATCTGGCCAGTGCGCGCAAGGCGGAAGTGACTGCACTCCTGCAATTCGCCGGCGGGCTGCGTATCGTCAAGGGACGCGCCGTGATTGACGCAGAGGTCGATCGCGAGCCGATCGCCACACGTGTCTGCAGAGACCTCAAGGACTTGTACGGATGTGCGGCCGAAATACGCGCACTGCCGAGCATCGCCACCCGCTCCCGATACGTGGTGCACGTTGCCCACGAGGCCGAAGATGTGGCCCGGTTGACCGGGCTGATCGACCGTCGGGGTCGGCCGGTCCGGGGCATGCCGCCGCAGATCGTCGCGGGTAGTACGGCCGACGCCGAAGCGGTGTGGCGGGGCGCGTTCCTCGCCCGCGGTTCGCTGGCGCTGGCCGGTCGCGCACGGGGGCTTGAGGTCGAATGCCCCGGGGTCGAAGCCGCCTCGGCCCTGGCCGGGGCTGCGCGCAGATTCGGTGTGCACATCCGAGCGCGTCAGCTGCGCGGTGCCGAGCGGATCACCGTTCGCGACGCCGACACGATCGACACCTTGTTGAATCGAATTGGCGCCCAACAGACCCGGGCGGCCTGGCAATCACACCAACGAACCGGCACCACACCGACCGTGGACGCGGCACTGGTGGACTCCAACCAACGTCGTGCCCAGCAGTCGGCCATGGTGACCGCGATCCGGGCGCAACGCGCCCTGGAGATCCTCGGTGACGCGGCACCCGCTCATTTCGTCGCAATCGCACGTTTGCGCATCCAGCACCCCGACCTGTCACTGGACGAGTTGGGCCGCCTCGCCGAGCCCCCGATGACCAAGAACGCCGTCGCCGGCCGGCTTCGGCGCCTGATGGGGATGGCCGACCGGGCTGCCGAGCGAGCTGGAATTGCCGGCACCGCCGTCGCCATCACTGCGGCTGACCGGGGCAGGTGCTAGGCGCCGATGCCGTGCCCCGCAAGATATTGCGGGGCAACATTTTTCATCCAATCACCGGTGCAAATCCGCCGTAGTGCGCGTTCGTTGTGCCCGGGCTACCCCAGCGGGTCGCCGTCGACGACGTCGGTGACGGTCACGTCGATGGGCCCGGCCGGAGTGCTGCCGTTGTCGTCGAGGTTGTCGAGGATGGGGCGGATCGTGTCCAGTACCAAGCGGCGGATGTCGTCGCCGAGTTCGCGCAGTTGCGTGCCGTAGCTTCCGGTGACGTCGATGTCGACTGCGCGCAGCACGGCACCGTCGAGCGTGAAGTCGATGCGGGTCGGCTGGCAGACGAATCGCCGCCGCAACTCCCGGGCCAGCAGGCTGCGCAGCGCGTGATCGCTGATGTACACCACGCCGTCGTCGGTATCCCGCGAGGCGCGGATGGGCCAACCGGTCCGGGTTGCGCTGTGTATGGCCGCGCGCACCCGGTCGCTGATGGCGTCCCAGCCGGGTTCGGGCACCGACCGCAGGTATGAGGCTGCGCGGTGCAGGATGGGATCAGGCTCTGTCACTGCCACCTCCCCAACAGAACTCGCAACGTCTTGATCGCCCGAACGTGGTGTCCGCGCACTGCATCGGAACTGAGGTGTAGCACTTCGCCGATCTCAGGGAACGTCATCTGCTCGATCTCCCGCATCATCCACACCGCGCGCTGGCGTACCGGCAGTTCGTCAAGCGCTTGTTCGAGGGCGGCCAAAAACGCGGCGTTGGACGCGGCGGTGAAAGGGTCGGCGGACGGGTCTGGTCCGGCCAAGGGTTCCAGCACCCAGTCTTCGACCGGTTTTGCCCGCTTGAGCCGGTGTGTGTCGGCGATCTTGCGGTAGCAGATCGCGAACAACCACGTCCGAAGCGACGAGCTGCCGCGGAAGCCTGCGATCTGTTGCCAGGCGGCAACGAAGGTGTCCTGCACGACATCTGGGACGTCAGCTTCGGAGGCGAGCATTCGCCGGGCATACCGGTAGAGCACGGGCCCGTACCGGGTGACGATGACGTCAAACGCCTCGCGATCGCCGATGACGGCCGCGGCTCGTAAAGCCTCGTCGTCGGCGTCGCGTAGGTCGCCACCGGTTGGCGCTATCACCACACTCCGCTCTCAGCTGCGCTTCGCCGCTCCTGAAATATAGGCCCTCACTGCAAGAGTTAGTCGAGTTGTGGTTCCGTTGAGGGCATGCTGAGCTGAGAATCGTCAAATGTGTCCTGAATCACTCGACGGGCACGTTCGGTTCAGGCCCTGGGTAGCGACTACCCATGTGTCGGCAGTCGAAAGGGGAGTGATGATGACCAGTGCGGAGGCCGAAGTGGAGTCGTCCAGTAAGGAAATGAGCCCTTACCAGGGATCGCCGTTGGTGAGCTCGCAGGGCAAGACGACGATCGCGGACATCGTGGTCTCGAAGATCGCCGGGATCGCCACCCGCGAAGTGAGCGGCGTGTACGACCTGGGCGGCGGCGCGTCGCGGATGGTCGGCGCCCTCCGGGAGCGAATCCCGGGTGCCAGCGTCAACCAGAGCCAGGGCGTGTCGGTCGAGATCGGCGAGAAGCAGGCCGCCGTCGACATCGACATCGTCGCCGAATACGGCGTGGCGATCGCCGACCTGGCCGCAGGTATCCGGCGAAACGTCATCGCCGCCATCGAACGCATGACCGGACTCGAGGTCACCGAGGTCAACATCACCGTGCACGACGTGCACCTTGACAGTGACGGCGGCGGCGGCGACGACGCTGACGCCGCGCCCGCTCGTGTCCAGTGATGCCCCGACGCGGGCAGCAGCTCCGGAGGACGACGCTGAACGCATCGCCGCCGCGGTGACTGCGGTCAAGGGTGTGGCGGGGTTGCACGGCGGGATGTTCGGCGAGGTGGCCACCTACCTGCCGGGCCGGCGGGTCTCCGGGATTCGGATCGGGGCCGACCGCGTCGACGTGCACGTCAGTCTTGCGCTCGACGCGCCGGTGCGGCAGACGGCTACCGCCATCCAGCGTGCCGTCTCCGCGATCACCGACCTACCGGTCGACGTCACCGTCGAAGATCTCCTGCCGGTGACACCAGCTTCCGGTTGAGGATCGCCCCGGAGCGCCCCGGCGTGGCCGCGGCTGCCGGTGGCCTGTGGGGTTTCATCGTCGCGTTGCTGCTCGGCGTGGCGGGGTACCTGCTCGGCGCCCACCGCGACGGCGAACTCGATCTGGCCAATCTGGCCGCATTGCTGCGAGGTCGCGGCCGTGACTGAGTCGACAGCCGCGGAACCGATACTGCCGCAACGCGAATCCGATGACGACGACGGTGCCGCCACGCGCGGCACCCTGACCGTCCGCGAGAAGGTCGCGCATCGGCTCGCGGTTCGTGCGGCGCTCGACACCCCCGATGTGCTGCCCTTCTCGGAAGGACTGACGAAGATCGCCGGCCGATCGCTGCCGCAAGCGCAGCTGACCGTCACCGGCAACCGCGTCACAGCCCACCTCAAGGTCACAGTGGCGTGGCCGGCGCCGGCGGTGGACGTTGCGCGCGCTGTGCAACGCAATGTCGCGCAGACGTTGTCGAGCATGGCTGGATTGCAGGTCGACCGCGTCGACGTCACCGTCGAACAATTCAGTACCGCCACCAAAGATGTGAAGAGGATTCAATGATGACCGCCGACGCATTTGCGCTGCCGATACCTGGTCGCGCCCCGGTCACCGCTGCCACCGCGCGATACATCGCCGTGGTGCTGGCTCTGATTCTGCTGATCGTCGGATTCGTGGCGCTGCGCGACGCCGGAGTCGTGCTGGGCTTCGTGGCAGGCACACCATGGATCGGCACTACCGCCACCGCACTGAACGGCCTGCATAGCCAGTGGTGGATGGTTCCCGCTGGCGCCGGCGTGCTCGTCATCGGAGTGTGGCTGATGGTCATGGCGTTACTGCCGCGGCGCAAGACGGTGGTTGCCGTCGACGCGGCGGGATCGGTGTGGATGCGCCCGCGCGATGTCGCCCGACTGGCGTCGTACGCGGCCTGCTCCGTGCCTGGTGTCGAGGTGCTGAACTCGGCGGCCACCCGCCGAAAGGTGACGCTGTACGTCGGACTCACCGGAGTTGAGTCCGAAGTCGCGGCCAAGGGCGCGATCGCCGCCGTGGTCGGTAGCGCCACCGAAATCCTCATTCCGACACCGCGAATCACCGTGCGCGTCGGCACGAACGGGTCGGCATGAGCCTGAGGCCGACCGACCTGCTGGACCGCGCCGCGACTTTGGTCGCCGGAATCGTGGTGACCACGATCGGCGCGGCGGCGGTGCTGTGGCCCACCCACTGGGTGCGCGCCGCGCCGGAACGCATCAGTACCGGACCGGTCGTGCGCGCCACATCTTCGACGTGGTGGGCATGGGGGCTGGCCGGCGCAGGAACAGTACTGGTGCTGATCGCGCTGGTTTGGCTGATCTCGCATGTGCCGATCCGCAAGGCACCGGTCCTGCGTGTGGCCGGCACGACCGATCCCGGGTTCATCACCGTGAACCTCGACGGCGTTGCATCGGCGGCTGCGGCCGCCCTGGAGCGTGAGTCGAATGTGCAGTCCGTCAAGGGGAAAACAGTCGTCGATCGACGTGCATCCACCGTCGAACTGACTGTCACCGTTGCCCATCCGGCCGGCCTGCATCGCGTCATCTCGGCGATCGACAGCACCTGCGCCGACATCGCTCGAGCCATCGGGGATACCAGCGACAACGCGGTGGCGGTACGCGCTGTGGTGCAGATTGCCAAGATCAAGCGCCCTGGCTGACATGATCGATCGGTGACTCAACCACCGCAGGACGGCTCGTGGGGCGCCCCGCAGCACCAGCCGCCAGTAGGCCAGCCGGGCCAACCGATCCCGTCGACGCCGGGTCAGCCGGGGTGGCAGCCGCAGCCGGGTTGGCCGGCACCGAACCCGCAACCCTGGGCCGGCCAGCCGACGAACTACGGTCCGCCGAACCCGATGTCAGGCTTCCCGCCGCCGCCGCGCAAGTCTGCGATCAAGCCGTGGGTGTGGATCGTGGGCGCGGTGGTATCGCTGGTTGTGCTCGGCGGCATCGCCAGTGTGGCCCTCACCGGACATCGCGGGACCACCGCCGCCTTCGGTGTCCAGCTGAAATCGGGGCAGTGCGTCACGACCGCCGACTACGAGAAGTTCCATTTCACCTCGACCAGCTGTGAATCATCAGATGCTGTCTACGAATTGGCGGGCGAGACCTCGATGGGTCTGTGCCCGGATGGCAAGGCGCCGTCGGACGGTCCGTACTTCTACGCCACCAGCAATCAGGATGACCCCAAGGCCGCGAGCTTGTGCTTTGCGCTGAACCTGCATCAGGGGGACTGCTACGCGCTGGATCTCACCGGTAAGAGCGTCACGAACATTGATTGCGCGCAGGCCCCGACCATCGCCAACTCTCACACCGGGGTGTTCAAGGTAGCCCAGCGCATCGATGACAGCGTCGACGAAACGGCCTGTGCCACTGCGGCAAAGGCGATGGTGTTCACGTCCCCTCAGCGGGTGTACTGCTTGACCAAGCTCGTCGACTGACGTCGGTGCTGTGCGTGCGACCAGCACGGTGTCCGCCGAACGTATGAAATTTGCTGCGGATTCTCGTAGGAGTTGCTGTGGGAGTCCTACGATGATGGATGCGTTTGCAGTGATTCTCACAGGGCGGACGACGGGGCGGGGGACTGGTGCGGTGCTGGCAACCCTTCTCGCTGTCCTGAATCCGGGGCCGGTGGCCCCACAGTAGGCATCCACAGCAGGGCGAGGCGCCTCATGACTGGTTCGGTTAGCCGAATACGTTCTCGTACAACGTTATTGATAGTGGTTGCGGTAGTCGCGGCGTCGGTTGGCGGGTGTCAGCCTCGTACGGCTGTCGTTGCCGGCAAGGAAGCTGTCGTAGTCGGCAAGGAAGTGGCCGGAGTCCATCCGCCGCCGGTGTTACCCAAGATCGAAGTGCCTCCCGAACTGCCGAAGCTGGGGGCGCCGCCCGGCATGCCGAAAGTTGGCGTGCCACCCGTCGTGCCGACGACCGGATCACTCGATCAGCTCCTGACGCGCCTCGAGAAGGGGAATCCGGAGGAGAAAATGGTCAAGTTCGCGGCCTGTACAGCGATGCGTAAGTCCACCGATTCGAAGCCGACTGCCCAACAGTGGCGATCCCGGATCTACACCGCCGCACCGGCATTGACCGCCGGAAACCTGAGTCGGGCGGTGGTCGACAAGACCGTGGAGCGGGTCGCCGTGGCGCTGTCCGCGACGCGCGATTACGGCGCCACCTACACCCGCGTGTGCAAATTCTGACCAGGAGTCGCGGTATGACCACTACAGCATCCGATACTCAATCCGATGATGCAACAGCGGATTTGGGCGACGAGGGCAATCGGACACTGCTATCCCGAATCACGAAACCAGGTGTGCGCACTGCCCTGATGGCGTGTTTCCTGCTGTACGCAGGCCTCGGCGCCCTGGCGGTCATCGACGACACGCTGGCGCTCATGCACCAGCCCGGCCACGCTTCGGTATCGGCGTCTGCCATTCTCTCGCCGTCATCGATCGCGCAGAGTAATGCCAGCACCAACGCGACGGCGATCAGTGAATGGTGGGGCTGGAATACGTATTTCAACGACCACTTCGGTCAGCGTGTCCTGTCCCCGTACGGCCTGGTGTTCATGTACCTCGGCGTGGACATCATCTTCATCGCATTTCCCGTCGTGCTGCTGCTGCTCGGGGCAGTGCGGTATTCCGAAATCCACCTCGCCCCGGCCTTTGGGGACTGGCGGGCCGGCCTCGCGCAGCCGCTACGTTTCGCCTCCTACGCGACGGCCGCCTACCTGGCATTCGACATCGTCGAAGACGTTGTGTTGCTTGGTATCACGGTTCTCCTCAACCCCGGTCTGGCGACCGGGCCGAACACCTTTGGGGTGCTCCACTGGCTGATTCAGCACGTCGGCTGGGCCATCCCGGCCGTCGGCGTGGTGTCGGCAGCGAAGCTCCTGTTCCTGTTCAGTGCCGCCCTTGGCTGTGCTGCTGGGCTGGCCGGGACGTTGGGGCCACCGGTGTCCTCAAAGGAAGACTCGAAGGAAAAGGTGAGTCGCCGCCGTGCGGTGGTCGCGCTGCGCGCACATCTGGGGCTCGCGCTGATCCTGATCGCACTACTTGCGTTGGGTTCTGACTTGGGCAGGCAGCTCGATGACGCATTTCTGCTGCTGTTCGAACCGCATCACGCGTATCTGATCATCGCCACGGCGATCGTTGCCATCGTCACCACCGGCACGCTCCTGGCCACTGCCCGCATGGTCCTGCATGCCTATCAGTCGGAGCCTTCGGTGCCGGGCCCTGCAGAGACCAAGAAGGCCAACACGATCATCCTGTCTCTTGGATTCGGCGCCATGGTCGTCGGCGGCGCCGCTATCGCCCTGCACTGGCCCGCCGGGCAAGTGGCGTTCGTGCCCGGCGCGATCGCACTCTTGCTCGGGCTGTTCGGGTTCAAGCGCGACGCTGCCGTCGACAAGCGGCCGGACGAGATTCGCATGAATACTCAATGGGGTGCCCGGGTTGCCGGCGCGCTGTCGGTGGCCCCTTTCGCCGTGCTGTTCGCGCTGTCGATGCGCAACGGTGCGCGGTTGTTCGCGGTCAAGGACGACACCGGATGGTGGCTGCTGTTGTGCATGGTGCTTTGCATCCTGGTGGTCACGGCGGTTGTCCACTGGTCGCCGAAACTGTGTGACCACGCCACTGATCGAAACAAGGATCCGTCCCTGTGGCGGCGTCTGGCACTTGCTGTTGCGTCATTGATAGCTTTTGGGGCCCTTGGCTGTTCGCCGCAGATAACAGGGAGTGTTCTCGGACCCTGGGGCGTGTTGTTCGCCCTCGTCTTCGCGCTGACGCTCGGCTTCGCCGCGCTGGTGCTGCTCAGCGATGCCTACTATCCCGGGAATGTGCTTGCTGCCAGTGGATTACGGCGCCTACCGGTGATCGCGATCGTCCTGATCAGCGCCGTGGCAACGTCGTTGACCGACGGCCAATCCACGTACCACTCGGTCCGATTGAAGGATGCGGCTGCCGGCAGCCGGGTGACGGTCGATGAAGCGCTCGATCAGTGGAGCCGATCGCAAACCGAGGTGACCCCAAACCGGCCGGCCAAGCGTGAGCCGATTCCACTGGTGTTCGTCGCCTCCGCAGGGGGCGGTATCCGTGCTGCCTACTGGACGACGATCGTGCTGAATTGTCTTGTCAAGGGCCAGGATAGCTCCGGCCGTAAGCCGATCGGTATGGATGTGGACAATGTGTGCGCCCAGCCGATGCCGATGGATTCGATCTTTCTGGCAAGTGGAATTTCAGGGGGCAGCCTCGGTCTCGCGGTGACCAAGGCGTTCAAGGACGTTTCTCACAATCCGTGGTCGGAGCCGCTGGGCAATGACTTTCTCGGACCGACGGTGGCAGGCGTCGCCTTTCGGGATCTGCCCAACGCCTTTGTGCGCGTACGCGCAGACGGCCAGGACAGCGCGGCGATCTTGGAAAGATCCTGGGAGAAGTCGGTTCGCGAGGCAAACGGTGATCTGGAGTCCGGTTTCTTGGCCACGGCGTGGTCGAGTCCCGGGCGCCTCGACTTTCCGCTTTTGGCGCTGAACGGCACCTCGGTCACGGACGGCTGCCGGGTGACGGTATCGGTGCTCAAGCTGGCCGACGCAGGCACGTCGTCGAACAACTGCCTCTCGATAGATCGCGTGGTGACGCCGATCGAGGGTGCCCATGCCCAGCTGCAGACGCTGGCTGCCACCAAAGACGCGTTCGACAGCACGTGTCCGGCGGACGTCAAGCAGCCCGGTGACCCCAAGGATCTGTCGCTGTCCACGGCAGCGTTGCTCAGCGCGCGGTTCCCGTACGTCTCACCGAACGGCACGTTGTACTGGTGCAAGGACCGAGCCGTCCGCACATTCGACCTTGACGGTGGACTGATCGATGCGTCTGCGGCCGCCCCGCTGGCGCTGGCGTGGCCGGAGGTGGTCAAGTGGCTGGCGCGCGTCGAGAAGATGGACGGAAAGTGCTTTTCTCCCAAGCTGATCCTGATCGACAACGGCTACGTGACGTCGACCAAATCCGAGATACCGAATCGCCCGCCCGGGCTGATCGCCCCGCTCGCAGCGTTCGGTGCGGTGGGTAACGCCCGGTCGGCTGCTGCCAGGCAGGCTGCTGCCTTGGACTTCGAGAAGTTCTTCCCGCCGGGCCGATGCGGCGGAGACGTGGCGTCTGGCCCCGCGCGCCCGGACTGGGAGTTGCCGGACGTCGTCGATTTCTACCCCGTCGCGCAGCCCGGTGTTGAGGCCCCGCTCGGCTGGACTCTCTCCGAGCGGTCGAAGAAATCGCTGGGTCACCAGCTTGGCAACAAGTACAACCGCTGTTCCGCGGCGATTGTCGCGCAATGGTTCACCGGCGCGACGGGCCAGCCACCAGATGGATGCAAGGAGAAATGAGCTCGCGACCCTTGCCACCGCCTCATAACGGTGTTATGAATATCCATAACACCGTTATGGCGAATGGAGTTGCACCATGCACCACCATGAGAACTTCCGGTTCCCCGAGTCGGCGCGCGACACGGCCGGCAGTACCGCGATCGATACCCTCGGCGATCACATCCGGGTCGGCGACACCGACCGCGACGCCGTCTCGCGCAGGCTCAGCCGGGCTGTCGCGGACGGACGACTGACGCTGACGGAGTACGACAGTCGTCTGCAGCGGCTCTACCAAGTGGAAACCCGCGGCGAGCTCGCGGAGATCGTGTCTGACCTACCGGATTACCGACCTGAGCCGAAACGACAACGGAAGCAAGCGATTCCGGGATGGGTCGTGATCATGTGGATGCCATGGGTTGCGGTGAACATCATGTGCCTCGCGATCTGGCTCTCCACCGGCGGCGGCTATTTCTGGCCGTTCTGGGTGGCGGTCCCCTGGGGGTGTGCTTTGTCGATTCCCACAGCAATTGGTGTCCTGGCCAATCGGGGCAAGCCTGCCGCAACCGCGCGTGTCGACTGCCGCGGACGGGTCAGATCGCATGGGGTGCAATGAGAGTGGTGCAGGTAGTGCCATCACTCAGCACTGAATGCGGGGATCCGTGCTGAGCTCGGCTTTTGTGACGCGTCACAAAAGCCGAGTCTGATACTTCTGCCCTCGGTGTAGAGACGGCAGCCAACCGGACATCGATACTGATTCGAACAACGAGGCAGCATCGGCGCTGTCGCAGCCACCGAACGGGGCTCGTTGATACAGGAGGGCTACAACGTGGTTGCCAAACCCGAGAATCTGATCCCGCTGGACCTGGGTAACTCCCGTCGTGTCGAGTTCGAAGGCGGCAGCATCCAGTCGCGCATCCTCGCGTTGACGTTGAAGGCCACGGTCAAGCCGGTCTTGACGGTGTGGGCGATGGCGCCTGGGCTGCCGTGGCCGTACCGAGCGGTTGATCACGTCGGTCGCGTCCTGCGGTCGGTCTCGGGAACCACCAGAAGGCCCGTCAGCCTTGCGCGTTGCTCCGCCGAGACGACCCGGCCGGCGTCGATGCGCGGGGACCGCTACGTCGTCTACATGCACGGCGGCGCTTTCCTGGTCGGTGGCCGTCACCTGCACCGGCAGATGATCTCGCGGATTGCGGCGTCGCTGCAGAGCGAGGTCCTTGCGGTGGATTACCGCAAGCTGCCCGGGCACAGCATTGCCGACGGCATCGAGGACTGCATCGACGCCTATCGATTCGCGCTCGGGCGAGGCATTGCGCCGGAGAACATCGCGTTCATGGGTGACTCGGCCGGTGCGTACTTGGTGTTCATCACTGCCCTGTTCGCGGGCCAACGTGGGTTGCCCATGCCCGGCGCGATCGTCTCGATGGCGCCGCTGACCGACTTTGACGTGCAGGCCAAGATCGATGCGCCCTCGGGAGCAACCGATGTGCTGTTCTCGAAGGCCTTTGCCCGCGCGTTCCATCAATTCGTCATGCGGCACAGCCCGCCCGAAGACGATCACCGGTTGCTCGATGCGGACCTCAAGGGGCTACCGCCGTCCCTGATCCAGGTGAGCTCGACCGAACTGCTGTGCCCTGACGCCGAGCTGCTTGCCGTTGAACTGACGAAGGCCGGTGTGCCGCATCAGTTGCAGGTGTGGCGGGACCAGGTCCACGTCTTCCAGGCCGCGGCCTCGATCGTTCCGGAAGCGGCGCGTGCGCTGCGCGAGGCGACGCAGTTCGTCGAGTCGGCCTTCGCCGGCAGCGCGGCGCAGGAGCAGTCCGCGTAGTGCGGCAACCGATCGCGTCGGAGCGTCGCTGATGGCCGAAATGATCGGCAGCCCCGGCTTGCTCCGTCGCGTGACGGTTGCCTATGCCGCCTACACCGTGGTCATGCTGGAAATTGAGCGGCGACTCCGCCAGACCGGCGGCCCGGGCATCGTCCGGTTCGAGCTGGCCGGCAACGCGTACCGGTCCGCAGAGATGATGGCGCGCTGGGGAACTCGGGGCCGGCGCCTGGCTCGAGTGTCTCTGTGGCTCGATTTCGGCTACATGCTCACCTACGGTGCGCACACAGCACTCCTGGTGGAGCGGGCGCGCTGTCGTCAAGGCCACTCTGCGGCGCTTCCGTTGTTGGCGGCCGGAGCCGTCGCTGGTGACGCGATCGAGGGCGTGTCGCTGTTGAAAGTTCTCGGCGGCAGTCAGATTGACATGTATGCACGACGCGCGCGTTGCGCTGCGTTGGTCAAGTTCGCCGTGCTTACCGTGTGCTTGGCCTACGCCGCGGTCGGCCATGCGAAACGACCGAAATCAACTGAATCCGGCTAGTCGTGTGTTCAGGGCCGGGCGAGTTTGAGGGAGCCCGCAACAGCGTTCATCACCACCCCTTTGATGTACTCCGCAGAGGCGCGTCGGCCGGGGGCTCCCTGGGTGAGGATCATGCCCGTGACCAGATGAAAGATCGCTTGGGCATCGGTGTCCGGACACGGTGACGACATCTCGCCTGTCCGGCATCCAACGCGAATCGCCTCGCGCAGCGGCTCGATCAACTCGTCCACGAGTGCATCGATCTGGTCGACGTGCTGTCCCGAACGATTGAGCCAGATTGACGTCAGCACTGACGCCTTTCCGCAGCGCTCCAGTGGGTAGACGTGGTCGATCATCGTCGCGATGTACGAGTGAATGCGCTCGGTCGGACTCGTGCACCTGGTGGCCGCATGCCGCAACTGTGTTGCAGCGCTGCGGAGTGACTCGTGATGCTGCACAGCTGAATTCACATCTCGTTCCGTGTTATCGGGTCAATAGGTTTGGGCATACGCATGACTCGAGTTCGATGGCCAAGGCGCGACCGATACCTGATCCGGCTAGCCAGGATTGGCCAGGTTTGTCGCAGCGGTTGGCTTGCCCGCATGGTCGATGGCGTAGACGGTCATCGCCGCGGCGAGCAATCGGGATTGATGGGGATCGGTGGGGTCGTAGCCGGTGACGTCCTGAATGCGGCGTAGGCGATAGGTCAGCGTATTGGGATGAATGAAAAGCTCTGCGGCAGCGGCCTTCCGGTCGGCGCCATGCCGCAAGTGTGCCTGCAGCGCCTGGAGTAACCCCGGGTGGTCGCTGAGCGGTGCGATGTGACGGGCGAGCAGGTCGCGGGCCGGTCCGGGGCGCGTCGACTGGTACTCGAACAGGATGTCGGTCAGTTGGTAGGCACCGGGTTCCCTGCCGAGTTTCCTTGCCAGGGAGGTGATTTCGTCAGCCTCTGAGACCGCTGTGGGAATGGCGTCCTGGGTGGCTCCGGCGTGGTACGCAGCGTAGAACGCGACGCCGAGTCGTTCGGTGAGTGCGTCGATCAGAGTGCTGAGGTGTATGGGAATGCGCGGGTCGGCGCTCGGTTCGACAGTTGGTGTGGGCAGCAAGATGACGCCCGTGTGACCGTCGAAGGTGTTGAGGATTTCACTGGCGCCGCGCCCATAGAACACCTGGTTGGCCAGTCGTAACCGCCTGCGTGCCGCCAGGATTTCGTGGGTGGTGCGCGGTTCGTCGGCATCCACCCGAAACACCAGGACGTCGTAGCGCTCGCTCAGCTTGATGCCGACTTGCTTGGCGACTGTTTCGCGGTCGGGTTCGCCGGCGATGAGGGCGGCGCAGAGCGCGCTCAACTGATGGCGGGTGTTGGCGCGGAGCGCAAAATCTGAATCCTGGTAGACCTCGGTCATCAGAACGCTGATGGTTCCGGTGAGATCGGCGAGGTACATGCCCAACGCGGCGATCGTTTCGGCGTCACCGTCGGTCGCCTCTTCCAGCACGATCTCCCACAGCTTGCGGATGCCCGCGTGCAGTGCGGTGAACAAGAACGGGAGGGGGATGCCATCTTCGGCATGCCGCTCGGCCACCGGCAGCACGAAGGTGGCTGCTTCCGCCGCGGTCACCCTGCGCCCTTCGGTGATCAGGGCGAACCCGTAGAGAAATCCGCCGACGATGTACGGGACGACCTCGTCATCGAAGTGTTCGATCGGTATCGCGGTGGGCCACTCGATCGATTGGACTGCTTCGTGGAGAAGGTCCGTGGCGATCTCGTCGATCCGGTCCTCGATCACCTTCCGCAGCGGAGCATCCGCCGGGATCCGCGGCAGTTGGGAAGGGGGCGGCACGTGCCGATTGTGATCCATCACAATGGGTAAACGGAAGATGCTGGGACAAATCGGGTCAAGATTTGTTTCCGGCACCAAAAGCGGGCTCGATTTTTCTCGTCGGTCCTCAGTTGCGTTCGGCGGTGTCAGAGCGCGTACGGGGCGATGAGCGTGGCGGCACGGGGCGCCGGACGTCGTCCCGTGGCTGCGGACCTGTCCAATCGGGCAGTTGCGCACCCGCCCGGCGGGCCTGGTATTGCGCCCAATCGGAGCGGGCGCCGGCTCGTCGCTGTCAATAGCGTTGTGCGGTATGAGTATTGCGCGATTGGCTCGGCGTTGCTTGGCCGTTCGCACCGCCGCCGGTTCCCCATATGCCGAGTCTCGACCCCCAGCGGTCCGGCTCAAAGATCGTTCGCAGAAACAACTCTCATGAATGGAATGGATCAATGACACAAATGCTGGCTTCTGACACCGTCGCCGCGCGCACCGACACCATGCGGGCTGCGGTCGTCACCGATTTCGGTGTGCCGCTGCAGGTGCATGATGTGCAATTGCCGACGCCGGGCTACGGTGAAGCCCTGGTCAAGCTCGAAACTTCGGGTGTCTGCCATACGGATTTGCATGCAGCACACGGTGATTGGCCGATCAAGCCGCAGCCACCGTTTGTGCCGGGCCACGAAGGCTATGGCACGGTCGTCGCCCTCGGCGAGGGGGTGGTCGACCTGTCGGTCGGAGACAAGGTCGGCAACGCCTGGTTGTGGTCAGCTTGCGGTCGCTGCGAATACTGCCGGACCGGGTGGGAGACTCTGTGCGAAAGTCAGCGCAACGGCGGATATTCAGTCAACGGGAGCTTCGGCACGTACATGCTGGTCAACGCCGACTACGCCGCGCGCATCCCTGACGGTGCCGATCCGCTGGAAATCGCCCCGATCCTGTGCGCAGGCGTCACCGTCTACAAAGGCCTCAAGGTCACCGACACCCGGCCCGGCCAATGGGTGGCGATCTCAGGCATCGGCGGGCTGGGTCATATCGCGGTCCAGTACGCGCACGCGATGGGTTTACGTGTTGTCGCAATCGATGTCGACGACGCCAAACTGGCGCTCGCCACCCGACTCGGCGCCGAGGTCGTCGTCAATGCACGGACCGCTGACGTCGTCGAGTCGGTGCAGCAGGCCACCGGTGGAGTCCATGGCGTGCTGGTCACCGCCGTGCACCCGCAAGCGTTCGGCCAAGCGATCGGGCTGGCCCGTCGTGGCGGCACAATCGTGTTCAACGGGCTGCCTCCGGGAGATTTCCCGGCACCGATCTTCGACATCGTTCTCAAGGGACTCACAATTCGCGGGTCGATCGTCGGAACCCGTCAAGACATGGCCGAGGCTCTGGATTTCTACGCCCGAGGCCTGATCAAGCCAACCGTCACCAGCGCGCGTCTCGATGACATCAACGATGTCTTCACCCGGATGGAACGAGGACAGATCGACGGGCGCGTCGTCATCGACTACCGAAACGACTGACAGCGGGGAGCGTCGTGTGACGGACGACGCCGATCGCCTGGATGAGGTACCGCGCGGGCCAACACCCGTTGCGGTACCTCTTCCGCGTGGACTGACTAGATCAGGCCTTTTTTGCTGGCGGCGTACACCGCCTCGGCGCGCCGGCTGACATCGAGTTTGCGCATGATGTTGCTGACGTGGAACTTGGCGGTGGTTGCCGAAATGAACAGGGTCTCACCGATCTTGTGGTTGGACAGGCCCGCGGCGAGCAGTCGCAACACTTCGATTTCCCGGTCGGTGAGCCTCTCGCGCGCTTGGCTGCCGCCGTTGAGGGAGCGGACCACGGCGGCGGCGCTGCGCGAGTCGAAGGCGCTCTGTCCGTTGGAGATGGCGCGGATCGCTCGTACCAGCTCGGTGGTGTCGACGTCTTTGACCACGTAGCCACGCGCTCCCGCGTGCACCGCGCGTACCACCAGATCCTCGTCCAGGAACGTGGTCAGCACCAGCAATCCGATGTCGGGATGTGCGCCAGAGAGCTTGGTGCACAACGATAATCCTTCGAAGTCCGAACCCGCCGAGAGTTTGAGATCGAGCAGCACCACGTCAGGACGGGTGGCGGCGACGACGGCCTCGGCCTCCGGCTCGCTGGACGCTTCGCCGACCACGACGAGATCGTCTTCACGTTCCAGCAGCGAACGCAGGCCCTGCCGGAGGATGGCGTGGTCGTCGACCAGCGCGAGCCGGATCGCCTTGGTCTTGGTGTCAACAGTCATCGAGTCACTCCTTCGGGTGGAACTCGGTTGTGCTCTCAGGGGTGCGCGGAATGGTCGCGACCACCCGCACTCCACCGATGCGTGATCGGCCGACAGTGAACGTCCCGCCGTATTCACGGCACCGGGCCAGCATGTTGGCCAGCCCGCGATGATGCCCGTCGAGGTCGGCGACATCGGCCAGTCGCAGCATCAATCGAAGTTTGTCCGGGTCGCCGATGCCGTCATCAGATATCGACAGCGTCACTCCGGCGGCGCGGTAGCTCAGCCGCACGATCGCCCGCGAGGCGCGACCGTGCATCGCGGTGTTGAACAGTGCCTCACCGGCAACTCGAAGCAGGCTGCGTTCGACTCCGCTGGGCAATTCGGCGACAGTGCCGTTGACCCGCAGCGTCACGCGCAAGTCTTTGGGCATGTGCACCGTGGCGAGCTGTTCGAGTAGCTCGGGGAGGCTGGATCGGTCGGAGTCGGTGGAATGGTTGAGTGCGTAGATGGCCGACCGTAGCTGCTCGACCGCCGATCGCGTCAGGGTCTTGGCGGTGTCCAGTCGTTCTACCAGATCTGCTGCACCGGAACGTGATTCGATCTCGCTGCGGCACACCTCGATCTGCATGCCTGCTGACAGCACAGTTTGCGCGACACTGTCGTGCAGTTCCCTCGCAATCCGCTGCCGCTCGGAGTCCAACACCTGATGGCGTTGTGCCGCACCGAGTTCGCGTCTGGTGGCCAGCAGCTGTGCGTTGCGCGCTTCGGACTGGGCCAGCAAGGTTTGGGAGCGCTGGAACAGTTCACAGTTCTGCAGCGCTACCGCGGTCTGGCTGGCCAGGATTCGCATCACTGTCTCGTCAATCTCGTCGAGCAGCCGGTGCGTCGGCGTCCAGGCAGCGAATGCCCCGATCACGCCGCCGTCGAGTTCTATCGGGACGTGCGAGTGGTGACTTTCGATCACCGGTAGCCGGAACTGAGCGAGCCGCCCGCGCAGGACGTCGTTGAGGCGGTTCAGGACGGCGTCCGGCAGGTGCGGTACCGGATGCTTGGCGCCGGATAGACCTTCGAACGAGTAAGCATGCCCGTCGGCATCGAGGATCAGGTGGCGCGGACGCGCCTCGGGCAATGCACCGTCAGCCAGAGCCAACAGCACCCATTCGGCGCCGAGATGGGTGCGGGCCGCCTCAGCTACTGCCCGCACCAAGTTCTCGGGCCCATTGACGGTTTGCACCAGGGCCCGGGAGATGGCGCCGAGCGCCGCGATCACCCGTTCGGTTCGCTGCGCGGCCACCCGGAACTCGGGGTAGAAGGTGCCCTTGCCAGACCGAACCCCCGTCAGTTGGTCCAAATCCGGCATCATCGCTCTGGGCGGGACCACCGGGTTGCCGGGCATCGCGGTCATAGCGCCGCCCGGAACAGCGCGCGCAGCTGCGCATCGTCGATGGGGCGAGGGTTGGTGGTCAGGCACGCGTCCTGCAGTGCGTTGCGGGCAAGCACCGGCACGTCAGCGTCGCGGACGCCCAGCTCGGCGAGGCCGCGCGGCACTCCCACTTGTCTGGCCAGCTCTTCGAGGCGATCCGCAAGCGCCAGTGCGGATTCCAATTCCGGGGCCCGCTTGTCGGCGAGCCCGAGGCAGGCGGCGATGGTGGCGAACGGCGCCGGGTCGGCCTCGGCGTTGAACCGCACCACATGGGGTAGCAGGACACCGTTGATGACACCATGCGGCAAATCGAGCAGCCCGCCGACTTGGTGGCTCATGGCGTGCGCGGCACCCAAGATGGCATTGGTGAACGCCAGGCCGGCTTCCAACGCGGCTTGCGCCATCAGTACCCGGGCGGGCATGTCGTGCGGCCGCTCGATGGTGGTGACCAAGTTTTCGGTGACCATCACGACGGACCGCAGAGCGTGGTGGTCGGTCAGCGGATTGTGTCCCAGCGACACGAACGCCTCAATGCCGTGTGTCAGGGCATCCAATCCCGTTGCCGCGTTGAGCCATTCGGGCATGGTGGTGAGTAGGCGCGGGTCGATGACGGTGATGTCGGGCACCAGGGCACGGCCCAGGATGGTGATCTTGGTATTGCGGGTGGTGTCGGTGACGATGCAGAACTGCGAGACGTCGGCGCCGGTGCCCGACGTGGACGGCAGCACCACCAGCGGCGGAATCGGTGCGGTGGCCTTGTCCACGCCCGCGTAATCGAGGATGTTGCCGCCGTTGGCTGCAAGGATCGCAATGCCCTTTGCGGCATCGATGACCGACCCGCCGCCCAACGCGATGAGCACGTCGCAACCGTGCGAGCGGTAGAACTCGTGGCCCGCGGTGATTTCGTGGTCTTTCGGGTTCGGGGTCAGGCCGCTCCATACTTGCGCTTCGACGCACTGGCTGCGTAGATGCCCGATCAGTTCGGCTACCCACCCCGCCTCGATCAGGCCGGGGTCGGTGACCACCAGCGGCCGCAGGCCACCGAGGCGAACGGCAGCGTGCGCTGCCTCGGCCATCGAGTCGATGCCGAACACGATCTCAGGGGCATGGAACTTCAGCAGCCGGGTCGGTGGGGCCGTCGCCACCGTCGTCGCCGCGATCTGCGCGGGGGACACCACATCGAGTCTCACCAGACCGATCCCTCATCCCTGTGATCCAGGTAATACGCCCAGCCTACGGCGCGCCGTCGTCTGGACCAACGGCCAGGTGGATAGCCGACTACCTACCCGATCGGGCAGGTAGTCGTCTGGCTGTGGTGCTGCGTTGAGGTGGCGTCAGAGCACGTGCGGTGCGATGAGGGTGGTGGCACCCAACACCACTGTCCCGATCAGGAATGCGACGACAGTAAAGCCCATCACCTGGCGGACATTCAGTTTCGCGATTGCCAGCAGCGGCAGCAGCCAGAACGGCTGGATCATGTTCGCGACGCCCTCGCCCACAGCGACTGCCATCGAGATCAACCCCAGATATGCCGGCGAATGCTGGCCGATCGCCAGTGCCGAGTCGACCGCGATCGGACCCTGCACAGCCCAGTGCCCGCCGCCGGACGGGACGAACAGGCTGATGATCAACGAGCCGATGAAGGTCAGGAACGGCAGCGTGTGCTCGGTCGCGCCGTTGACGACGGCTTCGGCCAGCAGCGTCTGCAGCGGCTTGTCGCCCTTCGCCGCTTGGTAACCGAGTAGGCCGACCAGGCCGCCGTACAGGGGGTACTGCAGGAGCAGCGGGCCGGACACCTTGGCGGCGCCGGTGAACGCCCGGATGAAACGGATCGGCGTGCGGTGCAGTAGCGCGCTGGTGATCGTGAACAACATGATCATCGAGGAGATGTTCAGGGCGAAACCGCTGAGCACGAAATATGCCATGCCCGCGGCGAACACGAGGACATTGAGAATCCAGAGGTTCTCCAGCCATTCGGCGAAAGTCTTGTTGCCTTCGGGTGGAGCCGGTGGCGGTACCTCGTCTTCGAAGACCGCGGGGTCGGGCGCGAGGCTCTGCGTCGGTGCCATGCGCCAGACGGCGAGCGCGAGGATCGCCAGTACGACGATCGCCGACAGCCAGCTGTAGGGCTGGAAGATGGTCTGGCTCAACGGAACAGTGATGCCGGTCAGTTTGTGGATCACGTTGATCGGGCTGCCGCTGTCGGTGTTCGCAAGCGCGATCGACGACGAAAGCCCTTGTGTCCAAACGATGAAGCCCATGAATGCCGCCGCGATCAGGTAGCCGAAATGCGCGTCGGTCATGCGTTTGGCGACCTGCCGGGCGACCAGAGCACCGGCCACCAGTCCGAGTCCCCAGTTCAGGAGGGACAGCACGGCGCTGACGCTGAAACAGAGGAGGGCGCCCTGGACCTGGTTGTTCGGCTTACTCGCGATGTGGACGATGGCTCGCTTGAGGACCGGCGCTTCGGCGAGCGTGTAGCCCGTCACCAGGATCAGGACCATCTGGAACGCGAACGTGAAGATGTTCTGCGATCCCCACACTCCGCCGTACCAGGCCTTGAGCATCCCACTGGGCGTGGCGCCCTGCACCAGGAACGCGACCAGGCCGGCGACGATCAGCGTCAAGATGACGGCGAATAGGTACGGGTCGGGCATCAGGCGTTCGACATAGCGGACACACAGTGCGGTGAAGGACTGCATGATGCCGCGACGTTCGGGCTTGGTCTTCGCCGCCGCACTTGCGCCGCTCGGGTCGTCGCTCATTCGATCTACCTCCGGAAACGCAGTTTTCCTCAATAGGGCGGGGTGGGAGGTCCTTTGCCGTTCCGACACGGCGAGGGATTGCTCCGCGGTGGTGCACTTTGCACATCAAATGTTGATATTTGGGATACGTGCACCTTTCGCCCAGTGCGCTCGTCCGCTGATCATCAGTGCCGACGTACTTGACACTCATAGCCGACGTGGCTCTGTTCAGGTCCGGCGATAACTCACCACGCAGTCCCACCTCAGGAGGTACACACGTGAGCACGTCATTTGAAGGAAAGGTCTGCGTCATCACCGGCGCCGGGTCGGGGATCGGCCGGGCGCTGGCCGTGCGTCTCGCCGCCAAGGGTGCGAAGCTCGCGATCTCGGATGTAGACGTCGACGGCCTCGCCGAAACTGAACGCCTGGTGCGGCAATTCGGTGTCGAGGTCAAGGCCGACCGGCTCAATGTCGCTGAGCGCGAGGCTTTTCTGCTGTATGCGGACGATGTCGCCGGCTACTTCGGCAAGGTCAACCAGGTATACAACAATGCGGGTATCGCGTTCACCGGCGACGTGGAGCACTCGGACTTCAAAGACATCGAGCGCATCATGGACGTCGATTTCTGGGGCGTCGTCAACGGCACGAAAGCGTTTCTGCCGCACCTGATCGCCTCCGGCGACGGCCACGTCATCAACGTCTCGTCTCTGTTCGGCCTCATTGCGATCCCCGGCCAGAGTGCCTACAACGCAGCGAAATTCGCCGTTCGTGGGTTCACCGAAGCGCTGCGTCAGGAGATGATCGTGGCGGGTCATCCCGTCGCCGTGACGTGTGTGCATCCCGGTGGTATCAAGACCAACATCGCGAACAACTCGACCGCGGGCGAGGGACGGGATGCGCAGCGGCTTGCCGAGGTCTTCAACAAGCGGCTCGCCCGGACGACCGCCGAGGCTGCGGCCAAGACCATCACCGACGGGGTCGAGACGAAGAAAGCGCGCGTGTTGATCGGTCCCGACGCGATCGCGCTGGACCTCATGGCGCGGGTCCTGGGTTCGGCCTACCAACGCCTCGTCGCTGCTGGGGCCGGCCGTCTGCTGAAGTAGGCGCAGCGGCGGAGCGAGTTCTTGACTCCTTCGTCACCCTGAGGCGGCTTTGGCGACCACGTAGTCGAATCCATAGCGGGACAGACGATTCCGGATCGCTCCAAGAATTCCATGGTTGGCGCCGTCGACCAATTCCAGGCATTGGGGGTCATGCTGCGGATACTCGGTTGCGCAGCACTCCAATGCGTTCGATGGTGACCTCGACCTCGTCGCCGGGCCGCAAGTAGCGCCCGGTGAAGAAGCCGGCCCCGCTCGGTGTGCCGGTGCAGATGACGTCGCCGGGGTGAAGCGTCTGGTGTTTCGAGAAGTGCGCGACCAACTCCGCGATCGAATAGATGAAGCTACTGGTTCGATCATCCTGTCGCACTTCGCCATTCACGCGCGTCTGCAGCCTCAAATCCGGGCCGTCCGAGAACTCGTCTGCTGTGACGAGACAGGGTCCGAGGGGCTTGAAAGTGTCGAAGCTTTTCGCCACTCCGATCGACGCGACGGGATCGCCTGCCATGGCGCGTCGTTGGATGTCGCGCGCTCCGAGGTCATTTGCGATGGTCAAACCGGCCACATAGTCCCATGCTCGATCAACCGGAACTGATGCTGCAGCCTGGCCCATGACGACGGCGAGCTCGCCTTCATAGTCGACTTCGTCTGGTGCGATGGCGGGCAACTTGATCTCGTCGGTCGGGCCGATGGTCGCCGATCCAGCGATGAGATGCATGTTTGGCTCGGTGGGCATGGCTATGTCGCCGCGACCCATGGCCGCGAAGGCCGCCAATGCCTCTTCGGCATGGCTCGGGTAGTTCAAGCCGACGATGAGGATCTTTCCGGGCCGGATGATCGGGGCCAAGAGCCTGGCTTCGGCCAGTTCGACCTCCTCGGTGACCGCTGCGCTTCGAGCGGCGTCCAGGCCGGGCCCCGACAACAGCTCGCCGAGGTCGCGGTAGGGGAGGTCGAGCAGCGCCAATGTGCCGACGTGATCCTCTCTGCCGATGCCACGGTCAGTTGCGTACAGCCGCATGGGTTCTCCTCAGTCCAGCCGAATCTCTTATCTAATAGTTAAGAGATTACTTGACGCGCAGTCAAGAGGCCTGGGTGGATCGGTATCATTCCCGCATGCCAAGGAACCGTCAGCAGATTCCGCGGGCCGAGCGCGAGGCGGCCATTCTTGAGCAGGCCGTGGAACTGTTCGCGGCCAATGGATATCGGGGGACGAGCGTGGCCGCGGTGGGGCGCGCTGCCGGTGTGGCCCCGGCCGCGGTGCATTGGTACTACCCGACCAAGGACGATCTGTTCGCCGCGGCGCTCACTTCCATCTTCGACTCTGTGCGCGAACGGGTCGAGGCTGATCGGAAGATCAACGGAGACCCCTACGCGGAACTGGTGGCATTGGTGTCGGACGCGCAGTCGTATCGCAGTCTGCATCGCGAGGCTTATGAGCGGATGGAAGAGTCGGAGGCGATCCGTGCCGCCTACGACCGCGTGCAGTCGTGGCTGGACGAGCGGCTCCTCGCTGCGATCGCCGAGCGTAACCCGGGCGTTGTCGACGCCGAACTGATCGCCGACATGGCGCATGTGTTGTTCGAGGGAATGCTGATCAGCAGTCGCCGCCTGGACCGCTCGGCCGGGGAATTGATCGGCCTCGTGTTCGAGTCGTTGGCCGCAGTTGCCGCGACGAAGCGCGGTCGGTAACCGGGCGCCAAGCCACTGTTTGCGCCGGCCCTTCGGGCCGGTCTCTTTGTGTTGCTTGGGAATTGGCGTAGGCGGCTCTCTTGACTTTCATTCAAGACAATGACTACCGTGTCTTGTATCACATTCAAGAGGGGTGTGTATTCCGCTACAACCAGGAGCTTTGTCGATGCCCTCACCAGAGAAACTCGCGCACGTGGTGCTGCGTACCGGTCGCGTCCAAGAGATGACCGATTGGTACGTACGGCTCCTCGGTGGCGAGGTCGCCTTCGCCACCCCCGGGATCGCGTTCATGACCTACGACGACGAGCACCACCGTCTCGCGTTCGTGGCGACGGGGGCCTCCGAACCGCCCGAGGACCGCCACACCGGTCTGCATCACATTGCATTCACGTTCGGCTCGATGCAGGCGCTCTTCGACAACTACGCCAGCCTCAAGAGTCAAGGCGTGCAACCATTTTGGTGTGTGAACCACGGGCCGACGCTGTCGATGTACTACCGCGACCCTGATGGCAACCAGATCGAGCTGCAGATCGACACCATGACAAACGAAGAAACGCAGGACTTCGTCACATCGGACGCGTTCGCGGCTAACCCGATTGGCATCACATTCGATCCTGAGGAGCTGATAGCACGCTTTGAGGCCGGTGAGCCGTTTGTCGAGCTCGTCAAGTGGCCGTGAGGGAGGGCAGTTCAATGACTTCTGTGGTCATCATCGGTGGCGGTCCGACGGGATTGGCAGCGGCGTATGTGTTGGGTCGCTATGGCGTGCGCACGATCGTGTGCGACCAGCACGACGGCGTCAACCCCCATCCGCGTGCCCATGTCATCAACACCAGATCAATGGAGCTACTTCGTAATTGGGGAATCGCTGATCACATCAGCGCCGAAGCAATCCACCTGCGCGACGGCATCAGCATCTTGTGGAAGCACACCGTTGCCGGCGAGGAATTCGGTCGAATCGAGTTGGCCGAGGCGCCCGCAGAGCATCTCGCCCGGCGGAAGAACGCCTCCCCGGTCGCCATGGCCTCATGTGCACAAGACCGGGTCCAGGAGCGCCTGCT
This sequence comes from Mycolicibacterium sp. P4_G11, assembly GCF_056555145.1. Classification (NCBI taxonomy): domain Bacteria; kingdom Bacillati; phylum Actinomycetota; class Actinomycetes; order Mycobacteriales; family Mycobacteriaceae; genus Mycobacterium; species Mycolicibacterium sp. P4_G11. The sequence continues at coordinate 60,018 of NZ_JBFUJW010000009.1, forward strand.
CGATGCGGTGCGGAAGTCCGGTATGGCTGAAGTGCGATACCGCACAAAGGTTTTGAGTATTGAGGATCGTGGCGATGACGTCGTGATAGCGGTGGACGCAGATGGCCGGCGGGAAACGCTTACGGCCGCCTACCTCATCGACGCCGAGGGCGCCGGCGGGCGACTGCGCGACAGTATCGGCATCGGTGTCGAAGGCATCCCAGAGTTCGGGCAACAGCTCAACATCTACTTCCACGCTGACCTGTCGGAGTGGACAGACAAGAAATCTGAATTGCTGTTCTGGGCACTGAACACCGAATGCCCAGGTGTGTTCATCAGACTGGGCGCCAACCGATGGACATTTCACACGAGCTTCGATCCCGGAAAGTCTGCCGTCACCGATTACACACCCGACCGGTGCCGGGACCTCGTCCGCCAGGCGGTCGGCGTCTCCGATCTCGAGATCGAGGTGCGCTCCGTCGGCACGTGGGTACTTGGCGCGAGCACGGCTTGTCAGTATCGAAAGGGCCGGACATTTCTGGTTGGCGATGCCGCACACCAGTTTCCGCCTACCGGTGGCCTGGGCATGAACACCGGCCTCGTCGACGCCGACAACCTTGGCTGGAAGCTTGCGGCCGTTTTGCAGGGCTGGGCTCCGGAACGCTTGCTCGATACCTACGAATCGGAACGACGACCAGTGGCGTTGGCAAATGCCGAAAACAGTATTGCCAACGTGATCAAGATGGCGGATGCGGGGATCGGTCCGAATACTCTCGCTGTCGCAGCGAAACTGGAGAGTGACGATCCCGAAGTCGCTGCCGCAGAACGTCTCCGGCTGGCCGAAGCGGTGCCGCAACAACGCCCGCACTTCGACTACCTGGACCTTGAGCTCGGCTACGTCTACGGCGAGTCCGGTTCGGTGGACTCCGACCCGATCAGCGAACCGATCGTGGGCGGCCGGGTGCCGCATCGATGGGTGACCCTGGCCGGTGAACGGATCTCCACGCTGGACCTTGTCGGCGCTGGCTTCGTCCTTCTCGTCGGACCTGACGGCGCGGCGTGGCTGGACGGACTTTGCCGGGATGACGTCGCAATTCCCTTGCAGGCATTCGTCATTGGACGTGACTTGATGATCGACGGTGCTGCGCTGCCGGGGTTCGAGCAGGATCGTGCGGTTCTGGTTCGACCGGACGGCCATATCGCTTGGATCGGTGCCGGCCTGACCGGGGACCACGTCAGGGAAATCAACTTCGCGATAAGGCAGGCATGTTGTGCGGCCGATCTCGAAACGCAGTCGTAGTTTTCTGAGGAGTTTTCGTGCTTGACGTCGTTCCCACACTGTTGGACCGGTACACCACCGTAAGCGGCGAGGTTCACCTCACCGGCATCCAAGCCCTCGTGCGCCTGGTTCTGGACCAGCGGCGCGCCGATATCGCCGACGGAAGGTCAACTGCGGCCTTCATTTCCGGCTATGAGGGATCGCCGTTGGCCGGTTACGACACCGAGCTACTGCGGAATGCCGCGTTGCTCGACGAGCACGAGATCGTGTTCGTGCCCGCGGTCAATGAGGAGTTGGCGGCCACTGCGGTGCAGGGCACCCAACTGGCCGCAGTACAACCAGACAAGCGCGTGGGTGGAGTGGCGGCATTCTGGTACGGCAAATCGCCTGGGCTGGATCGGGCGGCAGACGCAATCCGGCACGCCAATCTCATGGGCACGCACCCCGAAGGCGGGGTACTGGCACTGGTGGGGGATGACCCGTCGGCGAAGTCGTCCAGTGTGCCGGGGGCCTCCGAACTGCTGCTGGCAGACCTCGGCCTACCGATCCTCTACCCGGCAGATCCCCAGCAAGCCTTGGATTTCGGCCGCCACGGTATTGCGATGTCACGATGCAGCGGACTGTGGGTGGCGATGAAGATCGTCACCAATGTCGCGGACGGCTCCTGCACGGTAGACATGGACCCGGAGCGGGTGCGGCCGGTCGTACCCGAGCTGGCGGTCAATGGGGTGGCGTATCGGCACACCGTCACGGCGCGGTTGGCCCAGCCCGCGCTCGGCGAGCTCGAGAGAAGTCGCGATGGCTCGCGACTGGAGATCGCGCGCAGGTACGCGGCTGCCAACGGCTTGAACCAGATCACTCGGCGGTCGGCGGACGATCGAATCGGCATCGTAGCGGCAGGAAAGTCCTATCTCGATCTCGCTCAGGCGATGCGAATGATGGGGGTCGAGAGCGGGGTGCGGGTGCTGCGTCTGGGGATGATTCACCCGATCGAGCCGAACATCGCCACCGAGTTCGCCTCGGGCCTCGACCACATCATCGTGGTCGAGGAGAAGCGGCCACTGATCGAGTTGGGCCTGAAGGACATCCTGTACGGGGTGACCGGCGCGCCGAAGATCTACGGCAAGCGAAATCCCGATGGATACAGCATGTTTCCCGCCGATGGTGAACTGGACCCGGAGGCTGTTGTCGAGCACCTGGCTCCGGTGCTCCAGCGCTTCGGCGTGCTTGCGGCGACAGAGGCACAACCGCGACGCCGTCGGTCACTGAACCTGCCGATCGTGAGCCGCACCCCGTACTTCTGTTCAGGCTGCCCACACAACATCTCGACGAAAATCCCCGATGGATCCACGGTGGGGGCCGGAATCGGTTGTCACGCACTTGTGACCCTGATGGATGAGCGCCAAGTGGGTGACGTCATCGGCATGACCCAGATGGGCGGTGAGGGCAGCCAGTGGATCGGCATGGCGCCGTTCCTGCAGCGCAACCATCTGATCCAGAACCTGGGGGACGGGACCTTCCACCATTCAGGGAGTCTGGCAATTCGGGCGGCGGTGGCAGCCGGCGTGAACATCACATACAAGTTGCTCTACAACTCTGCGGTGGCGATGACCGGCGGACAGCAGGCTGTGGGTGGCATGTCCGTCAGTCAGATCTGTGCGGCGATGCTCGCCGAGGGGGTAGCGCGAATCATCGTGACCACCGATGACGTGACGGCGTACCGCAAGGTCAAACTGCCTCGCGGCGTTGCCGTGTGGAGCCGCGACCGCCTCGACGAGGCCCAGCTGGCATTGGCGGATACGGCCGGCGTGACCTTGCTCATCCACGACCAAGAGTGCGCCACCGAACTTCGGCGAAAGCGTAAACGTGGACTTGCGCCGGAACCGGCCGAGCGCATCATGATCAACGAGCGGGTCTGTGAGGGCTGCGGCGACTGCGGGCAGAAGTCCAACTGCTTGTCGGTGCAACCCGTCGTTACCGAGTTCGGCCGCAAGACCCGCATCGACCAATCGTCGTGCAACAAGGACTTGTCGTGTCTGGAAGGCGATTGCCCATCCTTCATCACGGTCATTCCCGCTCCCAACGGGAGACCGCGACAACATGTTTCAACCGATTTCTGGTCCGAGTTGCCGGCGCCACCGACGTCGGACGCCGCGACCCATACGACGCGGATCACGGGTGTCGGTGGCACAGGTGTCGTGACGCTGGCACAGATTCTCAGTGCGGCTGCAACATTGGCGGGCTGGCGGGTGCGGACCCTTGATCAGACCGGATTGGCGCAAAAGGGTGGTGCGGTGGTCTCGGACATCAAGCTCACCCGAGTGCCGGTCGAGGAGGCCAGCAAGGCCGCCGAGGGGGAATGCGACCTCTACCTCGGCTGCGATCTCCTGGTGGCGGTGGACGACAAGTACTTGAGGGTTGTCGACCGGGTTCGCACCACCGCTGTGGTTTCGACGAGTGAGGTGCCGACCGGACAGATGGTCGTCGACCCGGCTGTGTCATTTCCGGATGCGGGTCCGTTGCGCGAGACGTTGCGAGATGCCGTGCGCGACAGCATCTTTCTTGATGCGCGAGCGGCGGCGACCCGCTTGTTCGGTACCGACCAGTACGCCAACCTCGTGTTGGCCGGCGCCGCGGTCCAGGCGGGTGCCCTGCCCTTGCCGCCCTCGGCGATCGAAGAGGCCATCAGCCTCAACGGCGCTGGGGTGCAGGCGAATATCGCTGCGTTCCGGTACGGCCGGTTGGCCGTGGCGGACCCCTCGGCCTTCGCGAAGGAGGCCGGTGCGGATGAAACGCCGAGCCCGAGCAGGTCTGCCGCGGTGCAGCAGTTGGTTCGTCAGGTGGGCGCCGAGCCCGGTGGAGAGCTGGAACGTCTGCTGGTCATCAGGATCGCCGATCTCATCGACTACCAAAGCCTGCGCTACGCGGGGGAGTACACCCGCTACGTGGCGAACGTCGTACGAGTGGAACAGGCGCGGATCCCGGGATCTGAGCAGCTGTCCGCTTCGGTCGCACGCGAACTGTACAAGTTGATGTCCTACAAGGACGAATACGAGGTCGCGCGGTTGTCGCTCGATCCGGCTGTCTCGGCAATGGTCGCCGCCGAGTTTGGCCCCGGCGCTCGTGTGGCTTATCGATTCCACCCGCCATTTCTTCGCGCGCTCGGCCTCAAGCGGAAGATCTCGTTGGGGCCATGGGTCCGTCCCGCTTTTCGAATCCTGGCTTCAGGTAAGAAATTACGGGGAACCAGGGCCGATCTGTTCGGGCTGGCGAGGGTGCGCCGGTGTGAGCGCGAGCTCATCACCGAGTATCGGGCAATGATCGATGAGGTGGTGAGTGGGCTGACCGACGCAAACCTGGCTTTGGCAATCGAGATCGCGGACCTGCCCGACATGATTCGTGGGTATGAGTCGATCAAGCTTGCCGGTGTGGACCGCTACCGGGAGGCTGCGGCAAGCTCGATGCGGCGGTACGACGAACTCGTCTCGGGCAGCCCGGCACGGCGTCATACAGCCGGCGGCTGATGCAAACCGAACGCCAACCCCTGGTCGTCGACACAGTTGGCGAATCGACCAAAGCCGGGTTCTTCTGGTGAGGGATCCGCGGCGCTGCCACCGAGCTCGCGCAATTTCGCGACCGCTTCGTCGATGTCATCGACCGCGAAGTAGGTGGCAAGTGTGCTCGTCTGCACACCGTCGTGGAGACCGCCACGGACAGTAGGCGTCTGGATGACGGCTTGATTGCCGTTGCCGAAGCTCTCGAAGGTCCAGCCCAAAAGCGTCCCGAAGAACAACTGGGCCTTCTTCGCGTCGGGTGCGCCGATCTCGATATGGGTTACTTCGCCGGTCATGCGGGTTGCCTCTCTTCGTCGTTGCGTCCGAGGCTACGAAACTGACTCACCGCCGCATTGGAGAAAAGTGACCTAGATGCCCTCCGGAGGCCACGCGGATCCGAGCCCACCGCCGGTTCCGTTGGCGGCTGAGACCGCGCCCGGTGTGCACTCGGCGAAGCCGGCAAAGTCGCGATGCATGTGCGCCTGATCGAAGTAGCCGCAGTCAGCAGCGACCCGTGCCGGTGCCAGACCGTTGCGGAGAAGCCTTGTGGCGCTTTCGAAACGAAAGAGGCGGGCCGCTACCTTCGGTGTCACGCCGAAGGCGCGGTGGAACGTGGCCGCGAAATGGCGTCGGCTCCACCCGATCTCCGCGGCGATTGACTCGACGCGAACCCGACCCTGAGTGCGTTCGATCATGTCCCAGGCCCAGCAGAGTCGCGGATCCACTGGTGAGTCGCCGCTCGGCTGAAAGTACCCGTCGATGATGTCGAAGGCGTCGGCCCAGTCCGGTGTCGTGGCCAGCCGGTCATGGATTTCCTCGGCTCGTCGGCCGATCAACTCGCCAAGGGGTACCACTCGTTCGCCGAGGTCACCCAACGCCGTCCCGAGGAAGCACGCAGCATCCTGCGCCGCGAGGCCGATCTCGACGCCGCGGAACGATCCATGCTGGTCGACAAACACCGGTTCGGCTCGCGGCCCGACGATGAACGCCCCGACGTGGGCCGCGCCGGTCGGAATTGATGTCGTCACCGTCATGGTCGCGTCGAAGACCATCACCACTCGAGCACACGGCGTGGCCCACTCCACGGTCCGCCGAGGCTGATCGAGTTGCTCGGCGAAACCGGCGTAGTACTGAGCCCGGGCACCCACCGATCGTGGCCGGCGCCAGGCGAGCTCCCAGCCGTCCCCGTGAGATGTGTGCACGTCCACAGCCCACACTGTGCCACCTAGCGACAGCCCGTGTCAGGGACACGGCTCCTCGAGTTCCCGAGCTCGGGCGGAGGCGTTCAGTCTTCGTTTGCTGCAAGGAAATTCGGATGACTTGCCACGAGGCCGTGTGATATCCGTTGGAACATGACTGATTTGACGCTGCGCGCTGTCAGCGACAGTGACGACTTCGATGCGTTCATGGCCGCGTCGTACGGGGTGTTCCTGCAGGACCCGCGGCAGGACGAGATCGACCTGATGCGCGCCTTCACCGAGTACGACCGCATGTTCGGCTTCCACGACGGCAGCCGTTGGGTTTCTACTGCCGGAGACTTCGGCAAGCAGGTGGTGCTGCCGGGCGGCGGGACCGCAGCGGTGGCCGCCGTCACCGCTGTCACGGTGTCGCCCAGCCACCGACGTCGTGGGCTGCTCACGGCGATGATGCGCCACCAGCTCGACGACATCCGATCACGGGGTACCGAGGCGCTGGCCATGCTGTTCGCATCGGAGGCATCCATCTACGGGCGCTTCGGCTACGGGATGGCTGTGCCGATTGCGGAGCTTTCCGGCAAGGTACGCGAACTGGGTTTCCGCCCGGACGTCCAGTTCGGCGACGGTTCGGTCACCCACGTCGACGCCGAGACATTGATGGCGAGCGCGCCGGAGATTCATCAGCGAGCCATGATGCAGCGGCCCGGCGTGATGGAGCGGCCGCGCCCGTGGTGGGACAACTGGATCCACGACAGCGAGGAAAGGCGCAAGGAGGCCAGCAAGATTCGCTTCCTCCTGCATCGCGAGGCCGACGGCATCGCCAGCGGATTCGCCATCTACCGGCCCAAGAACAGCTGGACGGACCGCGGCCAGCCCAACGGTGAACTCCAGGTCCAAGAAGTACTGGCCACCAATCATCGTGCGTACGCACGGATTTGGCGCTACCTCCTGGATATGGATTTGGTCAGGACCTTCGCTTACGACGGTGCTGCGGTCGATGAGCCGCTCCGCAGCTTGGTGGCCGACCAGCGTGCGCTGGCGTGCGAAGCGCGGGACGGCGTGTACGTCAGGCTGGTCGATGTGCCTCGCGCACTGACATTGCGCAGCTACGCCGCCCCTGTCGACGTGGTGCTGGATATCACCGACGAGTTCTGCCCGTGGAACGCCGGCCGATGGCATCTCCATGGCGGGCCCGACGGTGCCGAATGCGAAAGCACCACGGCGCCAGCCGATATCGCCGTCTCGGTGCGTGACCTCGGTGCCTGCTACCTCGGCGGGGTGAGTCTGCAGGCGCTGGCGAACGCGGGGTTCGTCGAAGAGTTCACTCCGGGGTCGGTGCATCGGACCGCGGTCGCGTTCGGCTGGCCCGTCGCCCCTGGGGTGCCCGACGACTTCTGAGGTTCATCTTCGGGTTCGGGCTTATAGCACTTGCTCAGCTGAAATGAAAGAGGCGAAAGCGCGTAGCCGGTCTTGTGATGCTCCGCTAGCTTGTCTTGGCAGGTGTTGCATGGTGTGCGGTTTGCGGAGGTGAATGCTCCAGTGGCGAAACGGTATTCGACTCTGTGGACCGACGATTTGGACGGTTCTGTGGCAGCGACGACGCTCGAGTTCTCCTTCGATGGGGTCGCTTATGCGATTGATCTGTCCGAGGCGAACGCACTGCGTATGCGTAGCTGTTTCGAGCCGTACATCCGGGCGGCGAGCAAGGCCAGCCGTTCCGGCGAACGAACGATCTCGCTCGTGGAACAGCCGCCGTTCGAAAGGCCGCAAACGCACGCCCGGCGAGCGCGTGAGTGGCTGCGGTTGAACGGCCATGAGGTCGGTAGCCGTGGGCGCCTTCCACAAGAATTGCTGCAGCGATATGAGTCGGCCCGTGACGGGGTGCAGCAGATGAGCGTCCAGGCCCGGCTCGGCTGATCCGCGGGTCTGTGGCTGAGCGGCAATCATCGATTGACGTATACCGATCGGTCTACTATGTTGACCTAGAGGTCACCAATCAGGTGGTCGGGTGCTTCGACTACGGAGACGGTCATGACGAATGCCAACCCGGACAAGACGTTGCGAAAGTTCCGCAGAGAACGGGCGATCGGCCGCTATCTGCTCAACCCCGCTGTGCAGGGGTTGAGCAGACTCGGCGTGCGCACCGCGTTGGCCACGGAACTGGAGACCATCGGTCGTAAGACCGGGCAGCTGCGTCGCGTCCCTGTTTCGGTGCAGTTCGACAACGAGGGCGCATGGGTGATCTGCCAGCACGGTACCCGGTCCGGTTGGGGCAGCAATATCGCGAACAATCCGAATATCCGTGTGCGGCAGGGAGATCGGTGGCGCAGCGGGGTCGCGGAATTCAGGCCGGACGACGACGTCGTCGCGCGCGCTCGGAAATTCGGCCGGGTTGGGGCCGGGGTGGTGAAGGCGCTGGAAACCACTCCGGTGTCAGTCCGGATCGACTTCACCGACTGAGCGGATTCGAACGCCGCTCCGGTCAGGCGGTGAGTCGGGGCGCCAAACGCACTGCGGGACGATCGGTTTCGGAAGCGCGCGGGTCCACCGTGGCCAGGGCCCGGCGCAGTACATCGATCTCGTCGGCCGCGACCTGCGTGACGAAGTGCACCAGCGCCGCGTGCCTGTCGCTCTGATCGGAAGCCTGGCCGAGCGCGTCGACCATGAGGCCCGCCACCAGCTGATCTCGGCTGTGTGATGCGACGTAGCGGTGTGCACGATCATGGCGCAGTTGCCGGACCACGCCCTTACCTGCGAGCCTGCGCAGCACCGTCATGACGGTCGTGTACGCGAGCTTGCGTTCCGCGCAGATGGCTTGATGGACCTCGCGAACGGTCTGCGGCGCGTCCGCGCCCCAGAGGTGATCCATCACCTCGCGTTCCAGATTGCCCAAGTGCCTCAGCCTGGTCATCTTCTGTCCCTCTCCGACGCCTCGGAGATCTAGTCGCACGAGAGCCGGCGGAGTTCCCGCGGATTTCCACATCTGGCATTCGAACAAAGTTTCGAATATCCTGATCTGGTGGGTTGGCACAACGGGCCGCCGAGCTGGGCGGAGATGCAGCGGGTGCTCGAGGGCAAGCCGCGGGTGGCTGGTGCATCCCCGGAATCGCCGGCCGACGGCGGCGACAGCCCGGCCTGGTCGCGCAAACGCGGTGACTATCAACCGGTGGACCGCCCGGCTCGGCCGGGAACGTCGGTGCCGTACGCCGAGTTGCACGCCCATTCCGCGTACAGCTTCCTCGATGGCGCCAGCACGCCGGAGGAACTGGTGGAGGAGGCCGTCCGGCTGGATCTGCGGGCCATCGCATTGACCGACCACGATGGGCTCTACGGCGTCGTGCGATTTGCCGAGGCCGCCAAGGAACTCGACATGGCAACGGTTTTCGGGGCTGAACTCTCGCTCAGCAACACTCCCCGCACCGAGTTGCCCGACCCACCCGGTCCGCATCTACTGGTCCTGGCACGCGGCCCCGAGGGGTACCGGCGGCTGTCCCGGGAATTGGCCCGGGCTCATCTGGCCGGCGGCGAGAAGGGGGTGCTCAGTTATGACCTGGACACCCTCACCGAGGCCGCCGGCGGGCATTGGCAGATCCTCACCGGCTGCCGTAAAGGCCATGTGCGCCAAGCCTTGTCGACGGGAGGGGCGGAGGCCGCGGACAAGGCGCTGGCTGATCTGGTGGCCCGGTTCGGCGCGGACCGGGTGACTGTCGAACTGACCCACCACGGGCACCCACTCGACGACGAACGCAATGCCACGTTGGCCGCGCTGGCGCCGCGGTTCGGCCTCGACGTCATCGCCTCGACCGCCGCGCATTTCGCCGCACCGTCGAGGGGGCAGCTGGCGATGGCGATGGGGGCGATCCGGGCCCGCAACTCGATGGACGAGGCCGAAGGCTGGCTGGCCCCGCTGGGCGGGTCGCACCTGCGGTCCGGGGCGGAGATGGCACGGCTGTTCGCCCACCACCCGGGTGCGGTCACGAGCGCTGCCGAGCTGGGGGAGCAGTGTGCATTCGAATTACGTTTGATCGCACCGAAACTGCCACCGTTCGACGTGCCGGAAGGGCACACCGAGATCAGTTGGCTGCGGGAGTTGGTGGCGGACGGGACGGCTCGTCGCTACGGCTGGAAGCCGGATGCAGAGCGGGAGAAGGCGTACCGGCAGATCGAGCATGAGCTCAAGATCATCGAGCAGCTGGAGTTCCCGGGCTACTTCCTGGTGGTGCACAGCATCACCGAGTTCTGCCGGGACAGCGACATCCTGTGCCAGGGCCGTGGGTCGGCGGCGAACTCGGCAGTCTGTTACGCCCTGGGAATCACCAATGTCGACCCGGTGGCCAACGAGCTGTTGTTCGAGCGGTTTCTGTCCCCGGCGCGCGATGGCCCGCCGGACATCGACATCGACATCGAATCGGACCTGCGCGAGAACGTCATCCAGTTCGTCTACCAGAAGTACGGCCGGGACTACGCCGCGCAGGTGGCCAACGTCATCACCTACCGCGGCCGCAGCTCGGTGCGGGACATGGCGCGGGCGCTCGGTTTTTCGCAGGGGCAACAGGATGCCTGGAGCAAGCAGATCAGCCGATGGAACGGGCTGGCCGAGTCCCCGGACGTCGAGGACATTCCCGAGGCGGTGATCGACCTGGCGCTGCAGATCAGGAATCTGCCGCGGCACATGGGAATTCACTCCGGCGGCATGGTGATCTGTGACCGCCCGATCGCCGATGTGTGCCCGGTGGAATGGGCGCGGATGGAGAACCGCAGTGTGCTGCAGTGGGATAAAGACGACTGTGCGGCAATCGGTTTGGTGAAGTTCGACCTGCTCGGGCTGGGCATGCTCTCGGCGTTGCACTACATGATCGATCTGGCCAGGGAGCAGAAGGATCTCGAGGTGGATCTGGCCAAGCTCGACCTGTCCGAGCCCGCGGTGTACGAGATGCTGCAGCGGGCCGACTCGGTCGGAGTGTTCCAGGTCGAGTCCCGGGCGCAGATGGCCACGCTGCCGCGGCTGAAGCCCAAGAAGTTCTACGACCTGGTGGTCGAGGTGGCGCTGATCCGTCCCGGCCCGATCCAGGGCGGCTCGGTGCACCCGTACATCCGGCGGCACAACGGACTGGAGGACGCGACCTGCGAGCACACGTCCATGGAAGCGGCACTGACCAGGACGCTGGGGGTGCCGCTGTTCCAGGAGCAGCTCATGCAACTGGCCGTCGACTGTGCCGGCTTCACCCCCGCCGAGGCTGATCAGCTGCGCCGGGCCATGGGGTCCAAACGCTCCACCGAACGGATGCGGCAACTGCGCGGTCGGTTCTACGACGGCATGCGGGAACTGCACGGCATCACCGGGCCGACGGCTGAGCGGATCTACGAAAAGCTGGAAGCCTTCGCCAATTTCGGCTTCCCGGAGAGTCACGCGCTGAGCTTCGCGTCGCTGGTGTTCTCCTCGTCATGGTTCAAGCTGCACCACCCCGCGGTGTTCTGTGCGGCATTGCTGCGGGCTCAGCCGATGGGCTTCTACTCGCCGCAGTCGCTGGTGGCCGACGCCCGCCGGCACGGGGTGCTGGTGCACGGGCCAGACGTCAACGCGAGCCTGGCGTATGCGACGTGCGAGAACCGCGGCACCGAGGTGCGGCTGGGGTTGGGGACGGTGCGGCATATCGGGGACGAGTTGGCACAGCGCATTGTCGACGACCGGAAAGCCAACGGGCCGTTCGCTTCTCTGCTCGACCTGACCGGTCGGGTGCAGCTGTCGGTGCCGCAGACCGAGGCGTTGGCCACCGCGGGGGCATTGGGCTGTTTCGGGATCACCCGCCGTGAGGGATTGTGGGCGGCCGGGGCGGCGGCCGCGGAACGGCCCGACCGGTTGCCGGGCATCGGGTCGGCCGGAGGCATCCCGGCGCTACCCGGCATGACGGAACTGGAACTGGCGGCCGCTGATGTGTGGGCCACGGGCATCTCGCCGGACAGCTATCCGACCCAGTTCCTGCGGGAGGACCTCGACGCACTGGACGTGGTGCCCGCCAACCGGCTGTTGGAGGTGCCCGACGGCACCCGCATCGTGGTGGCCGGCGCGGTGACGCACCGGCAGCGTCCGGCCACCGCGCAGGGGGTGACGTTCATCAACCTGGAGGACGAGACCGGCATGGTCAACGTGCTGTGCGCACCGGGGGTGTGGTCCCGGCACCGGAAACTGGCGCAGACCGCGCCGGCGCTGTTGGTGCGTGGCATCGTGCAGAACGCCAGCGGGGCGGTCACGGTGCTCGCGGACCGGATGGGCCGGCTCGATCTGCGGGTGACCGCCAAATCCCGGGACTTCCGATGATCGTCAATCTCGACGGCATGGGGCAGAGAAATCACCCTGATGAGTGGCCAGCGGCCAGACGTAGTGGGTAATTTTGCCCAGTTCATTGACATAATGCCTGATTTGTAAAAAGCTGGATCTATGGCGGCCGCAGGCTGTCACGTAGTCTTACCGAGACCGCCGGTACCGCAAAATTACCGCGCATCCGCGACCGACTCAGGAGAGCCAGTATGCCCGCACCGTCAGCGCAGGTTTTCGATCGTCTGCGCCAGCTGGCCGCCATTGAGGACATCGACGCCCGGCCGACCCGCACCATCGACGAGGTCTTCACCGGCAAGCCGCTGGCCACCATCCCGGTCGCGACCGCCGAGGACGCCGAGAAGGCGTTCGCCAAAGCGCGTGCCGCCCAGCGTGATTGGGTCAAGCGGCCGGTCTCCGAGCGGGCCGCGGTGATCGCGCGCTACCGGGACCTGGTCCTGGAGAACCGTGAGTTCCTGATGGACCTGCTGCAGGCCGAGGCCGGCAAGGCGCGGTGGGCGGCTCAGGAAGAGATCATCGACCTGTTCGCCAACGCGGACTACTACGCCAAGGTCGCGGCCAAGCTGCTCAAGCCCCGCCGGGTCGCGCCGCTGCTGCCGGGACTGAACCGCACCACCGTCGCCTACCAGCCCAAGGGCGTCGTCGGCGTCATCTCGCCGTGGAACTACCCGATGACCCTGACCGTGTCCGACGCCGTACCGGCCCTGCTCGCGGGCAACGCGGTGGTGCTCAAGCCGGACAGCCAGACCCCGTACTGCGCGCTGGCCTGCGCCGAGCTGCTCTACCGCGCCGGCCTGCCGCGTGCGCTCTACGCCGTGGTCCCCGGGCCGGGTTCGGTGGTCGGCACCGCGATCGCCGACAACTGTGACTACCTGATGTTCACCGGCTCCTCGGCCACCGGCAGCCACCTCGCCGAGCATGCCGGCCGTCGCCTCATCGGGTTCTCCGCCGAACTCGGTGGCAAGAACGCCATGATCGTCGCCCGCGGCGCCAACCTCGACAAGGTGGCCAAGGCCGCCACCCGCGCCTGCTTCTCCAACGCCGGCCAGCTGTGCATCTCGATCGAGCGCATCTACGTCGAGCGGGACATCGCCGACGAGTTCACCCGCAAGTTCGGTGACCAGGTGCGCAAGATGCAGCTCGGCACCGCATACGACTTCACCGTCGACATGGGCAGCCTGATCTCCGAAGGGCAGCTCAAGACCGTCTCCGGCCACGTCGACGACGCAAAGGTCAAGGGCGCCAAGGTGATTGCCGGTGGCAATGCCCGCCCCGACATCGGCCCGCTGTTCTACGAGCCGACCGTGCTCACCGACGTGAGCTCCGATATGGAGTGCGCCAACAACGAGACCTTCGGTCCGCTGGTGTCGATCTATCCCGTCGCCGACGTCGATGAGGCCATCGCCAAGGCCAACGACACCGAGTACGGGCTCAACGCCAGCGTGTGGGCCGCCTCGATCGAGGAGGGCGAGCAGATCGCGTCCCGCCTGCGGTCCGGCACGGTCAACGTCGACGAGGGCTACGCCCTGGCCTGGGGCAGCCTCGGTGCGCCCATGGGCGGCATGGGAATTTCGGGTGTGGGTCGTCGGCACGGTGCCGAGGGCCTGCTGAAATACACCGAGTCCCAGACGATTTCGACGTCCAAGGTGCTCAACCTCGACCCGCCGTTCGGCCTGTCGAAGTCGCTGTGGCAGAAGTCGCTGGTGCCGATCGTGCGTGCGGTGACCAAGCTGCCGCGACACTGAGAGGCACTCAGCGGCGCCGCCACCGTCGCTACGGGGCGGCGTCGGACTGGCGGTAATGTGCGGCTATGACGCTGAACCTCACCGCTGACGAAGTGCTGACCTCCACCCGATCGGTGCGCAAGCGACTGGACTTCGACAAGCCCGTACCGCGCGAGGTCGTCATGGAGTGCCTCGATCTGGCGCTGCAGGCGCCGACCGGCTCCAACAACCAGGGCTGGCAGTTCGTCTTCGTCGAGGATGAGGCCAAGAAGAAGGCCCTGGCCGATATCTACCGCACCAACGGCACCCCGTACCTGGCGATGGAAGCACCGCAGCGCGGCGATATGCGCGACGACCGGGCCGGCGCGGTGAAGAGCTCGGCGGAGTTCCTCAACGAGAACTTCGAGAAGGCCCCCGTGCTGATGATCCCGTGCCTCGAGGGGCGGCCCGACGGTGCCGAAGCCGGCATGCAGGCGTCGTACTGGGGCTCGCTGCTGCCGGCGGCATGGAGCTTCATGCTCGCCCTGCGCTCGCGTGGTCTGGGCTCGGCCTGGACGACGCTGCACCTGCTCGGCGATGGCGAGCGGCAGGCCGCCGAGCTGCTGGGCATCCCGTTCGAGCGCTACACGCAGGGCGGACTGTTCCCGATCGCCTACACCAAGGGCACCGATTTCAAGAAGGCCCAGCGGCTGCCGGCCGAGCAGCTCGCGCACTGGGACACCTGGTGAGCTGACGCGTCAGCTCGGCTAAATACCCTCAGCGAAGCCGAGCTGGCGCCACGCCTCGTACACCGCGACGGCCGCGGCGTTGGACAGGTTCAACGACCGCCGGCCCGGGATCATCGGGATCCGGACCTGTCCGGTGATGTGCGGATCGGCGAGGGTCTGCGCGTCCAGGCCGGTGGGCTCGGGCCCGAACATCAGCACGTCGTTCCCCTGGTAGGCCACGTCGGCGAACGACGAATTCGCGTGTGCGGTAAAGGCGAACACCCGGGCCGGCATGAGTGCCTGCCACGCGGCCGGCAGATCGGGGTGGACCGTCACCGACGCCAGATCGTGGTAGTCCAACCCGGCACGACGCAGCTTCGGCTCGGACAGGTCAAAGCCCAGCGGCTCGACCAGATGCAGCTCGGCGCCGGTGGCTGCGACCATCCGGATCGCATTGCCGGTGTTCGGCGCGATCCGGGGTGAGTAGAACAGCACCTTCAGTGCCACCGTGCCGCCTCTCTGCCTGGTCACCGACCGGCTGGTCGCCGGTGTCATCGGGAGAGTCAACCAGCACCCGGCGCTGGGCGCGGTGTCGCACCCCGGGCAGCGTGCAAATCGTCAGCGCGCGGTGGCCTGGCCGGCGACGCCACGGGGCAGCTGGTTCAGATCGGCATGCGGTGACACCAAGGCGTCGAGTGCGGTCATGCACAGGTCGACGGCCGCGTCACGAGAAAAGCTTTGTAGCTCAAGCCATTCCAGGGCCACTTCCCGAACCAGCGCGAGCCAGCCGGAAAGCGCCACCGAAACCAGATCGCGACCGGATCCGGCCAGGTCCAGGGCGTCGAGCGCGTGGTCGCGCAGCCGGGTGAGTTCGAAGGTGATCGGGCTGCGCACGGCGGGGTCGGCGGCGATGGCGCTGCGATTGGCGATCATCATCAGCGTCAGGTTGTGCTCGTAGAACGTGAAGTGCGCGACGAGCGCCCCGCGGATCTGGGAACGCACGGTGTCGGCTGCGGTGAAGTGCGAGTCGTGGGCCAATTTCTCGTGGGCCCTGGCCCAGAGTGCCGCGAACAGTTCCTTCTTGCTGGGGAAATAGTGGTAGATCAAGGCCCGCGAGATTTCGGCCTGTGCCGCGATGTCCTCCATCGCCACCTGCTCGAAAGGCAGGACAGAGAATGCCGCCATACCGAGATCGAGGATCTGGTCCCGACGTTGGTCGGGGGTCAGCCGGCTCCGTGCCATCTAGGCACTCTAAATCACCAATGGCCGCACACTTTTACCACACAACCGTGCAACACATCGGTCACGAACGCTGTTCGTTGGATGTGAAGCATGGAAACAGCTGCTCATCGCTGTCATACTGCGACAGATTGCCAGGCGGATTTCCCGTGCCCGAGTGGGCTGAAAATCCGGCGGGGAACACCAATATGAACCATGTGCCTTTAGCTGATTGCGGTCCGATGGCCGGCGGGGAAGCCGAGCCGCGATGACTGCTGCGCAACAGTTTTCGGCAGCCGATCAAGTCACCCGCGCGCCCGCGAAACGCCCGTCTCGCTTCGCGCCGTCGAATTGGCCGGTCGCGTGGAAAGTTTTCGCCATCGCCTTTGTGCCATTGGTGCTGGCCGGGACGTTCGGCGGAATGCGTATCTATTCGGGCTGGACCGACGCGGGAGATTTGCGTCGCGCGGCCGATCGCGCCGAAATGGTGCCGGCCATTGCGAACTACATGGCGACGTTCGACGCGGCGATGCTGGCCAGCTCCACCGGCGGCGACGCACAACAGGCGCTGAGCGCCTATGACGAGAGCAAACGTCGTCTGCAACACCGGCTGACGGACACCGACGTCGCGACCGACGTCCGTACCGGCGTCAAGACCCTGCTCGACGGTGGCCAGGGGCTGCTCAACAAGGTCGCGTCCAACAGCATCGGGCTGCGCGAGCGCGTCACCTCCTACGCGCCGATCCTGCTGACCGCCGAAGACGCCATCACCGGTTCGGTGCGCATCGACGACGTGAAGATTCGCGCCCAGACGCAGGGCCTGAGCCGGGCCGTCGGCGCCCGCGGCCAGATGATGATGCAGCAGCTGCTCGTCACCCTCGGCGGCGAACTGCCGGACAACGAACTGCGCAGTTCGATGACCACCCTGGCCGGTACCGAACCGTCGACGTTGTTCGGCATGAGCGAAGTGCTGGGCGTCGGCTCGCCCGAGGCGCTGAAGCTGGCCCAGGAAATGGTCAAACGGATGTCCATGATGTCCGACCCGAACGTGCAGCTGGTCAACAATCCCGACCTGAGCCAGTCGATCCAGACCACCAGCGAGATCGCCGGGAAGATGCTCGACAGCGCGTCCGCGACCGTCATCTCGGCGGTAGACGATCAGGCCACCGCCAAGCGCACCGAAGCCATCCGTGACTCGGTGATCGTCGGCGCCGTGATGGTGCTGGCCCTGCTCATCGTGTTGTACATGGCGCGCACGCTGATCCGGCCGCTGCGCCGGCTGCGCAACAGCGCCCTCAAGGTCGCCCACGAGGACCTGGTCCGTGAGCTCGACGAGGTACGGTCCGGCGCGGACGTGACGGTGCGGCCGCTGCCGGTGCAGAGCACCGAGGAGATCGGTCAGGTCGCGCACGCGGTCGACGAACTGCACGAGCAGGCGGTGCTGCTCGCCGGTGAGCAGGCCAGGCTGCAGCTGCAGGTCAGCGACATGTTCGAGACGCTGTCCCGGCGAAGTCGGTCGTTGATCGACCAGCAGCTGACGGTCATCGATCAGCTGGAGCGCGACGAACAGGATCCACAGCGCCTGGCCAAGCTGTTCCGGCTGGACCACCTGGCCGCGCGGATGCGGCGCAACGGCGCCAACCTGCTGGTCCTCGCCGGCACGAACGTCCCGCACGAGCAGGGCGAGCCGGTGCCCGTGACCACCGTGATCAACGCCGCGGCCTCCGAGGTCGAGGACTACACCCGGGTCTCCATCGTCGACTCCCCGGACACCGAGATCCATGGCTCGATCGCCGGCGACCTGGTGCACATGATGGCCGAACTGCTGGACAACGCGTTGCGCTATTCGCCGCCGAGTTCGGAGGTACAGGTTTCCGCCGTGCACGCAGAAAACGGTGCGCTCGTGATCGAGGTCAGCGATGGCGGCCTCGGTATGACGGAAGCCGATCTCCGGATGGCCAACAGCCGGCTGCGCTCAGGCGGGGAGGTCAACACCTATACCGCGCGGCACATGGGCCTGTTCGTCGTCGGCCGGCTGGCCAACCAGCACGGTCTGGTCGTCCGGCTGCGCGACACGGTCGAAGGCGACCCGGACTCGGGCACCACGGCCGGCATCTACGTGCCCGTCGAACTGCTCGTCGGACTGCCCGCGATCCCGGACTTCGGCACCTACTGGGACGGCTCGTCGACAGCGGAGACCGGCGTGACCGCCCTGCCGGGCCTCGGTCCGGACACCGGCGGTTTCGCGACGTTCGGCGCCGTGGAACAGCCCTTCGCGCAGCCCCCGGCGCCGCCCGCCGCGGCGGTGGAACCGGCGTTCGTGGTGCCTCAGCAGCGCAACGGATTCGGCAGCCCCGCCGACGTCGGTGACCTCAGTGGCATCAATCTGCCGCAGCGCAACCCCGGCGCCAGCGGTATCGCCGCGCCTGCCGAGTCGCCGGTCGAGCGGACCGCGCAGGCACCGACCGACACGTCGTCGTTCTTCGCGGCCCGGGCGCAGACGCAGCCTCAGGCACCCGAGCCGTCAGCTCCAGAGCCAGCGCCTCAGGTCCGCCCCGCTCCGACACCCCGCCCCGCCCCGAAGCCCCAGCAGAGCACCGCCGGAAGTGAGGACGCCATCTACCAGAAGATGCTCTCGGAATGGCTGATCGACGATCCCACGCAACTGGCCAACAGCACCGACCTCGATTGGCAGACGGTGTGGGACCAGGGTTGGTCCGCAGCAGCTGCCGCGCAGGATGCGCCGGTCGTCGAGCACACCGAGGCGGGCCTGCCGGTCCGTCAGCCCGGTGCCCGGCTGATCCCCGGTGCGCCCGACGAGGACGTCCACGCTGACCCGGCCACCGAGGGGCTGCCGCTGCGTGACCCCGCCGCGGTCCGGGCGAGTATCAGTGGACATTTCGGTGGCGTGCATGCGGGCCGGTCGCAGTCCCGGGATACGGGAGGCCGGTGATGACGCGTACGACTCAGCGCGAGTCGCTGGACTGGCTGGTGACGAAATTCGCCGACGAGGTGTCCGGCGTGGCCCACGCCATCCTGGTTTCCGCAGACGGCCTGCTGATGGCCGCCAGTTCGCGGATGCCGACCGAGCGCGCCGACCAGCTGGCCGCCGTCGCCTCCGGACTGGCCAGCCTGGCCACCGGCGCTTCCCAGCTGTTCGACGGCGGGCACGTGCTGCAGTCCGTGGTCGAGATGGAACACGGCTATCTGCTGTTGATGCGCGTCGGCGACGGTTCCAACCTCGCGACGCTCGCGACCCGGTCGTGCGACATCGGCCAGATCGGCTACGAGATGGCGATTCTGGTCGAACGGGTCGGCACCGTCGTGCAGTCCGCGCGCCGGACGGCGGAGCCGACGAATCGGATGAGGTCGTAGGTCGTCATCATGGAGCCGACATCTGACGCCTGGGAGGCCGCATTCACCGCGGAGCAGCCCAGCCTGGTGCGGCCCTACACACTGACCGCCGGCCGGACCACCACTGAGATCGAGCTGCCCATGGAGGCGCCGATCTATCCGATGGCGGGCGCTTCCGCATCACACTGGCCCGGCAACGATGTGCGCGGCGAGATCCTCAAACTCGGTTCCACCCGGCCCTCCGTGGCCGAGGTCGCGGCAAAGTTAGCAATACCACTCGGTGTTGCGCGTGTACTGATCGGCGACCTCGTCACGCAGGGTTATCTTCAAGTACACGCCACGCTCGGCACAGCGACGAGCATCGACGACCGGCGTGACTTGATTGGGAGGACACTGCGTGGCCTACGGGCACTCTGACCGGCACGCCCCCGCGTCGACGAAGATTGTCATCTCGGGTGGGTTCGGTGCCGGTAAGACGACGTTCGTCGGCGCGGTCTCGGAGATAATGCCGCTGCGCACCGAGGCCATCGTCACCAACGCCTCGGCCGGGGTCGACGCACTCGCCGGCACTCCCGACAAGAACACCACCACGGTGGCCATGGACTTCGGCCGCATCACCCTCGCCGACGACCTGGTGCTCTACCTGTTCGGCACCCCGGGGCAGCGCCGGTTCTGGTTCATGTGGGACGACCTGGTGCGCGGTGCCATCGGCGCGATCATCCTGGTCGACGTGCGCCGGCTGCAGGACAGCTTCGCCGCCGTCGACTTCTTCGAGGCGCGCGGTCTACCGTTCATCATCGCGGTCAACGAGTTCGATGGCGCCCCAAGGCATCCCGGCCACGCGGTCCGCAAGGCGCTGGCCCTGGCCGACCACATCCCGGTCGTCACCGTCGACGCGCGGCAGCGGCAGTCGGCGCGCGACGCGCTGATCACCGTCACCGAATACGCACTGACCAGTCTGGGCGCCCCGGCTTAACGCGGTAGGTCCCACTGGCCGTAGTCAGCGGCCAGAATGTCGTCCTCGTCGACGTGGAAGTCGCCGATCATCGTGCCCGGGTCCGACGCCGTCACCACCGTCGCCTGATACAGCACCGCCATCGGCGCGTGGGCGCCACCGGACCAGGCCCGGGTCTGCCAGGCCCAGCGATGCCCCGGGGTGGTGGACCGGCCGATGACGCCGTCGTCGGCCGCCCAGGTGACCTGCCGGGCGCCGCCGTAGACGCCGGTGCGCGCAACACCCAGCACTGAATTGATGCCCTTGAACCATTGCAGCGCAACGTTTTTCCACGTGTCGGCGGAGATGTCCTCGTCGACGCTGAAGAAGATCGGCGCGGTATCCGGCCCACCGGCCGCGGCGTGCAGGCTCAACGCGGTGCGGGCGTCGGCGACGCCGCCGTCGAAGCCGCGGGTGAAGTCCGACGGGCTGTTCACCCAACCCGGTTTGCCGTACTGGTAGACGCTGACCACGTGCAGACCCGCCGCGCGCAGCGCGTCGGTGTAGCCGCGGCTGACGGGCTTGAAGTCGAACGTCGCGCCCGGCCGCAGCTCGGACACGTAGACGATGACCCCGGTGTAGCCCGCGGCCACGACCTGGTCCACCGGCACCTGCAGGTGCGTGAAGTCGATGAGTTTGCCGTTGTCGGCCAAGGCAATCGGGGTGCTCAGTGACGCGGTCAGTCCGGCCGCGGTCAGTGTGAGGAAACCACGTCTCGACAGGTGGTCAGCGGGGCGTGCCAGATCGGCCATCGGGCTATCGTACGAACTCGTGACGGTTCCCGACGAGCACTGGCAGGACACGGAATTCACCGGAGTCGTCTTTCGCGACGAATACGACGGGGATCTGAGCCGGCTCCGCACCGAGCGGGTGGTGTTCACCGACTGCGACTTCAGCGGCGTCAACCTGACCGAGTCCGAGCACTCGGGCTCTGCGTTCCGCAACTGCACCTTCCGGCGGACCTCGCTGGCGCACAGCACCTTCCGGCACTGCACCATGCTGGGGTCGACGTTCACGGAGTGCTCACTGCGGCCGATCACGATGATCGAGGTCGACCTGCGGCTGGCGGTCCTGGCCGGCTGCGACCTGCGTGCGGTGGACCTGACCGACTGCCGGCTGTCCGAGGCCTCGCTCGTCGGCACCGACCTGCGCAAAGCCGTGCTGCGCGCCGCCGATCTACGTGGCGCGCGGGTACAGGACGCGAAGTTCGAGGAGGCTGATCTGCGGGCGGCCCGGATGGATGCGACGTTCTGGACCACTGCACGGGTACGGGGCGCTCGCATCGACGTCGACCAGGCCATCGCCTACGCCGTCGCCCACGGCCTCGACTTGTCTTCCTAGCCGCCGTTTCCCGGCCGAGTCACCTCAGTCAGCTTTGAGGCGGATCCGCCAGCGCACGAAGCCGAGATAGCACGCCGAGAGCACGACCAACGCGCCGATGTCGAACCACCAGGCGCCGGTGGTGTGATGCCAGAACTTGTCGTTGGGCAGGAGCGGTTCGGGCACCAATCTGGTCAGATCGATGGTCGACGACGATGACGCGAAACCCCACCGTGCCGGGGTGAGCCAGGACAGCTGATCGAGTACCACCCGGCCGGTGACCGGAATCAAGCCGCCGGAGAACACCAACTGGCTCATGACCGCCACCACCAGCAACGGCATGATCTGCTCGGCAGATTTGGCCAGACCGGACAGCGCCAGACCCGTCATGGCGGCCGCCACGCACGTCATCGAGATATCGATGAACATCTCGAGGTTGCGGCTGGGTATCACCGCACCACCGGTGACCGCGCCCGGACCCCAGCCTTTGCCCATGATCGTGATGGCCACCACGATGGAGGACTGGACGACCGCGAATGCGGTGAACACCGCGATCTTGGCCGCCAGGTACGCGGTGGTCGAGAGGCCGACGGCCTGTTCCCGACGGAAGATCGCCCGCTCACCGATCAGAGCGCGAATGGTCAGCGCGGTGCCCATGAAGATCGCGCCGACGTTCATCATCACCAGGATCTGGCCCGGTTCGCTCGGCGCGGCGCCGAAATCAGGTGGGCCGGCCGGGAGAGGTTTACCGAAGCCAACACTGGACTTGTTCGCGCCACCACCGGGCACCGAAAGTGACAGCACACCCATGATGAACGGCAAGAACAGCAGGAACGCGGTGTAGGCGCGGTCAGCCACGACCAGCCGCACCTGTCGCCGGGCGATGGTGGAGAACTGTCGCACCAGCGATGTCTTCGCCGGCGCACCCAGATCAGCCGGGGCTGCCGCGGCCGGCTGCGGCGGCGTCGGGCCGGAGCGTTGCAGGAATTGTTGGTGGGCCGCCTCTGGATCACCGGCAACCGACGAGAAGATGTCGGCCCAGTTGGTGGTGCCCAGTTCCGGACCGATCTGGCTCGGCGTGCCGCAGAACGCCGTCAAGCCGCCGGGTGCCAGCAGCAGCACCTGATCGCAGACGTCCAGGTAGGTCAGCGAGTGCGTGACCACCAAGACCACACGACCGGCATCGGCCAGGTCCCGCAGCATCGTCATCACCTGGCGGTCCAGTGCCGGGTCCAGGCCTGATGTCGGCTCATCCAGGATCAGCAACGACGGCCCCGTCAGCAGCTCGAGAGCGACCGAAGCACGCTTGCGCTGACCGCCGGACAGCTTCTCCACCCGGGTGTCCAGGTGCTTCGTCATCTCGAGCTCTTCGAGCACCTGCATGACGACCTGCTCGCGGTCTTCCTTCGTGGTGTCCGGCGGCAGCCGCAGCTCGGCGGCGTACATCAGGGCCTGCCGGACGGTCAGATCGCCGTGCACCACGTCGTCCTGCGGCACCATGCCGATTCGGGACCGCAGCGAGGCGTACTCGGCGTGGATGTCGTGGCCCTCGAAGGTGACGGTGCCGCTGGTCGGGTGCGTCAGGCCGGCCACCTGCTTGGAGAACGTCGACTTGCCGGCGCCGGACGGGCCGATCACCGCGGTCAGCGTGCCGGGGCGGGCATCCAGCGAGATGTTGTTCAGCAGGGTCTTGTTGCCCTCGATGGTCCACGTCAGACCGCGGACCTCGAGACCGCCGGTGCGGGTGTCGGCTGTGGTGACCGTGCGACGGGCCAGGGTGCCGCCGCTGTAGACGAGGTCGACGTTACCGATGGTGACGGTGTCGCCGTCGCGAAGCATCGCTTCCTCGACCCGCTGGCCGTTGACGAACGTGCCGTTGATGCTGCGGTTGTCGATGATCTGCGCGCCGCCGCCGGCCGACGGGACCAATGTGGCGTGGTGCCGTGATGCCAGGACGTCGGGGATGACGATGTCGTTGTCGGTGCCGCGACCGATCTTGATGGCTCCGGCGGGGACCTCGGCGTTGCGGCCGGGCCGCAGAATCTTGAGCATCGTCGTGCCGAGGTTGTTCTCGCTGGGCCGCGCCACGGCGGTCGGCCCGAACTGCGTGGCTGGCGAGCTCGGCTCGTCATGAGGCGCGATTTGTGCCGGCGCGGGCCGCGACACCGGAGCGGACGGTGGTGCGTACTGCTGCGGCGCGGTCGGGTAGCGCGGCGGCTGAGGCTGGCCGTATTGCTGCTGCGGCCCGCTCGGGTACTGCGGCTGCGGCCCGCTCGGATACTGCGGCTGCGGACCCGATGGGCTGGAGGTCTGCGGACCGCTCGGGTAGCGCTGCTGCGCGGCCGACGGCGGGGTGTACGGCTGCTGGCTGGGCCAGGTCGCGCTGGGCCGGTGGTTGGTCGTCGGCGCCGGGGTGACAGGCATGGACGTCGTCGGCGGCGTGCCGGCGGGCCCCAGGTGCTGGCCGACCTCGAAGGTCAGCAGCGGCCCGTCGGGGTTACCGATGTTCAGCGCCGAGCCGTTGTGCAGATCGGCGGCAGGAACACGCTGCCCGTTGACGTACATCCCGTTGAGGCTGCCGTTGTCGACGGCGACCCAGCGGCCGTGATCGAAGCGCAGCATCAGGTGCGCCCGCGAGATCAGCGGGTGAGCGACGCGGAAGTCGGCGCGCAGATCGCGGCCGACGACGACGTCGTTTCCCGGCGCGAAGGTGCGAGTGGCGGCGTCATGGCGAACAGTGAGCGCTGGCAGTGCGGCTGGTCCAGTCATCGGAGGCAACTCTATCCGCTGCCGCCGACTTTCCTGGGGACCCGCCGGTTCAGTCCGGCTTCCCGGTCACCACACAGTGGGTGTGGCTGTAGATGGTCGGCATGCACAGATTGCAGTGTGTGCAGCCCGATTTGACGCTGCGGTCCGCTTGAATCCGGTTGAGCAGATCCGGTTCGGCCAGCAGAGCACGGCCCATCGCGACGAACTCGAAACCCTCCGCCATCGCCAGGTCCATGGTCTCGCGGTTGGTGATGCCGCCGAGCAGGATCAGCGGCATCTTGAGCTCGGCCCGGAACTGGCGGGCGTCGCGCAGCAGGTAGGCCTCGCGGTAGGGGTATTCGCGGAAGAACTTGTGACCACTCATCCGGATGCCCCAGCTGATCGGCGGCTTGAAGTTCGCGGCGAACTCCTTGACGGGTGCGTCCCCGCGGAACAGGTACATCGGGTTGACCAGCGAGCTGCCGGCGGTCAGTTCCAGCGCGTCCAGCGCGCCGTCCTCTTCCAGCCATTTGGCGGTCTGCAGCGACTCCTCCATCGGGATACCGCCGCGGACGCCGTCGCTCATGTTGAGTTTGGCGATGACGGCGATCTGGTTGCCGACGGCTTCTCTGACGGCCTGGACCGTCCCGCGGGCCACCTTGGCCCGGTTCGCCAGCGAGCCGCCGAACTCGTCGCGGCGCTTGTTGATCAGCGGGGACAGGAACGAGCTGGCGAAGTAGTTGTGGCCCAGGTGCACCTCGACGGCGTCGAAGCCGGCCTCGATCGCGAGTTTGGCGGCGTTGGCGTGCGCGGCCGTGACGTCGTCGATGTCCTGACGGGTGGCTTTGCGGGCGAACCGCATCGACAGCGGGTTGAAGAACCGCACCGGTGCCAGGGCCTTGGCCTTGTTGGTGCGGGAGTTGGCGACGGGCCCGGCATGGCCGATCTGCGCGCTGATCGCGGCACCCTCGCCGTGGATGGTGTCGGTGAGTTTGCGCAGGCCGGGGATGGCCTCCGGTCGCATCCAGATCTGCCAGCCGTCGGTGCGGCCACCGGGGGACACCGCGCAGTAGGCGACGGTCGTCATGCCGACGCCGCCGGCCGCGGGCAGCTGGTGGTAGCGGATCAGATCGTCGGTGACCAGGGCATCAGGGGTGGACGCTTCGAACGTCGCGGCCTTGATGATCCGGTTGCGCAGCGTGATCGGACCGAGTTTGGCTTCACTGAAAACGTCAGTGGACACATTGGGCTGGGTGTTCACCGACGCAGCTGACCACGTGGTGTCGGGTGGTGTCAACGCCGGTTCCACCGCGCCTGACACAATGTTCGTCGTGGGTGCAATCACGCTGGACGGCAAGGCCACACGCGACGAGATCTTCACTGACCTGACCAAGCGGGTGGCGGCGCTGGCCGCTGCCGGCCGGACACCGGGTCTGGGCACCGTGCTGGTCGGCGACGACCCGGGCTCACACGCCTATGTGCGCGGCAAGCACGCCGACTGCGCCAAGGTCGGCATCAACTCGATCCGCCGGGACCTGCCCGCCGACATCAGCCAGGCCGAGCTGAACGCCGTCATCGACGAGCTGAACGCCAACCCGGAGTGCACCGGCTACATCGTGCAGTTGCCGCTGCCCAAGCACCTCGACGAGAACGCCGCTCTGGAGCGCATCGACCCGGACAAGGACGCCGACGGACTGCACCCGACCAACCTGGGCCGGCTGGTGCTGAACGAGCCCGCGCCGCTGCCGTGCACGCCGCGCGGCATCGTGCACCTGCTGCGCCGCTACGAGGTGCCGATCGCCGGCGCGCAGGTCGTGGTGATCGGCCGCGGTGTCACCGTGGGCCGGCCGATGGGGCTGCTGCTCACCCGGCGTTCGGAGAACGCGACAGTGACGTTGTGCCACACCGGAACTCGCGACCTGCCCGCCCTGACCCGGCAGGCCGACATCATCATCGCCGCCGTCGGCGTGCCGCACATGCTGACCGCTGACATGGTCAAGCCGGGCGCGGCCGTCGTCGACGTGGGCGTCAGCCGGGTCGACGGCAAGCTCGCCGGTGACGTGCACCCCGACGTATGGGAGGTGGCCGGTGCCGTCTCGCCGAATCCCGGTGGCGTCGGGCCGCTGACCCGCGCCTTCCTGCTGGCCAACGTCGTCGAGGCGGAAGAGGCGAAACTGTCTTGACCGCAAAGGAATTCGCCCGCAAGGTGTTCGCCGGCCAATGGCCGATCCTGTCGGTGGGCGTGTTCTTCGTGGTGGCGTTCGCCTTGGTGATCGGCGGCTACTGGCGCCGCGGTGCGCTGGTGATGGCGATCGGTGTCGGTATCGCCGCGGCCATGCGGTTGCTGCTGACCGACGACCGCGCCGGTCTGCTGGTGGTCCGCAGCCGGATCATCGACGTCGCGACGACGGCCTCCGTTAGTGCCGTGATGCTGTACGTCGCCTGGACCATCAACCCGCTGGGTACTGCCTAAGTTTCTTCCGCCGAGTGGCCACCTATTGCACGGCTTTTCACGAAAAGTGTGCAGTAGGTGGCCACTCGGCGTTGGACGGTTGGGAATAATTCGGACTATAGTCCGCTTAATTCCATCAGGTCGGTAAGACCGTCAACCTTCAATGCTGAGGAGCTCAACATGAACACGGCACTGTGGATCGTCGCCGGCGTACTGGCCTTCGTCTTCGTGGGCAGCGGCGTGCTGAAGCTGGTGGTTCCCAAAGACAAGCTGGTCGCGGCCGGCCAGGGCTGGGCCGCTGACGTCGACCCGAACGCCATCCGGGGGATCGGCGCCGCCGAGGTGGCCGGAGCTATCGGCCTGATCGTGCCGCCGCTGGTCCACATCCTTCCGGTGCTGGTCCCACTGGCTGCCGTCGGCTTGGCGCTGACCATGGTCGGCGCGATCGTCACCCATGGCCGTCGCAAGGAATACCCCAACGTGGCGATCAATGTGGTGCTGCTCGGTCTGGCGCTGTTCGTGGCCTGGGGCCGGTTCGGCGCCTACGCCTTCTGATCCGCTGGGATTTGTGCACGATTTTCCGCGGTCGCCGCGGAAAAACGTGCACAAATCGCCGTCAGTGGCCGCTGGTGCGGGCCAGTCGGTCTTCGTGAATCTGCACCAGTTCCCGGAAGCCGAGTCGATGATAGTGGGGCACCGGCTGTACGCCCCAGGTGTCCTGCGCGGTTTTCTGCCCGGTCGCTTCTGCGGGTCCACCGAACGGCGCACCCGAAAAGTCGTACGGGAACGTGCATTCCACGGTGTCGTCGGAGTAGCGCACCTTCATCAGCTCGCTGCAGATCTCTCTGAACGATAATGTCGGCCAGCCGTACCAGACGGCCAGCGCCGGCATGGTGAACGAACCTTCGATGACGAGTCCGAACAGGCACACGAAGAGGCCGCGCTTGAGCCACTTGTGCATGTTGGCGTAGACGGGCGTGGTGCCCAGCGGCAGGGTGTCGTCCGCCTTGGGCGACTCGGTGTCGGCGATGCTCATTGGATGTCCTTCAGTCGCTGAAGATTTCGCGGTTGACAGTGTGCAGATATGGGATGGCCAGGAACGGTGTGATGTAGAAGATGTCGTACAGCCACCAGCCGACGACCGGGAAAACCACTCCGGCGTAACGGATATCGGCGAACATCGTCATGTTGAATGTGTAGCCGATCCAGATGACGATGCCGAACCAGCAGGTGATGATCAGCCACTGGTGGCCCCATCGCTTCATCTGCAGGAACGCGATACCGGCGGCGATGCGCATGGTGAACACCGTGAGGATCAGCGCGACCTCCCAGGCCTTTTCGCCCGGTGCGCCCGCTCCGCCGATCCACAGTTCGTTGTAGTGCCAGAAGTATCCGGCGTCGAACATGTTGCCCCACGCGGTGATGATGGTGCGGTTCAGCAGGGTGTGGTTGGCCAGCAGGTCCAGTGACCACCCGATGCTGTTGAGCGCGGCGTCGAGGATCACCAGATAGCCGATGAGTGTCACGATGATCGGCCGCACCGACAGCCCCGCCTTTTGCGCACGCCGTTGCAGCCAGACGCCGCGCAGGAAGAACGGCAGCCCGACGAAGCCGATGAACATCGACCCCATCAACAGGGTGCCGGTGATCAGCCAGCGGTCCGCTTGCCGTTGCGCGAGCCGGGATTCGTCGTGGTGCTGGTCGTAGCTGACGGTCGGTACTGTCGTCGCGCTCACAGCGACCACCAGCCCCGGACGATCGACATGTGCAACTGGATCAGGAACATCGCCAGCAGCCATCCGTACGCGAACAGCTGGAAGACGATCAGTGCCCGCTTGCGTTTACGATCCTGCTCGTTCATGTACGTGAATCTCCTTTTCTGACAGGGATGTTCGTGATCAATGGATGACCGCCGGTTGTAGGCACGCCGCGGCGATCTCGCGCAGACCATCCCCGATGGCGCCGTCGCTGCTCAATGGGGCCAGCACGGCGGCTTCGGCAGCCGACACCTCGTCGGCCCCTGCGGCGATCAGATGCGCTGCGGTGACCAGCACGCGGGTGGACGGCGGCTCGAAGTGGAAAGCGTCGTCGGCCTGACGAATACTGTTGGCGCACTGCACGAGCCGCTGTGCGGCGCCGATGTCGATGCCGGTTTCTCCGACCAAGACGTCGGCCTCGCGTTCGGGCGCCAGATAGTTCATCGCGATGGTGACGAACCGCTGGCGGAACGACGGCTTGAGGTCCTTGAGGGAATGCCGGTAGGCCGGGTTGTACGAACAGACCAGCAGGAACGAATCGGGCGCCGGGACCACCTCGCCGGCCCGGTCCAGGTACAGGGTTCGTCGGTGATCGGTGAGCGAGTGCAGGATCGCCAGTGAATCGTGCCGCGCCTCAACCACTTCGTCGAGATAGCAGATAGCGCCCTCTTTCACGGCGCGGGTCAACGGGCCGTCGGTCCAGATCACGTCGCCGCCGGCGACGACGAACCGGCCGACCAGGTCCGAACTCGTCAGATCGTCATGACAACTGATCGTCAGCACGGGGCGACCCAGCACGGTGCCCATGTGCTCGACGAATCGGGTCTTGCCGCAGCCCGTCGGTCCGGTGAGCATGACCGGCAGTCGCCGCTGATACGCCTGGCGGAACGTGGTCACCTCGTTGCCGGCCGGCAGGTACGGCGAATCGGTTGCGGCCCAATTCCTCATGCGGAAACCAACTCTCGGTGCACGTGTGCCAGGACGCGGGGGAGTTCCTCGATACGGCGGATCCGCCGGGACCGTCGGGAGCCGAACACCTCGGGTAGCGGATCCACCCGGACCGGTCCCAGACCCAGGTAGTAGACGCCGACGCCCGCCTCGTCGGCCTCATCGACCGCGTGCGCGACGTCGGCCCACGCGTACCGGCCTTCGTAGCCCTCATCGGAAATCAGGCCGTCGCCGATCACGATGAGCAGGCGACGCCCCGCGGGCTGGGTCAGTAGGCGGCTGGTCAGATGCCGGATCGGTGCGCCGAGTCGGGTGTAGCCGCCCGTCACCAGACCGGACTTGCTGGGCAGGGCAAAGTGGTTGTCGCTGAAGTCTTTCAGGCACCGAATCTCGACCCGGTGCCGGGTGTTGCCGCTGAAGACGAAGATGCCGTGGCGCTCTCGCGCGACCGTCATGGCCCGGGAAAGTGCGTCGGCGCACGCCAATTCGAGGTCGAACACCCGGCCCTGATGGACACCCAACGACGAGCTGCCGTCCATCAGCACGGCGGTGACGGTGTCGCGCGCACTCGGCAGCAAGGCGCGGAACACCTTCGGCTCCTGCGGCGAACCCGCGCGTGCGTCCGCATAGGCCGCGACGTAGGCGTCGACGTCCAGATCGCTGCCGTCCTCGAGCCGATTGGTCATCGTGCGGTGGGTGGGTTCGTCGAACCAGCGCCGGATGTCCGGTGCCGCGCCGCCGCGCTGCTCGTGCCGGGTCTGCCGTCGTTCCAGGACCACGACGTGATCGGGCAGGAACGCCCCACGCCACGAATTCCATTCGGGGTAGGGGATTCCGGCGCGTTGGTCGGGCCGGACGTCCAGGTCGTCGTCCTCGGGCCGGCTGGCCGGTGGCAGGTTGGCGTTGCGTACGCCGCCTTCGCCGCCGACCGGGATCGACATCAGGCGTTGGGCGTCCGAGCGCGATGACGTCCACGGCATGCGCCCGAGCGTCCGCCGGACCGCGCTTGCCAGCGTACGGGTGGCGGCCGCGCTGAGCGGCGGTGTGCCCAGTACCGGGTACTCCGCCAACCGGGCCCCGGACCGCGCCAATGCGTCTGTTCGACTGAGGATTTCGCTCGCATCGAGATCCGGGTCGGCCGGTTCCAGCCCAGGCATCGTCCGGCGCGCTTCCGGGAGCAGGCCGGGCCAGTGGCCCGCCACCCAGCCCAGTGCAACCCCACCCTCGACCAGCCTGAGCGCGCCGAGTTCCCGCGCGGATAACCGGTGCAGCGGATACTGCGCAATCCGGTCTTTCGACGGCGCGCACTGCAGGGCGATGCCGCAGCTGTAGGTCCGCAACGACCAGTCGGCTGCGGGCGCCGGGTACGGGACGTGGACGACGGTCCGGCTGGCACTGAGTCCGAAGCGGCGCTGCTCGCCGGAGATCAGCCGTACCCCGGTCCGTCGTCGTTCCGACAGCGCGACCGCGGTCACCGCGCAGGCCCGCTCGAGCTCGGCGGCCGTAATCGACTGAGACACTGGGGGACCGGGTTTCTCAGAAGGTCCCGATGTTGGAGAACATCCAGTACCAGAAGGCGATGAGGGCGGCCATGGCGCCCCACGCGATGGCGAGCCGGGCGATTTCCTGCCACATGGATGTCTCCTCCGGTTAGCGGGCTGCGATACCCCGCAGCGCGGTGTGGACGAAGTTGTCCAGCAATGCGGTGCGGATCTGGTCCGCCCCGCGACTGGTGGTCAGCAGGGCGTAGAGGCTGAGCAGGAAGTAGACCGCGCTGTGGAATGGGTCGACGTCCGCGTCGGCTTCGCCGGCCTGGCGTGCCCGTTCGATCTCCTGGACCACCAGCACGATCACCCGGTGGTCGGTCCATTCGTCGTCGAGTGGGCGGTTCGACGAGAAGTGCAGGGCCAGCACGTCTTTGAAGAGCAACCGGCCGAGCCGCTGTTCCACGGCCACGATGACCCGGACCACCTCGTTGAGCGCCGCTTCGAGGGTGTGTGGGGTCTGTAGGAACTTGGCGAGCTCGTTACCGGCGGATTCCTCGGCTTGGCGCTCGAGTTCGAACAGCACGTGTTCTTTCGTGGGGAAGTGGAAGTAGAACGTGCCGTGTGCGACACCGGCCGCGCTGATGATGGCGCCGACATCGGCATCTGCCATGCCGGCGCGCTTGAATTCGGTGATCGCGGCATCGAGCACACGCTGACGGGTTTCCAGCCGTTTGGCTTCTCGCAGCGACGGTTTGGCGGTGGCGCGGGTCATGGTGGCTCAAGTTGTACTCGGTTTACTGACCATAGTCAATGACTTGGGTCAACCATATTCACAGGAAATTGCCCGCTGGGCAAACTTGCCTGCCGTGCAAAATTATCCGTATGGTGGTGCCATGACCGAATCAGCCGAAACTGGTCTGCGCGAACGAAAGAAGCTCGACACGCGCCGAGCACTCAGTGACGCGGCGCTGCAGCTGGCGTTCGATCGCGGCGGGCTGGATGCCGTCACTCGCGAGGAGATCGCGGCGCTGGCGGGAGTGTCCCTACGGACGTTCAACAACTACTTCAGCGGCAAGTACGAGGCGCTGGCTTATCGCATTGCCGAGCGGATGCAGCGCAGTGTTGCGACGTTCCGGTCGCGGCCGGCCGACGAACCGCTGTGGACGTCGATCATCGTGGCCGTGACGGGCACGCTGGAAGAAGAGATGGTCGACATCACGGGTGCCGATCTCATCCCGGACCGCCGCGAACTCGTCGAAGTCCGAAAATTGTTGATGCGAACCGAGGTTCGCAATGCGGTGCCGCAGATCCTCTACCAGGACTGGGTGGCGGCCATCGCCGAGCGAACGGGCCTCGGCCCCGACGACATGTACCCGCGCCTGGTGGTGGCCGTGGTCCGCGCCATCGGGGACACCGCGATGGAGGCGTACGCCAACGCCGATCCGCCGGTGTCCATCACCCAGCTGATGCGCGCGGGTTTCGATGCCGTCATCGCGGGACTGCCCGAACCGAACAGCACGAAGGAGTGACCATGCCCGCTGACGTTTTGATCTCCGGCGCCGGACCCAACGGCCTGATGATGGCCTGCGAGCTCGCCCTCGCCGGCATCAAACCGGTCATCCTTGACGCGCTGCCCGGGCCCGGTGACGAGCCCAAGGCCAACGGCCTTGTCGGACAGGTGATCCGGCAGCTCGACATGCGGGGCCTCTACCAGGCATTCACGGGCGATCCCAACGCGCCGCAGCCCGCTTACGGCTGGATGTTCTCCGGCCTGCCGCTGAATTTTGTTGGCGTCGAGAGTAATCCGATGCGTGCCGTGCTGATGAAGCAGCCCCGGTTGGTCCAGTTGCTGTACGAGCGGGCCCAGACTCTCGGGGTCGAGGTGCGGTGGGGACACGCCGTGACCGCGCTGTCCGCCGGGCCTGACGGTGTCACCGTCGATGTGGCCGCTCCCGACGGCGCCTATGTGCTGGAAGCGGATTGGCTGGTGGGTGCCGACGGTGGCCGCAGCACCGTCCGTAAGCAGTCGGGTATCGGCTTTCCCGGACACACGTCGCCGACGGTGGCCCGGTTGGCGCACGTGCGCATCGCCGACGAGTTCCGCACCCCCGACGGCGAGTTCGATGTGCCCGGATTCGGGCGGATTCCGTTTGGGCACAACCGTTATGACACCGGTATGGCGATCTTCTTCGAGGCGCACGGAGATCCGCCGATGCTGGGCACCCTCGAGTTCGGTTCACTGCCCGAGGGTGCGCCGGGGGAGTTGACGTATGACGAACTCCGGCAGAGTCTGCGCCGAGTGCTCGGGGTCGACGTGCCGTTTGAAGTGCCGACCGGCCCCGGTCCGTTCGCGATGCGCCGTATCGACGGCCAGAACACCCGGCAGGCCGACGCCTACCGGTCCGGCCGCATTCTGCTGATCGGTGATGCCGCACATGTGCATTCGGCGATGGGTGGTCCGGGGTTGAACCTCGGTCTGCAGGACACCTTGAATCTGGGCTGGAAGCTGGCTGCTGTCATCAATGGCTGGGCACCTGCGGAATTACTCGACACCTATGAATCCGAGCGCTATCCGGTCGGCGAGCGCGTCATGATGCATTCGCTGGCCCAGATCGCGCTCACCGCGCCCGGACCCGAGGTGCGCGCCTTGCGCACGCTTCTGGGCGAACTATTCGAGCTGCCCGATACGGCCGCCCATATGGCCGGACTACTGGCGGGCGCGGACGTTCGCTACGACATGGGTGGCGTCCCGCACCGATTTACCGGATACATGGTGCCGGAAGCGACGCTGGACGACGGACGCCGTCTCACCGATCTGCTGCACCATGGTCGGGGCGTGATGCTCGACCTCGCCGGCGGTGGGGCGGCCGCAGTCGCCGCACCGTGGGACCGCCGCGTCGACATGGTGGTCGCCGCCATGGCCGAGGGTCCCGCCGCGATGCTGATCCGCCCCGACGGCTATGTCGCTTGGGCCGCAGACGCTTTCGCCGTGGCGGATGCCGAGGGCCTACGTGCTGCCCTGGAGCGGTGGTTCGGTCCGGCTGAGATCAGCGCCTGAGCGCGCGGCGCGCGACGCCGGGGTGGGCGGCGAGTTTGGGACCGAGTAGCAAGGCGAAGACCGTCACCGCGAGCCAGGGCCGCAGGTGCGGGCGCAGTCGCCGGATCAGTCCGGCATCGTCGAGTTCGAATACCAGGGCGTCGGTGATGGTGAGGCCCGCGATGCGCCCGCGGCTCACCGCGACGCGGGTGGGTCCGTCGCCGATGACGTTCTCCCACTCGAGGTCTCGCATGCCGGAGTAGACCGCGGTCAGCAGGACGCGGAGATCGTCCGGGCCGCGGAACACCATGTGCCCCGACAGTGGGGAGGTCAGCTCCACGTCGGGAGCCAGCGCGGCGATGAAGCGGTCCACATCCCCGGTGCGCGTGGCCGCGCAGAACGTCGCGACCGAATCTGTGCTTGTCGTCATCAGAACCCCCTGCGGGTCGCTTGTTATTTGCAACCTACCTAAACAGAGTCCATTGCAGAAAGCAATGGACTAGGCTGGTGCGATGTCCAAGCAGTCCTTCGGCGACATCTCCTGCTCGATCGCGCGGGCGCTCGACGTGGTGGGGCAACGGTGGACTGCCCTGGTGCTGCGGGACTTGTTCGCAGGCATGGCTCGGTTCGAGGACATCCGCCGTGATCTCGGCATCGCCTCGAACGTCCTGGCTGCGCGCCTCGATGACCTGGAGCGGCACGCGATCGTGGAGCGGCGCCAATACCAGAGCGCGCCACCGCGTTTCGAATACGTGCTCACCGACAAGGGGCGGGACCTCTATCCGGTGATCGTGACCCTGCTCGCCTGGGGTGACAAGTGGGCAGCCGGAGACGACGGACCCCCGGCGCTGCTGGTGCACGACGAATGCGGCTGTGTCACAACGGCAATGGCGGTATGTGCCCAATGCGGCGGGGAACTCGAGGCGCAGTCGACGACCGCGGTGCCCGGCCCTGGTGCACGCGTCGGCCCGGGTACCGCGGTCATCGGTGGATTCATCGGGAAGTGAGTTGTGCACGTGTGGTGACGCTGAGCGTGACCAGACGTGCACAAATCGCTCAGGCCAGCGTCGCCCGCACGCAGTGGGTGACGTACGGCAGCGCCAGGCCGGTGCTGCTGGCCAGCGCCGGATGCGTGTTCAGCAACTCACGCACCTCGCCCAACACCTTCCGGCGCACGTCGGCGGGTGAGGTGATGCAGTAGCTCCGGGACGCGACGAGGTCCAGAAGCGCTTGCGGCGTAAGGTAACTCGTCCACTCGAACCGGTGGGTCTCGATGTCGGTGAAGCCGCCGCACAGCGAATCCGCGGACGGGTCGTGTTCGCAGCCGATGATGCGGTTCAGTTCTTTGACCCAGCCCAGCCGTTCGTCGCGGATGTTCCAGATCAGACCCAACCGGCCGCCCGGTCGCAGCACCCGAGCCACTTCCGCCGCGGCCCGCTCCGGGTCGAACCAGTGCCAGGCCTGCGCCACGAGCACCGCGTCAACACTGTTGTCCGGCAACGGGATTTCCTCGGCCGTACCGAGCAGGGCCGGCACCGACGGCAGCGACCCGCTGAGCACCTCGAGCATCTCGGGGATGGGGTCGACGGCGGTGACCGTCAGGCCGCGTTCGGCCAGTCGGACGGTCAGTTTGCCGGTACCGGCGCCGAGGTCGAGAACGTCGACGGCGCCGGTGGGCAGCAGCCAGTTGATGGACTCCGGCGGATATGACGGGCGTCCCCGTTCGTAGGCAGCAGCCTGCTCTCCGAAGGACAGCGAGCGTTCGCCCGTCACCGGGAGGCCAAGTCGAGCGTCTGGCGGATCAACAGGCCCACCTTGTCGGTCTCGACCAGGAAACCGTCGTGGCCGTAGTCGGATTCGATGACCTCGAGACCCGGACAACCCGGCAGCAGCGTGGCCAGTTCGTCTTGCAGCCGAATGGGATACAGCCGGTCGGAGGTGATGCCCCCGACGATGACCGGCACCGGGCACTTGGACAAGGCCGCCGCGACGCCACCCCGCCCACGCCCGACATCGTGACTGCTCAACGCATCCGTCAGCGCCACATACGTGCCCGCATCGAACCGCGCGGCCAGCTTGCGACCCTGGTACTCCAGGTAGCTCTCGACCGCGTAAAGGCCGTCGGCAGAACTGTTTTCATGATTCTGCGCAGTATTGCGGAACCGGTCGTCGAGTTCCTTCTCGCCGCGATAGGTCAGGTGCGCGAACCGGCGGGCGATCTGGATGCCGTCGTGGGGGGTGTGGCCCGTCAGGTAGTAGTCGCCGCCGGCCCAGTTCGGGTCGGATTTGATGGCCGCGACCTGTGCGCACTGGGTGCCGATCTGGTCGGCGGTGGCCCGGGCGCCGACTGCCAGCACCAGGCCGGCCCGCACCGTATCAGGATGTCCCACAAGCCATTCCAGCGCCCGCGCGCCGCCCATCGAGCCGCCTACGACCGCGGCCACCTGCGTGATGCCGAGGGCCGCCAGGGCGGCCAGGTCGGCGTTCACCTGATCGCGCACCGTGATGGCGGGAAACCTGGAGCCCCAGGGCTTTCCGTCGGGCGCGAGCGAGCTGGGGCCCGTCGACCCGCGGCAGCCGCCGAGCACGTTGGTGGCGACGGCGCACCAGCGGTCGGTGTCGATCGGGGCACCCGGGCCGGCGACGCCGTCCCACCAGCCGCCAGTCGGATGGTCGGGCCCGGCCGGACCGGTGACGTGCGAGTCGCCGGTCAGCGCGTGCAGCACCATCACCACGTTGTCGGCGGCGGGGGACAGCTCGCCCCAGCGCTGCACCGCGATGGACACGTCGGGCAGCACGATGCCGCTCTCCAGCGTCAGCGAGCCGATGTTGACCACACCGGTCTCGCCCTCGGCAGGCAGCAGCGGCGCTGCGGAAATGTCAGACACGGGCACGTCGATAATCGTCACACCAAGGCCGCCTTTCGGTCGGCACCCCCCACCGAACCGGCGGCAGCAAATCCCTGCTCCAGGTCGGCGAGGATGTCTTCGATGCCCTCGATGCCGACAGCCAGACGCACCAGGCCCGGGGTGACTCCGGAGGCCAGCTGCTCCTCGGCGGTCAGCTGCTGGTGCGTCGTCGACGCCGGGTGAATCACCAGCGACCGGACGTCACCGATGTTCGCCACGTGGCTGTGCAGCGTCAGCGCGTTCACGAACGCCTTGCCCGCCTCGATGCCTCCGGTCAGTTCGAATGACAGCACCGCACCGGTGCCCTTGGGGGCCAGCTTGCGACCCAGCTCGTACCAGGGGGAGGACGGCAGGCCGGCGTAGTTCACCGAGAGCACGTCGGGGCGGCCGTCGAGGTACTCGGCGACCTTCTGTGCGTTGGACACATGGCGTTCAACGCGCAGCGACAGCGTTTCCAATCCCTGCGCGATGAGGAAGGCGTTGAAGGGTGCCAGGGCGCTGCCCAAATCGCGCAGCAGCTGCACCCGCGCCTTGAGTGCGTAGGCCGGCGCGCCGAGGTCGGCGAACACCACGCCGTGGTAGCTCGGGTCGGGCTCGGTGAAGCCGGGGAACTTGCCGTTGGTCCAGTCGAAGGTGCCACCGTCGACGATGACGCCGGCGATCGCCGAGCCATGTCCGCCCAGGTACTTGGTGGCCGAGTGGACGACGATGTCGGCGCCGTGGGCCAGCGGCTGGATCAGGTACGGGGTGGCGACGGTGTTGTCGACGATCAGCGGGACGCCGTTTTCGTGCGCGACGCCCGAGACGCCGGGGATGTCCAGGATGTCGATCTTCGGGTTGGAGATGGTCTCGGCGAAGAAGGCCTTGGTGTTCGGCTGCACCGCGGCGCGCCACGAGTCCAGATCGTCGGGGTCGGCCACGAAGCTGACCTCGACGCCGAGCTTGGGCAGCGTGTAGTGCAGCAGGTTGTACGTGCCGCCGTACAGCCGCGGCGAGGCCACGATGTGGTCGCCGGTGCCGGTGATGTTCAGGATCGCGAAGGTCGCGGCGGCCTGCCCGGACGACAGGAACAGCGCGGCCACGCCGCCTTCGAGCGCGGCGACGCGCTGCTCGACCACGTCGGTGGTCGGGTTCATGATGCGGGTGTAGATGTTGCCCGGCTCGGCCAACCCGAACAGCGCGGCGGCGTGGTCGGTGTCGCGGAACGTGTACGACGTCGTCTGGTAGATCGGCAACGCACGGGCATTGGTAGCGCTATCGGGGCTCTGACCTGCGTGGATCTGCTTCGTCTCGAAGCTCCAGCTTGCGGTGGGGTCGATGGCCTCAGTGGTCATGTTAGGGGTGTCTCCTGTGAGTTTTTAGGTACGACGAATGGGTTCGCGAACTCTGCGAATCACGGACAGCGACACATAGAATGCCTCCACTCACCCAGTCATCCGGGTCCGTGGTGGCGGACCCGCGCTTGCCTCGCAGCCGGTATGCGGCTGCTCAACCTGGTCGTCTCCCGGGGCACCCCACCGCGGATGGAGGGTTGCCGGCCAGCAAGCCGGGGCTTGACGCTGGCACTCATGACCGCTTTCGAGGGTATCGCAAGTGGCTCGGCAACTGCTAGCTGGTCCCGTCCGGTGGGCGGGAGACAGCGTGCCGCTGTCGGTCCGGTTCGCGCAGCCTGTCCGTATCGATCCAGTTCTGTATGCGTCAGACCGGACCACCGGAAGCTTGCCTCGCCGGTCACGGTAACTTCGTAACCGTCGTGCCAACGCGTAGTCATGTGCAGACGCCGGACTCGACATAGATTTTCGTACGTACCGTCCGTGACGCCGGGAGAGTGACCATGAGTGGCGAGAAACCATCCATCATCTACACATTGACCGACGAGGCGCCGCTGCTCGCGACGTACGCCTTCCTGCCGGTCGTGCGCACCTTCGCCGGTGCCGCCGGCATCGATGTCCAGACCAGTGATATCTCGGTGGCGGCCCGCATCCTCGCCGAGTTCAGCGACTACCTGACCGACGAGCAGAAGGTCCCCGACAACCTGGGCGAGCTGGGCCGGCTGACGCAGTCCCCGGATACCAACATCATCAAGCTGCCCAACATCAGCGCGTCGGTGCCGCAGCTCATCGCGGCGATCAAGGAGCTGAAGGAGAAGGGCTACAACCTGCCCGACTACCCGGGCGACCCGAAGACCGACGAAGAGAAGGCGATCAAGGATCGCTACGGCAAGTGTCTCGGTAGCGCGGTGAACCCGGTACTGCGCGAAGGCAACTCGGACCGTCGCGCGCCGAAGGCCGTCAAGGAGTACGCCCGCAAGCATCCGCACAGCATGAGTCCGTGGTCGCAGGCGTCGCGCACGCACGTGGCGACCATGAAGCACGGCGACTTCTACCACGGCGAGCAGTCCATGACGCTGGACAAGGCCCGCAACGTCAAGATGGTCCTGAAGACCAAGGCGGGCAAGACGATTGAGCTCAAGCCGCTCGTCAAGCTCGACGCCGGCGACATCATCGACTCGATGTACATGAGCAAGAAGGCGCTCATCGACTTCTACGAGGAGCAGATGGAGGACGCCTACAAGACGGGCGTCATGTTCTCCCTGCACGTCAAGGCGACCATGATGAAGGTCAGCCACCCGATCGTGTTCGGTCACGCGGTGCGCATCTTCTACAAGGACGCATTCGCCAAGCACCAGAAGCTGTTCGACGAGCTGGGCGTGAACGTCAACAACGGCCTTTCGGACCTGTACGACAAGATTTCGACGCTGCCCAAGTCGCTGCACGACGAGATCGTCGACGACCTGCACAAGTGCCACGAGCACCGTCCCGAGTTGGCCATGGTCGACTCGGCCCGCGGTATCTCGAACTTCCACTCTCCGTCCGACGTCATCGTCGACGCCTCGATGCCGGCGATGATCCGGCTCGGCGGCAAGATGTACGGCGCCGACGGAAAGCTCAAGGACACCAAGGCCGTCAACCCCGAGTCGACGTTCTCCCGGATGTACCAGGAGATCATCAACTTCTGTAAGACCCATGGCCAGTTCGACCCGACGACCATGGGCACCGTCCCCAACGTCGGCCTCATGGCGCAGAAGGCCGAGGAATACGGCAGCCACGACAAGACCTTCGAGATCGCTGAGGACGGCGTCGCCAACATCGTCGACATCGATTCGGGTGAGGTGCTGCTGACCCAGGCCGTCGAAGAGGGCGACATCTGGCGCATGCCGGTCGTCAAGGACGCACCGATCCGCGACTGGGTGAAGCTGGCCGTCACCCGCGCCCGGCTCTCCGGCATGCCGGTGGTGTTCTGGCTGGACCAGGAGCGCCCGCACGAGAACGAACTGCGCAAGAAGGTCGCGACCTATCTCAAGGACCACGACACCGAAGGCCTCGACATCTCCGTGATGTCGCAGGAACGCGCCATGCGGCACACCATCGAGCGGGTGATGCGCGGGCAGGACACCATCGCCGCCACCGGCAACATCCTGCGCGACTACCTCACGGACCTGTTCCCGATCCTGGAGCTGGGTACCAGTGCCAAGATGCTGTCGATCGTGCCGCTGATGGCCGGCGGTGGCCTGTACGAGACCGGTGCCGGTGGTTCGGCGCCCAAGCACGTGCAGCAGCTGGTCGAGGAGAACCATCTGCGCTGGGATTCGCTGGGTGAGTTCCTGGCCCTGGGCGCCAGCCTGGAGGACCTGGGCAACAAGACCGACGATGCCAAGGCCCTGCTGCTGGCCAAGACGCTCGACAGTGCGACCGGAAAGCTGTTGGACGAGAACAAGAGTCCCTCACGGCGCACGGGCGAACTGGACAACCGGGGCAGCCAGTTCTACCTGGCGATGTACTGGGCGCAGGAGCTGGCCAAGCAGACCGAGGATGCCGAGTTGGCCGCCAAGTTCGCTCCGCTGGCCAAGACGCTGGCCGAGAACGAGGAGAAGATCGTCGCGGAACTGGCTGCGGCGCAAGGCAGCCCGGCTGATATCGGTGGCTACTACGCACCGGACCCGGAGAAGACCGCGGCGGTGATGCGGCCGAGCACCACGTTCAACGCAGCGCTGGATTCCGCTCAGGAGTAGTCGCAAATCGAACGACGTGCACCCGGGGCGCTCTTGCCCCGGGTGCACTGTCGTACCGGGACGTTAGGGTTCTGCATCGTGATCGTCACCACCATCAACGTCAACGGGATCCGCGCTGCGGTCAAGGAACGCTCCGAGGAGAACCTCGGGCTGCTGCCGTGGCTGGCCGAGACCAAGTCCGATGTCATCTGCCTGCAGGAGACCCGGGCCGACGACGCACAG
This sequence comes from Mycolicibacterium sp. P4_G11, assembly GCF_056555145.1. Taxonomy (NCBI): domain Bacteria; kingdom Bacillati; phylum Actinomycetota; class Actinomycetes; order Mycobacteriales; family Mycobacteriaceae; genus Mycobacterium; species Mycolicibacterium sp. P4_G11. The sequence continues at coordinate 101,312 of NZ_JBFUJW010000009.1, forward strand.
CTCGCACAGGCCTTGGCGCCGGCGCTGGATGCCGGCTGGCACCTGGCGTCGGCTGAACCGCACGCGAAGGGTCGCAACGGGGTTGCCGTGCTGTCACGGGCTCCGATCACCGCGGTGCGGGTGGGACTGACCCCCGACTGTGAGTTCGTCGCGCACGGCCGGTATTTGGAGGCCGACACCGACGGCGCGACGGTCGCCAGCGTCTACGTGCCCACGGGCGAGGCCGAGACCGACAAGCAGGTGGAGAAGGAGCGCTTCATGGTGGCGCTGGCCGCCCGCATGGCCGAGCTGAGCCGCAAGCGCCGCGACGTCGTGATCTGTGGCGACTGGAACATCTGCGCGACGGAGCTGGACCTGAAGGCGTGGAAGGCGAACGTCAAGAAGTCCGGGTTCCTGCCCAGTGAGCGGCAGTGGCTGGCCGACCTGATGGCCGCCGGCTGGACCGACGTGGTGCGTGAGCTGCACCCCGACGTCGCCGGGCCGTACAGCTGGTGGTCCTGGCGTGGCAAGGCTTTCGACAACGACGCCGGGTGGCGCATCGACTACCACCTGGCCAACGCCAAGCTGGCGCCCAAAGCCGTCGCGGCGCGCGTGGAGCGGGCCGAAGCGTATGCGCTGCGCTGGTCCGACCACGCACCGGTGACGGTCGAGTACAGCTGATCGGACTCGGCCGCGATATCGGCGATGGTCTGGTGGGCTCAGCTCCGAAGGGGTAGGGCCGACACCAGCGGGGTGTCCACTCCGACACGACCGATCGCACTGGCGCCGCCGGGGGAGCCAAGGGGCGCGTCGCGTCCGGGGAGTACCTCATCGAAGAATGCGGCATTGTCAGCGAGGTACGCGAGCTGATCTTCGGGCAGATCGGCATCGTAGTAGATCGCATCGACTCGGCAAATCAGCTTGCAGGCACCGCAATCCACGCATTCCCGCGGATTGATGTAGAGCGCCCGATCGCCTTGGTAGATGCAGTCGACCGGGCACTCCTGCACGCAAGACATGTCCGTGACATCAACGCATTCTCGTCCGATAACGTAAGTCATACAACCGACGGTATCGATGACGTAGCACTTGACCTCAGTGGCCGAAAGTTACTGATAACAGGGCCGGAAGTCCCCAATTAGTTACTGGACGGGACGGAGTGACTCGTGGTCGAACGCATCGCCCCAGTGCGGGTCGCGGCCGAGGTGCCGGAGTAGGCGGTCGAAGTCGTTGGTGGCCAGCCCAATACGAGCGGGACCGAACGGCGAGTTCTCCATGTTGCGGAAGTCGCCGTCGGGCACGGCCAGGGTCACGGGGAGGGCTGCGGCGACGACGTCGTCGGGCGGCGTGAACGGGATGCCGAGGCTGACGGCGACGTCCCAGCCGTGCACCACGTAGTCGACGAGGTGGAAACCGATCGCCATCTCGGCGGGCACCGATGTGCCCATTTCCGGTAGTGCGAACTGACTTTCGGGATCGGCAGCGGCGAACGCGTCCAGCACATCGTGCGCGGCCGAGGCGTATTCGCCGACCGGGTCCTGCGTGTCGCGAACGGAAGCCGGATCCCAGAGCGCGAGATCCTGGCCACCGCCACGTGCGGCGGCTGCGAAGCCGCGGTGCTGGACGGTCATGTGAGCGAGTAGGTGGGCCAAATCCCAAGCGGTGCAGGGAGTTGGCCGTCCGAAATCGGAACTGCCGATGGCGGTGACGACGTCGACCGAAGCGAGGACCGCCGCGCGGTGACTGCTGAGGAGATCGGTGGATAATGTAGGCATGGGCTTATCGTAAGCATGCGCATACGATATGGCAATGCCTACGATGATCGGATGTCAGCCAAGCGACCTGACCTCGCCGCGCTGCTCGCGCCGCTGCTGCGTGAGCTGATCGCCGCCGAGCAGCCGGTGCTCGACGCCCATGGCGTGAGCATGTGGGGCTACGTCGTGCTGCTGACACTCGACGAGACCCCGATGCGGTCCCAGGCCGTACTGGCGCAGGCGATCGGGGCCGACAAGACCCGCATCATCCGCACGCTCGACGACCTGCAGGACCGCGGCTACATCGAGCGGACTCCCGACCCCGACGATCGCCGAGTTCGCCTCCTGTCGATCACCGCGTCGGGACGCCGCCTCAAGGACGCGGTGCAGGCAGACATTCAGCGCGGTGAGGAACACTGGCTCGGCGAACTGAGCGCCGAGGAGCGCCGGGTCTTCCTCAAGGTGCTGCAACGTCTGGCACCGACGCCCGACCTGCCATGAGTGCTCAGCGTTATAGCGTCTCCGTGACCTTCCGCAGCCCCCTCGGCTGGTCCGGTTCGCCACCGCGGGCGAGCGCCAGATGCAGCGCAAGCTGTTGTAGCGGGAGGATTTCCAGCAGCGGGGAGAGCTCTCCGCTGACGCCGCTGGGCAGCGCGATGCCGCCGGCGAGCCCGGACAGTGCCGCGGGAGCGCCGACTCCGAACACATCGGCATTGCGCTCGGCCAGTCGTTCCAGCACTGGCGCCATCGCCTGGCCGCCGGCCCCTTCGGGCACCACCGCCAGTACAGGCACCTGCGGGTCGACCGTCGCGAGCGGGCCGTGTAGCAGATCGGCACCCGAAAATGCCTGCGCGGAAAGGTAAGACGTCTCCATCAGCTTGAGTGCGGCCTCGCGGGCGGTGGGGTAGGAGTAGCCGCGGGCGGTGGTGATGAGCCGTTGCGCGAACCGGTACCGCTGCGCGACCTCACGCACCAGCTCGCCGGAGGAGAGCACCTGCTCGCCGAGATCAGGCAGTGCCTCGACATCACCGGCACCGCCGCCGAGCAGCAGCTGCAGCGCAAGCAACTCTGCGGTGTATGACTTGGTCGCGGCCACCGATTTTTCGGCTCCGGCGAGCACATCGATGTGAATCGCCGCTGCCGAAGCGAGGTCCGACGCCGGATTGTTGGTGACGGCCACGGTCAGCGCACCGCTGTCGCGGGCCACCTCTACCGAACGCACCAGGTCCGGCGAGCCACCGGATTGGCTCACCGCGACGTAGAGCACGTCGCGCAGGTCGGGTTGGGCGCCGTAGACCGTCGTGGTCGACGGCGAGACCAGGCCTGCGGGTAGCCCGTGGTTGATCTCCACGAGGTATTTCGCGTACAGCGCGGCATGGTCGCTGGTGCCTCTCGCCACGAACAGGACGAATCGTGGTGCGGCCGCCGCGATCTGGGCGGCAGCGGCGCGGATGGGATCTCGGCCGTCGTCAAGCAGTCGGCGCCAGACCTGCGGCTGTTCGGCGATTTCGGCGGCCATCAGGTGACCGGGCGACGTTTGATCGAGGCTCACTTGTTCTCCTTGTCGGGCTCACGATCCATTAGTAGTCGCTGACACACTCGCTGTACCGGTTCCGCTTCATCGCGCGGGCCTGCGTGGGCCGGACACACCTCGTTGATGGCCAGCCCCGGACAAACCCGGATGACAGCAGTGCGAAAATTGGAGCCATCATGAGCAACAGCGGTGCAGGCGCGGACAAGCGCGTCGTCTTTTCCGGGGCACAGCCCACCTCCGACTCGCTGCACCTGGGCAACGCCCTGGGTGCGGTGCAGAACTGGGCCCACCTGCAGGACGGCTACGACGCGTTCTTCTGTGTCGTCGACCTGCATGCCATCACCGTCCCTCAGGACCCCGAGACGCTTCGTCGCCGGACGCTGGTGACCGCGGCGCAGTACCTGGCGCTCGGCATCGACCCCGCCCGCAGCACGGTGTTCGTGCAGAGCCACGTCGCCGAACACACTCAGCTGGCCTGGTTGCTGGGCTGCTTCACCGGCTTCGGCCAGGCGTCGCGCATGACGCAGTTCAAGGACAAGTCGCAGAAGCAGGGCGCCGACGCCACCACGATCGGCCTGTTCACCTATCCGGTGCTCATGGCCGCCGACATCCTGCTGTACGACACCGACCTGGTGCCCGTCGGTGAGGACCAGCGTCAGCACCTGGAGCTGGCCCGCGACCTCGCCCAGCGGTTCAACGCGCGCTTCCCCGACACCTTCGTGGTGCCCGAGGCCATGATCCCCAAGGCCACTGCCAAGATCTACGACCTGCAGGACCCGACGGCGAAGATGAGCAAATCGGCGGCCACCGACGCCGGGCTGATCAACCTGCTCGACGATCCGGCCAAGAGCGCCAAGAAGATTCGCTCGGCCGTGACCGACAGCGAGCGCGAGATTCGATTCGACACCGAGGCCAAGCCGGGTATCTCCAACCTGCTGACCATCCAGTCGGCGGTCACCGGCACCGCCATCGAAGCGCTGGTGGCCGGGTATGAGGGGCGCGGCTACGGCGACCTGAAGAAGGAAACCGCAGAAGCCGTCGTCGAGTACGTCACCCCGATCAAGAACCGGGTCGACGAGCTGCTGGCCGACCCGGCCGAACTGGAGTCGGTGCTGGCCGCCGGCGCCGAGCGCGCCGAGCAGGTGGCGTTCAAGACGCTGCAGCGCGTCAACGACCGCCTGGGCTTCCTGCCGCGGCTGCGCTGATGTCGGCGATGCCGCGCCAGGACACTGGCGGCGTCGACCACTAGGCTTTCCGGCAAACAAGGGGGTTTGCCAGAAATGACCGACTCGGACCAGCCGGGCCTGCTCGACCGACTGCGCCAGCGGCACCCGTGGCTGGATCGGATCATGCGGGCCCAGGACCGCTACCAGGACTGCAACGGCGACTTCTATGCCGCCGGCATCACCTACTTCACGGTGTTCGCGCTGTTCCCGCTGCTCATGGTCGGTTTTGCCGCGGGCGGCTTCGTGCTGGCCTCGCGCCCTGACCTGCTGGCCGAGCTCGAGGTGCACATCCGGTCGGCGGTCTCCGGTGACTTCGGCAATCAGCTGGTCGGGTTGATGGATTCCGCGGTGAAATCGCGCACCTCGGTCGGTGTCATCGGTCTCGCGACCGCGGCCTGGGCCGGTCTTGGCTGGATGGCCAACCTGCGCAAGGCCCTCACCGAGATGTGGGAGCAGCGGAGCGAACCCGACGGATGGGTGGGTACCAAGCTGTCGGACCTGCTGGCGTTGGTCTCGGCGTTCGTGGCGATCGTCCTCACCATCGGTCTGACCGCTGTGGGCGACACCGGGCTGATGACGACGGTGCTGCACTGGTTCGGTGTCGGGCATGTGCCCGGCCTCGGCGTGCTGCTGCGGGTGGCGTCTTTGGCGGTGTCGTTCCTCGTGGCGTGGTTGATGTTCACCTGGATCATCGCCCGGCTACCGCGGGAGAAGGTCAGCTTCCGCAGTTCGGCCCGCGCTGCCCTGATCGCCGCGGTCGGCTTCGAACTCTTCAAGCAGGTGGGGTCGATCTACCTGCGGACCGTCATGCACGGGCCGGCGGGCGCGACGTTCGGCCCGGTGCTGGGTCTGATGGTGTTCGCCTATGTCACCGCACGGCTGATCCTGTTCTCGACGGCGTGGGCGGCGACGTCCGCGGACACGTTGGCACTGGTTCCGGTGGCCCCGCCCGGGCCGACCACCATCGTCACGCGTTATCGCGAGCGCGAAGGCGTCGACGCAAGCAGCGTCGCGGTCGGCGCGGCCGTGGGCCTGCTTGGTGGGCTTGGTCTTTCGCGGTTGACTCGACGCCGGTAGGTGCTCAGCGCCGCAGCGGATTCGTGGCGATGAACTGCTCTGGCTTGTGTTCTGAGGCCCAGCGTTGCCAGCGCTCCCAGGCGTCCACCGAGCGTCGTTGCCAGGCCGCATCGACTGCCGGGCTGACCCGACGGGCGATCTCCAGCACGGTGATGAACGGCGCGCGGGCCAGTAGCAGCGCCAACCCCAGCCAGGGCGACGGCAGTCGGAATTGCTTGCGATTCCAGGGCAGCATGAACAGTCGGGTGTAGCCGGACTGGATGTGCAGATGCAGTTTGGCGCGCCACCGCTGCAGCCCGGTCTGGTCCTGGCGCGGCGCGAAGGACGGGACGAACGACTCCACCAGTTCAGTGCCGGCCGCGCCGGAGTCATGCGACCGGGTGGCGTCGAACAGATACAGCATCCGCACACCGTCGGCGACGGTCTTGGGGAACACCTCGGACTGCACCCCGACCAGGTGGCCGAGGTAGCGGTTGAAATGCATGGCCGCGCGGATTTCCTGCGGTGACGTGAGGTAGCCCAGCGAGTACAGGCCCAGCGCGGGGCCGACACTGCCGCCGAGCAGGGTCAGCATCATCTCGGCCTGGCTGATCGGCAGTCCCCAACGGGCGCTGTCCCATTCGGCGTTTTCCGCTACCCGGAGGCGGACGCTGACGTGCATCACCCGGACCTGCATCGAGATGCGTCGGCCCAGCGATCCCGGGGTGAGCGCCGCGCCGGGCCGGCACACCTCGATCCACCAGCGGGTGGTCTCCAGATAGCGGTTCAGTGCTGACGCGCCGGCGTAGCCACCCGAGAGTGACAGCGGCACGGCCAACGAGCCCTCGGTATAGGTGTCGAGGGTGCCCGCATTGCCGATGGCGCCCAGGGTGTAGCCCCAGCGGCGCCAGACCGCGGCGCCCTGCTCGATCAGTTCCGGGTTGACCCAGTCTGGGATCACTTCGAATTCGGCGAAGAGTTGCCGCATGGAATCCGGAGCTTCCGGCACCTGATCGACGCCGAGATCGAGCGCCTTGTTCAACAGCGCCCGGGATTGTTCGGGCCCGAGATCGCCCAGGAAGGTCTCGTCGACGAACCGTTCGGCAACTGGGTCGCCGGTGGTGAGCAGACGGGCGTAACCGTCGACGATCTCGTCGCCGGGGAACAGGTCGAAACGGGTGATTCGCTTGAGCGCGTTGCGAATCCGGGCGTGCGGGCCGGCCTCGCGTGCCTCCGGCCACCGGAATGCTGATGGTGCAGGCACGGTCCTCCTGTCGAGAGCTGCCGGGGTGGTGCGGTTCAGTGCAACGTAGGCATCCTGTTGACGCCCGTCAAGTTCGTGATCACCGTGCTCGGCGAGCGGCTCATTGCTCACCAATGGTGTATATGCAACAATGGCGGCATGGTCCACTCTGCCGTCGATGAGGTCGCCAGCAATTGCCTGGCGGTTCGCGTCCGGCTACTCGGTCGGGCGGTGACGAGCCTGTACGACCATGCCCTCGAAGAGCACGGCGTCAGCATCGCCCAGATCAATCTCATGGCGGCGCTGGGGAAGGCGGGCCCCTGCTCGCCGGCCCGGATCGGCGAGGTGCTGCAGCTGGAGCGGTCGACCGTCAGCCGCAACCTGAGTCTGTTGATGAAACACGGTTGGGTGGACGCGGTTTCCGTGAATGCCAAAGGGGTGCGTGAGGTCGCGCTGACCCCGGCGGGCCGTCAGAAGATCGAGACCGTGATGCCGGCATGGCGACGGGCTCAACAGGAGGCCGCCGAACTCTTGGGGTCCGGCGGCGTCAAGGCGGTCCGGACTCTCGCGACCAACGTCGTTCGGTCGGTCGGCGACTAGGAAATCGTTGGGGTCGGCTTTCGTCGATGCCCAAATGTTGTATATACATCAAATGGAGGAGCTGCCATGTCACATCTCACGTCGAAGATTTTCATGATCGGCGCGACCGGGGCCCAGGGCATCCCGGTCGTCCGCGACCTGGTCGCGGACGGGAAGTATGCCGTCCGATTTCTCACTCGCGATGCCACGAGTGCACGCGCCAAATCGCTGCTCGAACTGCCAAACGTCTCGGCGATCGAAGGCACGTTTACCGACGAAGCGCTGCTGCGAGAGGGCCTTCGCGGGTGCGACGGCGCGTTCGTCAACATCGACGGATTCAACACCGGTGAGAAGACCGAGATGTATTGGGCCATGCGTGCCTACGAGATCGCCCTCGAAGAGGGCATCAGGTTCTTCGTGTACGGAAACCTCGACTACGGGCTGAAGAAGGCCGGCTACGACTCCAAATACCGCGTCGGGCACTACGACGGCAAGGGGCGCATCGCCGAATGGATCCTGCTGCAAAATCAGGCGAATTCGGCTCGGATGGGCGCCGCGATCTTCACGACGGGTCCGTACATCGAGATGACGATCTCGCCCCTGACCCCCATGGCGCCCAGCGTGGAGGACGGCGTCGTCACCTGGCGGGTCCCACTCGGCGACGGTGCGGTGCCCCATGTCTCGCTCGAGGATTGCGGCTACTACGTCCGCTGGCTCTTCGACAACACAGACCGTTCGAATGGCATGGATCTCGAGGTCGCCGTGGACCACATTGCGTATCACGAGCTTGCGCGGGCGTTCGAAACAGTTACCGGGCATCCCGCGCAATACGTCGACACCGACGTGGACGCCTACTGGCGGGGGCCGCTCGGCGGCGTCGCCGACACCCCTGCCGGATACAACGCAGACCCGAATGACCCGAGCACCATGACATTTCGCGACAACTTCACCGGTTTCTGGAGTCTGTGGAAAGACGGGATCATCAAGCGGGACTACGCGCTGCTGGACGAAATCCACCCGAATCGGATTCGCACGGCCGAGCAGTGGTTCAAGCGTGAGGACGAACTGGGCAGGGAGGCGGGGAAGGGCGGCCTCTGGGAGCGGGTCCAGCCGGAGAACTGGAGTTTGGATGCGGCCGTTTTGAAGAGCAGTCAAGACTTGCGCACCGGAAAGCTCTGATCAGCCCGGCCCTCAGCAGCCGTCAGGGCACACGATGTCGACGAGAGCCGACGGGGTGCCGCCCTCCAGCGTGCGCACGCCGCCGACCGTGCAGGCCGTCAGCGGTGCCGTGGGTGTCTGGTTGAGCTGCACCAGATATCCCGCGGCCCGCAGGTCGTTGATGGCCCCTTCGGCCGACGCCGCTGCCGACGCCGTCGGCGCGTGAAGCATCACGACGGCAGCCAACGCAGCCATCCCCGATGCGACGAATACCGCTTTCATGTCATCCCTCTTCCTCGTGAGCAGATCGCCGGCGCACCAGCGTCATGATCGACCAGCGGTTCGAATATCCTTGTCCGGCAAGCACGCCCACGCTCAACAGCGCCATGATCGGATATTGGGCGATGAGCTGATCTGAACTCCAGTAGACCGCGAGCAATCCCGCCGATGCGACCGCGGACAGCTTCGAGAACACGCCCAGTACCAGGACCAGGCCCAGCGCGACCTCGGTCAGCGGAGTCATGACGCCGGCGAGGTCGGCCGTCGGCCGCAGCAGGTGCTCGGCCACGAACCGAAAATATTCCGGCACACGAGAATTCGCCGACGCGCCGTCGACGACGAGCAGGATGTCCGCGCGCCCGAAGTGGGCCCGGAACTTGACGTAGCCCTCGTGGAGCCATAGCAGTCCCAGCCCGACCCGGACCGCGCCGAAGAGTATCGACGCGGCCAGGTCGGCGCGGTTGCGCGTGGTGAGTGCGCGGGTGGTCATCAGATCGGACATCACATGAGTGAGGCAGCGCCGAAGACTGCCTTCGCCTTGTCGCAGTGGATGACGACGGTGGTGTAGCCCATCGTGTCGATGCCGGACAGCGAGAACGACTGCGTCGCCTGGTCGAACTTGATGGCGGAGATCTGCTTGCCTGCGGCGACATCGGACTCGGCGGACCCCTTCGTCAGGTACACGTGCAGGTCCGGGCCCTCATCCGAGGAGAAGTCGGTGAACTCGAGATTCGAGCCGGTGACCGTCGCCGTGCCGCCGACGTGCTTGCCGTTCAGGCCGGTGAAGTGGCCCATGCGCGCGGCGGCGCTCGCGGTGCCCATCGCGGAGGTCATGGTGGACGACATGGCGGAACTGGCGGGGCTGGAAGGACCAGCCGACTTCATCTCATTCGCGCCGCACGCGGTGAGCGTCAGAGCGAACACCGCAGCTGCTGTCGCTGCGATCGGCTTGATGACCATGTGGAACTCCTTCGAGCATCGTGGGGTGCCGATCACCCCGTCGCCGATGAAGTTAGGTAGTGCCCGACGGGCATTCGACAAAGATTTCAGAACCGTAAGAAACGGCCCGATGCCCCGCCGGCTGTCTAGGCTCAGCACCATGAGAGGTGCGATATGGATGCGCCCGTGAGCTCCGACGACGGCGGCGGAGCGCATGTCGTGCTGGTCGAAGACGACCAGCGGGTGCGCGCCGCGGTGGCGGCATACCTGCGCGCCAAGGGTTTTCGGATCGACGAGTACGCCGACGGGGAAACCGCGCGCGAGGCCGTGCAGCGGTCGACGCCCGACGTGCTCGTGCTCGATCGTATGCTGCCGGGGCTCTCCGGTGACGACCTGCTGCGCGAGATTCGCACCCGCTCCGACGTTCCGGTGATCATGCTGACCGCCCTCGGGGCGAGCGGGCACCGGATCGACGGTCTCGAACTCGGCGCCGACGACTACCTGGCCAAGCCGTTCGCGCTGCGCGAGCTACAACTGCGTATCTCGAAACTGTTGCGGCACAGAGTCGCCCATCAATCGCCGCTCGCCCCGTTTGTGGTCGGCCGGTTCCGCATCGACCCGACGATTCGCCGGATCACCTGTGGCAGTGCCGATGTCGAGCTGACCGGACGCGAATACGAACTCCTGCTGTTCCTCCTCAAGAACCCCGACCGCGTGATTGCTCGCGACGAGATGCTGCGCGAAGTGTGGGGCTGGAGTGCCGGCGACGCGTCGACCGTCACCGTGCACATCCGGCGGCTGCGCGAGAAGATCGAAGCAGACCCGCGGGATCCCGTCTACCTGCGCACCGAGTGGGGCACGGGGTACCGATTCACGCCGTCGGGGAAGTCGTCATGATCCTCGGCGCGGTGGACCTCGTCGTCATCGCGGTGACCGCCCTGATCTGTACCTCGGTGGCCACCGGGGCGGCCGTCCTCGTCATGCAGCTCAATCGGCGCGGATCCATCGGCACGCACGTGACGGCGCTGATCTGCGCGACGATCGTCGCCATTGTCGCGTCCACCGTGGCGATTTCGATCGAGATGTACCTGTCATCGCACGACCTCCAGGTGCTGTTGTCGGTGATCGCCATCTCGGCGCTGATGGCCGGCCTCGCCGCCTGGTTCATGCTGCGCCGGTTACGACGGTCACTGGCTGGGCTGCAACGCGCGGCCCAACAGATCGGTAGCGGTGAAGTCGTCACGGCGGACGTCGACAGCTCCAGGGAATTCGCCGAACTGTCCAGCCAACTGGCGCAGTCATCCGCGCAGCTGGCCGCTGCCCGCGCCGAAGTCGAGCAGCTCGACGCGTCACGCCGTCAGTTGGTGGCCTGGGTTTCGCACGATCTGCGGACACCGCTGGCCGGGATGCGGGCGATGGCCGAAGCGCTCGAGGAAGGTGTGGTCGACGAGCCGGCGGACTACATCCGGCAGATCCGCGATCAGGTGGACGCGGTCAACGGCATGGTCGACGGGCTGTTCGAGTTGTCCAAGATTCAGAGCGGCATGCTCAAGCTGAGCAAGGAGCCGGTGGTGCTGCTGGACCTGGTGTCCGATGTGGTGTCGGACATGCGCGCTCTCGCGGCCACCCGCGGTATCGCCATCACTCACGCGGAAATGACCGACCAGGTGCTGTACGCCGATCCCGGCGAACTGTCCCGGGTGGTGGCGAACCTGCTGGTCAACAGCATTCGACACGCGCCGGAGAACTCCGAGATTCAGGTCTCCGCCCACCACCTCGATGGCGACCGGATCGTCCTCACGGTGCTGGACCAGGGCCCCGGCGTGCAGTCGCACGACCTCGGTCGCATGTTCGACATGGGCTGGCGCGGCTCTGCGGCCCGGACCCCAGAGGCCGACGGCTCGGGCGGCGGAATCGGTTTGGCCATCGTGCGGGGCATCGTCGAGGCACACGGCGGGCAGGTTTCCGCCGCCCACGTGCCCGGCGGGTTCCGGCTGGATGTGACGCTGCCGACGACCTGATTGCCAGGCGCCGGCTGGAAGTCCTATCCAGACATCGACGACTTCGGATTGCGCGCCCGCCGGTCCGGCTCGGCCGAGATGGCCGGGGCGAGTTCGACGCCGGCCTCATCGAGCCGTTGCCGTAACAACAGCCAGGTCTGCGTCACGAGTCGGTCAATGAGTTCATCTCGTGTCTCGTGCGGATGGTCAAGCCACCATTGGATGGACGCGTCGATCAGACCGTGCACTGACACGATGAAACCGTCTGCGGCGTCACGCTGTTCGTAGAACGCGGGCACGTAATTCTGGCCGGCTGCGGCGATCTCGAAGGCGAAACCACTCTGATCGCCGCCGGCCGGACTGATGGTGCGGGCATACCGCCGGGCGACGAGGAATCGGAACAGATTCGGGTGCTCGTGGGCCCAGGAGACGTGGTGCACGATCGGTCCACGGATCGCTTCGAGCGGCGTGGCGTGCTCGCGGATTCCAGCCCGGATTCGCGCCTTGTGTTCCCGGTACAAGGCGAGGGTTATCTCGCGATCGAGTTCCTCTTTGCTGGCGAAGTGGCGATAGATGTGGGTGCGATTGAGACCGGCGCGAGCGGCGAAATCCCCGGTACTGGCTGTCGGACCGCATTCCTCGATGGCTCCGATGGCAGCCGTGATGATCTCGCGTCGACGTTGCTCACCACTGTCGCCCCGACGCGCGGTGCGCCGGGCGTGCAAACTGTCCGTTTTGCCGTCCGCAGATGCCACGCGAGCAGCGTATCGGTCGCCGGGCCTTGTCATGGTCAGCGTTTGGGTACATGCTGTACCCAAACGTTGGGTACAGCATGTACCCACAGACTTTTCTCGGGAGCACAATGTCCAACTACCGGTCCAGCTGGCTCGATGACGACCTCGACGCGCTGCGCGATCTCGCTCGCAACTTCTGCGAGAAAGAACTGCAGCCCAATGCTGAACGGTTCGCCGAACAACACCAGGTCGATCGCGAACTGTGGAACATCGCAGGCGATCTGGGTCTGCTGTGCATGTCGATTCCCGAGGAGTACGGCGGCGGGGGCGGCACCTTCGCCCATGAAGCGGTGCTCATGGAAGAGCAAGCGCGCGTTGGTGACTCCTCCTGGGGCGGCAGTTTGCACAGCGGCATCGTTGCTCACTACCTGCTGGCCTACGGCAGCGAGGAGCAGAAGAAGCACTGGCTGCCGAAGATGGCCTCCGGCGAGGTGGTCGGCGCCATTGCGATGACCGAACCCGGCACCGGATCGGATTTGCAGAACGTCAAGGCTCGCGCTGTGCGGGACGGTGACGAGTACGTGATCAACGGCGCAAAGACATTCATCACCAATGGCCAGCAGGCCGATCTGATCATCGTCGTGGTCAAGACCGATACCTCCGCGGCGGCGTCGGGCATTTCGCTGGTGTTGGTCGAGGCGGATCGGGCCGGTTTCCGCCGCGGCCGGGCGCTGAGCAAGATCGGTCAGAAGGGGCAGGACACCTCCGAGCTGTTCTTCGAAGACGTGCGGGTGCCGGTCACCAATCTGCTCGGCAGCGAAGAGGGTCAGGGGTTCATCCAGCTGATGCAGCAGTTGCCGCAGGAACGGCTGATCATCGCCGTCACCGGTGTGGCCGGCATGGAATCGGCGGTCGAGCAGACCGTCGCGTACACCAAGGAACGCGAGGCATTCGGCAAGCCGATCTTCGCGTTCCAGAACACCAAGTTCAAACTCGCCGAGGTGGCCACCGAGGCGCATATCGCGCGCGTGTTCGTCGACAGCTGCATCAGTCGACACCTGAAGGGCGAGTTGGACATTCAGACGGTGGCCATGGCCAAGTGGTGGATCAGCGACCGTGGCGTCGCGGTGGCTGACGAGTGCCTGCAGCTGTTCGGCGGGTACGGCTACATGACCGAGTACCCGATTTCGCGCATGTGGGTCGACGCCCGGGTGCAGAAGATCTACGCGGGTACCAACGAGATCATGAAGGAGATCATCGCGCGGACACTGTGATCCGTTGGCGGCTGCTGGTCCGTCAATTGGCCGGGCAGGATATCCGGGCTCACGGCGATGTGACCGTCATGCTCCGGGTGAGCCCGCGGTCAGCACGCGGGGTCCGAGTTGGTGCGCCAGTTCCAGCGCCAGTTCCATCGCCAGCCGGCGTTCGCCCGGCTGGTACCCCAGCAGCTCGGTGGCCCGGGCCACCCGCTGCAGGACGGTATTGCGATGCGTGTGCAGCCGGGTGGCGGCACGGGGCGCGTTCTCGGCCTCATCGAGGAACACCCGCAGGGTTTCGCGCAGGCGGGCCGCCGCCGACGTGTCCTCGGCCAGGGGTCCCAGCGTCGCGGCGACGAATTCGGCTGCACGGTCGGTATTTTGGGCCGCCAGTGCGGTGACCTCGAGGTCGCGGAAGAGAGCGACCCGGGCGCCGCCGGGATGCCCGGCGAGCAGACTCTGGATCGACAGCGCCGCCTCGTGTGAGCGCCGAAAGCCGGTGATGCCCGGCCGCGTCGGACCCACGGCGACGCGAATGTGGTTCTGTGCCTGCTCGATTGCCTCCGGTAGTGCGTCGAGAGCCGGTTCGGCGCTGCTGCCCAGCCACGCCCACAACGTCGACGGACCAACCGACAGCGTCAACGCAGGGCGGGTGCCTGCGGCCCGCGCCAGCACCGCCGCGGCGGATTCGAGTGCGCCCTGCACATCACCGTGCGGCGGCGTCCACAGCACCAGCGCGGTGTGGCGCTGGCGCAGGTCGTAGCTCAGGCGTTCGCCGGCCCGGGTCGCGTCGATGGCGGCCCCGTCCAGGATGAGCCGGATCGTCTCGGCCCGGCGGGCGATCGCCCCGCCGAGCACCTCCTCGCGCTCGTGCTGGGCCGCGGCGATCACAGTGCCGACCACGTGATCGACGTATTCGAACAACCGTTGTGACGACGCCTCCAGCAGTTCCAGCAGCAGCGGACCGACAGGCACCAGCCGGGTCGCATGCGCCATGTAGCGGCGCCACGCCACGTTCTGTCCGCGCCGGTAGGACTGGAAGATCACGTCGAGGTCCATCCCGCGCCGGGCCACCGTCCGGGCGACGTCGAGCGCTTCGGGTGGGACGTCGATGGGTGCCGCCTTGGCTTCCCGGCGGGCCAGCATCGACAGCACTCGCGCGGCATTGGCCCGGTTGCTCGCCGAGGTATCGGCCAGCACCGCCGCGTCGGAGCCCGCGGCGGGGGAGAGCTCGACCTCGGCGGCGTCCATCTCGGCGACCAGCTCATCGAGCTCGGTCAGCATCAGTTCAGCGACGTCGCCCATCAGGTTGATGACCTCGGGCGATGGTGTCTCGGCGGCCATCAACGAAGTATGCGCCCGCACATATCGCAAGGCGAGTACTGGGCCGTCGCACCTGTCACGTGTCCGGCGGCGTCCATAGCGTGAGAGCCATCACAAAAGCCGTCCACTCGTCAGGAGCCACACAGTGTCAATTACCTCAGCTACCTCAGCGCAGCGGTCAGCGACGCGGGATGTCGACGTATTGATCATCGGCGCCGGCATCTCCGGCATCGGTGCGGCGTACCACCTGAAGGCGAACCGCCCGGGCACGTCGTTCCTGATCCTTGAGGGGAGGGACGCCATCGGCGGGACCTGGAGCCTGCACAAGTACCCCGGCATCCGGTCGGATTCCGACATGCCCACCTTCGGGTTCGGCTTCAAGCCATGGACGCACCGGAAGTCGATCGCCGACGGCCACATCATCCTGGACTATCTGCAACAGGCCGTCGACGAGAACGGGCTCGACGAGCACATCCGGTTCGGCCACCGGGTGCAGAACGCGAACTTCGATACGGACACCGGGCGGTGGACCGTCACCACCACGCACGGCGGTGAGACGACGACGTTCACTGGCCGCTTTCTCTTCCTGGGCACCGGGTACTACGACTACGAGAAGCCGTTCATCCCGGACTTTCCGGGGAAGGAAGATTTCGAGGGCGCGCTGATCCACCCGCAGCTGTGGCCGGAGGACCTGGACTACGCCGGCAAGAAGGTCGTCGTGATCGGCAGTGGCGCAACGGCGGTCACCCTGATCCCGTCGATGGCGGACAAGGCCGGTCACATCACCATGCTGCAGCGTTCCCCGAGCTACGTGCTGTCGGTACCGGCAGCCGATCCGATCACCAACGCGCTGAACAAGGTGCTGGGCCATGAGCGCGCCTTCCCGATCGTGCGGCGCAAGAACATCGCGACGGCTCGCGGGCTGTTCAAGCTGTGCCAGAAGTACCCGACGGTGATGCGAAAGCTGTTGATCGCCAACGTCGCCCGACAGCTGCCCAAGGGCTTCGACGTCGACACGCACTTCACACCGCGTTACAACCCGTGGGAGCAGCGCCTGGCCATGGTGCCCGACGGCGACCTGTTCAAAGCGGTCAAGTCCGGAAAGGCGTCGGTGGTCACCGACCAGATCGAGCGGTTCACCAAGCGCGGCATCCTGCTGAAGTCCGGCCAGGAGCTGGAGGCCGACATCATCGTCACCGCAACGGGTTTGAATATGTCGGCGTTCGGCAAGATCGCGTTGAGCGTCGACGATCGGGTGCTCAACCTGCCGGATCACACGGTGTACAAGGCCATGATGGTCTCCGACGTGCCGAACATGGCATTCGCGTTGGGTTACACCAACATCGCCTGGACCCTGAAGGTCGATCTGGTGTGCGAGCACTTCTGCCGCTTGCTGGACCACATGGACGCGGGCGGATACGACGTCGTCGTCCCGGTGCCGGAAAACCCTGACATGGAGCGCGGCCTGCTGATGGACCTGTCGTCGGGCTATGTCCAGCGTGGCATTGCGCAGTTCCCCCGGGGCGGGGACAGCGGTTCGTGGTTGTTCAAGCACGCGTACGAGATGGATGCCGAGCGGCTGCGCAATGGCCCCGTCGACGACCCCGGCCTGCGGTTCTCGTCGGTCAAGACCGTCGCGTACGCCTCGTAGGGAAATAGCGTCATGAAACAGCTCTACTTCTACAGCCACGAAGTACGGTGCGCCGCTTGGCATCTGCCCGCTGCCACCGATGCGCTGGCAGGTGAGTCCGGCCGGCCGTGTGTGGTGATGGCGCACGGCTTCAGCGGCACCAAGGACACCGCGCTGCTCAGCTTCGCCGAGCCCTTCGCCGCCGCGGGCCTCGACGTCCTGGTCTTCGACTATCGGGGCTTTGGCGAGTCCGAAGGCGTTCCGCGGCAGGATGTTTCGATCGGCCGGCAGCGGCAGGACTATCACGCCGCCATCGCTGCGGCGCGGCATCTGCCCGGCGTGGACCCGGATCGGATCGTGCTGTGGGGCACCTCCTACGCCGGCGGTCACGTCATCGCCGTGGCCGCCCGGGACCAGCGCATCGCGGCCGTCATCTCGATGAATCCCGCGGTCGACGGCCTGGCCACGCTGGCCCACCTGGTCCGCACCTGCGGCGCCGGCTATCTGGTGCGCGCCAGCACGAATGCCGTGCGGGACATGGTCGGCAGCGCACTCGGGCGACCATCGCACATGGTGCCGGTGGTGGGGAAGCCCGGATCGCACGCGGTGATCGCGACGTCGGGTTCCGCAGAAGCCTGGCTCCCTCTGGCCGGGGCGACGTGGCGCAACGAGGTCCGCGGGCGGCACGCGCTCGGCGTCGCGTTCAACCGCCCGATCACGAAAGCCGGGAAGTTGACGTGCCCCATCCTGGTACAGCCCGGCACCGACGACCGCATCGCGCCGGCGGCAGCGGCCCGAAAGGCGGCTCGTCGCGCCGGCTACTGGGCGCAGCTGCGCGAGTACCCCGCAGACCATCTCGACTTCTACGACGGTCCGTGGCAACAGCGGGCTTTGGCCGATCAGCTCGACTTCCTCCAGCGCGATCTGACGCCAGTGCAGGGACATCAGCACGGCCACCCGCTCGAAACCCACTCAGCCTGAAAGGAATTCCCCCATGAAGACCACTGCAGCCGTACTGCTGGAGCCGGGCAAGCCCTTCGAGATCATGGAACTCGAGCTCGACGGACCGGGGCCGGGCGAGGTGTTGATCAACTACACCGCCGCGGGGCTGTGCCACTCCGATCTGCACCTGTCCGACGGTGATCTGCCACCCCGCTATCCCATCGTCGGTGGGCACGAGGGCGCCGGCATCATCGAGGACGTCGGCCCCGGCGTCACCAAGGTCAAGCCCGGCGACCACGTCGTGTGTAGCTTCATTCCGAGCTGTGGCCATTGCCGGTACTGCTCGACCGGTCGGCAGGCCCTCTGTGACATGGGCGCCACCATTCTCGAGGGCTCCATGCCCGACGGCTCGTTCCGATTCCACCACGGCGGTACGGATTTCGGCGCCATGTGCATGCTGGGCACGTTCGCCAAGAAGGCCACCATCTCGCAGCACTCGGTGGTCAAGGTCGACGACTGGCTGCCGCTGGAGACCGCGGTCCTGGTGGGCTGCGGCGTCCCGACCGGATGGGGCGGTGCCACTTATGCGGGCAACGTGCGGCCGGGCGACATCACCGTCGTGTACGGCATCGGCGGCATCGGCATCAACGCCGTCCAGGGTGCCGCGCACGCCGGCGCGAAATACATCGTGGCAGTGGACCCGGTGGCGTTCAAACGCGATACCGCGCTGAAATTCGGTGCGACACATGTGTTTGCGAGCGCCGAGGCCGCGGCCGAGAAGATCAACGAACTGTCCTGGGGACAGGGCGCCGACCAGGCCATCATCTGCGTCGGAACAGTCGACGAGGACGTCGTCACATCCGCATTCCACGCCATCGGCAAGGGCGGGACGGTCGTCGTCATCGGTATGGCCAACCCCGAGAAGCTGACGATTCATGTCTCGGGCCTGGAACTGACCCTGTTCGAGAAGACCATTCGCGGCTCGTTGTTCGGCTCGGCCAACCCGCAGTACGACATCATCCGGCTGCTCCGGCTCTACAACGACGGCCAGCTCCAGCTCGACGACCTGGTGACCACGAAGTACACCCTCGAAGAGGTCAACCAGGGCTACCAGGACCTCCGAGAAGGCAAGAACATTCGCGGGATCATCGTGCACTGACCATTCCTGCAGGTAGGTTGCCATTGTGATCCCGCAATGGCAGATCGGACCGGTGCAGGTGCCGGTACACGGTTTGTTCGTGGGGCTGGGCGTGCTGGCCGCCGTGCTCGTGTTCGTCCACGAGGCGCGCCGCCGCGGCGCGGTGAACGAACAGTCGCTGGTGGCCGTCACCGGCGCCCTCGTCGGCGGGGCGATCGGGATGCGCCTGTCGGGCCTGACGCGCCACCTCGATTTCACCGCCAACCCCACTGTCGAGCAGGCCTGGGAGTACGGCTCCAAGAGCATCCTCGGCGGGCTGCTCGGCGCCTACGTGGGTGTGCTGATCGCCAAACGCCTCGGCGGGTATCGCGGCAAGACCGGCGACCTGTTCGCGCCGGCGGTCGCCTTGGGGATGGCGATCGGCAGAATCGGCTGCCTGCTGACCGAGGCGCCCGGACGCCCGACGACGCTGCCGTGGGGTGTGCACGCCCCGGCGAGCACCCCCGAATGTCCGGGCTGCCTGGCCGGGCTGGCCATGCATCCGTCGTTTGCGTACGAAATCGTGTTCCAGTTGGCGGCTTTCGCCGTGCTCATGTGGCTGCGGCCCCGCATCACCCATCCCGGCGAGTTGTTCGTCATCTACGTGGCGGCCTACGCGGTGTTCCGATTCTTCGTGGAGTTCGTGCGTGCCAACGAGACGGTGTGGCTGGATCTCACCCGGCCCCAATGGGTCTTGCTGCCGTCCTTGGCGCTCTTGGGTTTTCGGGTATGGCGTGGCTATCGCCGTGGCTACTACCGGATTTCGTCTGCAGACAGGGAGGACAACCGTGTCCCAGCCGCCAATTGAGTATCCCGACGATGAGCCCGGCGATGGCGTTCCGCCCGGTCAGAATCCGCAGTATCCCCAGTACCCGCAATACCCCCAGTATCCGCCGCAATACCCCCAGTATCCGCCGCAGTACCCGCAATACCCGCCGCCGTATCCGCAGTACGGCTATCCGCCGCCGAAGCCCAACGCGGTGTCGGTCGGCGCCGCGATCGGCGGGGTTTTCATGTTTCCGGTGCTGAACTTCGGTATCGGGATCGTCACGGTGATGCTTTCGGACCAGGGGAAGATGACGGTCGGGTTGGGCGCCGCGCTGCTGGCTCTGGTCACCTTCGGTGCTGGGTTTGCGCTGTGGAAGTCGGGCAGCCCGGTGCCCAAAGGGCTCGGTCTCGGCTTGATGATCGGCTGGGCGCTCACCTCGATCCTGACTGTCGGCTTCTGCACCGGCCTGAACCCCACGATGTACACATGACGTCGGGGATGGGGCTGCGCGGTGACCGGATACTGCGCTACGTGACGGCGTACTGTCCGCGTTGCCACCACGAGGTGCCGGAACGGCCGCTGGCCGACGTCGCGCGCCTGGCCGGCCGGCTGGTCGAGCGCGACGAACGAGTGTGGCTGGAGCGAGGCTGCCCGACGCATGGACTGGTGAGCACGCTGTACGACGAGAGCCCCGAGATTCTGTCGTATCTGGAGGAGTGGACCGCACCGACCAAGTCGCACACCCCTGATGTGGCAGGCAATTTCGATCCGATCCCTTCCGCGTATCTGCGGGGGTTACCGGAGATGCAGACCCAGCACACCTGCATTCTGCTCGAAGACATCGCCGAGGCCTGCAATCTGCGGTGCCCCACCTGCTTCACCGATTCGTCTCCCGATCTGCGCAATGTGGTTCCGGTGGCCGAGGTGCTCGCGAACATCGACCAACGGCTGGCCCGGGAGAACGGGCGGTTGGATGTGCTGATGCTCTCGGGCGGAGAACCCACCCTGCATCCCGACCTGGCCGAGTTGCTCGACGAACTGACCAGCCGGCCCATCACGCGAATTCTGATCAACACCAACGGGGTTCGGATCGCCACCGACGACAGCCTGCTGGAGCTGATCAGCTCACATCGGCAGCGGGTCGAGGTGTATCTGCAGTACGACGGGCTGTCCGAGACGGCCCACCGGCACCATCGCGGAGGTGATCTCCGGAGGCTGAAAAAGCAGGTGTTGCAGCGGCTTTCGGAACATCAGATCTTCACGACGTTGGTGATGGCCGCAGCGTTGGGCGTCAACGACAACGAGATCGGCGACATGGTCCAGCTGGCGCTCGATACCCCGTATGTCGGCGGCATCACCATCCAGCCGCAGTTCGGCTCGGGGCGCTCGGGGAGCCTGGACGCGCTCGATCGGCTGACCCACACCGGCGTGCTGAGCCGGCTCGGCCCGCAGACCGATGGCCTGGTGACCTGGCGTGACCTCACCGCGCTGCCCTGCTCGCACCCGCACTGCTGCTCGGTCGGCTACGTGCTCCGGGACGATTCCGGGCAATGGCGGTCGCTGGTCTCGCTGATCGGCCACGATGTCCTCAAGGACCGACTCGGTTTGGTGTCCAACAGGATTGCCGACAGCGAGCTGCCGCACGAACTGCAGCTGGCGGTACGGGAATCGCTACTGGGCCTGTTGTCCGAGCAGTCGTCGCTGTCGCACCCCGGAATCGGTGATGTCTGGCGAACCATCTGCCAGAACTGCGATCTGGGCATGCCGACCCTGCTCGCCCTCGCCTCGTCGGCGCTGCCCGGCGGGAAGAACCGGGTGCGGAAGCTGTTGGGGGAGAGGGTGGTTCGAATCACCGTCAAGCCGTTCATGGACATCTCGACCATGATCGAAGAGCGTCTGGTGCAGTGCTGCGTGCACGTCGGAACCCGCTCCAGCCAGGACCAGTGCGCGCCGTTCTGCGCCGTGCAGGCGTGGCCTGCCCTTGGGAGACAACGGATGTCCATCGCAGCGGGTCGCGACTTGGGCCGGGCGCTGCCGCTCACGGTGGTATGAGGGGCGCTTGGCGTCCACCGAACAGCGCCGCAACGACGCCGAGTGCGCTGCGGGTCTTCAGCTTTGAGGTTCGTCGTTGCGCTCGGCCAGATGGGCACCCATGGTGGTGTGCAGATCGATCACCAAGGACTCGAAACTCTTGAGCAGTTCAGGCGGATAGCGCGACATCGTCCTGTCGAATTGCTGTGCCAGCGTTGCGAAGAACTCCTCTGCGTGAGAGTGCACCTGGGGGCTGCTACGCAGCGTGACGACCCGCCGGTCGGTGCTTTCCCGACTGCGCACGATGTGTCCTGCTGCTTCGAGTCGGTTGAGCAGCGACGCTGTGGCGCCCGATGACAGGCCGATTCGGCTCGCCAGGCGCGCGGGTGAGAGCGGCTCGCCGCTCTCCTCGCCGTACACGATCTCCAGCAATGCCTCCGAGTCTGTGGAGTACAACCCGAGCCAGCGCCCGAACAAGCGGCTGAACTGGTTGTAGTTCGAGCCGTAGATCCTGAGTTCTTCCATCAGGCGAGCGCGTTGTTCGGCGACGCCCGTGGTGGTCGGATCGTCCATGGCTATCGCTCACCCACCTCTGTTGTTGTGGCGTTGACACCGCCCTGCCCCGAATATACCTTCGTCACAAAGTAACTTGATTATGGAGGTTTATCAACAGTGTCGGATGCGCAGTACGACGGTGACTACATGGCTGACGAGCTTCCCGACAAGGAAACGATCAAGGCGTTCAACAACTCCGTCATCGACGAGTTCCGCGCCAACGGTGGCAAGGTGGGCGGCCCGTTCGAGGGCGCTGACCTGATCTTGCTCACCACGAAAGGCGCCAAGACCGGTCAGCCCCGGACAGTCGTGCTGACCCCGGTGCGGATCGACGGCAAGCTCCTCGTCGTCGGTTCCCTGGCCGGCGCTGACATCGACCCGGCCTGGGTGCACAACCTGCGGGCCAACCCGCAAGCGCGCGTCGAGGCAGGCACGGATTCCCACGACGTCGTCGCCCGGGAACTGCCGACCGCCGAGCGCGACGCAACTTTCCCAACAGTTGCCGCCGTGGAACCTACTTATGCCGAGTACCAGGCGAAGACGACCCGAGCGATTCCGCTGTTCGAGCTGCAGCGCATCTGATCGCCGACAGATGAAGCAGGGCTTGGCAATACATGCCTAGCTACTACCGGCAGACCGCCATACCCCGCGGCTCGCGACCGCGCGAACCCGCAATTGCGAATCCAGCACCACGAGATCGGCGGACGAGCCGGGCGCCAGCACGCCGACGTCGCTGAAACCCAGCGTGCGCGCCGGGGTCGTCGCCGTCATCGCCACTGCGTGCCGATACGCAGAATCCGAGGCGGACTCCAAACCTGTTGCCGCTGTGCGGAACAGGGCGTCCATGGTCGCGGTGCTGCCCGCGATGGTGGCCCGCTCGCACAGCCGTGCCACCGAGCCGCTGACCTCGACGTCGAGTCCGCCCAGTCGGTATGACCCGTCGGGCATACCGGCGGCCGCCATCGCGTCGGTGATGAGCGCGACACGCTCGGAGCCCGCGGTGATCGCGACCTGATGCACCAGCGCCGGGTGCAGATGCACCCCGTCGGCGATGAGTTCCACCGTCACCCGGGCATCCTCCAGCAGCGCCAGTGCTGGGCCCGGATCGCGGTGGTGCAGCGGGCGCATGCCGTTGAACACATGCGTGCCGACGGTGGCGCCCAGTTGCAGTGCCCGCTTGGTCTCCTCGTAGCTGGCGTCGGTATGGCCCACGGCCACAATGACTCCTGCGTCGACGAATCGTTCGATCGCGACGTCGGCACCCGGCAGTTCCGGAGCGATCGTCACCATCCGGATGGCCCCATCGGCCGCGGCGAGCAAGCTGTCGATCTCGGCGGGGTCGGGGTCGCGCAATTGCGTCATGTCGTGTGCGCCGCAGCGAGCGGAACTCAGCCACGGACCTTCCAGATGGATCCCGGCGACGATGTCGGCACGTACCGCGTCGGCCAAGGTCTGAACCTGCGCCAGCAGTACTTCCGGAGCCGCGGTGACCAAGCTGGCCAGGGTTGTGGTGGTCCCGTGGGCGCGGTGAAATTCGGCGGCCCGCGCTACCTCGTCGGGATCGTCGGTGCTGTAGGAAAACCCGCCGCCGCCGTGCACATGCATGTCCACGAAGCCCGGCACCACAACGCCTTCGGGAAAGTCGACATCGACGCTGCGCGGTGCGGTGCCGCTACCGCACGCCAGAATTCGGTCGCCGCTGATCTCCAGCCACCCGGGCCGGGACACAGCGTCGAGCGCTGAGCCTCCCAAAACAACGGTGCCGGCCGAGATGAGCGTCATCGCCGGTCATTCTCTACCGGTTGGAGTGCTGCGGGCGCCGATTGATCGAACGGGCGGCCATCATCAGCGACAGCACCACCGCGGCCCCCACGACGCCGACGCCGACGCGGATCGGCACCGCGTCCATTGGTGGCAGGCCGTCGAATGCCTGAGCCGCCGCGGGATGCTTGGCGTCGGGCTTGCGCTGGGTGAGCGACGGGTCCGGCTCGATCAAGGTGCCGACCTTGGTGCCGGGCGGCGTGGCGAATCCGTAGTCAAGTAGCCGTGCGGCCTGCTCCCACGGCGCGATCGGCACCCGGGTGCCGTGCAGCAGGATCGCGACCAGACGGCGTCCGCCGCGGTCGGCGGCGCCGACGAACGTCTGCCCGGCATCGTCGGTGTAGCCGGTCTTGCCGCCGAGCGCTCCCGGGTAGTTGTAGAGCAGCTTGTTGTCGTTCTCCAGCTCGTAGCTGGGGTGGTCACCGGGTTCGCCGGGCTTGGCCGGATGCCCCGGGAACTCGTACTTCTGCGTCGCCACGATCGAGGCGAACGTCGGATTCTGCCAGGCGTAGCGGTAGAACAAGCCCATGTCGTAGGCCGAGGTGCTCATGCCCGGACCGTCGAGGCCTGACGGGGTGGCTGCCCTGGTATCGCGGCCGCCGAGCTTGGAGGCCAGATCGTTGATCTTGTCGATCGCGGTGTCCATGCCGCCGACCTGCATCGCCAGCGCGTGCGCCGCGTCGTTGCCCGAGTGCATGAGTAGGCCGTGCAGCAGGTCGTTGACGGTGTAGATGCCACCGTCGTCGACGCCGACGCGGGTGCCCTCGGCGCCGGCGTCCTCCGGGGTGCCGGTGACGCGCTTGTTGATGGGCAGTTCACGTAGGGCCTGGGTCGCGATCAGCACCTTGATGATGCTGGCCGGGCGGTGCCGGCCGTGCGGGTCCTTGGCGGCGATGATGTCGCCGTTGTCGAGGTCGGCGACGATCCAGGCGTCCGCCGAGACGTCGCCGGGCAGCGGCGGCATGTCGGGTGCGGCGATGATGCCGCAGCCGCCCAGCAGCTCCCCACCGAGCGGCGTGGCCGGCACGGGGACGGGCGCCGGCGGGTCGCCGGCCTTGGGCACCTCGGACTGGTCGACCGCGGGTGGCGTGTTAACCCGGTACGGGCATGGATCAGCTGCCGGCGGGTCGGGTTCGGCATAGGCCAGCGCCGGCGCGGTCGCCAGGAAAAACGCTGCTGCCAGGGCTGCAGCGCGTTGTGCCGTGGATCGGGTGGTCGCCATGGTGTCGCCAGATTAGGCGACGGAGCCCTGGAAACGGTGTTGCCGCGCTGTGACAAATGGGGTTGAAGTTACAAATGTGAATTAGGTAACCGGCGGCTACACGCGCTCCGGGAGCGCGCAGTGGGCCAGTGCCGGGACGCCGATGGAACTCATCCACAGCCGCCCGTCGTGTTCGACCAGTCCGGTGACCTGTCCGAACTGGCGGTGCCGGCCGCGCACGCCCGCGACCGCGGCGCCGCTGTCGGGGTCGAAGGCGACAGCCCACACCTCCAACGGCATCTGGGGTTGCAGCGCCTCCGGCAACCGCCACACCAGCTGGCGCAGGATCGTCGGCCGCGGGGCCAGCCACTCCGCGGCGGCATTGATCGGGGTGACGAACGCGACCCAGATCCGGCCGTCGGCGCCCGTCGAGATGTTGTCGGGCATGCCGGGCAGGTTGACCGCCAGTGGGGTGATGGTCCCGGCCTGCGGTCCCGACAACCAGTACTTCGACAGCCGGCGACCCTGGGTCTCGGCGAACACCAGCGCGGTGCCGTCCGCGGTGACGGTGACGCCGTTGGCGAAGTACAAGCCGTCGCGCAGCGTGCTGACCGTGCCGTCGGTCGCCAGTTTGTACAGGCCGCCGTCGCCACGGGCCTCGAGAATCGCCGCGCGGAAATGCTCGTAGTGGAAGGAGCTGGTCGACTCCGTGAAATAGATTGTGCCGTCAGCGGTTTCGGCCACGTTCGAGCAGAACCGCAGCGGCCGGCCGTCGATATCGGGCACCAGCACGTCGAGAGCGCCGGTGCCGGGGTCCAGGGACATCAGCCCGCGATAGCTGTCGCAGACCAGCACCCGCCCGTCGCG
This sequence comes from Mycolicibacterium sp. P4_G11, assembly GCF_056555145.1. NCBI lineage: Bacteria > Bacillati > Actinomycetota > Actinomycetes > Mycobacteriales > Mycobacteriaceae > Mycobacterium > Mycolicibacterium sp. P4_G11. The sequence goes on from NZ_JBFUJW010000009.1 coordinate 127,365, forward strand.
GGCGACGTGCAGCCCCAGCGGTCGGCCGCCGGTATCGGCCACGACATCGATGTTGCCGTCGGGGGAGATTCGCACGATCCGTCCGTCCACGAGGCCCGTCCACAGCGTGCCGTCGGGGCCGACGACGACGTCCTCCGGGGCGTCGCCGGGCATCGGCACGATGGTGAGTTCCGCGGACGGGAAATCGGGCAGGGCGTCGACCGGTGGCGGGGTCCAGCGCACCGGATCGATGGACGGCTTGTGCGACACAGGTAGACGGTAACTTTCCCTGCGCGAGCAGACGTGAAAACCCCCAATGTCCCGCTGGATTGGGGGTTTTCGCGTCTGCTTGCCGACAATCGTGTCAGCCGCGGCGGAATTCCTCGCCGGTCGCCGTGTCCACCGCGGTCTCGCCAGGCGGCAGGTTCGACAGGTCGGGCGCGATGACCGTCGGCATGTCACCGGAGTCCGGCAGTCCGAAATGGGCCACCGCGGGGGTATCCAGTACCAGGTCGTGACGCCGCGGCAGCGTCAGTCCGCGGAAGTACTCCGGGCGTGCGACGCGCCAGGCGAACATCAGCACCACACCGAGCAACAGTCCGACGACACCGACCACACCCACCGCACCGAAACCGAAAATGGTGACGTCGTGGTGGTTTTCGTCCTTGAGCCAGTCCGGCTTGCTGTACTGGATCAGGCCGTAGACGAACACCACAGACAGCGTGATGCCACCGACCAGTGGCAACAGGCCACGCATCACGAAGTCGCGAATGTTGCGGGTCAAGGTCTTTCGGTAGAACCAGGCGCAGGCGAACCCGGTCAGGGCGTAGTAGAACGCGATCATCAGGCCGACCGAACCGATCAGTGCCGTCAGCAGATCGGTGCTGATCGCGGTGAACAGTACGTAGCACAGCACCGACACCACGCCCATCACGATGGTCGAGGTGGTCGGCGTCAGATACTGGCGGTGAATCTTCGCGAAACTCTGTGGCAGCGCACGGTATACACCCATCGACAGGGTGGTGCGCGCCGTCGGCATGATGGTGGTCTGCGTCGAGGCGGCCGCGGAGGTCAGGATCGAGGCCGACAACAGCAGCATGCCGATCTTCCCGATCACGCTGTCGCCGAACAACGATGGCCCGATGGCGGTGAACACGTCCTTGGCGTTCTCCTGGTTGCCCAGCCCGATGCCTTCGGTGCCCACGCCCGCGAACGCGATGGTCGAGACCGTCACCAACGCATAGGTGGCCAGCAGCAGGAACGTCGAGATGACGGCGGCGCGGCCCGGCGTACGGCCCGGATCGTCGGACTCCTCGTTGCACGCCACCGCGGTGTCCCAGCCCCAGTAGATGAAGATCGTGGCCAGCACCGCCGGGGCGATCACCGTGCCGAAATCCATTCCGCCAGGCCAGAACCAGGACCACGACGGCATGATCGAGTAGGCATGCCCATGGTGCGTGTACACCTTCGCCAGCGCTACCACCGACACCACGATCAGCACGACGACCTCGACGGTCAACAACACGTACTGCAACCGGGCCGACACCTCGATGCCGCGGTAGCAGATGTACGTCATGAGCACGATCCAGATGACGCCCGCCACTGTCGACCACAGGGTGCTGTTCGCCAGACCCGCGGCCGAATGCCACCCCAGGTCGCCGACGAAGGTGAACGAGTACGACCCGGCGATCTGCGCCAGATTGGCCATCACGATGACGTCGGAGGCGATGATGCCCCAACCGCCCAGCCAGCCGACCACCGGGCCGAAAGCCCTTGCCGCCCAGGTGAACGTGGTGCCGCAGTCGGGCTCGGCCTTGTTCAGCTCCTGGTAGGCGACGGCGATGAGATACATCGGCACGAACGAAATGAGCATGATCGCAGGCGCTTTGACGCCCGCCAGCAGTGTGCCGCCGGCCGCGATAACCAGGCCGAGCGTCGCGGCCAGGCTGTACGCCGGCGCCGTGGACGCCAGTCCCACCACCACGCTGGACACCAGACCGAGGGCACCCCGTTTGAGGCCTTTGTCCTCGACGACGATGCCCGGTGCAGTTGCCGTCATCTACGCTCCCCGCTCACTCCTGACGATTGACCAGAAGATGCTACGGTTCGCCGCCTCGAAGCGACGAGTCGTAGGTTGGTGGGGTGACTACCGCGCAGGACACCGACGAGTTCGAGCGGCTGCGCCCGCACCTGCTGTCCGTCGCCTATCGGCTGACCGGCGTGTACGCCGACGCCGAGGACATCGTGCAAGACGCCTGGTTGCGCTGGCACGCAGCAGATATCGAGACCATCGCCGAACCCCGCGCCTGGCTGACGACAGTCGTCAGCCGCCTCGGCCTGGACCGGCTACGGTCTGCCGCGCACCGCCGCGAAGCGTATTTCGGTGAGTGGCTGCCGGAGCCGGTCGTGACCGGTTTCGACGTCGCCGATCCGCTGGCCGCCGTGGTTGCAGGGGAGGACGCCCGCTTCGCCGCGATGGTGGTGCTGGAGCGGTTGACGCCCGATCAGCGGGTGGCCTTCGTGCTGCACGACGGCTTCGCGGTGCCGTTCTCCGAGATCGCCTCGGTTCTCGGCGTGACCGACGCGGGTGCGCGGCAACTCGCGTCGCGAGCCCGCCGCGCGGTCGCCGCGGCTCCGGCACCGCCGCCGGATGCCGGCCACAACGAGATCGTCGGCAAGCTGATGGCCGCCCTCGCCAGTGGTGACATGGCCGCCGTCGTCGAACTGCTGCACCCCGACGCGACGTTCACCGGCGACTCCAACCGCCGGGCACCCACGGCCCCCCGCACGATCGTCGGCGCGGACAAGGTGGCTCGGTTCCTGTTCGGCTTGGCCAGACGCTATGGACCGCAATGGCTTTCGACGTCGCAACTGGCGCTGATCAACGGCGAGCTCGGCGCCTACTCGCCGGGTCTGCCGGCCGACGGCGAGCATCCCGAGATGCTGCCGCGCGTCACCGCGCTGAGTGTGCGCGACGGCAAAGTCGTCGCGTTGTGGGACATCGCGAACCCGGACAAGTTCACGGCGTCCCCGCTCAAGCAGAACTAGCGGCTCACAGCACGTAGGGGAGCAACGCCTTGCGATCGGTGGGGTACTCGGGAAACTTCTCCTGGTACCAGGTATGCGTGCCCAACGCTCGGGGGATCAGGTTGCCCGCGGTGATGAGCAGGATGACGAGCCCTGGCAGCGCCCAGGTAAGCAGCGCGAAGCCGGACCAGGCGATGAGCTCGCCCAGGTATGCCGGGCTGGTGACGAACCGGAAGCCGCCGCCGAACGGAATCCGATATTCCGCACCGCCGGGATTGTTCTTGTCGCGCAGGTTCCGAACGATCGATTCGGAGTTCACCAGCAGCGCGAATCCGCACAGGTAGATCGCCAACCCCACCAGGAATCGAGGATCGGTCAGCCACGCGGTGGTGTACTGCCCGAAGAAGTCGTGGCTGAACAGGGTCCCGTTGAGGTAGCCGTGCATCGACGTGACGAGCATGCCCATCACGATCACCGAGACGTTGAAGGTGCCGCGTTTGCCGGGCGCCTGGCGGATCGCCAGCGGGAAGAACCAACCCCGGTTGGCGTAGTGCAGCAGCCAGATCCCGGCCAGCACCAGCGAGGTCGGCTCGAACCGGTGCGGCCCGGCCAGGTAGCTGATCAGGAACACCACGGTCGCGGGGATTTCCATCAGCCACCAGCCGAGCTTCGGGTTGAGGTTCAAGCCGAGTTTCGTCGTCGAGAAACGCCCGTACGAACTCTGTGCGAAGAAACCGCCGATGATCACGAATGCGGCGAACGCGAAGGCAGCGGTCAGCACCGTGTCGTAGAACGTGTTGCCGGTGTACCAGTGCATGGGCGCTCCTCGTTGAGCAGGTGGTTTCAGCGACTCGGGACGCTATTTCTGTAACGTGTTCTACCACCTTGCTGCGTCGGGAAGCCAGCGCCCCGGGCTCAGTCGGCCCACGGCACCCGGCACGCGTCGCCGGAGCTGAAGCCCTGCTCGGTGATGCCCAACGCCGCATACATCCGGGCTCGCATGTTCTCCACGCCGATCTGGTAGGTCAGCTCGATGACGCCGGCCTCTCCGAACCGGCGCTTGAGGTCGTCGACCTGTTCGTCGGTCACGGTGTGCGGATCGGTGGTCATGGCGTTGGCGTAGGCGATCGCGGCCCGCTCGTCGTCGGTGAACAAAGGGGAAGTCGCATAACTGTCTATGTGCTTGAGCCTCTCCACGTCCAGGCTCTCCAGACGCATCAGCATGGTGCCGAAGTCGACGCACCAGGAGCAGCCCACCGTCCGTGCGGTCCAGAGCACGGCGAGGTCGCGCACCGACTCGGGCAGCGTCTTCGAACCGCTCTTCAGTAGGCCTTCGTGCACGGCGTTGGCGACCAGCAGTCGCGGGTGGTGCGCCGCGACGGCGAACGGTTCGGGCACTTCGCCGAACTCACGCTTGGCGTAGCGGTACATGAGCCGGGTCAGCAGGCCGGCTCGTTGTGGGGGCAGGGGCGCGATGCGTGGTGTTGTCGTCATATCGGTTGGACGAGACAGGGCGGCGATGTGTGACGGGGTGTGGCGGGCGTCACGCGGAGGGTCAGCGACTACCGTGGCACACATGTCTGTGGCCCCGAACCCTGCGTCGGTGAGTGGCTACGAGGCGCGGTGGGAACAGCACAACGCCGAACGGCGGTCCCAAATCCTGCTCGCGATGATCGAGCTGCTCGAGGAGAGCCCACCCGGCGTCGACATTTCCGTCGCGGCCATCGCCAAGCGCGCCGGCGTCGCCAAGTCGGTGATCTACCGGCAGACCTCCGGCAAGGAGGAGCTCGAGCGTCGGGTGCGGTCGTACCTGATCGACGACTTCGGCTCCGTCCTGGTCGGCAAGCTCGACATCACCGACGGTTCGCTCCGGGAGATCCTGACCCGGACCATCGAGTCGGTGGCGGACTGGATGATCGACCATCCGCGGCTGAACGAGTTCGCCCGCAGCGGTCCGTCGTTCGAAGGGGATGAGACGCTCGACGCCGTCGGTGAGTTGAAGCTGCGCATCATCGAGCGCGCGGACGGCATCATCGCCGCTATCCAGTTGGCCATCGGCGTCGAGGACAGCGCGTTCAAACTGGTCCCGCTGGCGATTGTGACGATGGTCGAGGAGACGCTGTTCGCCTGGGTGCGCAGCCCGGCGCCGACCCACACTCGCGAACAGATGATTGCGCACCTGGCCGACTTCACGTGGTACGTCATCGACGGCGCCGCCCGGGCCATCGGGTTCGAGGTCAGCCGGGACGAACCGCTGGTCGCGGTCGTCGCCGCGCTGGCGAACCGTCAGGCAAGCAACCCCGAGTTGTAGTCAGCGACCAGGCTGCGCACAGTTTCCTGCGCGCACGACTTGTTGGTGCCGATGAACCCCGTCGGGCCGCGTTTGATCCAGCCGGTCACGTACGTCGCTGCGACTCCGTCGACCCGGCCCGCGGTGTGCGGGACGGTGCCGCGCGCGTCATCGAACGGCAGGTCCGTGACCGGCCGACCGCGGTATCCGATGGACGTCAGCACGAGTCCGGCGCTGACGGTGTGCAGCTCCCCGGTGGGTTTGACCTTCGTGGTGCCATCGGCCGCCGCCACCAGCTCGTTGCGGGCGAATTCGATTTCCAGTCCGGCCGCGGTGCGCGCAATGGCGGTGGGCGACTGCAGGTACGCCAACACGATGCGGCGGTTGCCGGGGCGTCGCGGCAGGTCGCGCAGGATGCGGGCGCGCGGATCGGTGTCGGGCAGCGCCTGCAGGTCCGCATCGGCGACGACGACGTCGACGTCGGGCATGGACGTCAGGCCGACCAGCTCCGGCACCGTGAACGCCGACTGCGCGAGGCCCCGCCGCCCGACGACCACGACCTCGTCGATCTTGCTCTGCTGCAAGGCTTTCAACGCCTGGGGCGCGATGTCGGTGGCGGCCAGGCGGTCGGGATCGATGGTGAGTATCCGGGCGACGTCGAGTGCGACGTTGCCGTTGCCGATCACGACGGCGCGGGGCTGCGACAGATCGAAGGTGGCGTCGGCGAAGTCGGGATGGCCGTTGTACCAAGCCACGAATCGGGTGGCCGAGCTGACGCCCGGCAGGTCGGCGCCGGGTACGTCGAGCGGGCGGTCCGTGGCTGCGCCGACCGCGTAGATGACGGCGTCATGGTCGGCGAGCAGCTGCTGATGGGTGACGTCGGTGCCGACCTCGACGCCCGTCACCAGCTCCAGCCGCGGGTCGGCGGTGATGGCGTCGAACTGCCGGGACACTGCCCGGGTACGCCGGTGATCGGGAGCCACCCCGAAGCGGGCGAGGCCACCAGGTTGGGGGAGTCGCTCGTACATCCGGACGCGCGCTGCCGGGATCGTCAGCACTTCGTCGGCCGCATACATCGCGGCCGGGCCTGACCCGACGATGGCCACCCGCAGCTTGCCCGGCGCTCGGACTTGCAGCGGCGGCACGACCGGGGCCAGCAGCGGACGGGGCCGGGGTTCCTTGTAGAAGTCGGCGTTGAGCTCCAGAAAGACCTTCTCGGACGGGTCCAGAGAACCGTCGTGCTTGATGGCGTCGACCGGGCAGGCCGTCACGCACGCACCGCAGTCGACGCACTCCACCGGATCGATGTAGAGCATCTCGGCGGTGTGGAAGTCGGGCTCGTCGGGCGTGGGGTGAATGCAGTTGACCGGACAGGCGTAGACGCAGGACGCGTCGCTGCAGCAGGACTGCGTGATGACGTGGGGCATCAGGCGATCAACTGCGCCTGGCGGTTGGGGGCACTGCGGTAGCGGGCCGTCTCACCGGCGATGCCGCAGCGCTTCCACATCCAGCGTCCGACGCGGTTCATCAGGCCGATCTCCTCGGCGAGCGCACGGGTCTCGTCGAAGAAGCTCGCCATGATCTTCCGCGACTGCGGGCTGCGCCAGAATGCTTGCCGCATGACCTCTTCGGGGATATCGAACTGCTTGCCGAACGACTTCGGCGACGCCATGATCTCGTGCGCCAACCAGCGCAGCGTCAGCGGGAACGCGACGGTGGCGAAGGCCCTGAACCGCCACGACCGTTTCGGCATGTGGGTCTTGAGGAACTCGTTGGCCCACGAGATGTGGCGGGCCTCCTCGGCGATGTGGATCTGCATCGTCCGCAGCACGGCCGGCGGCAGGTTCGCGCCGTCTCGGATCATGCCCTTCTGGAAGTGGTCGATGGGCTCTTCGCCGGCGAGGATGCCTGCCATGAACGCCGTCGGCGAGTACTGGCCCACCAATCCGATGTACGGCGACAGCCGGAAGAACAGCTTCCGCATGCCCGGCACATCGGTCCCGGAGCGGTTGACCAGCTCCTGGAACATCTGGATGTGGTTGCACTCTTCGGTCATCTCGTGCAGCGCGTAGCGGAACTCGGGGGAGTTGTTCGGCAGCTTCATGATGAACGCCATCAGCCCGCGGATCAGGATGCTCTCGAACGCCGCACCCACCTTGACGGTGTTGAGCGTCCGCCAGCGGCCGATCTCGATCTGCCGGGCGAGGGGCTGGCTCTGGTACCACTCGGTCGCGCCCAGTGGGTCGATGGTGGTGGACAGCACCCACCGCGGATCCTGCAGGTCGATCTGCATGTCGGGGGCGTCCCACGCGATGTCGAGGTACGGGTCGAAGCGGCGTCGCACCGAGCCTTCGGACAACACATCGAGCAGGTTCTGGTAGTCGGGCTTCATTGCCTGAGTCATGCCACCAATTTACCGGGAACGGCGGTCCCAGTAAATACCCGAAATTTCCTGCGCCGAGTGTTGGGTTGTGTGCGACATTTCGCGCATTAGTCGCACACAGGCCAACACTCGATGAAGGTGGAACCGGGCAGGTGGCGCACGCGTCTTATCCACATGCCGTTTTTGGGTACTGAGGCACTGGCCGCGGGCAGGGTCAATCGATACCAACTCAGAACTCGATACGACGCGATTCATCGCAATGTCTACGTTGCCCGTGGTCAGGAGCTCACACCCGTCGACAAGGCGGTCGCGGCCTGGCTGTGGTCCGAGCGCAGGGCAACTGCTGTCGGGTTGTCGGCCGCCGCCCTGCACGGCTCACTTTGGATCGATGCGAGGCAACCCGCAGAGCTCAACCAGGCGAGCAGGACGCGGCCAACTGGCATTCTCATCCGCAGTGACAAGCTCCCCGACGACGAGATATGTCAGGTGCGGGGCATCAACGTCACGACGCCGGCAAGAACGGCATTCGACCTTGGGCGACGAAAAGGGCAGACGGTCGCCGTAGTCCGGGTGGACGCCTTGCTCCAGGCCACCGAGTTGAAGATCCCGGAAGTGCAATCACTCGCCGATCGCCATCCCGGAGTTCGAGGACTGAGGCAGCTGGAGCAGGTGCTTGACCTCGCCGACTATGGCGGGGAGTCGCCGCAGGAGACCCGACTACGACTGTTGTTCACCGAGAACGGCATGCGGCCGTCGCATACCCAGATCGAGGTGTTCGATGGCCGATACTTGGTGGGCCGCATCGACATGGGCTGGCCGGAGTGGAAAGTCGGCGTGCAGTACGACGGCATCCAGCACTGGCAGGACCCGCGCCGGCGCACAAAAGACATCGACCAAGACGTGGAGTATCGGGATCTCGGTTGGCGCATGGTTCGCGTCGGCGCTGACTTACTTCGTTCGCGCCAAAGCACCATCATTGCCCGCACTCGCGACGCCCTCCGCGCCGCAGGTGGACCCTACTAACGAAAGTTGGCTTGTGTTCGAGAATTTCAATGAATCTCGAACACAAGCCAACACGGGGCAGGCCTCGGTGCAGTTGAAGGTGGTGCGGCAGCGCCACACACCGTCGACCTCGTTGAGGATGTCGAGCCGCTCGGCGGCTGCCTCGTCACGCGAGTCGAAGATGAACCGGTGCGCGTTGACGATCGCGGCGGGGCCGAAGTACGAGCCCTCGCTCCAGTACACCGGGCACGAGGTGGTGCAGCAGGCGCACAGGATGCACTTGGTGGTGTCGTCGAAGCGGGCGCGGTCGGTCTGCGACTGGATGCGCTCACGGGTCGGGGGGTTACCCGACGTGATCAGGAACGGCTTCACGGCGCGGAAGGCGTCGAAGAACGGCTCCATGTCCACCACGAGGTCCTTCTCCACGGGCAGGCCGCGGATGGGCTCGATGGTGATGGTCAGGTCCTTGCCGGCCTTCTTCGGCAGCAGGTCGCGCATGAGGACCTTGCAGGCCAGCCGGTTGACGCCGTTGATCCGCATGGCGTCCGAGCCACACACGCCGTGCGCGCAGGACCGCCGGAACGTCAGCGTGCCGTCCAGGTAGCCCTTCACGTACAGCAGCAGGTTGAGCAACCGGTCGCTGGGCAGGCAGGGCACGCGGAAGCTCTGGAAGCCGGCGGCGTCCGGGTCTTCCGGGTTGAACCGGGCGATCTTCAGCGTGACCATGACGGCGCCGTCCGGCACCGGGGGCAGCGGCGGGTCGCCGGCTTCGGGCTTGTCGAGGACAGGTGCACTCATGGTTAGTACTTCCGTTCCATCGGCTCGTACCGGGTCTGGACGACAGGCTTGTAGTCCAGCCGGATATCGGACAGGAGGTCGGCGCCCTGCTTGTAGGCCATGGTGTGGCGCATGTAGTTGGTATCGTCGCGGTCCGGGTAGTCCTCGCGGGCGTGGCCGCCACGCGACTCCTTGCGGTTCAGCGCACCGACGACGGTGACCTCGGCCAGCTCGAGCAGGAAGCCCAGCTCGATGGCCTCGAGCAGGTCGCTGTTGTAGCGCTTGCCCTTGTCGTGCACCGTGATTCGCGAGTACCGCTCCTTGAGCGCGTGGATGTCCGTCAGCGCCTGCTTGAGGGTCTCCTCGGTGCGGAACACCGCGGCGTTGTTGTCCATCGACTGCTGCAGCGCGGTGCGGATGTCGGCGACACGCTCGTTGCCGTGGTCGGACAGGATGTCGCCGACCCAACCGATGACCATGTCCGCCGGGTTGTCGGGCAGCTCGATGTAGTTGTGGTTCTGCGCGTACTCGGCGGCAGCGATGCCGGCGCGACGGCCGAACACGTTGATGTCGAGCAGCGAGTTGGTGCCAAGGCGGTTCGCGCCGTGCACCGAGACGCAGGCGCACTCACCGGCGGCGTACAGACCCGGAACCACGTTGACGTTGTCGCGCAGCACCTGGCCGTTGATCGTGGTCGGGATACCGCCCATGACGTAGTGGCAGGTCGGGTACACCGGCACCAGTTCGGTGACGGGGTCGACGCCCAGGTAGGTGCGGGCGAATTCGGTGATGTCCGGCAGCTTGGCCTCCAGCACCTCCTCGCCGAGGTGACGCACGTCGATGTAGACGTAGTCCTTGTTGGGTCCGGCGCCGCGGCCTTCGAGGACCTCGAGCACCATCGAGCGGGCCACGATGTCGCGGGGCGCGAGGTCGACGATGGTGGGGGCGTAGCGCTCCATGAAGCGCTCGCCGTCGGCGTTGAGCAGACGACCACCCTCACCACGCACGGCTTCCGAGATCAGGATGCCCAGGCCGGCCAGGCCTGTCGGATGGAACTGGTGGAACTCCATGTCCTCCAAGGGAAGTCCCTTGCGGAAGATGATGCCCAGGCCGTCACCGGTGAGGGTGTGGGCGTTGGAGGTGGTCTTGTACATCCGGCCCGAGCCGCCAGTGGCGAAGACGATCGCCTTGGCGTGGAAGATGTGGATGTCGCCGGTGGCCAGTTCGTAGGCGATGATGCCGGTGGCAACCGGGCCGCTGGCGGTCTCGGTGAGGACCACGTCGAGTGCGTAGAACTCGTTGAAGAACTGGACGTCGTGCTTGACGCAGTTTTGGTACAGCGTCTGCAGGATCATATGGCCGGTGCGGTCGGCGGCGTAGCAGGCGCGGCGGACCGGGGCCTTGCCGTGGTCGCGGGTGTGGCCGCCGAAGCGACGCTGGTCGATGCGGCCCTCGGGCGTCCGGTTGAACGGCATGCCCATCTTCTCGAGGTCCAGCACCGCGTCGATGGCTTCCTTGCACATGATCTCGACGGCGTCCTGGTCAGCGAGGTAGTCGCCGCCCTTGACGGTGTCGAAGGTGTGCCACTCCCAGTTGTCGTCCTCGACGTTGGCGAGCGCGGCGCACATGCCACCCTGGGCGGCACCGGTGTGCGAGCGAGTCGGGTACAGCTTGGTCAGCACCGCGGTGCGGACCCGGGGACCGGACTCGACGGCCGCGCGCATACCTGCGCCACCGGCACCGACGATGACGACGTCGTAGCGATGTTCCTGAATCATCTGCGTCCCTACTTGATGTTCGCGTCGAAGGTGACGAGCACGTAGCTGCCCAGCACCAGGGTGAATCCGGTGGCCAGCAGCAGAATCGAGTTCAGCCAGAACTTGGTGGTGTTCTTGCGGGCGTAGTCACCGATGATGGTGCGCATGCCGTTGGCGCCGTGGACCAGCGCCAGCCACAGCAGGGCCATGTCCCAGATCTGCCAGAACGGGGAGGCCCACCGCTGCGCGACGTAGTTGAAGTCGATGCGGTAGACGCCGTTCGCCCAGATCAGCCCGATGAACAGGTGACCGAGGGCGAGCAGCACCAGTGCCGCGCCGGAGAAGCGCATGAACAGCCAGGCGTACTTCTCGAAGTACGGGATGCCGCGGGGGCGCCGGGGAGCGCGCGGGTGGTCGAGGGCGGCGGGGCGGTCGTACTCGCGCTCCAGGACCGGGGCCGGACGTCCTCCGCGGCGCGCCTCAGCGGCGCCGGAATCGGTATGCGTGGTCACTTGAGCCACCCGTAGTGCTCAACCATGTGCATGCCCTCTACCCCAACTGCGGCGATGACGACCGCGATCCAGATGGCCAGGATGGTCCACAGCATGACCCGCTGGTACTTGGGTCCCTGCTGCCAGAAGTCGATCAGGATGACTCGCACGCCGTTGAGGGCGTGGTAGAGCACCGCCGCGACCAGGCCCATCTCCATGAGCCCGATGATCGGCGTCTTATAGGTGTTGATCACCTCGTTGTAGGCCTCGGGGCTGACCCGGACCAGTGCCGTGTCCAGAACATGGACCAGCAGAAAGAAGAAGATGGTGGCACCGGTGATGCGGTGTAGTACCCAGGACCACATGCCCGGGTCTCCGCGATACAGGCTCCGCCGCTTCTGCGGGGATGAACGCGGCGCGGGTATGGAATCCGCGGCTGCCGCTGTACTCATTTCGACCTCCAACGCCGTCGGTGGACGCATGACCCGGCAGCAACTTTTTCGCGTGCCGAGCCCAAACCTCGGGGCGACTCTAATCCCAATTTGCGCACAGTCAGAACTACGGTGTGGGGGGAATGGTGAACCCGCGTCGGAAATTAGGTTTGCCTACATTAACTTACTGGGTGGTCGGGACGGGTCTCGAGGTGGTTTCGGGGCGCCGGGAACGGGGTGTCGGTGATGTCGGAAATTGACTGGAAGCTGTTGCGGGACAAGGCAATAGCTGTCTCCGGTGATGCCTACGCGCCCTACTCGAACTTCCCCGTGGGGGCGGCGGCGCTGGTCGACGATGGTCGAATCGTGGTGGGCTGCAATGTGGAAAATGTCTCATATGGCCTTGGCCTCTGCGCCGAGTGTGCTGTGGTCTGTGCCCTACATTCCAGCGGCGGCGGACGGCTGCTCGCGCTGGCGTGCGTGGACGGTTCCGGGGCGGTGCTGATGCCGTGTGGGCGGTGCCGGCAAGTGCTTCTCGAGCACGGCGGACCGGCCATGCTGATCGACCACGCATCGGGTCCGCGGGCGCTGGCCGAACTGCTGCCCGACGCCTTCGGGCCGGATGACCTGAACCGCCGGTAACGCCAAGCGGGGCAACACTTCTGGTTACTGGCCGGTAACCAGCTCGACGAGGCGGCCAGGGTCGCCGGCAGGAGGATGTCATCGTGTCGTCGGACGCGCACAACCACGGGTCGCATCTCGATGCTCCGACAGTCATTCGCACCAAACGCGACGGCGGTGTGCTGTCCGATGCCGCGATCGACTGGGTGATCGACGGCTACACCCACGGCCGGGTGGCCGACGCGCAGATGTCGGCGTTGCTGATGGCCATCTTCCTGCGCGGTATGACGCCGGCCGAGATCGCCCGCTGGACCGCGGCGATGGTCGGCTCGGGCGAGCGGTTCGACTTCACCGACCTGCGGTGTGCCGGCCGGCCGCTGGCGCTGGTGGACAAACACTCGACCGGCGGCGTCGGCGACAAGATCACCATCCCGCTGGTCCCCGTCGTCATGGCCTGCGGCGGCGCCGTCCCGCAGGCGGCGGGCCGCGGCCTCGGGCATACCGGTGGCACCTTGGACAAGCTCGAAGCGATTCCGGGGTTCACCGCCGAATTGTCCAAAGGCCGTATCCGCCAACAGCTTTCCGATATCGGGGCAGCGGTTTTCGCGGCCGGGGACCTGGCGCCCGCCGACCGGAAGATCTACGCCCTGCGCGACGTCACCGGTACGACGGAATCGCTGCCGCTCATCGCCAGCTCGATCATGAGCAAGAAACTGGCCGAGGGCGCCCGCTCGCTGGTGCTGGACGTCAAGGTCGGTCGCGGCGCATTTCTCAAGACCGAGGCCGAGTCGCGCGAGCTGGCGCGCACCATGGTCGACCTCGGTGTCGCCTACGGCGTTCCGACCCGGGCGCTGCTCACCGACATGGACCGGCCGCTGGGCCGCGCGGTCGGCAACGCGATCGAGGTCGCCGAGTCGCTGGACGTGCTGGCCGGCGGCGGTCCGGACGACGTCGTCACGCTGACCGTCGCGCTGGCCCGCGAGATGCTGGACGTTGCCGGGATCGACGGCGTCGACCCGGCGCAGACCCTGACCGACGGCACCGCGATGGACTGTTTCCGGCAGCTGATCGCGGCGCAGGGCGGCGATCCCGAGGCGCCGCTGCCGATGGGCACGCACACCGAGACGGTGGTGGCGACCCGCGGTGGGGTGATGGGCGACATCGACGCCATGGCGGTCGCGATGGCCGTGTGGCGGCTCGGTGCGGGCCGGGCCCAGCCCGGCGACCCCGTGCAGGCCGGGGCGGGGCTGTACCTCCACCGGCGCAGCGGCGAGCCCGTCGCTGCCGGCGAGACGCTGTTCACGCTGTATACCGAGACCCCCGAGCGGCTGCCGTCAGCCTTGGCCGAACTCGACGGTGGCTGGTCCGTGGACAACGCGGCGCCGGCGCAGCGGCCCGTGGTGCTCGACCGCATCGGGTAGACGACAGCTGATTCGCCTTGGGCGAAAGCAGCATCCATGGCTCTGGCAGGTCTGCGCCGCTAGGGTCGACCGCATGGCTGACGATGACCTCCGCGACTTCGAGCGCACCGAGTTCACCCACGATGGCACGACCCGCACCGTCTACCGCCGCGGTACCGGTCCGGCCGTCATCGTGATCGCCGAGATTCCGGGCATCACGCCTAAGGTTCTCGACTTCGCCCGCAAGGTCGCCGATATCGGCTGTACCGCCGTCCTGCCCCACCTGTTCGGCATTCCGGGCCTTGACCCCAACGCGAGCAACATGGCTGCGCTCAAAGGCATGGCCTCGGTCCTGCCGGCGTGCGTCAGCAAGGAGTTCACCCTCCTCGCCACCGGCAAGACGTCGCCGGTGGTCGACTGGCTGCGGGCACTGGCGCGGTCGGAGCACGAACGCTGCGGCGGCCCCGGCGTCGGCGCGATCGGGATGTGCTTCACCGGCGGCTACGCCCTGGCGATGGCCACCGACGACGTCATCCTGGCCCCGGTGCTGTCCCAGCCGTCGATGCCGATCGGCCTGACCGCCAAACAGCGCCACAACATCGACATCTCGCCCGCCGACCTGGAAGTCGTCAAAGGCCGGTGCGCCCGTGGGCTCAACGTCCTCGGCATGCGGTTCAAGAGCGACAAGCTGGTCCCGGCAGCGCGTTTCGACTTCCTGCGGGAGCAGCTGGGGGACGCCTTCATCGCCGTCGAACTCGAGGACGCCGACGCGAACCCGGATGCGCGGCTGCCACCGCACTCGGTGGTCACCGAGCACCTGATCGACGAGCCGGGCCAGGCCACCCGAGCCGCGCTGGACCAGGTACTGGACCTGTTCCGGACACGGCTGCTGCCGGCCACGGAACCGGCGGGCTAAAAGCCATCATCCGGCGCAAGATGGACGCATGACCCTGACGCTGGATCAGATAAAGCAAGCACCGAAAGCTCTGTTGCACGATCACCTCGACGGCGGCCTGCGCCCCGCCACCGTGGTGGAGTTGGCCGAGCAGAGCGGCTACGGCGACCTGCCCACCATGGACGTCGATGAACTGGCGAGGTGGTTCCGCACCCAGGCGCACAGCGGCTCGCTGGTCCGCTACCTGGAGCCGTTCGCGCACACCGTCGGCGTCATGCAGAGCACCGACGCGCTGTACCGCGTCGCCTACGAGTGCGTCGAGGATCTTGCTGCCGACAACGTCGTCTACGCCGAGGTGCGGTTCGCGCCCGAGCTGCACATCGACGGCGGTCTGGTGCTGGACGAGGTCGTCGACGCGGTGCTGGCCGGGTTCGCGGACGGGGAGAAGGCCGCAGCAGCCGCAGGGCAGGCAGCGACGGTCCGGTGCCTGGTCACCGCGATGCGGCATGCCGCCCGGTCCCGCGAGATCGCCGAATTGGCCATCCGGTTCCGCGACCGCGGCGTGGTCGGGTTCGACATCGCCGGTGCCGAGGCCGGCTACCCTCCGACCCGTCACCTCGACGCCTTCGAATACATGCGGGGCAACAACGCGCGCTTCACGATTCACGCCGGTGAGGCCTTCGGTCTGCCGTCCATCCACGAGGCGATCGCCTTCTGCGGCGCCGACCGGCTGGGCCACGGGGTACGCATCGTCGACGACATCGAAGCTGGGCCGGACGGTGCCTTCCGGCTCGGCCGGGTAGCGAACATCGTGCGGGACAAGCGAATTCCGCTGGAGATGTGCCCGAGCAGCAACGTGCAGACCGGCGCCGCGACGAGCATCGCCGAGCACCCGTTCGACCGGTTGGCCCGGCTTCGCTTCCGCGTCACCGTCAACACCGACAACCGCCTGATGAGCGACACCACCATGACCCAGGAGATGGCGCACCTGGTGGAGGCGTTCGGCTACGGCTGGACCGACCTGCAGCGGTTCACGATCAACGCCATGAAGTCGGCTTTCATCCCGTTCGATGAGCGGCTGGCGATCATCGACGAAGTCATCAAACCGCGTTACGCCGTGCTCGTCGGGTAGCTGTCCGTCGGGGTGTCGTCGACGAAGCCAGACCGCCCGGCTGCCGCACCTGCCGGCTCAGGCTGCTGCGCCTGTCGGAACGACTTGGGCACGAACTTCTCGAAGTTGTACTTGCCCCGCGGATGGACCACCTGCGGCCACCAGAACCAGCGTCCGAGCAGCACCGCGATCGACGGCATCAGCAGCGACCGCACGATGAAGGTGTCGATCAGCAGGCCGATGGCGATGGTCGAACCCATCTGCGCCAGCACGATCAGCTTGCTGGCCATCATGCCGGCCATGGTGGCCGCGAACACCAGTCCGGCCGAGGTGACGACACCGCCGGTGCCGGCCATGGACCGGATGATGCCGGTCTTGAGGCCGGCGTGGATCTCGTCCTGGAACCGGGACACCAGCAGCAGGTTGTAGTCCGAGCCGACGGCCAACAGGATGATGACCGACATCAGCATGACCAGCCACTGCACCTGGATGCCGAACAGGTCCTGCCAGATCAGCACCGAGATGCCGAACGACGCGGCGATGGAACTGCCCGCGGTGCCGACGATCGTCAATGCCGCGACGGCGCTGCGCGTCAGGATGAGCATGATCATGAAGATCAGCGTCAGCGAGGAGATGACGGCGATCATCAGGTCGTAGCGGGCGCCGTCGGCCATGTCACGGTAGGTCGCCGCGACGCCGCCGAGGTAGATCTTGGCGTCCGACAGGGACGACATCTTCAAGGCGTCCTGCGCGGCCTTGCGCTCGGATTCGACGCGGGCGATGCCGTCGACGGTCGCCGGATCGGTCTGGTGGGTGATGAACATGCGCGCCGACTTGCCGTCCGGTGACATGAACATCTTCAGCCCGCGCTGGAAGTCCGGGTTCTGGAAGGCCTCGGGCGGCAGGTAGAACAGGTCGTCGTTCTTGGCGCCGTCGAAGGCGGCACCCATCGACAGCGCGGTGTCGTTCATGGCCTGCATCTGGTCGATGAGGGCCTTCTGCGAGTTGTACGACG
This sequence comes from Mycolicibacterium sp. P4_G11, assembly GCF_056555145.1. NCBI lineage: Bacteria > Bacillati > Actinomycetota > Actinomycetes > Mycobacteriales > Mycobacteriaceae > Mycobacterium > Mycolicibacterium sp. P4_G11. The sequence continues at coordinate 144,544 of NZ_JBFUJW010000009.1, forward strand.
CCAGCGACAGGTCCCTGCTGGTCTTCATCGACGCGATGGTCTGGGGGAGCAGCGCCGTCAGCTTCGGTGCCAGGTCGGCCAGCTTGTCGGTGTTGACCTGAACGTCGCCGGTCCGGTCGGTCAGCTCGTCGATGCCGTCGAGGGAATCGAACACCGAGCGCACCGCGGCGCACATCGGGATGTCGAAGCAGTGCGGTTCCCAGTAGAAGTAGTTGCGCATCGGCCGGAACTGGTCATCGAAGTTCGCGATGTTGTTGCGCATCTCCTCGGTGACCTCCAGGAGCGCTTGGGACTTGGCGGCCGAGTCCTGGGTCAGCTTGGTCTGCTCGAGCGACAGCGCGTACTGCTTTTCCAGGATGCTGATCGACACGTTGGTGGCGTCAACCATCCTCAGCTGGTCCTCCAGCTGCTTGCGCTGGAACGGCAGGTTCATGTTGCTGGTCTGGCCAGAGACGCTCGTCTGGAACGGAATCGAGCTGTGCTGGATGGGGATGCCCAGCGGGCGGGTGATGCTCTGCACCATCGCGATGCCGTCGGTGTGCATCACGTTGCTCGAAATCTTGTTCAGCACCAGCATGTCGGCCGGATTGCGCATGTCGTGGGTCGACTCGACCATCAGGATGTCGGGGTTCATGCGAGCCTGCGTGAAGTGCCGGTCGGCGGCGGCGAAGCCGACGTTGACCGGGGCGTCCTCGGGCAGGTAGTAGCGGTCGTTGTAGGCCGGCTTGTAGCCGGGGATGGCGACGATGCCGATCAGCACCACGAACAGGCTGGCCATCAGAATCGGTGCGGGCCACCGCACCACGGCCGTGCCGATGCGCCGCCAGAACCTGCTCTGCGGTGGCCGCTTGGACTCGTACATGCCGACTCGGCTGCCGAGGTACAGGACGGCGGGGCCGAGCGTGACCGAGATCGCCACCACGACGAGCATGCCGATCGCGACCGGAGCGCCCATGGTGGTGAAGTAGGGCAGGCGGCAGAAGCTCAGGCAGTACGTCGCGCCGGCGATGGTCAGTCCGGAACCCACGATCACGGGTGCGACGGACTTGAACGTGGCGTAGTACGAGTCATCACGGTCCAGCCCGATGCCGCGGTCTTCGCGGTACCGGCCGAAGATGAAGATGCCGTAGTCGGTGGCGGCGGCGATCGCCAGCATGGTCAGGATGTTGCCCGCGAAGGTTGTCAGCCCGAACACGTCGTGGGTGGCGAGCACCGACACCACGCCCCGAGCGGTCAGCAGTGCCAGGAACGTCAGGAACAGCTGGACCAGGGTGGTCCTGACCGAGCGGTAGACCACCAGCAGCATGCCGGCGATCGCGGCGAGGGTGATCAGCGTGATCATGATCAGGCTCGCGTTGCCGATGACGTGCATGTCGTCGGTCAGTGCGGCGGGACCGGCGACGTGGGCCTGGACCCCCGGTGGGGCCTTGGTCTCCTTGATCACCTTGCGGACGGCGTCCACGCCTTCGTTGGCGAGCGTCATGCCCTGCTCGCCGGCGAGGTTGATCATCACGTAGGACGCCTTGCCGTCGGCGCTCTGCGCGCCGGCCGCCGTCAGCGTGTCACCCCAGAAATCCTGGATGTGCTGGATGTGCTCGGGATCCTGCTGCAGCTTGCGGATGATCTCGTCGTAGTACTTGTGGGCGTCCGGGCCGAGCGGCTCCTTGCCCTCGACGACGACCATGATCGTGCTGTTGGAGTTGAACTCCTTGAAGTTGCTGCCCATCAACTTCATCGCGTGCATCGACGGGGCGTCCTCGGGCGCCATCGGCGCGGCGTGCAGCTCGCCGACGACCTCCAGCGGCGGTGCGATCACGTTCACCAGAACGGCGATCGCGATCCAGAACAGGATGATCGGCACTGACAGGATGCGCAGCGCATGGGCGAACTTGGGCCGCTTGGCTGTCGTGCTGGGCTGTGTCTCAAGTGTTTCGGTCATGCGGACTTCACCAAGCAGTAGGTCTGGGCGTTGACGCCATCGGCTGACTTCTCTTCACGGACGGTGCCGTTGACGGTGACACGGCAACCGATGTGGTCGCTGCTCTGCTCACCGTCGCTGCGGGCCATCAAGTTCGCGCTGACCGTCGGCAGCGTGGTGGACAGGGTGACCGACCACGGCAGTGTCGCGGTGACCGAGTGCACGTTGGCGTCCGGATCGAAGTAGCTGATGTCGGCCGAGCTCCCGGGTGGTCCGTAGACCTCGTACACGACGACCTTGGGGTTGAACTGGACGATCTCGATCCCCGCACCGGCATGGGCATTGAGGTTCTCGGACCCGAACTTCGCGTGCAGGCGCGACACCACCAGGCCCGACACCGCCAACACGACCACCAGAAGAAGCGGTATCCAGACCTTCTTCACCAGGCGCCCCATCGAAAACGACCGCACCCGACCACCTTCCGCTCAACCCGCTGACCGAAACCCCGACGATCAGGCTGCTGCCTGTCCTGCCCTCGGCAGGCGGCTCCGCTGACTCAGCGGATTCTTGGGAAATTCTTACGCCTTGCTAACTAATATTGCAACGCGGTTATGCCGGGTGTCGGCTGGGAGTGTGCGCGGTGGCCGGGTGACCTGGGATTTTCAGTCGGGCAGAACGGCCCTCAGTGCGGCCGCGAACTCGTCGGGCGCGCTCATGAACCCGCCGTGATCGCCGGGGAAGATGACGGGCTCGACACCTAGCAGGTGGCACAGCGCCATCGAGGTGCCGTGGGTGATGAGATGTTCGGAATCGGCGCCGATGCCGACGATGACCCGGCTTGCTTTCAACGCCTCGAGGTCCGGCACATACGTTGTGGTGCACAGCAATTCATGGTTGAAGAACCGGGCCAGGTCGGCGAGCTGCTTGGTCATCTCGTCGGGCGAGGGCTGTCCCGGCTGCCCCGGAGCCCCGTCTTCGGACTGATCGAAGCCCGCCGTCGCCATGAACTTCGCCATCGCCGCGCCGGGCCCGTCGCTGTGGAAGGTGGCGATGATGTCCTGCGTCGCCGCGCGCTGCTTGGAGGCTTCCGATGCGGGCAGCAGCTCCAGCAGCGGTGGCTCGTGCGCGACCAGTGTCCGCACCCACCCGGGGTACTTCGTGGCCAGCGCCAGACCGGTCACCGCGCCGCCGCTGGAGCCGAACACGTCGGCCGGACCGGCGCCGAGGTCATCGAGGATCGCGGCGACGTCGGCGGCCCGCAGCTCTGGCGTCGAGTCCTGTGCGGGATCGTCGATGGGGCTGGCGCCGAGCCCACGTGGGTCGTATGTCACGACGGTGTGGTCGGCGGCCAGCGCGTCGGCGACGAGAGCGAACTCGGACGCCGTCATCGGGGAACCGATGACGGCGAGCACCGGCCCGCTGCCGCGCACCTCGTAGTGCAGGGTCGCGCCGGGTACGGCGAGATTTCGGACGATGGGCTGGGTGCCGGTCTGGGTCATGTCAGTGCAGACCGGTGGCATCCCCGGAACTCATCGCCGTCTGGACTTACTCCTGGCGGAGTCGGGACTCGACGAAGCGCTCGAGGGTCTCCCATTGGGCGACGGCCTCGGCGTACGGCTTCGACGGGGCGCCGACGGTCTCGGGCTCGAGCACGTGGCCGACGAACTTGCCCAGCGGCTGGCTCGTGGTCAGGGCCTTGTCGGCGGTGCCGTCGTCGGCGTAGTCGCAGACGTCGCGGGCGAACTCGACCGCCAGGTCCAGCTGCTCGCGGTCGACGGCGTCGGGGCCGTCGGAGATGTCGTCGGACAGCCCGCTGAGCACGTAGACGTTGTCCTCGGTGACGCGGATCTGCAGCGAGCCGTCGGTGGCCGCGGTGCGGATGTCGGCGTAGGCCTCGAAGCTCGACAGGTCGCTCTCGTGCTCGTCGGCCAGGTAGCGGGCCAGGGTGCGCTCCGAGCCGAACACGCTGATGCGGCCGTTGCGGCCGAGGAACCGCGGCTGGTCGTTGTAGTAGCACCGCAGCGTGTAGAAGGTGCCGCCCTTGGTCATGATGCGGATCGGGTCGATGCCGACGCGCTCCCAGAAGTCCTCGTCGCTGCCGAGCAGCTGGCGCTCCGCCTGGACGGTGAGGGCCGCCTCCTCGGAGTCGGTGTCCACCTCGCCCTCGATGACCTCGTCTTCGGAGTCCTCGGCTGCCGCTTCGGCCTCGTCGAGTTCGTCTTCCTCGGGCTCAGGTGCGGGCTCGTCGAGCTCGGCTTGGGCCTTGGCCGCCGCCGTGGCGTCGACCTCGGGGGTGGTCACCAGCTCGTCGATGGCGTCGAGCACGTGATCCCAGCTGCGGCCGACGGCGGCCTCGATGTCCGCCCAGCGCTTGCGGCCGGCGCGGCCCGAGAAGGCCTCGGCGCCGCCGCCGAGCGTCGACAACACGGGGTTGCCGTTGAAGAACTTCGCCACCGCGATCAGATCGCACACCGAGCCGAGCGCGCCGACCACCTGGAGCGTGCGCCGCAGCGAGGTGACGGACTCGTCGGTGGGCTTCTCGGCGACCAGTTCCGGCACACCGACCAGGTCGTGCAGGTGGCTCTCGTCCGGGTTCAGGCGGTGGGCGTTGGCCTCGCCGAGCGCCTGCCACTTGGGGTGGTCAGCGAGGTCGTTGTCGGTGTTGGTCCGCACGAAGGCGGCCAGGTCAGCGACGGAGTCGAACCCGAAGAGGGCGTCGTCGTCGCCGAGGAACGCTTCCCACTCGTCGTCCGAGTCACGCCACAACGGCGCCCACAGGGTGTAGAGATCGCCATGGGTCAAACCGAGCCGAACCGGCACGATGTCAGCAGCCATGCGGCACAGCCTATCGACGTGCGGCTGGGGCCATGCTGGGGGCGTCGGGTCGGTACAGGTCGTCGCGTAGATGGCGCAGGACGGTGGCCGCGGCGTCGGAGTCCCGCCCCGGCGTGGATAGTTCCGCGGCCGCGCGTTTGAGCACCGCCAGCGTCGTGCGCGCACGTGCCATCGCGTCGTCGTAATCGGCGGCGGTCATGCGGCCGTCATTGGATGGTCATGCGGTCGGGCGGAAGAAGCCGTGGAAACCCTGATCGAGGTTGGTGGTGCGGATCGGGGACAGCTGGACGGGGTCGCCTGCCTCCACCATCAGGCCGTTTCCCACGATCATCGCGACATGACCGTCCCACACCGCCAGATCGCCCGGGCGCAGCGAGCCGCGGTCGACGGCGGCGCCGATGTCCTGCTCCTGCGCCAGCCGCGGGAGGTCCAGGCCGGCCTCGCGGTAGGCCCACTGCGTCAGGCCGCTGCAGTCCAGTCCGACGCCGGGCGTCGTGCCACCCCACACGTACGGCACGCCGAGTTGGGTGAGGGCGTGGCGGACCGCATCGGCCGCAACCTTGTTGGGCGCGGTGGCGGTGCTGCCGTCGGGCAGCGTGACGGCTTCGCCGGCGCCGAACTTCCCGGGGTCGGGCGGTCGGCGGTGGGTGAGCGCGGCCTGGGCGGCGTGGGCCGCGGGCGCGGCGAGTCCGCTCGCCCAATCGGCGCCGGGACCGGCCGGCGTGCCCAGGCTCGGCAGGCTCATGCCCGCGCCGGTGCCTGCACCTGATCCGGTGTCTGCGCCGGATCCACTTGCCTCCCAAGGCGATCCGTTCTGAGGCGGAGGAGTGCTCGCCATGGCGGTGATCTGCTCGGCCTGCGCGGCGAGTTCGGTGTGCAGCTCGTCGACGACGGTGATGGCCTCGTCGAGCGCGCGGCTGGCTTCGTCGATGAGCACCGCGGCGTCGGCGGGGGATTCCAGGGTGGCTTCGAGTTCGGCCGCTCTGGTCTCGAAATTGCGCAGGATGGTGTCGAGTCGTTCGCGCGCCCTGGTCACCGCGGCAGCGGCCTGCTGCGTGTGGGTGCTCAGCTGCCCGGCGGTCATCGCCATCGCCACGATGGCCGTGACGGCTGCATTCGCGAACTGACCCGCACTGCCCGCCGCGGCGCCGGTCCACTGGCCTTGGGTCTGCTGCCATGCGTTGTCGGCAGCGGCGGCGACGCCGTCGAGCCCGGACTGCACCGTGCGCAGGGCGTCGGCCGGGTCGGGGCCGGGGAAACCGGGGCCCAGGAGGGCCTGCACCTCACGGATCGGGGCTGCCAGTGCGGATGTCAGTGAGCCGATCATCACCAGGCTCCGATCCGGCTACCGACACTGTGGTCGGCGTCGACGAAGCCGTCCGCGGTGGCGACGGCCGCTTCGCTGCCGGTGTCGAGGTGCGCGCTGAGGCGGTGCGCCAGTTGGGCCTGATGGTGCGTGGCCTGTGCCAGGGCGGCGGCGAAGGCCGCGCCGACCGGGCCGAACACGTTGAACTGTCCGGCGATGGTGGCCAGGTCCGCGGCGTGCGCCGCCAGTTCGGTGCTGTGGCCGCGGTAGTCCGCGGCAAGGGCGTGCAGAGCCGACGGGTCCGCGGTCAGATTTCGGGTCATGTGGATAAGACGGGCGTCAGGCCCGTTCGGTTCCACTAATGTTGGCGCGCATGGACGTCCGGGTCGTCGATCATCCGTTGGCCGCCGCGCGGCTGACCACCTTGCGTGACGAGCGCACCGACAATGCCGGGTTCCGGGCGGCGTTGCGAGATCTGACGCTGATGCTCGTCTACGAGGCCACGCGCTCGTTGGCCTGCGACGAGCTGCCGGTTCAGACCCCGGTGGCGTTGACCACCGGGTCGCGGCTGTCGAACCCGCCTTTGTTGGTCCCGGTGCTGCGGGCCGGCCTGGGCATGGTCGATCAGGCGCACGCGCTGATTCCGGAGGCTCAAGTCGGCTTCGTCGGTATGGCCCGTGACGAGACGACGCACCAACCGACGCCGTACCTCGAGTCGCTGCCCGCCGACCTGAGCGGCCGGCCGGTGATGGTGCTCGACCCGATGCTGGCCACGGGCGGTTCCATGGCTCACACGCTGCAGTTGCTGCTCGACCGCGGCGCCGATGACATCACCGCCGTGTGTGTGGTGTGCGCGCCGGAGGGAATTGCGTTGGTGGAGAAGACCGTTCCGTCGTTGCGACTGTTCACGGCCACCATTGATGCTTCGTTGAACGCAGACGCCTACATCGTGCCGGGCCTGGGCGATGCAGGGGATCGGCAGTTCGGGCCGCGCTGAAGGTGATGTTGGGCGCGTCGTGCGGGGCGGCGTGTCGTCCTCTCCTGCAACACTTGCGATCGGGAGGCGTCAGCGTGTGTTGACAATGTCAACCCACGCTGACGGGTTCCGGCGCGAAGAAGTCAGGTGGATAGGTCGAGCGCTCAACGTGGCGCCAGCAGGCCCGTCACAGCGGCTTTGATTCTCGCCAGTTCTGATTCGGCGGCAGTCCGCGAGGCAGATACGTCCCCAGCGGGCGGTCTGCTGATCTCCAGGTAGCCCTTGACTTTTGGTTCGGTGCCCGACGGGCGCACCGCTACCCGCAGGCCGTCGCCGGTGAAGATCAGCGCGTCGGTGCGGCGTTGACCCCGGAGCTGGGCCAAGTCCTCGGTGGTGACGGGGATACCGGCGATCTCGGTTGGTGGCTCGGCGCGTAGGCGGGCCATCACCGCGTCGGCGTCGGTGTGCACCGATACCGCGCCGGTGACGTGCACGCCGTGTTTCGCTGCGAGTGCGTCCAATCGGTCCGGCACCGTCTGACCTTGATTGCGCAGTGCCGCAACCAGATCGCAGACCACGACGGCCGCGCTGATGCCGTCCTTGTCGCGCACGGTGTCAGGGTCGACGCAGTGGCCGATGGCCTCTTCGTAGGCGTACCGCAGCGTGGCGCCGGGGATGTCCTTGTCGGCGCGAGCCAGCCATTTGAAGCCGGTGAGGGTTTCGACGTGATGGGCCCCGTAGTCGGCGGCGATGTTGGCGAGCAGCTGCGACGAGACGATCGAGCTGGCAACGACGGTATTTTTGGCTTGGTTCGGGGTGAGGTCCGACAGCAGGTAATCGCCCAGCAGCCAACCGGTTTCGTTGCCGGACAGCATGCGCCAACCGCTGGTGGTCGGGATGCCCACGGCGCAGCGGTCGGCATCGGGGTCAAGGGCGATGGCGACTTCGGCGTTGTTCTCGGCGGCCACCGCGAGCAGCAGGTCGGTGGCGCCGGGTTCCTCGGGGTTGGGGAACGCGACCGTCGGAAAGTCGGGGTCGGGGGCGAATTGTGTTGCCACCGTGTGGATAGTGGTGATGCCGGCTCGGTTCAGGACGTCGACTGCCAGCGCACCCCCGACGCCGTGCATGGCGGTCAGCGCCACCCGGACGTCGCCTTCGGTCTTACGCAGTGACCCGGCCCGTCGCGCGTACTGCTCGATGAGGGTGTCATCGGTGGGCGTGACCGGCTGCCGGGCGATGTCCGTCGGCGCCTGTCGCATCGCGGTTTCGATGTCGCTGTCAGTCGGCGGCACGATCTGGATGCCGCCGTCGAAGTAGACCTTGTAGCCGTTGTCGGCCGGCGGATTGTGCGACGCGGTGATCTGTACGCCGGCAACGGCATTGAGTTGGCGCACCGCGTAGGCGACGACGGGCGTGGGCGCCGGGTGGGGGAGCAGGACGACGGAAAATCCCTCGGCGGCAAAGATTTCCGCTGTCGCCGTGGCGAATTCGTCGGAGTGATGCCGCGCGTCGCGGCCGACCACAACCGTCGACCCGCCCAGACAACGGTCTTTGAGCACCTTCGCGACGGCCCACGTCGCCCGGCTGACGGTGGTGACGTTCATGGCGTCGAGGCCTTCGCGCATAGGACCACGAAGGCCGGCGGTGCCGAACGCCAGGGGTGTGACGGTCACAGCCGCGCCAGCACCTCGGCCAGCAGCGTCCCCATTCGGGTCGCGGACTGGCGTCCGGCCTCCAGCACTTCGGCGTGGCTCAGCGGCTCGCCGGTCATGCCGGCGGCCAGGTTGGTCACCATCGAGATGCCGAGCACCTCGGCGCCGCCCGCGCGGGCGGCGATGGTCTCGTGCACCGTCGACATGCCGACCAGATCGGCGCCCAGGGTGCGCAGCATCCGGATTTCGGCGGGCGTCTCGTAGTGCGGGCCGGGCAGGCCGGCGTAGACACCCTCGGTCAGTGACGGGTCCACCTCTCGCGCCAGGGCCCGCAGCCGCGGCGAGTAGGCGTCGACCAGGTCGACGAACTGCGCGCCCACCAAGGGTGAGCGCGCCGTCAGGTTCAGGTGGTCACTGATCAGCACCGGCTGGCCGACCGAGTACTCGGGACGCAGGCCGCCGGCGGCGTTGGTCAGCACCACGGTCCGTGCACCGGCCGCGATGGCGGTGCGCACCGGGTGGACCACATGGCGCAGGTCATGGCCCTCATAGGCGTGGATGCGGCCCAACAGGACCAGCACGTTGCGGGCGCCGACCTGCAGCGCCAGCGCCTGCCCGCCGTGTCCGGACGCGGTCGGCGGGGTGAATCCGGGTAGGTCAGCCATGGCGATGGCGGAGGTCGGCTCGCCCAGCACCGCGGCAGCGGGGGCCCAGCCCGAACCCAGCACGACAGCCACGTCGAAGTGCGAGATTCCGGTGCGGTCACGGATGGCGGCGGCGGCCTCAGCGGCGGCGAGGTCAGGGGTGGCCTGCGGATCGGTCACGGCGTCCACCTTAGTTGCCAGCCGCGCCCAAACGGGCCGGTGCGATACTTCCATGATGCTCACTGGCGACGCGCTGCAGACGGTCTCCGATGCCGTCGCGCGTCACCGTGCCGATCTGATCGAACTGTCCCACTCGATTCACGCCGAGCCGGAACTGGCCTTCGCCGAGCATCGCAGTTGCGCCAAGACCCAGGCGCTCGTCGCCGAGCGTGGCTTCGAGGTCACCGCGGCCGCCGGCGGTCTGGACACCGCGTTCCGCGCCGACTACGGCAGTGGCGAACTGGTGATCGGCATCTGTGCCGAGTACGACGCGCTGCCCAGCATCGGACATGCGTGTGGGCACAACATCATTGCCGCTTCGGCGGTCGGCACGGCGCTGGCGCTGGCCGAGGTTGCCGACGAAATCGGCATCACCGTGGCCTTGATCGGCACGCCCGCCGAAGAAGCCGGTGGCGGAAAAGCGCTGTTGCTCAATGCCGGAGTGTTCGACGACATCGCGGCATCGGTGATGCTGCACCCCGGCCCGGTGGACATCGCGGGCGCGCGCTCCCTGGCGCTGTCCGAGGTGTCGGTGGCCTACCGCGGGCGCGAATCGCATGCCGCCGTCGCGCCGTATCTGGGTATCAACGCCTCCGATGCGGTGACGGTCGCTCAGGTCGCGATCGGGCTGTTGCGTCAGCAGTTGACGCCCGGCCAGATGATGCACGGCATCGTCACCGACGGCGGTCAGGCCCCGAATGTCATTCCGGCGCATACGGAATTGCTGTATACCATGCGGGCGACCGACTCGGCGTCGCTGGACGAGCTGGAGGTACGGATGTTCTCCTGCTTCGCGGCCGGCGCACTGGCGGCGGGCTGTACGCACGAGGTGACCGAGGTGTCGCCCCGGTACGACGCGCTGACGCCCGACCCGTGGTTGACCACGGTGTTCCGCGCCGAGATGGAGCGGCTGGGCCGTACCCCGCTGCCGATGGACCTGGAAGTCTCTGTACCCCTTGGCAGTACCGACATGGGCAACGTCACGCAGGTGATGCCGGGTATCCACCCGGTGGTCGGGATCGAGGCCAACGGGGCGTCGATCCACCAACCGGAGTTCACCGCGGCCGCGGCCGGGCCGAGTGCGGACAGGGCCGTCACCGAGGGCGCAATCATGTTGGCGCGCACCGTGGTTGCGCTGGCGCAGGCGCCTGATGAGCGAGCCCGGGTTTTGCAGAAGATGGCGGACCGGGCAGCGGTTCAGCAACAAGTGAAGGCAGGGCGCGGATGACCCTCTCGGACCACGCCGAGCGCTGGCTGGCCACGAACTACGGTGACCTGGTCGGGTGGCGGCGGCATCTGCACGCCAACCCGGAGTTGGGCAGGCAGGAGTTCGAGACCACCAAGTTCGTTGCGACACGACTGGCCGAGGCCGGGTTGAACCCGAAGATTCTGCCCGGCGGTACCGGTCTGACTTGCGATTTCGGTCCCGAGGACCAGCCGCGGATCGCCCTGCGTGCCGACATGGATGCGCTGCCGATGGATGAGCGCACCGGCCTGCCGTTCGCGTCGACAATCCCTAACGTGGCACACGCCTGCGGCCACGACGGCCACACGTCGGTGCTGCTGGGTGCCGGGCTGGCGCTGGCGTCCGCACCGACGCTGCCCGTCGGGGTGCGCCTGGTGTTCCAGGCCGCCGAGGAGCTGATGCCCGGCGGTGCACTGGATGCCATTTCTGCGGGTGCACTGGCCGGGGTGTCGAGAATCTTTGCGCTGCATTGTGATCCGCGGCTGGAAGTGGGCAAGGTCGCCACCATTCCGGGGCCGATCACGTCGGCCGCCGACCAGATGGAGATCACCCTGCACTCGCCGGGTGGGCACACGTCGCGCCCCCATCTGACCGGCGATCTGGTCTATGCGCTCGGCACGTTGATCACCGGGGTGCCCGGCATTCTGTCCCGCCGGGTCGATCCGCGGCACAGCACCGTCATGGTGTGGGGTGCGGTGAACGCCGGGTTCGCGTCGAACGCCATTCCGCAGACGGGGACCCTGGCCGGGACCATCCGCACTGCCAGCCGTGACGCCTGGGTCGAGATGGAATCGATTGTCCGCGAGATCGTTTCGTCGCTGCTGGCGCCGCTCAACGTGGATCACACGGTGCTGTACCGGCGCGGCGTCCCGCCGGTGGTCAACGAAGAACTGTCCACCCGGATCATGACTCACGCCATCGAAGCGCTGGGCCCGGACTCCCTGGCCGACACCAAGCAATCCGGTGGCGGAGAAGACTTCTCGTGGTACCTCGAAGAGGTGCCGGGAGCGATGGCGCGCCTCGGCGTGTGGCCCGGCGTCGGCCCGCAGCTCGACCTGCACCAGCCGACCTTCGATCTCGATGAACGCGCCCTCGGCGTCGGCGTCCGGGTGCTGGTCAACATCATCGAGCAGGCCGCTTCCTTCTAACCGCGAGCGTGCGTGTTTGCGTCCGACACGCTGCAATTTCGGTGCATTTTGGGCACTGTCACGCGGCCCGAGCGTGACGCAGCTGCATGGCAATCCCGATCCTGGAGTCGCATCGCGTTCGTCAACAGTGCTCGCGCGCCATCTGTGGATGGATCGCGAACTGTGGATGATGCGGATCAGCGCTCACGGCCTGACCATTTCGTCGCGCTCATCAACGGTGAGCGCCATCACGCCCAGGTAGCGCGCCGATGGCAGCCCGCCTTCCCAGGCGTCGACCACGTACAGCCACGCCAGCACCGGTTCGGTCGAAGTGTCCGACGACACTCGGTTCACCCGGCACCGGATCTTCTTGTGGATGCCGAGCTCTGAGCCTTCCCAGCGGTCCAGGCGTTCCTCGTCTTCGCGGGTCATGTCGTAGAGCACGACGAAAACCTTGGACATGGGATCCTGGACCAGCGTCGCCAGCGCGCCCTCCCAGCCGATGTCCGCGCCGGCGAACGTCAGCCGCCAGCCGTGCAGCCAACCGGTGGCCGCCATCGGGGAATGAGGGGCCCGCTGCAGCATCTGCTCCGGATGCATGTTCGATCCGTAAGCGGCGTAGAGCGGCACCTGGCAAGCGTACGGCTTGTTGTCCGGCGACCAACACCCAACTCAGGGTTAGATGTAGCCGTGGTTACCCGCATCGTGATCATCGGCGGCGGTCCCGCCGGGTATGAGGCAGCCCTGGTTGCTGCCGGTTATGGCCCTGAGGCAACTGAAGTCACCGTCGTCGACCGCGACGGTATCGGTGGCGCCTGCGTGCTGTGGGACTGCGTGCCGTCCAAGACCTTCATCGCGTCGACCGGCGTGCGCACCGAGCTGCGCCGCGCCGACGGGCTGGGCTTCGACATCAAGATCGAGGACGCCAAGATCTCGTTGCCGCAGATCAACAACCGCGTCAAGACGCTGGCCCGTAGCCAGTCGGTCGACATCGGCGGGCAGCTGCTGCGCGCGGGCGTCAACGTGGTGGCAGGCTGCGGCGAGCTCGTCGACAGCATCCCCGGCATGGCGCACCACCGGGTGAAAGTCACCACACCCGACGGCCGGTCCGGCGTGCTGAAGGCCGACGTGGTGCTGATCGCCACCGGCGCCAGCCCTCGGGTGCTGCCCAACGCGGTACCCGACGGGGATCGCATCCTGAACTGGCGTCAGCTCTACGACCTCACCGACCTGCCCGAGCACCTGATCATCGTGGGTTCCGGTGTCACCGGTGCCGAGTTCTGCAATGCCTACACCGAACTGGGCGTCAAGGTCACGGTGGTGGCCAGCCGCGACCAGATCCTGCCGCACGAGGACTCCGACGCCGCTGCGGTGCTCGAGGAGGTGTTCTCCGAGCGCGGTGTGACGTTGGTCAAGAACGCCCGCGCCGATTCGGTGGTCCGTACCGAAAAGGGCGTCAAGGTGAGCCTGGCCGATGGTCGCGTCGTGGAGGGCAGCCATGCGTTGATGAGCATCGGTTCGGTACCCAACACTTCGGGCCTGGGACTGGAGAAGGTGGGCATCGAGCTCGGGCCCGGTAATTACCTGACCGTCGACCGGGTGTCGCGCACCAAGGCGTCGGGCATCTACGCCGCGGGTGACTGCACCGGCCTGCTGCCGCTGGCCTCGGTGGCCGCCATGCAGGGCCGCATCGCGATGTATCACGCACTGGGTGAAGGGGTTTCGCCGATCAAGCTGCGCACGGTTGCGGCTGCGGTCTTCACTCGCCCGGAAATCGCCGCGGTCGGAGTGCCGCAATCGGCGATCGACGCCGGCACAGTCCCGGCCCGCACCCTGATGCTGCCGCTGAACACCAATGCGCGGGCCAAGATGTCGTTGCTCGAGCACGGTTTCGTGAAGATCTTCTGCCGTCCGGCCACCGGCGTGGTGATCGGCGGCGTGGTGGTCGCGCCGATCGCCTCCGAGCTGATCCTGCCGATTGCCCTGGCGGTACAGAACCGGATCTCGGTGACCGATCTGGCGCAGACCTTGTCGGTCTACCCGTCGCTGTCGGGCTCGATCATCGAAACGGCCCGCCGGCTCATGGCTCACGACGATCTGGACTGACGCACGAACCGGGGCCGACCACGTAGGCTCGACCATGCAAGGCCTACCGACGAGTAACCACGAGGAGTTCCGCCGTGAGTGACCCGATTCCCGGTCCAGGCAATGGGCAGACCCTGCTGAACCGCGCGCAGCGCGAGACCGCCTGGAACCGGCTGGGTTCCGAGCAGTTCGACGTCATCGTGATCGGCGGCGGCGTCGTCGGTGCCGGTGCGGCGCTGGACGCGGCGACGCGCGGGCTGAAGGTCGCACTGGTCGAAGCACGCGACTTTGCCTCCGGCACGTCCAGCCGCAGCAGCAAGATGTTCCACGGCGGCCTGCGCTACCTGGAGCAGCTCGAGTTCGGTCTGGTCCGTGAAGCGCTGTACGAACGTGAACTATCGCTGACCACCCTGGCGCCGCACCTGGTGAAGCCGCTGCCGTTCCTGTTCCCGCTGACGAAGCGGATCTGGGAACGCCCGTACATCGCCGCCGGCATCTTCCTGTACGACCAGTTGGGCGGCGCCAAGTCGGTCCCCGCGCAGAAGCACCTGCTCAAGGCCGGGGCGCTGCGGCTGGCGCCGGGGCTCAAGCGCAGCTCGCTGGTCGGTGCGATCCGCTACTACGACACCGTCGTCGACGACGCGCGGCACACCATGACGGTCGCCCGCACCGCGGCGCACTACGGCGCGGTGGTCCGCACCTCGACGCAGGTCGTGGCGCTGCTGCGCGAAGGTGACCGGGTCACCGGCGTCCGCGTCCGCGACTCCGAGACCGGCGCGGTGACCGAGGTGTGCGGCCACGTTGTGGTCAACGCCACCGGCGTGTGGACCGACGAGATTCAGGCGCTGTCGAAGCAGCGCGGGCGCTTCCGGGTCCGCGCTTCCAAGGGCGTGCACATCGTCGTGCCGCGGGACCGGATCGTCAGCGAGGTGGCGATCATCCTGCGCACCGAGAAGTCGGTGCTGTTCGTGATCCCGTGGGGCACGCACTGGATCATCGGCACCACCGACACCGACTGGAACCTGGACCTGGCGCACCCGGCGGCGACCAAGGCCGACATCGACTACATCCTCGGGCACGTCAACAAGGTGCTGGCCACCCCGCTCAACCATGACGACATCGACGGCGTCTACGCGGGCCTTCGCCCGCTGCTGGCCGGGGAGAGCGAGGAGACCTCCAAGCTGTCCCGCGAACACGCGGTCGCGGTGCCGGCCCCGGGCCTGGTGGCCATCGCGGGCGGCAAGTACACCACTTACCGCGTCATGGGCGAGGACGCCATCGATGCGGCCAGCGAGTTCGTGCCGACGCGGGTGGCGCCGTCGATCACCGAGAAGGTGCCGCTGCTCGGCGCCGACGGCTACTTCGCGCTGATCAACCAGACCGAACACGTCGGCCAGCACTACGGCCTGCATCCCTACCGGGTGCGCCACCTGCTGGACCGCTACGGCTCGCTGATCGGCGAAGTGCTGGACATGGCCGCCGACCGCCCCGAGCTGCTGGAGCCCATCACCGAGGCGCCGGTGTACCTGAAGGTCGAGGCCTGGTACGCGGCCGCCGCCGAGGGTGCGCTGCACCTCGAGGACATCCTCGCCCGCCGCATGCGGATCTCCATCGAGTACCAGCACCGCGGCGTGGACTGCGCCCGCGAGGTTGCGGAAGTCATTGCGCCGGTACTGGGTTGGAGTGCCGAGGACATCGACCGCGAGGTCGCGACCTACCTGGCGCGCGTCGAGGCCGAGGTGCTGTCGCAGACCCAGCCCGACGATGAATCGGCCGACGCGCTGCGCGCCGCGGCTCCGGAATCCCGTGCGGAGATTCTCGAGCCGGTGCCGCTCGATTGAGCCTGCCTGTCCGTCCCGGATACGAGGGGATCGGGCCTTCCCGGCTACGGCTGCACGGCGGACCGGTGCTGGCCGAGCTGCGGTCCCGGTTCGGCGACGAGGCAGCCGCGAAAGTGCTTGCCGGCGAAGTGGTTTGCGCTGACGGGTCGGTCGTGGATGAGATCACCGAGCTGCCCGCCGGCGCGTTCATCTACTGGTACCGGGACTTGCCCGACGAGGCCGTGGTGCCGTTCGACGTGCCGGTGCTGTACCGCGACGAGAACATCGTCGTGGTCGACAAGCCGCACTTTCTGGCGACCATGCCCCGCGGTGGGCATGTGGTGCAGACAGCCCTGGTGCGGCTGCGCCGAGCCTTGGAATTGTGGGAGCTCTCACCGGCGCATCGCCTGGACCGGCTGACGGCGGGCGTGCTGGTGTTCACGGCGCGCCGCTCGGTGCGTGGGGCCTATCAGACGATGTTCGCCTCGGGTGCGGTGTCCAAGACGTATCTGGCCCGGTCGTCGGCCGGGACGTTGGCCGAGCCCGTCGAGTTGCGCAACCGAATTGTGAAGCGGCGCGGGTCTTTACAGGCCGTCGTGGAACCCGGTGAGGTCAACGCGGTGACGGTGGTCGCGCCGTTGGGTTCGGGGTTGTTCCAGCTGACGCCGTCGACGGGCCGTACGCACCAGCTGCGGGTGCACATGAACTCGCTCGGACTGCCCATCGACGGGGATCCGTTGTATCCCGCGGTGCTTGATGTTGCCGCCGGGGACTTCTCGACGCCGCTGCAGTTGCTGGCCCACCGGCTGGCGTTCACCGATCCGGTGACCGGGGTTGAGCAGGAGTTCGTCAGTGAGCGGACGTTGGAGGCTGGGACCTAGATCCGGGGAACCGCGGCGCCGTCGAGCCAGCTCTCTCCACTCAACTCGCGCTGGAAGCCGTCAACTTTCCCTGACGCGTCCAGGAAAGTTGACGCCCCCAAACCGCAAGTGTCACAACAGAGCCGATACGCCGCGCTGATCTCGCCGTGACACGCCGAGCTGGTCTCGGCGGCCTGTGCCCGCCCAGTGGAGTAGGCCGGGTCAACGCGTTCAACCCCTGTGTTCTACTGCTAGCCATGGACCGCACCACATTTGACCGCCTGTTCGACATGACCGGCCGCACCGTCATCGTGACGGGCGGGACGCGCGGCATCGGCCTCGCGATGGCGGAGGGGTTCATCCTGGCCGGTGCCAACGTGGTGGTGGCGAGCCGCAAGCCCGACGCCTGTGAGGCTGCGGCCGAGCACCTGCGCGGTCTGGGTGGAAAGGCGATCGGCGTGCCCACCAACATGGGCAGCCTGGACGATCTCGACCGGCTGGTGGCGGCCACCGTCGCGGAGTTCGGTGGCATCGACGTCCTGGTCAACAACGCGGCCAACGCGCTCGCCCAGCCGCTGGGGGAGATGACGCCCGAGGCGTGGGCCAAGTCGTACGACTCGAACCTGCGCGGTCCGGTGTTCCTGGTGCAGAAAGCGTTGCCGCACTTGAAGGCCAGCCCGGCCGCGGCGGTGCTGAACATGTCGTCGGTCGGCGCGTTCCAGTTCGCGCCGTTCGTGTCGATGTATGCCGCGGGTAAGTCGGCGCTGTTGTCGTTCACCCGGTCGATGGCGGCCGGTTTCGCAGCCGACGGCATCCGCGTCAACGCCATCGCGCCCGGCCCAGTCGACACCGACATGGTGCGCAACAACCCGCAGTCGGTCATCGACGCGATGGCCTCCAACACCCTGCTGAAGCGGTTGGCCAACCCCGATGAATTGGTGGGCGCGGCGCTGCTGTTGTGTTCGGGCGCAGGCAGTTACATCACCGGGCAGGTCGTCATCGTCGACGGCGGCGGGACACCGAGGTAGGGCTGCAGCCGGCTGTCAGTACGTATGCAGGGGACCGTGCGATTTCCCGTACATCACCCTGAGAGCGCAATCGCGGACGAGCCCGTTGTCGAGGAGCTTGATGCCTGCGTTCGGGATGGCAGGGATACCGGCGAGCTTGTGTCCGAAGCGGCCCATTCGGTACTCCCTGCCCCAGGCAGCTTCAAGGCGCTGGGTGTAGTTGGTGAAATCGTCGGGGCCGCCGTTCAGCAGGGCCGCGATCACGCTTTCCCCGGCGACCAAACCGGATTCGAGCGCCTTCGAGATGCCTGCGCCCGAAACCGGTTTGGCGGCACCGAGTGCGTCGCCGGTGAAGACGACGCCGGGACGCCACGGTGGCCATGCAGTGAAACCCATCGGCAGTCGCCATGCCCGCACGCTCTTGCTCTTCTTCAAGTCGGCAATCGGCGGCAGGTCCCAATCACGCGGCAGGGAACGCAGAAACTCGCCGAGTAGCTGGGTGGCGTTGATCGCCTGCCAGTTTCGGAAGCAGTTGACATAGCCCACGCCGATGTTGAACACGCCGTCGCCCATCGGGAACACCCAGCCGTAGCCGGGCAACTGATCGCCCTCGAACTGCAGCTTGAGGTAGATGTCGAGCGAATCGGTGTCCGGCCGGTTGACGTGCATCTCCGAGCGGATCGCGATGGCCGAGTAGCCGTTGTACTCCGAATCGATGTTCAGCGCGCGCTTGATCGGTGAGTACGCACCGTCGGCGGCGATGACTGCATCTGCCGAGATCTTCTCCCCGGTCTTGAGAACCACGCCGACCACACGACCGTCTGCATCGAGTTCCGGTCCTGCCACTTCGGCGCCCTCGCGAACTTCCGCCCCGGCCTTCTCGGCGTGCCTGAGCAACACCGTGTCCAGGTGGGTGCGGCTGACGGTATGTCCGTGATCGGGCATACCGGGGCGCCTCGGGAAGGACATCTCCCACCGACTCGGGCTGAACACCGTGACCCGGTTGACCCGGTGGAAGGTCGCGACTTCGTCTGCCAGGCCCATCTTCTGCAGGTAACTGACGGCGCGGGCGGTCAATCCGTCACCACACGGCTTATCCCGGGGAAACTCGGCCTTGTCGACGACCAGCACCTTGGCGCCCACCTGCGCCGCCTGCCATGCCGCGGCGGAACCCGACGGGCCACCACCGGCGACGACGATGTCATAGTGCTGTGTCACAGAGTCCGCCCCCAGTCCCGAAGAAGCTCCAGTTCATCAGCTTTCGGGCGACGCCGCCAGGTGGACTACTTACCCGATGGGGCTACCGTGGGAGCCGTGGCATCCATCTTCGGCGACTCGCACCTGAAGCACGTCCGCCTGGTCACCCCGCAGACGACGAAGGGGTGTCAGGACTGCATCGCGGCCGGTACCCGCTGGGTCCATCTGCGGTTGTGTCTGACGTGCGGCCACGTCGGCTGTTGCGATTCGTCGCCGATGCGCCACGCGAGTGCTCACGCGCAGACGCCGGGGCACGAGATCGTGCAGTCCTTCGAGCCGGGCGAGAACTGGCGGTGGTGCTACGTGCACGAGAAGTACGTCTGACAAGGTGTCCTGAATTGAGGGCTGCGTGGCCGCTTGCGCCATGTGGCCGCGGCTAACCGGCGGGCAAAATGGAATGTGTCCAATTAGTCCCGACGGGAGTGGCACATCATGGCTGAAGTGATTGCAGGAGTGACGATTCCGGACACCGAGCTGGTCCGGGAGGCCACCTCGATCGTCCGGCAGGCGACCGACGAAACGTTGTTCAACCATTCCCGCCGCGTGTTCCTGTGGGGCTCATTGAAAGCGGCTGCGCGCGGGCTGGAGGTCGATCCGGAACTCGCCTACGTCGGCGGCATGTTCCACGACCTGGGCCTGACGGCGGCGCATGGCACCAAGGATCAAAGGTTCGAGATCGATGGCGCGGCAATGGCTCGGAAGCTGTTGTTGGACTTCGGCCGTACCGAGCAGGAGGCGACGAACGTGTGGCTGGCGATCGCGCTGCACACCACTCCGGAAGTGCCGCACCACCTGGCACCCGAGGTTGCCGTGGTGAGTCTCGGCGTCGAAACCGATGTGCTGGGAATGGGTTTGGATGAGATCACCGACGCACAACGGGCTGAGGTGGTGGCGGCGCATCCGCGCCCCGACTTCAAGAACCGCATCCTTCGGGCGTTCAACGACGGCATGGTCAATCGTCCGGACACCACGTTCGGCACGATGAACGACGACGTGCTCGCACACTTCGACCCGTCGTTCCAGCGGACGAATTTCGTTGACCTCATTGAGAACAACGCCTGGCCGGAGTGAGTCCGCACGACCGGGATGGGCAATGCCGGGCCGGGTGACAGGCTTGGGAACCCGGCCCGGCGTTGCCTTTCTGATCAGGCTTGCTTGACGGCTTCGATGTCGAGGGTGATGGTGACCTTGTCGCCGACGACGGCGCCACCGGTCTCCATCGGCAGGTCGAGGTCGACGCCGAAGTCCTTGCGGTTGATGACAACTGATGCTTCGTAGCCGGAGACCTCGCCGGCACCCATGCCGGGGCTCACGCCGTTGAACTCCAGGCTCAGCGTGACCGGGCGGGTGTTGCCCTTGATGGTCAGGTTGCCGTCCAGCAGGTAGGAGGCGCCGTTCTGCCGAACCGAGGTCGATGCGAAGGTCGCCACCGGGTGGTTCTCGGCGTCGAAGAAGTCGGCCGACTTGACGTGGCCGTCGCGCTGTTCGTTGCCGGTGTTGAGCGACGTCACGTCGATCTCGGCGGTGACCGACGGGGTGCCGTCGGCGTCGACGGTGATGGCGCCGCTGAAGTTCTCGAACTTGCCGCGGACCTTGCTGACCATCAGGTGGCGTACCGAAAACTCGACCGTGGAATGGGCATTGTCGATCGCCCAGGTGCCGACACTGAGGGGAGTGGTTGCGGTGGTCATGTGCCTGTCCTTTGTTCTTGGTCCGAGCGCCGGCGTTCCGGCCTCTGAAGGTGTCCAACCGGACTACGGTCCGGATTATTTCCCGCGGCCGGTGGGAATCTCTGGGAGTCGGCCGGCGCAGTCGCCCCAGCGCGTCGCCCCGAGGGGTCAGCGCCCGGCGAAGTAACTCTGTCGGTACTTCTGGGGCGACACCCCAACGGTGCGGACGAAGTGGTAGCGCAGCGAGGCGTACGAGCCGAATCCGGCCCGCTCGGCGACCTGATCCATGGGCAGGGTGGTCGTCTCGAGGAGTCCGCGGGCGCGGTCGACCCGCATGCCGGCCAGCACCCCCAACGGGGTGGTACCGAGGTAGTCGCGGAACTGCCGATTCAGTGTCCGCACGCTCACGGCAGCGTGGTTCGCGATGGTTCGGAGGTCGAGGTCGGCGACCGCGTTGTCCTTCATCCAGTTGATCGTCGGCTGCAGGGGATGTTCGGCGGCAACGTGTTCGGCGTTCTCGATGTACTGGGCCTGGCCGCCGTCACGCCAGGCGGGCACGACAACTCGACGTGCCGTCCGCCCGGCCAGCTCAGGCCCGGCCAGTTGACGGAGCAGGTGTAGGCAGAGGTCGACGCCGGCGGCGACACCAGCCGACGTGAGCACCGGCCCGTCGTCCACGAACAGCGCCCGTGGGTCCACGTCGACCCGGGGGTAGCGCCGGGCCAATTCGCCGGCGTACTGCCAGTGGGTGGTCGCACGTCGCCCGTCCAACAGTCCGGCCGCCGCAAGGGTGAACGCGCCGACGCAGAAGGAGGCGATCCGGATGCCGCCCTCCGCGGCCGCCCGCAACACGGAAAGCGCTTGGGGATCAGGCTGTTCCAAGAACTTTTGGGTCCCCGGCACCATGATCAGATCGGCCTGCAGGAGGGTGTCGAGTCGGTGCGGGGTGCGTATCTCGACGTGTCCCAATTCCGCCGCGGTGCCCACGGACCTGCCTTGACCGCAGACTCGGATATCGAACCGTGGCGGCACGGGGGAGTCTCCCGCGCGCGGTGTGTGGCCGTCCTCTGCGCTCGCCAGATTGGCCATCCCGAAGACCTGGCCGGGAATCATCAGCTCGAATCCGACGACTTGACCGAGCGCGAGGACGCCAATGAGCATGTGGCCAGATTTGCACAACATTGGTCCATCTGGCCACTGGTCTGGGGGCCGTCCGTGCGGCACTGTCGTGTCATGTTCACCCAGGAAGGGATCTCCATGGCCGATCAGCTCACCGACCAGGGGCAGAAATTCGGCCTCCCGGATTCCGATATCGCCACTGCCGCAAAGGAGTTCGTCTACACGGTCTCACCAGAGTTCGTGGCTCATCACTGCGTCCGCAGTTATCTGTTCGCGCGTGAGATTGCCGCGGCCCAGGGATTGCGGGCAGGCACCGACTACGACGACGAACTCGTGTTCTTGAGCTGCATGCTGCACGACCTCGGCGCGACCGAGGATGGCAATGGCGATCAGCGTTTCGAGGTCGACGGTGCCGACGCCGCGGCTCGGTTTCTCCGGGAGCGCGCCGTGCCAGAAGCGGAGATCAACACTGTGTGGCAGGCGATCGCCTTGCACACCAGTGCCGGGTTGGCCCCCAGGTTCGGCGCCGTGCAGGGCATCGCGCATCTGGGCATCGGGACGGACATCATCGGGATCGGGCGTCAGCTGCTGCCAAGTGGTTTCGCTGACCGCGTCCATGAGGCGTTCCCGCGTCACAACCTCGGATATGCCCTCGCGGAAGTCATCGCGCGGCAAGCACAGGACAATCCGCTCAAAGCGCCGCCGCTCAGCTTCTCCGGTCATGTCCACCAACTGATGTACCCCGAGGCGCCGCAGTTGACGTGGTTCGACCTGGTCGAGAACGCGGGCTGGGGCGATCTGCCGGTCGGAAGTATCGCGTCGGGGTCGCCTCGCTCAAGCGTCTGACCGACGTCGGCCGCTCCTGGGCGGCTCGCGTTCCTTAATGAAAATGATTACCATTAAGGTCATGCCCTCGACCTCCGCTGATCTCATCCCGGTGACCGTGCTTTCAGGCTTCCTGGGAGCCGGCAAGACCACGCTGCTCAACCACATCCTCGCCAACCGGGAAGGCCGCCGCGTCGCGGTGATCGTCAACGATATGAGCGAGGTGAACATCGACGCGGCCCTGATCGCCGGTCAAGGTCACCTGGACCGGACGGAAGAGAAGCTGGTCGAACTCACCAACGGATGCATCTGCTGCACCCTGCGTGAAGACCTCATCACCGCCGTCGCCGATCTGGCTCGTCAGCAGCGATTCGACCAGATCGTGATCGAATCGACGGGCATCTCCGAGCCGATGCCCGTGGCCGCCACCTTCAGTTGGGAATTCGAAGACGGCTTCGTGCTGTCCGACCTCGCCCGCCTGGACACGATGGTCACCGTCATCGATGCGTGCACCTTCTTACCGGAGTTGGCGCGCGGGGAAGCGCTCACCGAGCGCAATCTGGCGGTGGGCGACGGCGACGGACGCAACATCGCCGATCTGCTGGTCGATCAGGTCGAGTTCGCCGACGTCATTCTGGTCAACAAGACCGATCTGGTCAGCGCGAAAACGATTGCGACCGTTGAGGCCGTCGTGCGACGGCTCAACCCCAAGGCGCGGATCGAGCGCACCGAGCACGGGATCGTGCCGCTGGCAACCGTTTTGGACACCGGGTTGTTCGATCCGGACCTCGCCGCCGAGGCGCCGGGATGGGATGAAGAGATCGCCAATGGGCACACGCCCGAAACCGAGGAATACGGCATCAGCAGCATGACGTTCCGTGCCGACCGGCCGTTCCATCCGCAGCGCCTCGCCGCTGCCCTCGATCAGGTGCGAGGATTGCTGCGCAGCAAGGGTTTCTGCTGGATCGCCACCCGACCGAACATCGCCGCAATCTGGTCGCAGGCCGGACCCAACCTGACCATCGAACCCGCCCAGTACTGGACGAGTACCGAGATCGAGCCCGGCCAAGAGATCGTCTTCATTGGCATTCGCCTCGAATCCGGCAAGGTGCGAGCGCTTCTCGACTCAGCGCTGCTCACCGACGACGAAATTGCCGACGGCACGAGCGCGTGGCTGCGGTACGCGGATCCCCTGCCGGCATGGACCGCAGCACACAGTCACGTCTGAAAGGTGCCGCGGCGCCACTGTCGCGCGCAGTCCCGACGCGCCATTAGGCGCAAGCTCGCCACCAACCGGTATCACGCACTACCTTGACCTGTATGACGCGTGTCCGCGGTGCCGACCCGGTGCGCCGTGATCACGGCCGCTGCTCGTGCCTCACCACCGGGGAGCGAGCGAAAACCACAATTGCACAACACATCACACGATGAGAGGGACCGCCTGATGTCCATTCACCCAGCATTGATCAAAGCCACCAGGACTGTGGCCACCGGCGTCATCGGCGTGGCAGCCTACGACGTACTACGTAAGGCACTGCGCGCGGCGCCCATCCACGAAGCGAGTGTCACCACGGCATCGTGGGCACTGCGCGGTACCCGTAAAGCCGAGGAAGCGGCGGAGAACGCCCGGCTGAAGGTCGCCGATGTGATGGCCGAAGCGCGCGAGCGAATCGGCGAAGAGGTGCCACCGCCGTCGGTGGCCGACTCCGAACATTCCCATGACCACTGATGTGCTGACCGATGCGGCCGATGCGTCCCGTGTCGATGCCAAGTCCGACCTGACGGTGATATCCGTTGCTGCGGGGCGGATTCGGGTTCATGCTCCGTGGCTGCGGGGCGACTCCATCCGCGCTGTGGCGATCGAAGACACTGTCGACAAGATCGGTGGCGTCAGAACGGTCCACGCCTACCCACGCACCGCGTCGGTGGTGATCTGGTACTCGCCTCAGCGCTGCGACACCACGGAGCTGCTGACCGCGATTCTCGCCGCGCGAGTCATACCGCCGCAGCTGGTCCCGGCCCGCCCGCCACGTTCGGCCGACATTCACAACGCGGATGTCCTACGGATGGCGCTCGGGGCTCTGGCCCTGGGGCTCTTGGGAGTCCGTCGCTACGGCCTGTCCCGCCCGCGGCTGCTCGGGCCGGCCAGTCGGACGTTCGCCACCGGAGCGACCATCATCACCGGATACCCGTTTCTGCGCGGCGCGCTTCGCTCGCTGCGTGGGGGCAAATCTCCCGGCACCGATCTGCTGGTGTCTGCGGCCACCATCGCGAGTCTGATCCTCCGCGAGAACGTCGTCGCACTCACGGTGCTGTGGCTGCTGAATATCGGCGAGTACCTTCAGGATCTGACGCTGCGCCGTACCCGCCGCGCCATCGCAGACCTACTGCGCGGAGTTCAGGACACCGCATGGGTGCAGTTGGAAGACGGTACCGAAGTGCAGGTCAACGCCGAAGCTCTGCGGATTGGCGATCTGGTCGTCGTTCATGAGCAGGTCGCGATCCCCGTCGACGGCGACGTCGTCGCGGGGGAGGCGATCGTCGACCAGTCCGCCATAACCGGTGAGACCTTGCCCGTGACCGTGGCGCTCGGTGCGACCGTACACGCGGGGTCAGTGGTCGTGCGGGGCCGTGTCGTCGTGCGCGCCCGGGCGGTGGGCAGTCATACCGTGCTGGGCCGGATCGTGGCGAGAGTCGAAGAAGCGCAACGTGATCGGGCGCCGATCCAGACAGTGGGAGAGAACTTCTCCCGTCGCTTTGTGCCCGCTTCATTCGTATTGGCAGCGGCAACGTTCCTCGCCACCGGCGACGTCCGCCGAGCAATGACCATGCTGCTGGTGGCGTGCCCGTGCGCGGTGGGGCTGGCTACCCCGACCGCGATCAGTGCCGCCATCGGTAACGGAGCCCGTCGCGGCATTCTCATCAAAGGCGGTTCGCACCTGGAAGCGGCCGGCCGGGCCGATGCCGTGATCTTCGACAAAACCGGCACCCTCACCATGGGTCGGCACATTGTCACGAATATTGTTTCTTTCCAAGATAATTGGGCTCCAGAGGACATCCTCGCCTACGCCGCGAGCTCAGAGATTCACTCACGGCACCCACTGGCCGAAGCAGTGATCCGCTCGACCGAGGCCAAACACATCGTGATTCCGCCGCACGAAGAGTGCGAGGTGCTCGTGGGTCTGGGCATGCGGACCCGCGCCGACGGCCGCACGTTGCTGCTCGGCAGCCCGTCTTTGCTCGATCGCGAGGATGTCGCCGTGTGTGGCGAGGCAGATGCATGGGTGCAGCGCCTGCGCCGTCAGGCCGAGACACCGCTGCTGCTTGCCGTCGACGGTGAACTTGTGGGTTTGATCAGCCTTCGCGATGAGGTACGCCCCGAATCGGCAAAAGTGCTTGCGCGCCTGAGAGCATCGGGTGTGCAGCGGATCGTCATGCTCACCGGTGATCACGCAGAGACTGCGCAGGCGGTCGCTGCCGAACTCGGCATCACCGAATGGAAGGCCAACGCGCTACCAGAGGACAAGCTCGCGCTCGTGCGCAGTCTGCACGATGAGGGCTATACCGTCGCCGTGGTAGGCGATGGGGTCAACGATGCACCCGCGCTGGCCGCGGCAGACATCGGTATCGCAATGGGATTGGCCGGCACAGACGTCGCCGTCGAGACCGCCGACGTGGCTCTGTCGACAGACGATCTGCGACGGCTGCTTGACGTCAGAGATCTCAGCAACCACGCGGTCGCCGTCATCCGACAGAATTACGCCATGTCGATCGCGGTGAACGCGGTCGGGCTACTGCTCGGAGCGATCGGCGGACTCTCCCCGGTACTGGCCGCGATCTTGCACAACGCATCATCGGTCGCCGTTGTCACCAACAGCTCGCGCCTCATCCGGCATGAGCTGGCTCAGTCCGGTCGCCGGCACGATCAGCTGGCTGAACCGGACGGTGCGAGATCGCCGAGTAGGTAGCGCTGCAGCGTGACGCCGAGGTCGGCGGCGAGTTGTTCGTTGGACCGGTTGGCCAGCGGTTCGAGGCCGATGACGTACCGCGCCATCGCGAAACCGTTGACCTGCGACATGACCAGGGCGGCGCGGTAGTCGGCGTCCGTTGAGCCGAGCCCCTCGGCGATGGGCGCAATGATCTTGCGGGCCAGGAAGTCCCGCACGAGCTTCGCGGCCTCGGGCTCGGCCGTGGCGGCGCGCACCATGCCGATCATGGGCCGTCGCCGGACCTCGTCGTCGAGAACCTCGAGGATGAACGTCGCCAATCGCAGCCCTGCCGAGTCCTTGTCGCCGTCGAGTACCCGGCCGATGATCGCGGAGGGTTCCACCGGCAGTTCGACGACCGTGAGGAACAGGTCGAGCTTCTTGCCGTAGAAGTGGCTGACCAACGCGGGGTCGACGCCGGCTTGCAACGCGACTTGCCGCAGCGACGTGCGCTCGTACCCGAGCTCCGCGAACAGCTTTCGTGCGGTTTCCTCGATCGCCTCGCGGGTGCCGTTAGGTCCTGGACGGCGTCCACCGCGAGAGGTTCGCTCGGTCATTCGGCTCCCCGTTCACAGAATTCTTTACGTGTTGAATTATAGCCCTGGCGGGTCTAATGTCGTACCGTCAACCTTCTTGATTAGCCACGCAGCAGAGACGTTCCGCGCAGTTCGCGCCCACCCGTGCGAAAGGTCCACGGATGCAGCGGTTTTCGATCAGACGCAGACTCGGTCAGCACTGGATGTATGTGGTGGCCGTGGTGGTGGTCGTCGTCGCCGGATTCGCGGTGTACCGACTGCACGGCATCTTCGCGTCGCAGGACGTCACGTCGACCCCGAGCGGTGCGGTGAACGACATCGTGCCGTTCAACCCCAAACATGTGGTGATGGAGGTGTTCGGACCGCCGGGCACCGTCGCCACCGTCACCTACCTGGACGTCGATGCCCGGCCACAGCGCGCCGACGCCGTCAGGTTGCCGTGGACCTACGACACGACCACCACGCAGCCGGCGGTGTTCGTCAACCTCCAGGCGCAAGGCGACAGCGACTCGATCGGCTGCCGCATCACCATCGATGACGCCGTCAAGGACGAGAGAACGGTGAACACTGTGCACGCCTTCACCTACTGTCTGGACAAATCCGGATGAGCGCGAACCGGGTGCCGAACTTCATCCGGCGGTATTCAGTGCTCATCGCCTTCTTCTGGCTGGCCCTGGCCGTCGTCACGAATGTCTTTGTGCCACAGCTAGAGACGGTGGCCGAATCCCACAACGTGTCGCTGAGCCCGACAGACGCGCCGTCGTTGCAGGCGGCGAAGCGGATCGGCAAGGTCTTCCACGAGTTTGATTCCGACAGCTCGGCCATGATCGTGCTGGAGGGCGACCAGCCATTGGGCGCTGCCGCGCACCACTACTACGACGGCCTGATCGACAAGCTCACCGCCGACACCAAACACGTCCAGCATGTGCAGAACTTCTGGGGTGACCCGCTGACGGCGGCCGGTTCGCAGAGCGCCGACGGCAAGGCCGCGCTGGTGCAGGTGTATCTCGCCGGCAATCAGGGTGAGTCGCTGGCCAACGAGTCCGTCGACTCCGTCCGCAGGATCATCGAGAACACCCCGCCGCCAACAGGTCTGAAGGTGTACCTCACCGGCGCCGCGCCCCTGATCACCGACCAGTTCGAGGTGGGCCGTCATGGGACGCTGAAGACGACCTTGATCACCATCGGCGTGATCATGGTGATGCTGTTCTCGCTCTACCGCCGGTTCACCACGGTGATCATGGTGATCTTCACGGTGATGATGGAACTGACGGCGTCGCGCGGCGTCGTCGCCTCGCTGGCCAACGCCGGCATCATCGAGCTGTCGACGTACTCGACAAACCTGTTGACGCTCTTGGTCATCGCTGCCGGCACCGACTATGCGATCTTCATTCTCGGCCGGTTCCACGAAGCCAGATACGCCGGGCAGGATCGGGTCACCGCGTACAACACCATGTATCGCGGGACGTCGCACATCATCCTGGGATCGGGCCTGACCATCGCCGGCGCGGTGTTCTGCCTGATGTTCACCCGGCTGCCGTACTTCCAGAGTCTCGGAATTCCCGCCGGCACAGGTGTTCTCGTCGCGGTGGTCGCCGCGTTGACGCTCGCGCCCGCGATGCTGTGCATCGGCCGGCATTTCGGCCTCTTCGAACCCGTGCGCCAGCTGCAGACCCAGGGCTGGCGGCGCATCGGCACGGCCATCGTGCGCTGGCCCGGCCCAATCCTCGTGGTGACCGTCGCAGTGGCCCTCATCGGCCTGATCGCCCTGCCCGGGTACAAGACCAGCTACGACACCCGGCCATATATGCCGGCAAGCGCGCCCGCCAACATCGGTTACGCGGCCGCCGAACGCCATTTCTCGCAGGCCCGACTCAATCCCGAATTGCTGATGATCGAAGCCGACCACGATCTGCGCAATTCCACCGACATGATCCTGTTGGAGCGCGTGGCGAAAGCCGTCTTCCACACCGACGGCATCGCGCAGGTGCAATCGATCACCCGGCCGCTCGGGACGCCCCTGGACCACTCGTCGATACCGTTCCTGATCAGCGCCGGTAACGCTGGGCAGATCAACAACCTGCCCTTTCAGCAGGCTCGCAGCGCCGACCTGCTCAAGCAGGTTGACGTGATCAACAAGTCGATCGACATTCTGCGCCAACAGTATTCGCTGCAACAGCAGTCCAGCGGTATCACCCACGAACAGGCCCAGGCATTCCAGCAGACGGTCGCGACCGCCAAGGATTTACGCGACAAGATCGCCAACTTCGAGGACTTCTTCCGGCCGCTGCGCAACTACTTCTACTGGGAGCCGCATTGCTACGACATCCCGGTCTGCGCGGCGTTGCGGTCGGTGTTCGATTCTCTCGACGGTATCGACGACCTGACCGATCAACTGGGTGATGTCGCGGGCAGCATCGCCAAACTCGATGCGCTGCAACCGAAACTGCTCGCGTTGATCCCGCCGCAGATCGCCAGTCAACAGACCAACCGCGAACTGACGATGACGAACTACGCCACGAACTCGGGTCTGAACGATCAGGCCGCCGCGTCGCTGGAGAACGCGACCGCGCTGGGGCAGGCGTACGACGCGTCGAAAACTGACGACTCGTTCTATCTTCCGCCCGAGGCGTTCACCAACCCCGAGTTCCAGCGCGGCATGAAGCTGTTCATGTCACCGGACGGCAAGGCCGCCCGCATGATCATCACGCACGAAGGCGATCCCGCTACGCCGGAAGGTATTTCGCATATCGCCGCCATCAGGCACGCCGCGGCGCAGGCGGTCAAAGGCACGCCGCTGGGTGGATCGAAGGTCTACCTCGCCGGTACCGCGGCCACCTACAAGGACATTCAGGAGGGCGCCAAGTACGACCTGATGATCGCGGGAATCGCTGCGCTGAGCCTGATTCTGCTGGTGATGATGTTCATCACCCGAAGCATCGTCGCCGCGTTGGTCATCGTGGGCACCGTGGCGCTGTCGCTGGGTGCCTCATTCGGGCTGTCCGTACTGATCTGGCAGGACATCTTCGGTATCGAGCTGTATTGGATTGTCTTGGCGCTGGCCGTCATCCTGCTGCTGGCGGTGGGGTCGGACTACAACCTGCTGCTGGTCTCGCGGTTCAAAGAAGAGATCCACGCCGGCATCAACACGGGCATCATCCGCTCGATGGCCGGCTCGGGCGCGGTGGTGACCTCGGCCGGGCTGGTGTTCGCCGCGACCATGGCGTCCTTCGTGTTCGCGGACCTACGGGTGCTCGGCCAGATCGGCACCACGATCGCCCTGGGCCTGCTGTTCGACACCTTGATCGTGCGGTCGTTCATGACGCCGTCCATCGCGGTGCTGCTCGGGCGGTGGTTCTGGTGGCCGCTGAAGGTGCGGCAACGCCCGGCCAGTCAGATGCTGCAGCCGTACGGGTCACGTCAGGCGGTGCGTCAGCTGCTGCTGTGGGAGGACGGGGATCCGGCGGTGAGTGGATCGGGTGCAGGCGCGCGAAGCCACGGAGGTGACGCATGACGGGCATGGAGCTGTGGGGCGGTCTCACCATCCTTGCCGGGATGATGGCGCTGACCTTCGTCGCGTGTGTCTTCGTGTACGTCCGCGGGTTGGAGCGGCGACCACCCGCTCCATTGGGCGAACAGGTGGGCGCCCACAAAGCCGTCCTGGCCAAAGTGCGTAAAGGCCAACCGATGTCGCAGGGCGAGATCGACTATGCGAACGAACTGGTGTCTGACGCCGGCTCACCGCTGGCCTACGCGATACCCGCAGTCCTTTTCACCATGGGCTCCTTCTACGTCGTCGGGTGCCTCTACGAGCTGCAGGTCCACGGCGGCCATCCCTCGTTTCGCACCTTCATCGGGGGCATCCCGATGCTGACCTCGCTGAACATCTTCGGTCAGCTGCACCGGGTGGCACGACTGAAGAAGCGCGTGCCCGCGAGTCCCGCGCTGGTGGCTTAGCCGCCTACCGGTCGCCGAACGCCTTTGCCGCCAAATCGATCTGGGCTGAGGCAGCGAGAATCTGGCTGCGGTTCTCCACGTGCAGCGCGGCCTGCAGGCTGGGGGCTTCGAGGTTGGCCCACAGCACCTGCTTGGTCGACTCGACACCGAACTTGCCGTAGCTGCACAGGGTTTCGGCGATGGCCAGGGCATCGGCGACGACGTCGTCCGCGGACAGCCGTGAGACCAGCCCTAGGCGCAGTGCTTCGTCGGCCGCCACCGTCCGGGCGGTCAGGATCAGGTCGAACGCCTGCCCGGCACCGACGATCCGGGGGAGCGTGTAGCTCACCCCGATGTCGCAGCCGCCGATGCCCAGCTTGATGAACTGGGTGCAGAACCGTGCGCCCGGCCCGGCGATCCGGATGTCGGCGGCCAGTGCGATGGCGAAGCCGCCGCCGTACGCGGGCCCGTTCACCGCGGCGATCACCGGCTGGCGCAGATTCTGGATACGGGTGGTCAGCTCGGCGATACGTTCTTGCCAGCGCATGCCCGACCGCGGAAATTCCAGTCCGCCACCGGCTTCCGGTGGGTTGGGGTCCGACAGGTCCAGGCCCGAACAGAATCCGCGGCCGGCACCGGTGAGTACGACGACGCGGCACTCGTTGTTCCGGTGGATGTCCTCGAGTGTGCTGTGCAGGGCTTCGACGAGTTCGAAGCTCAGCGCATTGAGTTTCTCCGGGCGGTCCAGCGTCAGAACGGCGATATCGGGGCGCGGATAGGAGAGTGACAGCGGCGGCATGCAGCTGACGTTAGCTGCTGTGCCACCCGGCCACGCCGACGGCGATCATTCGCAGCTGCTTGCGTGCAGTCCGCTTGACGTCGTCCAGTGCCTTCGCGTCATTGGCGTCGTCGATGGACTCGGCGGTGGTCATCATCGTGTTGACGAACAGTCCGGCCACGATGTTCAGGTCCTCGGCGCTCCAGGTGGTGAGCCCCGGTAGCCGACCCAGATCGATCGCGAGCTCCGAGGTGATCAACCGGATTTCCGTGCGGATGGCGTAGCGCAGCGCGGTGACGCCGCTGTTGCGTTCCCGGCTGATGAAGCGCCAATGCTCGGGTCGTTCGGCAACGCTGTTGAAGAGGATGTCGACGGAGGACTCGATGAAGCGCTTGGGGTCGAGCTGGCCGGCGCGGCCACCGCGGAGCATCTCGCGGAGAGCGCGGAAGGACTCGTCGATGAGCACCAGGCCGAGCGCATCCATCGTCTCGAAGTGCCGGTAGAAGGCGGCGGGCACGATGCCGGCCTCGCGGGTGACCTCACGCAGGCTGAGCGCGCTGAAGCTGTCCTCTTCGAGCAGTGTGAGGGCAGCCGTGATGATGGCGCGGCGGGTTGCTTCCTTGCGCTCTTCGCGCGACAGGTTGTCCTGGACGCGAGAGCCTGATGAGCGGCTCGACCTCCGGTCGCGTGAACCAGGGGTACGACTGTTCACCGAACAAAGTTTACACAGCGTGGCATTGCCGCAGATTGAAACGCTTGTGTATGGCACAAGCATACGGATGTTCACTGTGTGATCCCAGCAACAACCTGCGCTTTAAGTCTTGACGCGAACGCTTGGAATCGGTCACTGTGTACACATGTTCACCGAAACTTTGAGCCGCCGAGTTCGGCGCTCCGCCCTGGTTGGCATCCTCACCGGCCCGCACGGCGTGGACCGGTACACCGAGGTTTTCGACCGCACCTGGACTGTCAACGATGCCCGCGCCAAGGTGGTCGCGGTCCGTCGGCAGACGCCGCGCAGCGTGACCCTGACGCTGCAGCCCAACGACGCCTGGCAGGGCTTCAAAGCCGGCCAGCACATCAACCTGACCGTCGAGATCGACGGCCGCCGCCGCACCCGGTGCTACTCGCCGGCCAACTCGGAGGGCAGCCCGGTCATCGAGCTGACCGTCGGCCTGCACGACGGCGGCCTGGTCTCCACCCACCTGTACGAGCACGCCGAGCCCGGCATGGTCGTCCACCTCGACTCCGTCGGCGGCGACTTCGTGATGCCGGCCGTCCGACCGCGTCGCATCCTGCTGGTTTCGGGCGGCAGCGGCATCACGCCGGTGCTGTCGATGCTGCGCACCCTGCGCGAGGAGAACTACGACGGCGAGGTCGCGTTCATCCACTACGCCCGCAACCCCGAAGAGGCTGCCTACGCCACCGAGCTGGCGGCCACCCCGGGCGTGAAGGTGCTGCACAGCTTCACCCGGTCGAACCGCGGTGACCTGAGCGGCCACTTCGGGCCGGACCACCTGGCGGCCGCAATGCCCAACCCCGACGCCGTGTTCGTCTGTGGCCCGCCGGCCCTGGTCGACGCGGTCAAGGACCTGCTGCCGGGTGCCCAGTCCGAGAGCTTCGTGCCCCCGGTCATCGCCGTCCCGACAGAGGCGTCGGGTGGCAACATCGCCTTCACCGAGAGCAAAGTCGACATCGTCGACGACGGTCGCTCCATCCTCGAGCAGGCCGAAGCCGCCGGCCTGAACCCGACCAGCGGCTGCCGGATGGGTATCTGCCACACCTGCACCCGCACGAAGATCAGCGGCCCCGTGAAGAACCTGATCACCGGCGCGGTCTCGACCGCCCCCGACGAAATCATCGAAATCTGCGTGACCGCCCCGTGCGGCGACGTCCAGATCGATCTCTGAACCACCCCACCAGCCCACGCACTCAAGGAGACGAACCCATGGCTCAACGTCCCAACACCCTGACTCCCGAGCAGTTCGACGACTTCGGCCGCGCGCTCGACGCCATCCGCGAGCGCCACCTCGCCGACCTCGGCGACCGTGACTCCGACTACATCCGCAGCATCATCGCCATGCAGCGCAAGCTGGAGATCGGTGGCCGTGCGCTGCTGTTCCTACCCCCGGCGTGGCCCGTCGGCACCGTGATGCTCGGCCTGTCGAAAATCCTCGACAACATGGAGATCGGCCACAACGTCATGCACGGCCAGTACGACTGGATGGGCGACCCGGCGCTGCGCGGCCAGAACTTCGAATGGGATTCGGCCTGCCCGTCCAACCAGTGGCGGCACTCGCACAACTACATGCACCACACCTACACCAACGTCGTCGACCTGGACCGCGACATCGGCTACGGCGTGCTGCGGATGAGCGAAGACCAGAAGTGGACCCCGTACTACCTAGGCAACCCGGTCTACGCCTTCCTGCTGATGGTGTTCTTCCAGTACGGCGTCGCGCTGCACGAGCTGGAGACCGAGCGGATCCGCTCCGGCGAGATCAAGCTGCGGGACAAGAAGGACATGCTGCGTGAGATGTGGGCCAAGGTCAGTCGCCAGACGCTGAAGGACTACGTCGCCTTCCCGCTGCTCGCCGGACCGTTCCTGCCGTTCGTGTTCGCCGGCAACATGACCGCCAACCTGATGCGCAACGTGTGGTCGTACGCCATCATCTTCTGCGGTCACTTCCCCGAGGGCACCTACGAGTTCACCATCGAGGAGACCAAGGCGGAGACCCGCGGCCAGTGGTACTACCGCCAGCTGCTGGGTTCGGCAAACCTGTCCGGCGGCAAGTGGTTCCACATCTTCAGCGGCAACCTCTCGTTCCAGATCGAGCACCACCTGTTCCCCGACATCCCGGCGCACCGCTACGCGGAAATCTCGCCGGAGGTCCAGGCGCTATGCGAGAAGTACGACCTGCCCTACAACTCCGGCCCGCTCCACACGCAGTTCTTCTCGGTGGTCAAGAAGATCTGCCGCCTGGCCCTGCCGGACTCATGGCTGACAAAGCGGGCACCAGAAGGTGATCCGGTCAGCGAGGTTCCCGAGGTTCGCGAGCCGGTCTCGGTCGCCTGATTCGATCAGCGTCCCGCACCTGCGACACGCCTGCCCGGCCCGGCCGTACACCCAGAGTTGACGGCCGGGTCGGGTATCACCCGTTGTAGTCCGGTTCCACCGGTTTCTGTTCAACCACAACATGTCCCGGGCCCGCTGCGCCAGTCGCAGCGGGTCTTTCACGGTGCTGACCAGGGCGGTGGGGCGGCGGCCGACGATGAAACACAGCTCGTTGGCATAGACGTTGCCGACGCCGGCCAGATTGCGTTGGTCGAGCAGCGCTTCGTGCAGTGGACGTTCCGGGTCCTGGGTGATGTTCTGGGCTGCTGTGCGCGGATCCCAGTCCGGGCCAAGGAGATCCGGTCCGAGGTATTTGACGACGTCTTGGTCGTGGTCTCTTTCGAGAATCTCCAAGGTGCCGAGCTCGGTGCCCACCGCTTGAATGTCGTTGGTTTCCAGAATGATCCTGGTCTTGTGGTCGGGCCTTCTCGGCCTGGTGTTGACCTGCCACTTGCCCTCCATCTTGAGGTGCGAGTGGATGCTGGCCCCGGTGGTGCGGATGAACAGGTGCTTGCCGCGGCTGAGCACTTCGTCGACCTGTTGTCCGCTGAGGTCGACGGTCGCGAATTTCGGGACGCGAATGTCGCAGCGCGTCAGCGTCTTTCCCTGCAGTGCCTCGCGGAGGACTGCTGCGGTATGCCAGACGGTGTCGCCTTCGGGCATCAGCGGATGTAGGTGTGGGCTCGGGTCAGAGCTTGTTCGGCATCATGGGCGATCTTCTGCACCAGGGGAGCGGCCAGTTCGAGCTCGTCGATCAGGTCGAGGGCTTCGCCGGCCCAGATGGGGACGTAGTCCAGATCCACCTTGGCCGCCCGGTCGCGGAACTCCTTTTGTGCCTTGGGATCCGCTTCCAGTTCGGCGTCCCGGTCCTGCCATTGGTCGGTGAAGACGCTGCGCAGCGTCCGCGCCGGATATTGGGCCGGCCACCGCGTTTCGAGGGGCCGGGCGGCGATGTCGATGGCGCGGCCGGTGGTGGTGTCTTCCGCCGTCGCCTTCAGCATGACCTTCGACTCGGCGGCGCTGAGCAGCGACTCGTGGGTGGCTTCGAACCGGGTGCCGATCATGGCGCCCGCGGCACCGAGAGTCAGTGCCGCCGCCAGACCGCGGCCGTCGCCGATGCCGCCCGCCGCCAGCACCGGGGTGCCGTGCGCCAGGTCGACCACTGCGGGAACGAACGGCAGCGTCGACCGGCCGCCGTGGTGGCCGCCGGCCTCTCTGCCCTGCGCCACCAGCACCTGCACCCCCGCGTCGAGGGCCTGTCTGGCTTCGTCGAGGGTGTGCACCTGGGACATCAGTGGGATGTTCGCGTCATGGATGGCCTCGGCAAATGGGGCCGGGTCACCGAACGACAGCATGATGGCGGCGGGTCGTCGGGCGATGACCCAATCGATGATCTCCCGATTGACAGCCCACGTGAGTAGACCTATACCCCAGGGCTTTTCGGTGTCCTGGGCGGCCAACTGGCATTCGGCGGCGAGCATGGTGAGGTCACCACGACCGCCGCCGATCAGGCCCAGTCCGCCCCCTTCGGACACCGCCGCCGCCAGCCGGCCACCGGATACGTCGCCCATCGGGGCCAGGACGATCGGATGGGCGATGCCGAACAGCTCGGTCAGCGGGGTGTGCAGCGCCATGGTTTCACTCTATGACTCGGGTTTGACCTTGCCCCTGGTGGCAATGTTTACCCTCGGTGCCGAGGACTGAACATGCAGATTTCTGAACTGGCCCGGCGAACGGGCGCGTCGACCAAGGCCGTGCGGTATTACGAGCAGCTCGGTCTTCTCGATCCGTCGCGCCTGGGTAACGGGTACCGGGACTACTCCGAGGAAGACGTGCAGGTCGTGAGCGAGGTGCGTGCGCTCGCTGCCGTCGGCATCGCCCCGTCGAAGGCCGGCCCATTCATCGACTGTCTTCGCCTCGGACATGAACACAGCGATGAGTGCCCCGAGTCGCTTGCGGCCTATCGGGACAGCATCGCGGTTCTGGACGAGACCATTGCGTCGCTGACACAGCGGCGGCAGGACCTCGCGGCGCGGCTCGACGCCGCTGCATGCCGAGCATTCGACACGAAGGATGATCCGTTGACCGATTTCACGACGCTTCCCACCGGCCTGCCTGTCCCCGAAAACGACGGTGCGGCTGACCATCTGGTCGGGCTTGCGATGCCCGACATCATGTTGCCGGCGAGTGGCGGCGGTGAGGTTCAGCTGAGTGATCTGCCGGCGGGACGGACGATTCTGTACCTGTATCCGCTGACCGGTCGTCCTGGTGCCGACCTCCCCGAGGGCTGGGATGCGATTCCCGGCGCGCGGGGTTGCTCGACCGAGGCGTGCGACTTCCGCGACCACTTCGCCGAGTTGAAAGCCGCTGGTGCGAACCACGTCTGGGGACTATCGAGCCAGGATGTCGATTATCAGGCGGAAGTGGTGCGGCGCCTGCGATTGCCGTTCCACATGCTGTCGGACGAGACCTTCGCACTGGCAGAAGAGTTGGGGCTCCCGACTTTCGCCGCCGACGGGCACCCGCGGCTCTACACCCGCCTGACCATGGTGATCCGGGATGGCCGGATCGAGCACGTCTTCTATCCGATCTTCCCGCCGAATACCCACGCGCAGCAGGTGCTCGACTGGTTACGCTCGCTTTGACATCGAGCGGGAGACGGTTGATGACAGAAGCATTTGTGCTTGGTGGTGTCCGCACTCCATTTGCGCGGTACGGCAGTTCGCTGTCGCACATCCGCACCGACGACCTCCTCGGCATGACGATGAAGGGTGCGTGCGAGCGCGTCGGCGTCGATCTCGGAGCCATCGAGGACGTCATTGCCGGCTGTGTGAATCCCGCGCACGAGGGAATGGGCGACATCGCCCGCTGGGCGGCGCTCGCCGCCGGATTTCCCGACACGGTGGCCGGGACGACCATCAACCGGTTCTGTGGGTCGTCGCTGAGTGCCACGATCAACGTCGCGCATGCCATCAAGGCCGGCGACCTCGGCGTCGGTATCGCGTGCGGTGTCGAGTCGATGTCACGATCGGGCTGGGCCTACATGAAAGGTGACGCGGCCTTCGCGCCGCGCGGGCCGGTCATCCTGCTCGACACCATGTGGGCCGGCGCCGGCGGCCCACCCAACCCGGCGCTGCTGGCGCGCAACGCGTACATCAGCATGATCGAGACCGCGCAGAAAGTGGCTGATCGCTATGGCCTGACGCGCGAGGAGATCGACGCGTTTGCGCTGCGGACGCAGCGAAATGCCAAGGCGGCGCGTGATTCCGGGCGCCTGGCCAAGGAGATCATGCCGGTCCAGATCGCCGCGACGAAGAAATCCCCGGCAAGGCTGTTCGAACATGACGAATTCATCCGCGACGAAACCACGGCCGAGCAACTGGCGGCCCTGCGCCCGCAACCGGGCACCACGCAGATGACCGCTGCCAACTCGACGCCGCTGACCGATGGCGCCAGCGCCCTGGTCCTGGCGTCGGGGGAGCGGGCGGCAGAACTCGGCGTCGAGCCGTTGGCACGGGTGGTGTCCTCGGCGGTGTACGGGATCGATCCGCTGTTCATGGGTCTCGCGCCGGCGTGGGCGCTGCCCCTGGCGATCAAACGTGCAGGATTGACGCCCGAGCAGATCGACGTCTGGGAAGTCCATGAAGCGTTCAGTGCGCAGGCTCTCGGAGTGCTGCGGGAACTGCCGAACCAGCTCGACGGGTTCGTCGTTCCCGACGAGAAGCTCACGCCCAACGGAGGCGCCGTGGCGATCGGCCATCCGTTCGGCGCCACCGGGGCCCGGTACGTCCTGACCCTGGCCACCGAACTGCGCGAGCGCAACGCGCGGTACGGGGCCATCGGCGTCTGCGTCGGCTCGGGTCAGGGCGTCGCGATTGTGATCGAAAACCCTGCTGCTGCCTGAGCTTTCTAGTCCTCGCAGGTCGGCAACGATGCCACCATGGCTTCCCAGGCTTTCCGGACATGCTCGCACACCGCTCCGGTCTGCGTCAGAACCGTCACGCAGTGGCGGCTGTGGTCGTACAGCTCGATCGCTGACGTCGGCCCGGATATGCCATGCGCGCGGGTCACCCAGCATTCCGAAAGCTGCACGGGGTCAACGGCATATCGTGCTGCCCCGAATATCACCGCGAAATGTTGGTTCGCCCCATCTGCCATCGACGCCCGGCCGCGGTGTAGCTGCACGCACCCGCCGCCGCGCACAGCGACCGTGAAACCCAGCCCCTCGGACACCAGATACGCCAAGAGGTGAGGAACCACTGCAGGAACAATCCGCCGGGCGCCCTGAAATGGCAGCACCTGGTAGCGCGCGTGCGACAGATCGTCGAGATGGTCGAGTTGGTCGGTGTCGTCCCAGTTGACCGCACCCCAGTCGACCGGCGAGACAGGCTCCGATGCATCGGCCGGTGTAGTCGAGAGTGCCTCCACCACAAGCTGGTCCGTCAACGGTGTCAGATAGGCGCGGTGCGTGCCGAAGTCGTCGAGCAGTGTCAGTGCCCGCGAGCTCCGGTACCCGACCACACTGGGCGAGATCCGTAGTCCGATCCGATCCTCGTTGTACACGAGCGCTTCACCGGGGTGCGCGACCGCGCCGTACTCGCCGGTCTGCGACAGTAGCGCAGCATCATTGGCGGTCACCGAGACCACCGTGCCCAGCGCGGGCAGCGCTTCGGCCAGTGCGCGGCTGCCGGCCGCGAGCCGTTGTGCGGGGCAGTTCGGGCATCGTCGACCGTCAGTACACATCGCGCACGTACCGTTTCTCGCGTTTGAGTTCGTTGACGTAGTCAGTGGCGGCGTCATGATCGAGTCCGCCGTGTTCGGCGACCACATCGTGCAGTGCCTGGTCGACATCTTTGGCCATCCGTAACGCGTCGCCACAGACGTAGAAGTGGCCACCGTCCTGGAGCCAGCCGAACAGTTCTTTGCCGTTTTCGCGCATCCGGTGCTGCACATAGACCTTCTCGCTCTGATCGCGCGAGAATGCCAGGTCCAGCCGGTCCAGCAGACCGGAGGCCTGCCACGCCGTCAGTTCGTCTTCGTAGACGTAGTCGTCCGCGCGATGCTGGTCGCCGAAGAACAGCCAGTTGCGGCCGCCGGCACCGCGCTTTTCGCGTTCTTGCAGGAACGCCCGGAATGGTGCGATGCCGGTGCCTGGACCGACCATGATCATCGGCACGTCGTTATCGGCCGGTACTCGGAACGACTTGTTCGGTTGCAGAAAGATTTTCGCCGTCTCGCTGCGGTCGGCCAGGAACGTCGAGCACACGCCGCCGCGCATGCGCCCGCCCATTTCGTAGCGCACGCTGGCCACCGTCAGGTGGATACGATCAGGATGCGCGAGCGCGCTCGATGAGATCGAATATGCCCGGTGCTGAAGGGGTTTGAGCAATCCGACGAATTCTTCGACGCCCAGGTCGTCGCCGGCGATGCGCAGCACGTCGAGGATGTCCTTGCCCCACAGCCAGCGGTCCAGTCTCTCCTTCACGCCGCCGCGCAGCACATGCGACAGTTCTTCGTTTTCGGCGCGGCTTTCCACCTCGCCGAGCAAATCCTTTGATGGAGAACTGATTTCGTAGCGATTACCAAGGAGCTCGCTCAGCGGCTCGCCGTCGACCATCGTGTCGACGGACACCCGGAAATGCTCGGCGATAGCCTCCACCAGAGCAGGATTGTTCTGCGGCAGCACGGCCAGCGCGTCACCGGCCTCGTATTCGATACCGCTGTCCGCCAAGGCGAATTCGTAATGCCGGATCTCCTTGTCCGAACCCGAGCCCGACAGCAAGCGGTTGAGCGCCAACGCCGCGACGAACGGGTTCTTCCGCGTCCATCCGGAGCGCGCGACCGCACTGGGCGGCGGCGCCGACGGGCGCCCACTGGCACCGGATGTCGGCACCAGCGCCATCAGTGCACTCTGAATCCAGTCGGCGGCCTGTGCCTCGTAGTCGACGTCGCAGTCGGTGCGCGGGACGACGCGGGTCGCGCCGAGTTGCTCCAGGCGCATGTCGAACAGCTTGCCGGCCTGGCAGAAGGCGTCATAGCCGGTGTCGCCGAGGGCCAGTACACCGAACGAGACACCCTCCAGCCGCGGTGCCGTCGACGCCGACAGGGCCTCCCAGAACAATTCGGCATTGTCGGGCATCTCGCCCTCGCCATAGGTCGAGGTGACGATCAGCACGAACTTCAGGCCGGCGAACTCGCCCAGTTCGATCTCGTCGAGTCCGCTGACCTTGACGTCGAAACCCTGTGACTTGGCCGCTGCCGCAGCATCATTGGCGACGCCCTCGGCGTTGCCCGTCTGGGTTCCGTACAGGATACGCAGCTGCGGAAGCGAGGCCGGTTGGTCACCGACGACCACGGGCGGCGGGGCAGCGACATTGATCGCCAGTCGGGAATGCAGACCGGCCAGGAAGCCGGAGATCCAGGCACGCTGGTCTCCGCTGAACGGGGCGTCTTCGGGAATGTAGGCGATCTTCACTGTGCGCTCTCCAGGGAGTCGAACGAGGCGGCGACATCCGGGACAGATTGTGCGGCAAACAGTTCCTCGAAGGACGGCAGTCGGCCGATCTTCTCGACGTTCTTCGCATCTTGGTACAGAATCCAGCCGTAGGTGCCGGGACTGTCCATGGACAGCACATTGCGTTGGGCCAGCGCCTCCTTGTAGTCGTTGATCCGCTTGTTGGCGACGAACACCGCGAGGTCCTCGTCGCTGAACCCGTCGATGGCCTCGCGGGCGTAGCGCTGCAGCTTCTGGATGAGGAAGAAATCCTCGGTGAGCACCAAGTTGCGCACAGTCTTTCCGATCCGTGGATCGGTCACGTCAGCCACCCCGGGGGTGCGAGACATGGCGAGTTGCTGAGCCATGTGCAGCACCGTGTAGGTGTTGAGCAGCGCGTACATCTCCTCGGTGTCGGTATCGCCGTACCCGGGTACCGCACCGCCGAGCACTGTTTCGTTGTTGCGGTAGGACCGCTTGAATTTGGCCACCTGGTAGCCGGCGAGCGCAGTGGCCAGTTCGTCGAGCAGTTCCTTGCGGGTCTTGGCCGCCAGGATTGCGTCGGCGTCCTGGTACTGCAGCAGTGCCCGCGGCATGGCGTACACCACGTGCTGGCGGGTGACGTGCCAATCGTCAAGCAGCCGCCGCGCTTTCGCCGAACCTGTGGCCTCAGCATGCCACTGCAGCAGAGTCAGTGCCGTCGCTTCGTGAAACGGCGCCTCCGCTATCGGGGCGACGACCACCGAGTCGGCACTGACCTTCGAGGGCAGCTGACCGTCGGGGTCGAACTGGTAGAGGAATCCGCCACTCATGCCATTGGCGACACCCTTGCCGAACTCGCCGATGTTGAACACCGCGCCGTTGGTCATGTACTCGCAGAGGAATTCGCCGACGCCTTCGACCACTGCCGTGGCGCCGGAGTTACGCACGGCGAACCGGTCACCAGCCTCACCTGCGACGAACAGCCGGCCGCCCGATGCGCCGAACAGAACGAAGTTACCGATCAGCACGTTGCCGCCGGGCTCGTCCGATCCGCCGCCGGGGGACAGCACCGCAATGGTGCCGCCACAGGCGCTCTTGCCGACGCCGTCGTTGCAGGTTCCGGTGTGCGTCAACAGCATTCCATCGTTGCAGAACGCGCCGTAGCTCTGTCCGGCCGATCCGGACGTGGTGATGACGACGCTGTCCGGTTTCAGGAAGCGGCGGCCGCGGTCGTCGGTCGCCACCGCCGGACCATCGGCACCCTCGTGGTTGAGCATGCGCTCGATGTCGATCGCCAGCTGTCCGCCGACGCTCTTGTTCCGGTTGGTCAGCGTCACCGGTTCCATCGCGACGCCGGCCAGGTCGAGCTGGGCCAGAAACGAGTCGTCGACGGAGTAGTCCCGTTCCATGTAGATCGGGTCTTCGGGGACGAAACCCTCTGCGGGGGCGAGCACTGCCCGCAGATCGAGTTGGCCGATACTCGACGGGTGATCCAGCAGGTGTAGCAGGTCGCTGCGGCCGCGGGCATGCTGCAATGACGGCAGCCCGAGCGTGGCGAGAATTTCGCGGACTTCATGGGAGATGTTGAGCAGGTACTGCGCCAAGGCACGAGGATCGCCCTCGAACGCCTCGGCGTTGGTGGTCAGGCCTGCCGGGCATTTGATATTGCAGTTCTTCGCCATGACGCACTTGAGCATCATCAGGGCGGTGGTGCCGAACTCGTAGCTGTCCGCTCCGAGTAGCGCCGATTTGATCACGTCACTGGCGGTTTGGTGCGCGCCTGAACATCGCAGGATGACTTTCTGCCGAATACCGTTGGCCACCAAGGCCTGATGCACTTCGGCGACGCCGATCTCCGCCGAGCGGCCCGCGTATTTGAGGCTCGTGACGGCGGCCGCGCCGGTGCCACCGGTGTTGCCGGCCACGTTGATGACGTCTGCGCCGGCCTTGGCGACACCGGCGGCGATGATTCCGATTCCTTCACTCGACACCAGCTTGACGATCACCCGCACGCGTGCGGCCTTGCAGTCGTGGATCAGCTGCGCCAGGTCCTCGATCGAATACGTGTCGTGGTGCGGCGGTGGCGACACCAGCTCGACGCCGGGGGTGCCGCCGCGGGCGGCCGCGATCTGTACCGTCACCTTGGGGGCCGGAAGCTGGCCGCCCTCACCGGGTTTGGCGCCCTGCCCGATCTTGATCTCCAGCTCGCGGAGCATCGGATCGGCCAGATAGCCGGCCCACACGCCGAAGCGGCCGGAGGCGAACTGCTTGATGCGGGAGCCGCGGATGGTGCCGTAGCGGCTGATGTGCTCGCCGCCCTCACCGCAGTTCGACAGACCGCCCACCATGTTGGTGCCGTGCGCGACGGCCTCGTGGGCGTTCGCCACCAGCGCACCGTGACTCATGGCGCCGGAGGTGAGCGTGGCCGCGATCTCATCGGCCGGTTGGACCGAATCCAGCGGAATCGCTTCCGGCGCGGTCTGCGTCATTCCCAGGAAATGCCGAGCTCTCGCGCGAGCGACGAGCCACAGCCGGTCGTCGGCGATCCGGTGGTCGATGATTTCCTCACCGAACCGCTGCACCAACGAGTCCGCCAGTGCGTGCAGTCGCTCCGGTGAGTGGCTCAGTCGGATTGTGAACTCGTCTCCCATCCGGTCCACCGTCAGACCGCGCACCAGGTAGGAGTTGTTGCCGAAGCGAGCGAACTTGCCCATCTCGGAACGGAATTCGTCCGCCGTGGTGGCGAAAGTGACGTCGGCGGGGAACGCCAGCACATCGCGCAGAGCTGCAGGCCGGCGGGCACGTTCGTCGTTCATGGCGAACACGAAACTGCGGTAGCCGGGAGTGATGTCGAAGCTGTTGATGGCCCGCGGCGTCAGTTCCTCAAA
Organism: Mycolicibacterium sp. P4_G11; assembly: GCF_056555145.1. NCBI lineage: Bacteria > Bacillati > Actinomycetota > Actinomycetes > Mycobacteriales > Mycobacteriaceae > Mycobacterium > Mycolicibacterium sp. P4_G11. The sequence continues at coordinate 188,824 of NZ_JBFUJW010000009.1, forward strand.
GCTGTTGTTGCGGTAGGCTTCGTCGTTCAGGCCGAACGCACCTTCGAGTTGGTTCAATGGCAGCGTTCGCAGGAACACCGGGTCGGCCATGTCGGCATTATTGGGCCGCGCAGCGTCGTCGAATGCGATGGATTCCTCGGTCATGTCGACGAATCCCCGCACGGCCGTGGTGCCGTACGAGTGCCCGGCGCCTTCCGCCCGTTCCTTGAACAGGCCGAGCAGCGGCAGGTCTTTTTCGGTGCTGACCTGCAGGGCGCGGTTATGCCACTCAGCCGAGGTGTCGGACAGCGTACGGAAGCCGACGCCGCCGACGACCGCGGTGACGTTCGGAAAGTACTTGCGGAGCACCGGCCCTGCGGTGTCGAGGTAGTTGGGCTCGAAAAACTCACCGCCGATGTAACTTTCGACGGTGCACAGGCCGACGCGGCCCATGGTCTTCATCAACGACTTCTCCGCCGCCTTGGCGAAACGCTTGTAGGCGGCGGCAACCGATTGCTCGTCGGGGCCGAACTTCTCCTCGGCGCGCATCTGCACCGTCAGCGGATACACCGCGGACGCGCCGAACCCGAGCACCGTCGCGATGTGATGCGACGACGCCAGTTGGCCGCTCTCGGCGATCAGCGACACCCGCAGCCGCAGGCCTTCTTCGATGAGCCGCTGGTTGATGGCCGAAACCACGATGGTGAGAGGCATTGGCGCCCGGGCACCTTCGACGTGACGGTCGGAGATGACGGCGATGCCGCCCGACTCGCGCGCGAACGCCTCGACCTCATCGCACAGCTTGTCGATCGCGTGCACCAGAACGTCGGCGTTGTACTGCCCGCCATCGAGGGCCACTCGGTATCGCATGCCGAATACCCGCACCGGGGTGTGGCTCTGGTCGCGGATCATCAGCATGTCCAGGTGCGACAGGATCGGAGACGGGATGACGATCTGCGGCGCCGGTATGCCGCCACTACCCGGCTTGGCGCCGAGTGCCACCCGCAGTGTCATGCCGTCGGCTTCACGGATGCTGTCCAGCGGCGGATTGGTGACCTGAGCGAACCGCTGTGAGAAATACCGGGCAATACCGCCTTCGTGGTTGGACAGCGCGTTGATCGCGGCGCCGTAACCCATCGCCGAGATCTTCTCCTGCCCGGTGGCCAGCATCGGGTCCATCAGGAACTTGAAATCTTCCTGGCTCATGGAATAGGCGACATAGCGCTGATAGCGGTTCAGGTCGCCGTTGTACCGGGCGGGGGAGAGCTGGTTTTCCGGCGGCACCGCGGGCAGGTCGGCCAGGTTGACCCGGGCCCGCGCCAGCATGGCCGGATAATCATGTTGTGCAGCAAGCATTTCCAGGGCTTCGGTGGAGCCGTACGACCGCTGCTCTTTGTGGTCGTAGTACAGCATTCCGCCGGCTTCGATGCGGCCCCGTTTGATCACTTCCTCCGGCGGGAAGTACACCTGCCCGGCTTCGGACATGACGCCCAGATACTCGGCGGTCTCCACGGTGCGCAGCGGGCGCAGTCCCAAGCGGTCGAGGCGCGCGCCGATGAACCGGTCGTCGCCGAAGATCAGTGCGGCAGGACCGTCGTTCTTCTCCTCGTAGAGGCTGAAGTACTCGAGCATGGCGCGGACCTCAGGCGACAGTGTGGTGTCGTTCTCCCACGCCGGCGGCATCATGGCGACCACGGCCGTGACGAGGTCCAGTTCGTCCTCGAGCACCCGGTGCTGCAGCGTCTGGTCGAGCCGGCAGCTGTCCGACTGTCCGGCGGGACGGATGATGGCGCGGTTGTGAGCCCGTGCGATCGCGTTGTCGGAGAGCCGGTTTTTCTTGTCGGTGTTGAGCTCGCCGTTGTGGGCCATCAACCGGAATGGCTGGGCCATGGTGGCATTGGGCGCGGTGTTGGTGGAGAAGCGGGTGTGGAAGAACATGGAGTGCACCTCCATCCGCGGATCGGACAGATCGCGGAAGTAGGGCACCACCTCGTTCGAGTTGAGCCGGCCCTTGAGCACCTGCGTGCGTGCGCTCAACGAAAGCGGGTACAGGCCAAGCAGTTCGGGGCGGGTGTAGGCGATCGCTTCGATGGCCATGAGGGCATCGTGGATCTTGCGATCCGAATCCGACAGGAACACCCACTGCCGGATGGGGAGCTGATACTTCGTCGCGGCGGCCCTGATTGCGGAATCATCCACGGGGACATCGCGCTTGAGCAGAATTTCGAAACCCTGGTCAAGGAGCGCCTTCTCGACAACCGCCTCGGCCTCGTCATGGTGGGCGGGATCATTCGGCAGGAAGAAGTTGCCCACGCCGAACTGGCCGAGGCGTAGGTCGGACCGATTGGTGAGTTCGGCGAAGAATCGCAGTGACAGATCGAGGTTGACGCCTGCGCCGTCGCCCACGCCTTCGGAGGACATGCCGCCGCGGTGCGGTACGGCGCACAACGCCTCGTGGAGTTTGCGGATGACGTCGTGAGTCTGGACGCCGTCCTTCCGGGTCAAGAAGCCGACACCGCAACTGCTCTTGTCCTGATCCGGGTCGTACAGTCCGGGCAATCGCGTCTCCTCAAACCCTTCAGCCGCATACCGGCGTGTCCCGTGGGTTCTCGTCGTTGAGCGACCCGCCATGGCCGGCGCGGCCAGGCCGGCAGCCGACGCAATCAACCAGCTTAGCCTAACCTAACTAGACGGTAGGTCGACTGATGGCGACGCTCGTCACACCGACCGGCGTGTGGGACGCCGGCCGATGATTTCCGAGCTCATCACATCGTAAGCAGTGGACCGTGAGCTTGCAGGATCTAGAGAGATCCAACTCGACCCATCGGATCAGCGCAGCCGCAGCCCGCGCGGCGTGCGGGAGAAACCGGCGCCGGCCAGCGCCGCATGGACCTGCGCCTGCGCGGCGTCGGGGGTAGGGGCCAATACCGGCTCCCCATTGACCTTTTCGATCAGCAGCGACTGCAAGCGCCCCGCACTCACCAGGTCGGCCAGCGCGCCGGCCGCCGCACGTTGTTGATCCGGGGTCGCATCGAACGACAACAACGACTTTCCGCCGCGTTCCAGGAACCACACCAACTCGCCGTCGACCAACGCCACCAGCGCGCCCGCCTTGCGACCTGGCCGGTGGCCGGCCACCTCGGGCCATGGGAGCGCGACGCCGTAGGGGTTCGCGGGATCGGTGGCGGCCAGCACGATGGCGGTGTAGTCAGGGCTGCTCTGGTCGACGCTGTCGAGATAGTTACGCAACCGGTCGACGGTCGAGGCCACGGCGAACTGCGCGCCGCCAAGCGATTCGATGAAATATCCGCGCTGGCAGCGCCCGGCCTCCTCGAAAGCCGTCAGCACTTTGTACAGCGTGGCGAATCCGCCGGGCAGGCCGTCGGCTGCGCCGCGGGTGACGACGCCGTAGCGGTTCAGCAGCAGCTCGGCCTGAAAGTGTGCCCGCATGGTGGATTCCGGCTCGGCGGGCGGCAGTGCCGACCATCGGCCGGCGACCGTCGGGTCGACGGTGCGGGCCTGCGGCCGGGCGACGCTGTAGCGACTGAGCCGTGGCGGGCGCTGCTGCCGCTGGCGGTGCGCGCCGCCGGGTTTGCGCCCCGCGTTGCCCAGGAGCGCACGTATTGGCGCGAAGGTGTCGCCGGTGATCCAGCCGGCCCAGATCAGTTCCCACAGCGCCTGTTTCGCCTCGGCGTTGTCCTCCGACGCCAGCTGGCGGAAGAAGTAGGCGCCACCGGGCCCATCAGCTGAGCCGAGGGTTTCCATGATCGCGCGATGCGTGTCGGTGAATTCGATCTCCGTACCGGGTGCCAGGGACAGTGGCGCGGTGTCGGCCCGATGGAAGACGACCCACCCGTCACTGCCGGCGATCTGTCCCGCCCCCGACCAGGTGACCTCACCGGACGCCAGCAGTTCGTCGAGCATCGCCGGTTGGTAGTCCGACACGCGCTGACCGAACACGAGCGGCTCGACCGCCGACGCCGGAATCGGCACGCCGGCAAGCTGTTCGACGACCGACGCCAGGCCGTCGATGCCGCGGGCGTCGCCGAACTGCTGCCAGGCGGGCAGGAACCGCGCGTATGCGGCTGTGCTGACCGGTTCGATCTGGGCCCGCAGCGCGGCCAGCGACCGGCGCCGCAGAATCTTGAGAACCGTGGCGTCACACCATTGTTGATCGACGCTGTCCGGGATGTCGGTGAACTCACCGCGAATGAGCTTGCCGTCCAACACCATCCGGCTCAGGACATCGGCCGTCACCCGGTGGCCCAGGCCGAACCTGGCGGCCGCCTGGGTCGTGGTGAACGGCCCGTTGGTCCGGGCGTAGCGGCCGAGCAGTTCGCCGAGCGGGTCGGACACGGCAGCGGTGAAACTGGCCGGCACTCCGACCGGCACCGCGACCCCGAGGCCGTCGCGCAGCAGCCCCATGTCTTCGACGGCGGCCCACCAGCTCTGCCCGGCGAAGGTCACCGCGACCGCTCGTTTGGCGGCTTGCAGGGTGGCACACCAGGCCTCGACATCGCTTGCGGTGCAACGCTGCCGAAGTTCCTCGGTGCTCAGTGGTCCGAGCAGCCGCAGGAGGTCGGCGATTCCCTCGGCATCGCGGGCCGCCCGGTCCTCGGTCAGATGCTGCAGCTGCCGGATGGTGGCCGCCACCACGTCGGGTTCGAGCAGCTCGCGCAGTTCCACCCGGCCCAGCAGCTCGGCGAGCAAGGTGGCGTCCAACGACAGTGCGGCAGCGCGACGTTCGGCGAGCGGGCTGTCGCCCTCGTACATGAACGCCCCGACGTAGCCGAACAACAACGACGCGGCGAACGGTGACGGTGTGGCGGTCTGCACGTCGAGTATCCGGATCCGGCGTTGCGCGACGCGGCGCATCAACTCGGTGAGCATCGGGACGTCGTAGACGTCCTGCAGGCATTCCCGCACGGTCTCCAGCACGATCGGGAAATCCGGGTACTTGCGCGCGATGTCCAGCAGCTGGGCGGCCCGCTGCCGCTGATGCCACAGCGGCGACCGCTTGCCGGGGTGACGCCGCGGCAGCAGCAGCGCCCGTGCCGCACACTCGCGGAAGCGGGAGGCGAACAGCGCCGACCCGCCGACCTCGGCCGTGACGATGGACTCGATCTCGTCGGCGTCGAACACGAAAATATCTGCGCCGGGCGGGGTTTCCCCGGTGTCGGGCAGCCGCAGCACGATGCCGTCGTCGGATGCGGTGGGCTTCTCGTCGATGCCGTACCGCTCCATGATCCGGCGGCCGACGGCCAGCGCCAGCGGCCCGTGGACCCGCAGTCCGTAGGGGGAATGCAGGACGATCCGCCAATCGCCGAGCTCGTCGCGGAACCGTTCCACCACGAAGGTGGTGTCGGTCGGTACGGTGCCGGTGGCCTGGCGCTGCTCGTCCAGCAGCTGCCACAGATTGTCTGTGGCGTAGCCGTTGAAACCCATTGTGCTGCAGTACTCGTCGAAGTCGGTGCGCGTCAGTCCGGCCAGTTTTCCGGTGAAGGCACCGATAGCGGCACCCAGCTCGGCGGGACGGCCGACGGCGTCGCCGCGCCAGAACGGCAACCGCGCGGGCTGGCCGGGTGCGGGCAGGACCAGTACCCGGTCATGGGTGATCTCGGTGATCCGCCAGCTGGTGGCACCCAGGGAGATGACGTCGCCAGGGCGCGACTCGTAGACCATCTCCTCATCGAGTTCGCCTACCCGCGAGGGCTTTTCGTCACCGGTGGCCAGGTAGACGGTGAACATGCCGCGGTCCGGGATCGCGCCGCCGGAGGTGACGGCCAGTCGCTGCGCGCCGGGGCGAGCGGTCAGGGTTCCGGTGTCGCGATCGTAGACGAGCCGCGGCCGTAGCTCCGCGAACTCGGTGGACGGGTACTTGCCGGCCAGCAGATCCATTGTCGCTTCGAAGGCGCTGCGCGGCAACGCGGCGAACGGCGCGCTGCGGCGGACCGCGTCGAACCACCGGTCGGCGTCGAGCGGCTCGAGGGCGGCGGCCGCGACGGTGTGCTGGGCCAGCACATCGAGGGGATTGGTGGGTACCTGCAGGGTTTCGATCTCGCCGGCGCGCATCCGCTGCACGGTGACCGCGCAGTTGATCAGGTCGATCCGGTGCTTGGGCAGCAGCACGCCCTCGGAGATCTCGCCGACCTGGTGACCGGCGCGGCCGATGCGCTGCAGGCCGCTGGCCACCGACGGTGGCGCTTCGACCTGGATGACCAGATCGACCGCACCCATGTCGATGCCGAGTTCGAGGCTCGAGGTGGCCACCACGGCTTTGAGCCGGCCGCTCTTGAGGTCATCTTCGACCTGGGCGCGGGCCTCCTTGCTGACCGATCCGTGGTGAGCCTTGGCCAGCAGACTCGGTGCGCCGAAGGTCTGGCCGCTGGCCATGATGGTGGCGGGCGCGCCGCCACCGATCTGCGGGTTCCGTTCGTTGGGTAGCTCGATGCCGGAGCGGGCGGCGTGAATCTCGTTGAGCCGCGCGGTGAGCCGTTCGGCCAGCCGCCGGGAGTTGGTGAACACCAGGGACGAATTGTGCGACTCGATCAGGTCGACGATGCGTTCCTCGACATCGGGCCAGATGGTGCCGCCGTCGAGGTTGGCCATGTCGGGCACCGGAACCTCGACGGTCAGGTCGAAGGTCTTGGCGGCCGGTGGTTTGACGATGGTGGTGGGGGCTGCGCCCGACAGGAAACGGGCCACCTCCTCGGGTGGTTTGACGGTGGCGGACAGGCCGATCCGCTGCGCAGGTGCCGCGGTCAGCTGGTCCAGCCGCTCCAGCGAAAGCGCCAGGTGTGCACCACGTTTGGTGGCAGCGACCGCGTGCACCTCGTCGACGATGACGGTCCGCACCGTCGCCAGTGTCTCGCGCGCCGCCGACGTCAACATCAGGAACAGCGACTCGGGTGTGGTGATCAGGATGTCCGGCGGTTTGGCGATCAGCTGGCGGCGCTGCGCCGGGGAGGTGTCGCCCGACCGCACACCCACGGTGATCTTGGGCGCGGGCTTGCCCAGGCGCTCGGCCACCCGTGTGATGCCGGTGAGCGGCGTGGACAGGTTGCGTTCGACGTCGACCGCGAGCGCCTTCAGCGGCGATACGTACAGCACGCGGGTGCCCTTGCCGTCGGGCTCCTGCGCCAGCTGATCGATGGCCCAGAGGAACGCCGCCAGCGTCTTGCCGGACCCGGTGGGGGCGATGACCAGCGTGTTGTGCCCGTCGGCGATGGCTTGCCAGGCCTGTGCCTGAGCCGGGGTGGGCGTGCTGAAGGCAGCCGAGAACCACTCCCGGGTCAGGTCACTGAACCTGTCGAGCGGATTCACGTGTCCATCCTGCCCGGCGGCACCGACAAGCCCGAGCGATTTGTGCACGAAGATCCGCGGTCAGCGCGGAAAATCGTGCACAAATCGCAGGTCAGAGGGTGCGCTGGTAGCGGCGCATGCCGGCGATCCAGCGGTCGTAATCGGCGCCCTTGTGCCGGTACATCTCCAGCACCTCGGGATGGGGCAGGACGAGAAAGGAGCCGTCCGCCGATCCTTGTCCGATGGCCTGGACCACCAGGGTGGCGACGTCATCGGGCCCGACGACGTTGCCGGCGTGGGTCACGGCGTTGCCGGCGACCCGAATCGCGGCGTCGGGGGAGTCGGTCATCCCGCGCAGCAGCGGGGTGTCCACGCCCATCGGGCAGACGCAGCTCACGCCGATGCCCTGGTCGCCGTAAGTGATGGTCAGCCACTCCGCGAAGCCGACAGCGGCGTGCTTGGTCACGCTGTACCCGGCCGCGCCGAGTTGGGTGAGCAGGCCGGCGGCCGAAGCCACGGCGACGAAATGTCCGGTGCCGCGTTCAACCCATTCGGGCACAACAGCTTTGGCGGCGCGGATGTGCGCGCGCAGGTTGATGTCGATGATGCGGTCCCACGCGGCTTCGTCGTCGCCCAGTCCCGGTGCCCCGGTGATACCGGCGTTGGCGACGTAGATGTCCACGGGCCCGTACGCCTCGCGGGCCGCGTCGAGCAGCGCTGCAATGCCGTCCACCGACGAGGCATCGGCACCGACGCCGACACCCCCGAAGCCCGCGGCCGTCTCGGCGGCGGCTTCGGCGTTGATGTCGCCGGCCACCACTGACGCGCCCGCGGCGGCCAGCGCCGTCGCGATGGACCTGCCGATGCCCGAACCCGCCCCGGTGACCACAGCCACCGCACCTTCGATCTTCACGGGCTCATGTCTACCGCATCGCGGGCTCAGCCGAACTGAACTCCTTGAGCCAGAGGAAGATCGGACGAGTAGTTGACGGTGTTGGTGGCCCGGCGCATGTAGGCCTGCCAGGAATCCGAGCCGGATTCGCGACCGCCGCCGGTCTGCTTCTCGCCGCCGAACGCCCCGCCGATCTCCGCGCCCGACGTGCCGATGTTGACGTTGGCGATGCCGCAGTCGGACCCGTCGGCGGCCATGAAGCGCTCGGCCTCCCGGATGTCGGTGGTGAAGATGGCCGACGAAAGGCCCTGCGGCACCGCGTTGTTGAGGGCGATGGCCTCCTCAAGAGTGTCGTAGGTCAGGACGTACAGGATGGGCGCGAACGTCTCCTGGTGCACGATGGCCGTCTGCCCGGGCATCCTGACCACCGCCGGTGTGACGTAGTAGGAGCTGGGGTGCAGCTGCACCCGCTCGCCGCCGGTGACCTCGCCGCCTTCGGCGCGGGCCTGCTCCAGCGCGCCCACCATGTCGCGGTAGGACCGCTCATGGATCAGCGGCCCGATCAGGGTGCCCTCGGCGGAGGGGTCGCCCACCGGAAGGCTCTGGTACGCGGTGACGATGCGCTCCACCAACGTGTCGGCCACGCTGCGGTGTGCGATGACCCGGCGCAGTGTGGTGCACCGCTGGCCGGCGGTGCCGGCCGCGGCGAACACGATGCCCCGCACCGCCAGGTCCAGGTCGGCCGACGGCGTGACGATGGTCGCGTTGTTGCCGCCGAGCTCCAGCAGCACCTTCCCGAATCGCTCGGCCACGCGCGGGCCGATCTGCTGACCCATCCGCACCGACCCCGTCGCACTCAGCAGCGCGACGCGGGGGTCGTCGACCAGCTGCTCGCCGATCTCGCGGCCGCCCAGCACCAACCGCGAGACCGCGCCGGGCGCCCCGACATCAGCCGCGGCGCGCTCCAGCAGCGCCTGACAGGCGACGGCGGTCAGCGGGGTCAGCTCGGAGGGCTTCCACACCACGGTGTCGCCGCACACCAGCGCGATGGCGGTGTTCCAGGCCCACACCGCGACGGGGAAGTTGAACGCGGTGATGACGCCGACGACCCCGAGCGGATGCCAGTTCTCCATGAGCCGGTGCCCGGGGCGTTCGGAGGCGATCGTCTTGCCGTAGAGCTGTCGGGACAGGCCGACCGCGAACTGACAGACGTCGATCATCTCCTGCACCTCGCCGAGGGCTTCCGAGGTGATCTTGCCGGCCTCGATGGTCACCAGGGTGCCCAGATCGGCCTTGTGCTCGATGAGCAGCTCGCCCAGGCGGGCCACGAGCGCGCCGCGCACCGGTGCCGGGGTGGTGCGCCACGTGGAGAAGGCCTGTGCTGCTTCGGCGATCGCGACATCCGTCTCGTCACGCGTGCTCTCCGCGATGGTGAACAGGACCTCACCGGTGATGGGTGTGCTGGCGTGCAAGCCCTGGGCGCCGGGCTCTCCCAGGGCGACGTGCGCTCCCACGGCCTGTAGCGCGGTTCGCACGCGGTCCCGGAGCTGGTCTGCGGTGGGCAACAGTGTCTGCACGGAAGTCATGATGCCGCTTTCTCGTAGAGGTCGTAAGGGTCATGGATGTGATGGCCGATGGCGCCGGCCATCCAGTCGAGGCTGTAGTGAGCGGGGTCGGCGACCGCGTCGCTGGCACGCGTCTCGCTGTCGAGGTTCGAGCGGAAGATGCCTGCCGCCGACGCCGGCAGGAAGTCCTCGTAGACAACGGGTTTCGCGGGATCGCCGGCGCGGTAGTAGGCCAGCCCCTGAGCCGCCATCTCGACGTCGGTGGCGGGGAAGTACCGGTCCCAGTGTTCGCGGTCGGCCATGGCGGCGTCGTAGCGTTCCCGGCCCGCACGGGTCAGCGCCACCCCGCGTGCCTCGACCTCACCGAAACGCACCCGCAGACTCCCGTCGAACACGGTGCCGTCCGGGGCGCGGAACGTGCGCGGCTCGGCCAGGGCCCGAAACGACGTCTGCCGCAACAGGACCGGCGGTCCGTCGGTGCGGGGCGGCCCCTGGATCGCATCGATCATGGTGATACCGAGGGCCGTCATCCGGCGGTACAGCTCATCGATGTCGAGCACGCGCGGCGTCAGGTGATTGATGTGGGTGGTGCTGACGCCGGCGATGTCGGCGGCGACGGCGGAGATGTCGCTGAGCTCGTCGTACCAGGCCTTGTCGATCGGTGTGCGGGACAACGAGAACGCCCCGGCGCAGCGGCGGACGAACTCGCCGGCATCGGCCGTCGGGCAGCCGTCGACGGCGATGCGACGGGCCTGCGCGATCAGTGCCGGGTCGAACAGCTGACGCTGCCCGACGAACCGTTGTACGCGAGTCCGCAGGTCGGAGGAGAAGAAGCGGGCGTCATCGGTGGCCAGCATCGAGGTGAAGACCCGAAACGGGTTGCGGTCCAGCTCGTCTGCCTCGATGGGACGGAACGCGGTGGAGACCACTGGCACGGGCGAGGTGGCTTCGCGCAGGTCGTAGAAGCCGACCGGGTACATGCCGAAAGCCGCGAAAAGGTCTGCGACGTCGGCGAGTTCGGCCCGGCTGCCGACCCGGATCGCGCCGTGCCGTTCCGCGGTGACCCGGTCGAGGGAACCGAGCCGGCCGTCGGTGGCGCAGTCCCGGTTCACGGCCGTGCTGACGTCCACGAGTGTGGTGTAGGCGGGAACCTCGGCGCCGTACATGCGCGACAGCGCGGCGGCGAACGCGGCGCGCAGCTCCCACGTCTGAACTGTCATGACTGCGCCTGGGGGTAATCTCCGGCCATGGCCGAAGCGGAGCTTGACGACGTCGATCGAATCCTGGTGCGGGAGCTGATAGCCGACGGCCGGGCGACGTTGGCGCACCTGGCGACGGCGGCGGGCCTGTCGGTGTCGGCGGTGCAGTCACGGGTGCGCAGGCTGGAATCTCGCGGCGTGATCATCGGGTACACCGCACGGATCAACCCCGAGGCCGTCGGCCACATGCTGTCGGCGTTCGTCGCGATCACCCCACTTGATCCTTCCCAACCTGATGATGCCCCGGCGCGGCTGCAGTCCTTCACCGAAATCGAGTCCTGCCACTCGGTGGCCGGCGAAGAGAGCTACGTGCTGGTGGTGCGTGTTGCCTCGGCGCGGGCGCTGGAAGGCCTGCTGCAGCGGATTCGGACCGTCGCCAACGTTCGCACGCGAAGCACCATCATCTTACAGACTTTTTACGATGATCAGGTGTCGCTACCGGAATAGTTCCTGTTTGAGGTCGAACAAACTGTAAATATTGCGTTAGGATGGCGGCATGACCGCTGTTCTGACTTCTGGTGACGGGCTGTCGGCGGACAGCGCCCGCGACGTTCGTGACGTACTGGGGCGCAGCATCCTGACCGACGGTTTGGACCTCGTTCTCGATCTCGACCGCTCCGGTGGCTCATATCTCGTCGATGCGCGTGACGGCAGCCGGTATCTCGACATGTTCACGTTCTTCGCGTCGTCGGCGCTGGGGATGAACCATCCGGCGTTGACCGACCCGGCCTTCCGGGCCGAGCTCGCGCAGGCGGCGGTGAACAAGCCGAGCAACTCGGACGTGTACTCGGTGCCAATGGCGCGCTTCGTGCAGACGTTTGCGCGCGTGCTGGGTGACCCGGCGCTGCCGCACCTGTTCTTCGTCGACGGTGGTGCACTGGCGGTGGAGAACGCGCTGAAGGTCGCCTTCGACTGGAAGAGCCGGCTCAATGAGTCGCGCGGGATCGACCCGGCGCTGGGCACCCGGGTGCTGCACCTGCGCGGCGCCTTCCACGGCCGCAGCGGTTACACCATGTCGCTGACCAACACCGACCCCAACAAGGTGGCCCGCTTCCCGAAGTTCGACTGGCCGCGTATCGACGCGCCCGTGGTGGCTCCGGGCGTGGATATCGTTGCACTGGAACGGGAATCGCTGCGGCAGGCCCGGGCGGCTTTCGAGGCGTACCCGCACGACATCGCCTGCTTCATCGCCGAGCCGATCCAGGGTGAAGGCGGCGATCGGCACCTGCGGGCCGAGTTCTTCGCCGCAATGCGGGATTTGTGCGTCGAGTACGACGCGCTCTTGATCTTCGACGAGGTACAGACGGGCGTCGGGATGACCGGAACCCCCTGGGCCTACCAGCAATTGGGTGTCACGCCCGACGTGGTGGCCTTCGGCAAGAAGGCCCAGGTGTGCGGGGTGATGGCGGGCGGACGCGTCGACGACGTCGCCGACAACGTCTTCCGGGTCAGCTCACGGATCAACTCCACCTGGGGTGGCAACCTCACCGACATGGTGCGGGCCCGCCGCATCCTCGAGGTCATCGAGGCCGACGGGCTGATCGGGAACGCCGTGCGGATGGGGTGGTACCTGGTCGGCCAGCTGCGTTGTCTGGCAAGCGAATTTCCTGATCTGGTACTCAACCCGCGCGGCCGCGGGCTGATGTGCGCGTTCAGCATGCCGTCGACCGCGCAGCGTGACGAGGCGATCCGGCGGCTCTGGGAGCGACATGTCATTCTGCTGGCCAGTGGCGTCGACTCGGTGCGGTTCCGCCCGGCGCTGACAGTGTCGCGGGCCGAGATCGACGAAGCTGTCCAGGCCGTGCGGGAAGTGCTACGGACGCTCTAGAACCTGCTGCCGGATCAACCCGCGGAGCCGAGTCAGCTCGGTGCCGCTGACCAGGGTGCAGTCGTGCAACTCGGCCAATTTCCGTGCGGCTGCGGTGAAATCGTTGTTGGTGACCACCATGGTGTGCGCGCAGTCCTGCATGGGAGCGCCGGCGACCACCTCCTGGACGGCACCGGGGCCAACGGGCCGGGACAATCTCTTGCATTGAATGGCAAGGCGATTGGGGCGCGTCCCGACGATCAGATCGACGCCCCAGTCCCCGGACAGCTCGGTCATGATGACGGGCACACCGCAGGACCGGGCGATACGTGCGACGTAGTCCTCGAATTCGGTGCCGGACATGTCGTGCACGGGGTCCTCGCGGCGGCTCGGGGTGCGCATTCCGGCGACGATGTGCGGGATGGCGGCGAGCAGTAACGGGACGCCGACGGCCACGGCCAGCGCCGGTGGCCACGTCCAGCCGTGCAGATACGCCGCGCCGCCGGCGAACAGCCCTGCCGCGCCCAAGAGTTTCATCCGCACGCCAGAATCGTAGCCCGAGGATTTCGGGCGAAATGCTCTGTGCCGGTGGGCAACCAGGTCAGCTGGACCGGCCTGGCGCGGGTGCCTGCGGCACCGTGACCGGGGCCTTGGTCGGCGGCGGGGTGTCGCCTTGATTCGGTGACACGCTGGCCGACCAACTGCAGTGCGGATACGGCTCATGCGCCGGGTCCCAGGCATAGCCACCGCCGTTGTCGATGCAGCAGCTGGTGAAGCTCTTGACTCCCTCTTTCATGCAGGCCAGGTAACCGTTCCGATCAGCGGAGGCAACTGGTGCGCCGGCCACGGCAATACAGGCGATGACGGCTGGGATTGAAACGATGATGCGCGCTGGGGAAGTCATGGCGGACTCCTGGGGGTGGATGGCGCAGATTTGAGTGTTTGCTGTGTAGTACCTCGACAACTGCTGAGTGTAGGCGCCGTCGGTCCGGGGCGGAGACCAATCAGGTCTTTACACGACATCACATGACTACTACTCTCCGTAGTAGAGGTGATCCGGATGACTGGTGATTCCAGGAATTGGCAACGTAACTTCGATTGGGCTGCAGGCTTTTTGGCGGTCGCGCTGGTGCTGCACGGCGCCGATCATCTGAGGCGGGGGATGGACGTCATCCCGCCGGCGGTGATGGTGGGCGGCACGTTGCAGCTGATTCTCGCGGCTGTGACGATCGCGTTGGTGTTCAAACGGAACAGGTGGGCGCCGCTCGCCGCCGTTGGAATTGGCTATGCCGGCGCGGTGGGATTCACTGCGGCGCACCTGCTTCCGAAATGGGGATTCTTCAGCGACAGCTTCATCAATGCGCCGTCTTGGGCGCGGGTGACGACGTTCTCGTGGGTGACCGCGATCCTGGAGATTGCCGCCAACCTGGTCTTCGGCACCATCGGGCTGATGTTGCTGCGGGAGCGCCGCGTCGCACAAACTGCAATCTGACGGTTGCAGTACGAGCAGGGTTGTGCAACTCTTGAGTTGCACATAACGCCGCTCGAAGGGGAATCATGGACACGCTGGACATCACCCGCACCATCGACATCAACGCTCCGATCCAGCGCGTCTGGGATGCGCTGACGAAAGCCGAGCTCATCGCGCAATGGTTCGGTGACGAAGCGGAACTCGAGGCGATCCCGGGTGGCACCGGGTTTTTCGGTTGGAACGCCCACGGCAAGTTCCGCGTCGTGGTCGAAAGCGCCGACGCGCCGCACACCCTGGTATATCGGTGGGCGCACCGCGAGGCCGACGCCGATCCGACTCCCGAGAACTCCACCGTCGTGCGCTTCGAGCTGACCGAGATCGAGGGCGGCACTCGACTTGACCTGTGCGAGACGGGCTTTGAGAACCTCACCGACCCGCAGACCGCGCAGGCCGAGAACACCGGTGGCTGGGCGGCCGAACTCGACGACCTGGTGGCGTACCTGCGAGTGTCGGTGTGACCGACACCCACATGCCGGCGGTGTTGGCGGTGCTCGCCGACGAGACCCGGTGGCGGATCCTGACCGAGCTCGGCGCCGATGACCTGTCTGCGAGCGCACTGGCGGGCCGGTTGCCGGTGAGCCGGCAGGCCATCGCCAAGCATTTGACGGTGCTGGCCGACGCGGGGTTGGTCGAGCCCGTCAAAGTGGGTCGAGAGATTCGCTACCGGGCGCTGGGCGCCAAGCTCAGCGCGCTGGGCAACGAGCTGGAAACCATTGGCAGGCAATGGGATCGGCGACTGGCCGCGATCAAGCGGATTGCAGAGGGGCCGCTGGCGCCCTAGTGCCGGGCGAGCGCATACTGGGGTTGGCGGTGATATCGATGCTCAGTCCGACAACTGACCAGTTCCGCGACGACGATCCCAGCGTGCACGAGGCCGCGCGATTCGGTCTGGTGATGGGGAGCCTCGGGGTCGGGTTCATGGTGCTGGCCGCCGTCTGGGTCCGGCACTGCCACGGTATTGATACGACGGAGTGCGCCTGGGTGTATTCGAAGCCCTACCGAACCGTGCTGGCACTGGCCGGTCCGCTGTTCCTGTTCGGCAGCGGCGTGTGGGCCTTCGTCCGGACCTATCGGGCCTGGCGCGACAATCAGGTCTGGTGGGCTTGGCAGGGCGCCGGATGGTTCCTGTTGCTGCTGATGTCCATCGTGCTGACGATGAGCCTGCCGGTGCTGCTGTTCGCCTGAGGTTGTTCGGCGCGACTTCCTAGCCGAGCATCGCGGCGGCGAAGCGGCGCACGGACTCGACTCCCGTTGCGGCGGCTTCGTCGAACCCGGCGCGGGTGCGAACGGAAATCTCCCGCGTGGCGGGGTCCAAGGTGATCTCGGCGAGCAGTTCACCGGTCGTCGGCTCGCACACGGCCCACGAGTACAACGTGTCGGATTCCCATTGCGCCGTGCGGGTTTCCACGTGATCGGGGGAGTGCTCGCCCAAATCCGCCAGGGACGGCCGGTCGTCCATCCGCTCATCGGCGCGCAGGGCGCGCAGATACCAGGCGCCGGCGTTGATCTCGATGGCTTCCACAGCACTCCTCCTCAAAGACAACTCAGGGCTGCGATCCGTGGTGGATCGCAGCCCTGAGTCAAACCAGCAGACTGGAAACTAGTCCTTCAGCTCAGCGATGACGGTGCCCTGCGTGATGGCGGCGCCGGCCTCGACCGACAGGCCGGTCACGGTGCCGTCCTTGTGGGCCGTCACCGGGTTCTCCATCTTCATGGCCTCCAGCACCACGATCAGGTCACCCGCGGAGACCTGCTGGCCCTCCTCGACGGCGACCTTCACGACGGTGCCCTGCATCGGCGCGGTGACGGAGTCACCCGAGGCGGCCTTGCCGCCGGCAGCGCCACGCTTGCGCGGCTTCGGCTTCTTCTTGATCGCGCCGGTGGCTGCGCCACCGCCGCCACCACCGATGGCCAGGTCACCGGGCAGCGACACCTCGACGCGACGGCCACCGACCTCGACGACGACCTTCTGGCGCGGGGTGGCGTCCTCGTCGTCCAGCGGCTCGCCACCGGTGAACGGCTCGACCGTGTTGTCCCACTCGGTCTCGATCCAGCGGGTGTGCACGTCGAACTTCTCGCCGTCACCGATGAAGGCCGGGTCGGAGACCACGGCGCGGTGGAACGGGATGACCGTGGCCAGACCCTCGACGTTGAACTCCGCCAGCGCACGACGCGAGCGGGCCAGGGCCTCGTCGCGGGTGGCGCCGGTGACGATCAGCTTGGCCAGCATCGAGTCGAACTGGCCGCCGATGACCGAACCGGTCTCGACACCCGAGTCCATGCGGACACCGGGGCCGGTCGGGGCCTCGAACTTCGAGACGGGGCCGGGGGCCGGCAGGAAGCCGCGACCGGCGTCCTCGCCGTTGATCCGGAACTCGAACGAGTGGCCGCGCGGGGTCGGGTCCTCGGTGATGTCCAGGGCCTCGCCGTTGGCGATCTTGAACTGCTGCAGCACGAGGTCGACGCCTGCGGTCTCCTCGGTGACCGGGTGTTCCACCTGCAGACGGGTGTTGACCTCGAGGAAGCTGATCAGGCCGTCCTGGCCGACCAGGTACTCGACGGTGCCCGCGCCGTAGTAGCCGGCTTCCTTGCAGATGCGCTTGGCGGACTCGTGGATTTCCTTGCGCTGGGCGTCGGTCAGGAACGGCGCGGGGGCCTCCTCGACCAGCTTCTGGAAGCGGCGCTGCAGCGAGCAGTCGCGGGTACCGGCGACGACGACGTTGCCGTGCGTATCGGCGATGACCTGAGCCTCGACGTGGCGCGGCTTGTCCAGGTAACGCTCGACGAAGCACTCGCCACGGCCGAAGGCGGCGACGGCCTCACGGGTGGCCGAGTCGAACAGCTCGGGGATTTCTTCGATGGTGCGGGCGACCTTCATACCGCGGCCACCACCGCCGAAGGCGGCCTTGATGGCGATCGGCAGGCCGAACTCCTTGGCGAAAGCCAGGATCTCGTCGGCGTCCTTGACCGGGTCCGGGGTACCCGGCACCAGCGGAGCGTTGGCCTTGGCGGCGATGTGCCGCGCGGTGACCTTGTCACCCAGGTCGCGGATCGACTGCGGGCTGGGTCCGATCCAGATCAGGCCGGCGTCGAGGACGGCCTGCGCGAAGTCGGCGTTCTCGGAAAGGAAGCCGTAGCCCGGGTGGATCGCGTTGGCGCCCGACTTGGCAGCGGCATCCAGAATCTTGTCGAAGACCAGGTACGACTCGGCCGAGGTCTGGCCGCCCAGCGCGAAGGCCTCGTCGGCGAGCCGCACGTGCGGCGCATCGGCATCCGGCTCCGCGTAAACGGCGACGCTGGCCAGTCCGGCGTCCTTGGCAGCCCGGATGACCCGGACGGCAATCTCTCCACGGTTGGCGACTAGCACCTTGGAGATCTTGGAACTGGCGTGGTTGGCCACAGTGCCTCCTGACGGCGGTTCTCTAAGAAATGTCTTTAAGAATGTATCGGGTGCAGTGTAAGGCCAATACAGGTGGATCCCCGATTCGGGTAGCGGGTCGTTAGGAGATTTTCTTAGAAATCGCCGAATCGACCGGTTTCACCGGCACTTTCTGCCGCGTCCGACGGCTTGAGCAATACTGATGCGGCACCGGTCCCGCCAGGGAGCCGCGAGTAAGGGGACGCCGTTGTTCGTCGAGCCGCAGGCATCAGACCCGGAATTGATCGCACGTAAAAGGGCGGTCAACCCGAACGTCCGCATCCCACCGAAGATGCAGTGGGTGACCGACGAGGACGGCAACATCCTCAAGCACGAGTTGCCCGGGGAGACCCTGTGGCACCGCATCCGGGACACCTATGCCGCCCTGTTCTACAGCTCGGTCGTCACCCATATCCCGTTCCATTTCATACGGCTGGGCTATCTCCGGCTGTTCGGGGCCAAGATCGGCAAGGACACCGCGATCAACCGCGGCACCAGCGTCTGGTCCATTCCCTACCTGGTGATCGGTGACCGGGTCTCGATCGGCTTCCGCTGCCTGCTGGACGCACGCGCGGGCATCGCGATCGGCAACGACGTCGTCATCGCCAGCGACACGCACATCATCGCCGGCGGGCACGACATCAATCACCCGAACTTCGTGCCGGCACCCAACCCGCCGGACCCCATCGTGATCGACGACCACGTGTGGATCGCGACCCGCGCCATGATCCTGCCGTGCCTGCTCGGCCGCGGCGCCGTCGTCGCCGCACACACCGTGGTGAACAAGGAGGTGCCGCCGTTCGGCATCGTCGGCGGCGTGCCCGGCAAGATCATCGGGCAGCGCAACCCGGACGCGCTGCACTACAGCGGCAAGTTCAAGCTGCCGTTCTTCTGAGCCGTACCCGGGTCAGGCGTCGCGCAGACGGCGCTTGATGCGCGTCAGCATCGCCGACATACCCCGCAGGCGCAGCGGGCTGATCAGCTTGGCCAGCCCCAGGTCCGCGTAGAAATCGTCGGGCACCGCCAAGATGTCGGACGCCGGCAGGCCGTCCAGACCGGCCGCGAGGATCGCCGCGAAACCCCGCGTCGTCGGTGCTTCGGCCGGCGCGCTGAAGTACAGCCGCACGTGCTCGGGGTCCTGCGCATCGACATGCAGGAACAACGGTGACTGGCACTCCGGCACCGGCTCCATCGAGGCTTCTTCGAGCGACGACGGCAGCGGCGGGAGTTCGTTGGCGAACTCCAGCAGCAGCGCCAGCTTGTCCTGTCCCTGGACGTCGGCGAAATCCGACACCACCTCGGCCAGGGCCGCGGGCACGGTCATGCCGGGCCCGGCGCCGGCCCCGGTTCCTCACCAACAGCCACCGGCACCCGCACCGCGTTGCCCCATTCGGTCCACGAACCGTCGTAGTTGCGGACGGCAGGCAGACCGATCAGATGTGTCAGCACGAACCAGGTGTGGCTGGAGCGCTCGCCGATGCGGCAGTAGGCGACGGCCTTGTCGTCGGGGGAGATGAAGCCGTACAGGTCGTCGAGTTCGGCGCGGCTGCGGAAGCGGCCACTGTCGTCGACGGCCTTTGCCCACGGAATGGACCGCGCGGTGGGGATGTGGCCGCCGCGCAGCGCACCCTCCTCCGGGTAGTCGGGCATGTGGGTGCGCTCGCCGGTGTACTCCTGCGGCGACCGCACGTCGATCAGCGGCTCTTTGCCGAGGATGGCGAGGACGTCATTCTTGAAGGCGCGGATCGGAGCGTCGTTGCGCTCGACCACCGGGTAACCCGTGGTCTGCTTGCTCGGGACGTCCAAGGTGGTGTCCCGGCCGTTGGTGATCCATAGATCGCGGCCACCGTCGAGCAGGCGGACATCGGGGTGTCCGAAGAGGGTGAACACCCACAGCGCGTAGGCCGCCCACCAGTTGCTCTTGTCGCCGTAGATCACCACGGTGTCGTCCCGGCTGATGCCCTTGCGATCCATCAGTGCGGCGAACTGGGCGCCGTCGATGTAATCGCGGACGTGCGGGTCATTGAGGTCGGTATGCCAGTCGATCTTCACCGCGCCGGGGATGTGGCCGGTGTCGTACAACAGGACGTCTTCGTCCGATTCGACGATGACCAAACCGGGGCGTCCGATGTTGCCTGACAGCCAGTCGGCGGTCACCAGGCGATCGGGATGCGCATAGGTGGAGAAAGCGGGATGCGGGTCTGCGGGCAGCGGCACACTGTGAGCGTACCTAGGCCCGAAATGCGCCGCAGACCCGTAAGGTCGAAACTTGTTTGCGCGAGAGCCGCTGCGGTATGAAATCAGCTGTCTCCCACAGGGCTGACTGGAGGGATTGAGGATTTGCCAGAGAAATACGACGTCGGAATCATCGGCCTGGGATATGTGGGGCTGACCCTGGCCACCGTGCTCGCGGAAGCCGGAAACTCCGTAATCGGAATCGAGACCCGTCAGGAATTGGTCGATATGACCAATCAGGGTTTGCCGCATTTCACCGAGACCGGCCTGCCCGACGCCCTCGAGGGCGTCACCCGATTCGGGAAACTGAAGGCCGTCACCGCATTTGACGACAGCTTCTCGTGCGACACGTACATCATCACCGTCGGCACCCCGTTGTCGGCGGACGGCGTGGCCCGCGTCGACATGATCGAGGCGGCGGCCCGCGACATCGCCGGCAACATGCAGGACGGCGCGCTCGTCATCCTGCGGTCGACGGTCAAGGTCGGCACCACCCGCGACGTGGTGGCGCCACAGCTGGCCGCCAGCGGCAAGAGCTTCGACATCGCGATGTGCCCCGAGCGCACCCTGGAGGGCAAGGCGCTGCAGGAGCTGCGTGAGCTGCCGCAGATCGTCGGCGCCGACGACCCGGCGGTCGCCGACCGTGCCGCCGCGGTGTTCCGCAAGCTCACCAGCTCGATCGTGCTGGTCTCCGATATCGAGACGGCCGAGATCATCAAGCTGGTGAGCAACACGTTCCGCGATGTGCAGTTCGCGTTCGCCAACGAAGTCGCCCGGATCTGCGATGCATTCGGCGTCAGCGCCTACGAGGTGATCTCGGCGGGCAAGCTCGGATACAACCGCACCAACATCCCGTTGCCGGGTCTGGTCGGCGGGCCGTGCCTGGAGAAGGACCCGCACATCCTGATGGAGAGCGTGCGCGAACGCGGCGTCACGCTGGACATCACCGCCGCCGGCCGCCTGGTCAACGAACGCCAGCCCGCCGAGACCGTGCGCTTCATCAGCAGCGAGATCGCGCGCCGGAAGCTGGGTGCCGAAGGGCCGCTGAAGATCAACCTGCTGGGCATGGCGTTCAAGGGCCAGCCCGAGACCAGCGACCTGCGCGGGTCGATGTCCATCAAGGTGCTGGGCGAGTTGAAGGCTGCGCACCCGGATGCCGAGATCGGGGTCTACGACCCTGTCACGCCGAATGACGTGCTGGCCGAAGCGTTCCCGGGGCACACGATCTACAAGCGGTTCGGTGACGCGGTGAGCGGCGCGGACGTCGTCGTCCTCGGCAACAACCACCCGTCGCTGGGCACCATCTCGCCGCGCACCATCAGCGAGTTCATCAGCCCCGACGGTTTCGTCTTCGACTACTGGAACCACTACAGCCACCTGCCGTCCACCGAACTGGGCGACAGCTACTTCGCCGTGGGCCGCAGCGGAAAGGTCGTCGAGCGTGTCTAAGCGGGTCGTGGTCACCGGTGGTGGCGGATTCATCGGTGCCTACCTGGTCAAGCGACTGGTCCGGGACGGTTGGCAGGTCGCGGTGGTGGACTCCATGGTCCGCGGCGATGCGAGCCGATTCGCCGAAGTCGCCTCGGACGTCGAGCTTTTCACGTGCGACGTCCGCGATCAGGACGCGCTGGAGAAGGCGTTCGCCGGCGCCGAGGTCGTCATGCACCTGGCCGCCATCAACGGCACCGAGAACTTCTACAAGCAACCGGAACTGGTGCTCGACGTCGGCCTGCGCGGCGCGCTCGCGGTGACCAATGCCGGACGCGCTGCGGGGGTGCCGGACCTCATCGTCGCCTCGACCGCCGAGGTCTACCAGACACCCGCGATCATCCCGACGCCCGAGACCATCCCGCTGATGCTGCCCGACAGCCTCAACCCGCGGTACTCCTACGGCGGCGGCAAGATCGTCAGCGAGCTGATCGCCTTCAACTACGGGCAGGACCACTACCGGCAGGTGCAGGTCTTCCGGCCGCACAACGTGTTTGGACCCAACATGGGGTGGAAGCACGTCGAGCCGCAGTTCATCCTGCGGGCGCTGGGCTGCCAGGAGGCCGGCGACCCGGTGTTCCCGATCCAGGGCGACGGCAGCGAGACGCGCTCGTTCTGCTACGTCGACGACATCGTCCAGGGCATCTTGACGATGTACGAAAAGGGCGGGCACCGCGAGGTTTACCACATCGGCAGCGACGAGGAACTCAGCGTCCGGGAGCTGGCGACCCGGATCGGCCGGGCCGTCGGGGTCGAGCTCGAGATCAAGCCCGGCGAATTGCAGGCCGGTGGCACGCCGCGCCGATGCCCGGACATCTCGAAGATGCGGGCGCTGGGCTGGTCGCCGCAGGTGGCCCTGGACGACGGTCTGGCGCGCACGGTCGCGTGGTACCGCGAGCACCGAAATGACGTGCCCGCAAATGACTTGATGTAGCCCAGGCAGAATGGCGGCATGAGGGCGCGCATCTTGGCACTGGTCGTCATCGCTGGGCTGCTCCTCACCGGGCTGGCGGCGCTGGTCTACAGCCTGACGCGCCCGGACCAGGAAGCCACTCAGGCCAAGCCGTCGGCGCAGTTGCCGATGGTGGACAAGGCGTCACTGGAGCGGGCGATCCACGACGCCTTCACCAGCCAGCCGCCCCAGGCGGTGATCTGCGAGCGCGGCCTCATCGCCCGGGTCGGGCAGAGCACGCGCTGCGATGTCACGATGTCGGCGGCCTACGGTATTCAGCCGACCATCACGGTGTCGGGGGTCGACGGCGGCAAGGTCAGTTATTCGATGACCCCGGCCGTCTCCAAGCCCCAGTTGGAGGCGGCTGTGGCCGACATGGTGACCCGGGCGCGCAAGTCCGCACCCGATGCCGTGGTGTGCCTGTCGGGGCTCGAGGGCAAGCAGGGGGCGGTGGCCTTGTGCGACATCACCGATGACGGTTTCACCAGCCGGCGCACCGCGATCGTGAGCGAAGTATCCGGGCTCGCAATGAATTACGGCCTGACGCCGGTGTTGGAGAAGTCGGTGGCGGAGAGTTCTCTCGCGGCGCAACTGGGCCAGAGCCCGAGCACCGTCAAGTGCGCCGGAGATGTGGACAGCAAGGTCGGGGCGACCCAGGAGTGCACCGCGCTCGTCGGCGGGCAGAGCCGCGACTACACCCTCAAGGTCACCGACGTCGCCGACGGCAAGGTGTCGTTCAGCTATAAGCCGGTGAGCTGATTCACCGTTTCTGAAATCTCCTCGCGGGTATTCCGGACCCATCCGCCGGCCGGGTGGCTACGAATCTCACCTGAGGCCGAATCGACTCGGAGGTTTCATGGGAATCGAGTACAGCAGCGTCGTCGACGCACCCCGCGACGACGTGTTCGCCTGGCACGCACGGCCGGGTGCCATCCACCGGATGCTGCCGCCGTGGCAGCCGATGAGCGTCGTCGCGGAAGCGGCGTCGCTGGCCGACGGGTGCGCGGTACTGGGCTTGCCCGGCGGGCTGCGCTGGCACGCGCAACACAATCCCGATCGCTACGCCCCACCCGCCCGCTTCGTCGACGAATTGAGCCGGGGCGGATTGCGTTCGCTGCCAACGGGTCTGATCGGGCATTGGCGGCATGAACATCGTTTCGACACGGTCGGCGACGGGCGTACCCGAATCACCGATCGCGTCGACACACCGGTGCCCGGGCGGCTGCTGCGGCCGACGTTCCAGTATCGGCACCGCCAGCTGAGCGACGATCTGGCCGCCCACCGATGGGCGAGTGAGCACGGTGACCGACCCGGGTCGGTGGCGGTGACCGGGGCGTCGGGATTGATCGGCAGCGCGCTGACCGCCTTCCTGACGACTGGTGGCTACCGGGTGATAAGGCTGGTCCGCCATGAGCCGCGAGACGACACCGAACGTCGCTGGAATCCCGAGTCGCCCGCCGAGCAACTGCTCGACGGGATCGATGCCGTGGTGCACCTCGCCGGCGCGTCGATTGCCGGACGATTCACCGAAGGGCACAAGAAGACGGTGCGCGACAGCAGGATTGAGCCGACCCGGCGGCTGGCTGAGTGTGCCGCGCGGGCGACCGACGGACCGTCGGTCTTCGTCAGCGCGTCGGCGATCGGGTGGTACGGGCATGACCGGGCCGACGAGCAACTCGATGAGTCGGCACACCGGGGCGACGGATTCCTGGCCGAGGTGGTCGCCGCGTGGGAAGCGGCGACGGCACCGGCCGCCGCTGCAGGACTGCGCGTGGTCAACGTTCGCACCGGGATCGTGCAGACGCCACGAGGCGGCACGTTGCAGCTGATGCGGCCGTTGTTCGCCGCCGGTCTGGGCGGGCCCTTGGGCGACGGCAGCCAGTGGCTTTCCTGGATCGACATCGATGACCTGATCGATGTGTACCACCGGGCTCTGGTCGATGCCGGGTTGTCCGGCCCGGTGAATGCGGTTGCGCCACAACCGGTCCGCAACGTCGACTACACCCGGTCGCTGGCCGGGGTGCTGCACCGCCCGGCCGTGCTGCGGGTGCCCGCGGTGGCGCCGGGGCTGCTGCTGGGGCCTCAGGGCGCTCGCGAGCTGGCCTTGGCGAGCCAGCGAGTGGTCCCCGCCCGGCTCATCGAGGCGGGACATCGATTCCGGCGGCCCGCACTGGAGCAGTGCCTGCGCCACCAGCTGGGTCATCTCGAGGAGACCTCGTGAGGGCGAGCCGATGATCGACGCACAGCGACAGTTGGTCGTCGATGCGCCGGCCGACGCGGTGTTCGCCTACCTCGCCGACTTCACCACCACGCAGCAGTGGGACCCCGCCACCGTGCGGACTGAACGTATCGCCGGCGACGGCCGGGTGGGCACGCGCTACGTCAACACGTCGCGCTTCGCCGGCCGCACGTCGGACATCACTTACGAGGTGACCAGCATGACGCCGGGGCGGTCGATCGAACTGCGCGGGGTCAACCAGTACCTGATCGCTCGTGACACCATCACGGTGAGTCCGCACGCCGACGGGACCCGCATCACCTACCGGGTCAGATTTGCCTTTCAGGGTTGGCTGCGGTGGCTCGAACCGCTGCTCCAACTGGCGGTGGCGCACCTACTCGACGACGGGGCGCGTGGCCTTCGCCGCGAATTGGCGCGAATCTGATTCCGCGACAGCCGAAGTCGTCACATGTCCACGGCGGCGGTGCAGTACCGCCACACCTCATCCAGCTCCGCATCGGCGTGGTGCGTGGTGGGCAAATAATGCGTGGGACGGATCCGGCGGTCGTGCCAGAACTGTCCGGAAACTGGAGTGGGTTTGGTCGCGGTCAACCAGACCGCGGTGTCGGCGGCCTGCTCGGAGGTACGCAGGATCGGCCGCGTCAGCCGACGGAATCCGGGCAGCGACTGAGCCACGCCGGGTGTGTCCGCCCAGCCGGGATGCATGGCGGCCAGCATCACGCCGGACCAGCGCTGCGCCAACAGTGGAGTCAACGCGACCTGGATGCGCTTACTACGGGCATAGGCCGTCGCGCCGCGGTAGTGCCCCTGCCGGTATTCGATGTCGTCGACCGGAAGCGGCTGGGTGTACATGCCACCCGAGGACATGAGCACGGCGCGTGGGTCTGGCGCCGCGGCCAGCGCGGGCAGCAGGAGTTCCGTCAGCAACACGGGACCCAGCACATGGGTGGCCAACGAAAGCTCATGCCCTTCAGCGCTTTCGGTCCGGCGTTCCGGCATCACCCCGGCGTTGTGGATCACCGTGTCCAGGCGTTGACGCCGGCGCAACAGGTCGCCGGCGAACGTGCGGACCGCGGCCAGGTGCGATACGTCGCACACCTCGACCACGATGTCGGCGTCCGGCACGGCGGCGAGCACGTCGCGTCGCGCGGCCTCCCCGCGGGCCCGGTCGCGCACCGTCATCAACACTGTCGCGCCGAGCCCCGCTAGTTGGGTGGAAATGGCTTTGCCGATGCCCGAATTCGCGCCGGTCACCAGCGCCGTGCGGCCGGAGAGTGCGTCTGACGGCAGGCCGGACGCCGGCCAGAACCGTTGCCGCACGGCCAAACCCACACGCGAATACCCGAGCACCACGGTGCGGTCCAGCAGCTGGTCGAACAATCCTTCGGCAGTCATGATCAGGTCAGTGAGACGACGACCACCGGTGTGCTCGTCGGTTGGCTCGATCCCGTTCCGGGCTCGACGGTCACGGCCACCTTGGCGGCCGAGTTCAGCGCAGGTATCACCTCGCCGCCGGGCGGTGGCATGGTGTCCGCGCTCATGGTGCCGGCGGACCGCGGTGCTCCGGACGCCGGGATGAACCACATCTGATAGACGTGGCCTGCCGGTGGCGCAGGCACATTGGACATGGCCACGACGACGGCGTTCGCCTGTTGTGAGGCGCTGAGCGTGATGGTGCCGCCGGCGACCGCAGCGGAGAACGTGCGGATGTCGGGGTTGGCCAGCACCTGCGAAACCGTCTGCTGCGCCGGGTGATTCGCGAACCGCTCGGCGACCACCGTCGTGCCGATGACGACCGCGCAGATCGCGGCCGCTGCGGCCACGACTCGGACCATCAGCCTGCGTCGTCGAATGCGTTTGAGCGCCAGTTCATCTGAACCGTCGCCTGCCGACTGGATACCGATCGCCTGCAGGATGCGCGTGCGCAGCTCGGGGGATGGCGGCAGGGCGTCGCCGGCGGTGACCAGTGCCATGGTCTCCTGAGCGTCGCCGACGATCCGGGCGAACTCCTGTGCGGTGTGTGGCGCGACCGCACCGAGGCGACCGGCGATATCCGAGCGTTCGGCTTCGGACACCGCATCGAGTGCGTACACGTAGGCCAGATCGAGCAATTGCTGTTCGTCGTCGGTGTAGCTGTCAGGCATCGGTGCCCACCCCCAGGCAGTTCTTCAGACGGATCAGTCCGTCGCGGATACGGGCCTTGATGGTGGGGAGCGTGACGTCGAGGTGTTCGGCGACCTCCCGGTAGGTGTGGCCGCTGTAGTACGCCAGGCCGATGGCTTCACGCTGGACGGTGGTCAGTCCATCGAGACAGTCGGCAACTTCTTGTTCGTCGAGTCGCTGTGCAACCTCGTCCGCGACGGCATCGTGTTCCCGGCCGAGGCTCGATACGCCGTAGACGTGATTGCGGTCCGCAGCCGACTGCTCGGAGCGCACCCGATCGACGCTGCGACGATGAGTCAAGGTCAGCAGCCAGCCCATCGGGCTGGCGAGCGCGGGATCGTATTGCCGCGCCGCCGTCGTCCACACCTGGAGGAACACCTCCTGTACGACGTCCTCGGCCAGCACCTGGTTACGTACGACGCGATAGGCAAGCCCGTGTACGCGCGCAGAGGTCAGGTCGTAGAACTCGGTGAAAGCCGCGCCGTCGCCGTCGGCGATCGCGGCCAGGAGTGCGGCGCGGTCCGGCTCGGCCTCCATCCGGGCATCGTCGCACAGCCGGGCGGCAGCCGTGTCGGTCCGGCGCAACCCATCGGATCCCGAAGGCGTGCTCACGATCGTGCCTCCGGCTGCAGCACCAGCTGGTGCAGGTCCAGGTAACCGGAAGCGAAGCCGGCTTCGGAGTAGGCGAGGTAGAAGCGCCACATCCGCCGGAAAACCCGGTCGAACCCAAGTGCGTCGGCGCCGGCGCTGTTGGCCGTGAATCGCTGCAGCCACAGTCTCAGGGTGTGGGCGTAATGCGGCCCGAACGAATGGCGGTCGGTGATCCGGAGTGCGGTGTGGGCCGCGATCGAGCGCTCGATGAGCTTCACCGACGGCAGGAACCCGCCCGGGAAAATGTACTTGTGCACCCAGGTGTAGGTGTCGCGGGAAGCCAGCATGCGCTTGTGCGGCATGGTGATCAGCTGTAGGCCGATGCGTCCGTCGACATCGAGGAGGCTGTCGAGCGTGCGCAGGTAGGCGGGTAGGTAGCGATACCCGACGGCCTCGATCATCTCGATGGAGATGATCGCGTCATAGGTGCCGGTGATGTCGCGGTAATCGCACAACTCGACGGTGATCCGGTCCGACAGCCCTGCGGCGGCGATGCGCTCCCGGGCCAGCAGTTGTTGCTCGCGCGACAGTGTCACGGTGTGCACGTGTGCTCCACGCCGCGCGGCGCGGATCGCCAATTCGCCCCAGCCGGTGCCGATTTCGAGCAGGCGCGTGCCGAACCCGACGCCGGTGGCGTCGAGCAGCCGGTCGATCTTGCGGTGCTGCGCGGACTTCAGATCGCGCCAGGCCGGCGGTGGGTCGACCGTGCCGAACAGCGCGCACGAGTAGGTCAGCGTCGGATCGAGGAACATGCTGAAGAACTCGTTGGACAGGTCGTAGTGATGCGCGATGTTCGCGCGGGTGTCCGGGCGCGCCCCGCGGTGGTTGCGGGGTGTCCGGGGCAGCAGAACGGTCCGCAGTCCCTGGAACATGGCCGGTACTACCGTGTCGATGCGCGACGCCAGCGCGGTCAGTACGGCGGTGAGCTCGGGGGCCGACCAGTCGCCGACCATATACGCCTCGCCGAAGCCGATCAGACCACTGTTCGCGATCCGGCCGAAGAAATCATCGGGGCGGTGCAACAACATTCGCGGTGCTGCCGGGTCTGCCGCTCCGGCTGCACCCTGTACGGTGCCGTCCGGATATTCGACCCGCAGCGGTAGGTCCCGTACGGCGCCCCGGAACAACGCGCGGGCGACGGGAGCACCAAGCCTGGTGCGCAGACCGCTTGGCACCTGGGCGATTTCGGTCCACCTGGCCGGCAGGAACGGATCGTACGCAGCACCGTCGTGGAGCTGATTCGTCATAGGGCGGCCTCCTGGGGGCGGGGGTGCAGGGGCAGGCCGCGCGCCCAGAGGCGCAGGCCTTGCCAGCGGATGCGTGCGGCGACCAGCAGCGGCGCCAGCGGCGCTGCCAGTGCGGTGGTCAAAACGGTTGCGGGGCGGGCGGGGTGGATCGACCCTGCCCAGCTGGCGGTGAGGACGACCGCGCCGGACGCGTCGCGCAGCGTGATCGCGACGCTGAGCCGGTCATGCGAAGGCGCAGGCACCCGGAGCACGTACCGGCCACCCACCGGGTTGAACGGTGAGACGTAGAACGCCTTCGGCACGCTCGCCTCGCCGCGATGATCGATGCGCAGCAGGTACCGGTGCCGCCCGCCGTACGTGTTGTGCACCTCGGCGACGACACAGACCAGCGCGCCGCCGGCATCGTGGCACCAGTAGAGGGTCAGCGGATTGAACACGAAGCCGAAAACCCTGGCGTTGGCCAGCATTCGGACCCGACCGCCGCCGAGGTCGATCCCGTGTCCGTCCAGATAGGAGTCGACGTTCTCGCGCAGCGTCCGGTGCGGATCGCCGACGTGGTCGGCCGCATGAAACCCGGCGAGCGGCCGCAGCAGCCGGGGTAGTTCGGGCACGGCGTCGAGGTCGACCAGCCAGCTGTAGCTGCGATAGGTGAACGCGTGGCGGACAGGGGCGGTGCGAGCGTGGTGGATGCTGGTCCGCACGATCTGTGGTGGGCTCATGCCACATTCCCCGCTGGACGGAGCAGCGGCGGCACCGGACCGCTCCACCTGCCGCCGAGTCGCTCCGCCGCGACGACGCCGGACACCGCGCCGTCCTCGTGAAAACCCCAGCCGTGATAGGCGCCGGCGAACGCCAACCGGTGATCGCCGAGCGTGTGCAGGCGCTGCTGTGCCGCGCGGAACTCGGGGGAGTACTGCGGATGGTCGTACAGCATGGTGGCGATGACCTGGCTCGGGTCGACCCGACCACCGCCACCCAGCGTCACCACGAAGCGGCGATCGGCGATCCCGTCGAGTCGCTGCAGGCGGGTCAGGTCGTAGCTGACCAGGACCTGGTCTGCGGTCACGTCGCAGGCCGGCATCCGATAGTTCCACGACGCGCGGGCGCCGGGACGTCGTGGTAGCAGCGACGTATCGGTGTGCAGCGCAGTGTGATTGATCGAGTACCGCAGCGCGCCGAGTATCTCGATCTCGTTCGCCGCCGGCTGGTCCAGGATCGAGAGGGCCTGATTCGGATGCGTCGCGATCACTGCCGCGTCGAATTGCTCGACTCGGTCCGCGTCGTCACGCACCGTCACTCCGTCCGCGTTGCGGGTGACGGTGCGCACGGGCACCCCGGAGCGCACCGATGGTAGCCGGGCGGTGATCGCCTCGACGTAGCGCGCTGACCCTCCGGTGACCGTGCGCCAGGTCGGCGAACCGAACACCGTCAACATCCCGTGGTGGTCGAGAAACGCCAGCAGATAGCCGACCGGATAGTCGAGCGCGACGTCCGGTGGGCACGACCAGACCGCGGCGACCAACGGCACCATGAAATGCGCGATGAAATAGCTGGAAAACCCTGCTGCCGTGAGGAATTCACCGAGGGTCCGGCCGTCGGCCACCCCGGCCGCGAGTTCGGCGCGGGCGAGCCGGTGGAACCGCGTCACCTCCGCGAGCATGCGCAGATAGCGCGCGGTGAACAGCGAGCCCGGCGCGGCGAAGAGACCGGTCAGCCCCTTTGCCCCGGCGTACTCCAAGCCGCATCCTTCGCAGCAGACCGACATCGACATGTCGGACTCCTGGGTGCGGACGCCGAGTTCGGAGAACAGTCGAAGCAGGGTCGGGTAGGTCCGGTCGTTGTGCACGATGAAGCCGGAGTCGACGCCGACGGTGCCGCTGCTGCCGTGACGAACGGCCAATTCATGGGTGTGGGCGTGGCCACCGCATCGCGGTTGTGCCTCGAACAGCGTGATTTCCGCGTCCCGCGCGAGCACCCAGGCCGCGGTGAGCCCCGATATGCCGCTCCCGATCACTGCAATCCGCCGCACTGTGCCGTCCCTCCTGGTTGGTCACCAGGAATTCGGAGCGGGCTGCGGTGCGGATAGGTGGATTCCGGGAAAATCTATTCGGACGGTCCGGGACTGTTCGCCGCCCACAATTCGGCGACGGAGACGCCGAGCTGTGCCAGCATCCGGCGCAGCAGCGGCAGGCTCAGCCCGATGACGTTGGAGGGGTCGCCGTCGATCCCGTCGATGAACCAGCTGCCGAGGCCGTCGAGAGTGAACGCGCCCGCCACCCACAGCGGTTCGCCGGTGCCGAGGTAGGCCTCCAGGTCGGCGGGGCTCGGCTTGCCGAAATGCACTGTGGTGGAACCGAGTTCACTGACCGCGGCGGTGACGTTGCCGTCGTTCAGGCGCAGCACGCAGTGACCGGTATGCAGGACGGCGCTACGCCCCGCCATCGAATTCCATTGCTGCCGTGCCACATCGGGGGAGCCCGGC
This sequence comes from Mycolicibacterium sp. P4_G11, assembly GCF_056555145.1. Taxonomy (NCBI): domain Bacteria; kingdom Bacillati; phylum Actinomycetota; class Actinomycetes; order Mycobacteriales; family Mycobacteriaceae; genus Mycobacterium; species Mycolicibacterium sp. P4_G11. Next base: position 220,034 of record NZ_JBFUJW010000009.1, read on the forward strand.
TTGCCGGTCAGTCGGCGGTCGAACTCGAGCATCGAATCGCAGCCGATCACAACGCAATCCGACGACAGCTCCGGGTCGAGTGATTCGGCGACCCGCTGTGCCTTGGCTGTCGCCAGGGCTTGCACGACGTCGCCGGGGCCGGCGTCGCCGAGAGACGCGATGATCGCGTCCTCGTCGACATCGGACACCAGCACGACCGGTTCGACACCGGCCTTGCGCAACACGCTGAGCCGGCCGGAGGAGGCCGAGCCGAGGACGAGCCTCATCAGCGACGGATGAAGGTGCGCTCCACCAGGGTCACCAGCTGCCAGCTGGTGTACGCGTACCGCAGCTTGGAGACCGGGTGGCCCCAGTCGTTGCGGTCGCCTGCCTCGGCGGCACCGCCGCCGGAGGCCGAGGCCAGCACCGTCACCAGAGCAGCGAGCTCCTCGTCGGACGGGTTGCCCTTGACGACCTGGAACAGCGGGGCCACGGGCGCTTCTGCGGCTTCAGCTTCGGACACGTTGTCGGCGCTCACGTCTGCCAAATCGTTCGCCCCGCTCACAGTGGGATGTTCCCGTGCTTCTTCGGCGGCGTCTGGACGATCTTGCGCTCCAGCAGTCGCAGCGAGTTGGCGATGTAGCCGCGGGTGTGCGACGGCGGGATGACCGCGTCGACGTAACCACGCTCGGCGGCGACGTACGGGTTCACCAGGGTGTCCTCGTACTGCTGCTGCAGCTGCAGGCGCAGGGCGTCGACATCCTCGCCGTTGGCCGCGGCGGCCTTGAGCTCGGAGCGGTAGACGAAGCCGACCGCACCGGAGGCACCCATGACGGCGATCTGGGCCGTCGGCCACGCCAGGTTGACGTCGCAACCCATGTCCTTGGAGCCCATGACGCAGTACGCGCCGCCGTAGGCCTTACGGGTGATGACGGTGATCTTGGCGACGGTGGCCTCACCGTAGGCGTACAGCAGCTTCGCGCCGCGGCGGATGATGCCGTTGTATTCCTGCTCGGTGCCCGGCAGGAAGCCCGGGACGTCCACCAGCATGATGATCGGGATGTTGAAGGCGTCGCAGGTGCGGATGAACCGCGCGGCCTTCTCCGAGGCGTTGATGTCCAGGCAGCCGGCGAACTGGGTCGGCTGGTTGGCCACGATGCCGACCGGACGGCCGTCGATGCGGCCGAAGCCGATGACGATGTTCTGCGCGTAGCCCTGCTGGATCTCGAGGAACTCGTCGTCGTCGAGGATGCGCGAGATGACCTCATGCATGTCGTACGGCTGGTTCGGCGAATCCGGGATCAGGGTGTCGAGCTCGAGATCCTCGTCGGTGAGGTTGTCCTCGATGGCGCCCGGATGCGGCGGCGCGGGGAAGCGCGGCGGCTCGGCGTAGTTGTTCGGGGGCAGGTAGCTCAGCAGGTCACGCACGTAGTCCAGGGCGTCCTGCTCGCCGGAGGCGACGTAGTGCACGGTGCCCGACTTGGCCTCATGGGTGTGGGCGCCGCCCAGCTCCTCCATGGTGACCTCTTCGCCGGTGACGGTCTTGATGACGTCGGGTCCGGTGATGAACATCTGGCTGGTCTGGTCGACCATGACGATGAAGTCGGTGAGCGCGGGGGAGTAGACGTGGCCGCCGGCCGCGGCACCCATGATGAGCGAAATCTGGGGGATGACACCCGAGGCCAGGATGTTGTTGCGGAAGATGCGGCTGTACAGGCCGAGCGAGACCACACCCTCCTGGATGCGGGCGCCGGCGCCGTCGTTGATGCCGATCAGCGGGCGGCCGGTCTTGATGGCCAGCTCCTGGACCTTGACGATCTTCTCGCCGTAGACCTCGCCGAGGCTGCCGCCGAAGACGGTGGCGTCCTGGCTGAAGATGCAGACCTCGCGGCCGTCGATGGTGCCGTAGCCGGTCACCACGCCGTCGCCGAGCGGGTGCTTGTCGCCCAGGCCGAAGTTGGTGCTCCGGTGCTTGGCCAGCGCGTCGAGTTCGACGAACGAGCCCTCGTCCAGCAGCGCCAGGATCCGCTCGCGGGCGGTGAGCTTGCCCTTCTGGTGGACCTTCTCCACGGCGGCCTCGCCGACGGGGTGCAGGGTCTCTTCGGTACGCCTACGCAGGTCTTCCAGCTTGCCTGCGGTGGTGTGGATGTCGATCGCCTTGTCCACCGTTGGCTCGGTCACGCTCGTCATGGCGACGATGTTAACGGTTCTCTAAGAAAGTTGTGAAGTTGGGGTGCCCACTCGGCGGGTCACGCCGGTTTGCGCAGGACCACTGCCGCGAAACTCGTGAGTGCCGGGACCGGGTGCTTAAGAAGGAAACGGCTCTTCGCGCGCTCGAGGGCGTCGAGCGGCGGCAGCACGCGGTAGTAGCCGTGGCCGTAGGCGCCGGACCAGGATTCGACCTCGAAGCCCACGCTTTCGTAGCGCTTGATGGCCTTCTGGGTGGGGCCGGTGGTCCAGCGGTAGTAGGCCGGGAACTTCTCGTGGTGCGGGTTCTGCAGGCGCCCCGGCTGCAGCTTGCTGATGACCGTGCGCGCCGCCTGCTCGGGGATCAGCAGGTTGACCACGAACGGGAACGCGAACAGCGTCGGGAAGAAATGCACCGAAAGTCCGCCCGGGCGAAGGAGTTTGAAGCAGTTCTCATGGAACGTCCGGGCGTCGGGCAGGTGCTCGCAGAGCATCTTGGAGAACACCAGGTCGTATGCGTTCAACTCGTTGTCGATCGGTTTGCAGAGATCGGCGACGCGGGTGTGCACGCGGCTGTTGGCCTTGGCCAGCTCGGTGGCCGAGATGTCGATGACGACGCGCTCGTCGGCGAAGTTCCAGTCGTCGCCGCCGATGATCGGGTTGGCTCCGCCACCGAGCTCGGCGACGGCCTTGACGCCTTCGCGCTCGGCCAGCGTGCGGACGGACTCGTCGTAGCCCTGCCACAGGGTGTCCAGGTCCTTGTAGTCGACGTCCACGTGTGTACCGCTCATCTGCGCACCGTTCATAGATTGTTCCGCCCCCGTGGCTGGCGCGTCCTGCGTCAGCAGTTTGCTGGTAGGTAAATATACACTCCGCGCGCGTGTCTCGCCCGTCACTTGGGTTGAATGCCGCTCGGGGCGTGATATTTGCTGAGCAGCCCCTGAGCGCAGCGCCGGCGGCTGCTCGCCGCGGGGTGGGTAATGCCTGGTCGGGCCAGTGCGGTGTGCGCGTCGACCCGCCTGACCGGTACGCCCCGTCACCGTCCGTGAGCACTGGAATCGACTTAGCTGGAGGGGTGAGTCGGCTTTGTCGTAGGCACGTCCTGTGCAGGTCCGATGCATTTAGCTTGTCATTTGCGTAAGTTTGCGGTTCGATATGCGTGCCCGCTGTTTTCGGGTAGCTGACTTCACGACCGCGAAATGATCCGCCGATCGGCGCAAGGGGATATTCAACAGTGCATTCGACGCGCAAGTACGACGGAGTGGACGGGCCGAAGGTTGCGCTCGCCCACGACTATCTGACCCAGTTCGGCGGCGCGGAAAAAGTTGTCCTGTCGATGACCAAGGCGTTCCCGGACGCCCCGCTGTACACGATGCTGTACGACCCCGAGCTGACCTATCCGGAGTTTGCCGACCTGGATATCCGGGTTTCCGCGCTGAACAAGGTGGGTCTGGCCCGCAAGTACCACCGGGCCGCCCTGCCGATCTACCCACGAGTCGCCGAGTCGATGTACATCGACGCCGACGTCGTGCTGGCGAGCTGCAGCGGCTGGTCGCACGGTTTCCGCACCAACGGCAAGAAGCTCGTCTACTGCTACAACCCGGCGCGCTGGCTGTACCAGACCGAGGCCTACCTCGGGGACCACGCGAACCCGCTCAAGAGTCTGGGCCTCAAGCTCACCAAGAAGCGGTTGCTGGACTGGGACCGCCGGCAGGCGCTCGCCGCTGACAAGTACCTCGCGATCTCGACCATGATCAGCGGGTACGTCAAGAAGGCCTACGACATCGATGCCGAGGTGATGTTCGCTCCGGTGGCGATGTCGCGGTCGTACGCCGTCGAGCCCGTCGAAGAGCTCGAGGACAAGGTCGATCTGAGCGATCCGGACGGCAGCTTCTACCTGGTCGTGTGCCGGCTGCTGCCGTACAAGAACGTCGACGTCATCGTGCGGGCGTTCGCGGGCAGCGACCGGCAGCTGGTGGTCGTCGGCAACGGTCCGGAGGCCGACCGCCTGCGGTCGATGAAGACCGACAACGTCACCATGCTCCACAACCTCACCGACGGTCAGATGGCCTGGCTCTACAAGAACTGCCGGGCGCTGATGTCGTCGAGTTTCGAGGACTACGGCCTGACCCCGATCGAGGCGGGGGTGTGGGGCCGGCCGAGCGTCGCCCTGCGCTTCGGCGGCTTCCTCGACACCATCGACGAGGGTGTCACCGGACTGTATTTCGATGAGCCGCAACCAGATTCGGTTCGCGAGGCGTTGGACCGATTCGAATCGGCGACGTGGGACCAGGAGAAGATCAAGCACCACGTCTCCCAGTTCACCGAAGACGCGTTCAGCGCTCGACTGCATGAAGCGGTCGACAAGCTGGCCGGGTACTGATGGCGCCAGACGCGACTCCGGTCGCCACGCTGAAGGACTACCGCCTGGTGTACGTCGGGCCGGCGGATCACGAGACGGCGGTCGGCGACTACGCCGAGAACCTGACCCGCGCGCTGCGGCCACACGTCGGCGAGCTGGTCGAGCACCGCACGCTGGGTCCGGGTTCGGACAGCGCGCGGGAAGTCCTGGAGCACCGGCGTGCGGTGGCGGGTCTGGTTGCGGCCGGCAAGCCGGGGCGGGTGTTGGTGCACGCGGAGCTGGCGGCCGGTGCGGTGTCGGCGTTCTGGTCGATCGCGGGGTTGCGTGGGGTGCCGGTGACGGCGACGGTGCACGATCCGCCGCAGGGCATCTGGTGGCCGGGGCGCACGAAGTTCGTGGCACGGCACAAGCTGGTGATGCATGGGCTGCACTACCCGTTGCGTCCGGTGTCGCGGATGCTCGAGGGCATGGTCAACGGCGATCGGACGTTGTTCGCGCTGAGCCAGATCGGCGCGCAGTCCATTCGTGACACCTATCCGAAGACCGATGTGGCGTACGCCCCCTATCTCGTCTGCGAGCGGCCCAAGGTCCGCCCGGTGATCGAGCGGCCGAAGGCGGTTGGTTTCTTCGGGCATGTGTACCGGGGCAAGGGTTTTGAGCAGATCGCCCGGATTCGCCGGGAGTTGCCCGAGGACATCGTGATCCGGGTGGCGGGCCGGGGGACCGAGGCGTTGCCGGGCGGCCCCGGGGTGGAGATCGTTGGTGCGGTCGACGGTGCGGCCGAGGATGCGTTCTTCGATTCGGTGCGGGCCGTGGTGATTCCGTACGGCAAGCGGCATTTCTACGCCGAGACTTACCCCGCGTCCTCTGTCGCGGCGCACGCCCTGGCCTACCGCACACCGGTGGTCTGCACCGACTACGGCTCGCTGGCCGAATTCGGCACCGAGACCGGCGCGGTCGTCGTGCCCATGGACTCCGACGATCCGAAGGCGCTGCCGGCCGGATTCTCCGCGGCCATCGAAGCGCTGCTCAATGACGAAATCCGGCTCAAGCAACTGGAGGTGAACGCCGACCGGACCCGTCGCGAACGCTCGCCGGAGAACGTCGCCGCCGCCTACGCCGCAAAGTGGTCGGAGATGCTGGCGCGCCAGGGCCGACTGCACTGACGAGGCCGAAACACTGTGGTTAACTCGGAATCCGGGACGACGGGAGCGAACAACGTGATTGGCGAGCCGGCAACGGCAGACCCGGCAGATGTGGCACGTAAGAAAGCGGCCGCACCGACATTGAAATTGCCACCCGAGCCGGAATGGGAGCTCGGCGAGGACGGTCGCGTCACTTACTACAAGATGCAGGCCATGGATGTTCGTCGCAAGGCGCGCAACCGAATTGGTGAACTGCTGTTCAACATGTTCATCACGCACATCCCGTCGCACACCATCCGCCAGGGCTTCCTGCGGCTGTTCGGCGCCACCATCGGTGAGTGGTCGACCATCATGCGCGGCACCACCATCCTCGACATCGAATTCCTGACGATCGGCAACGGCACCACCATCGGGTTCCGGTGCCTGCTCGACGCGCGCGCCGGCCTGTGGATCGGTGACAACGTCACCATCGCGAGCGACGTGCACCTGCTCGGCGGTGGTCACGACATCAATCACCCGGACTTCCTGCCGATCCCGATCCCGACGGTGATCGAGGACTACGTCTGGATCGCCAGCCGGGCCATGGTGCTGCCCGCGCTGATCGGCCGCGGCGCCGTCGTCGCCGCACAGGCGCTGGTGGTCAAAGACGTGGCCCCGCTCGACGTGGTCGGCGGTAACCCCGCCAAAGTGTTCGCCAAGCGAAATCCGGATGCCTTGGGCTACAGCGCAAAGTACCGGCCGCTGTTCTGCTGATGCCGGTCGATCTACGCGAGTACCGGTTGGTCTACATAGGGCCGGCCGAAGGCCAGACGGCCGTGGGTGACTACGCCGAGAACTTCGTCAACGCGGTACAGCCACTGTTCGGCGAGGTCGTGCAACGTCGCACCCTGGGACCCGGCGCCGAGACGGTGGCCCAGGTGCGGGGGCACCGGCGCGCCGTCGCCGAAATGGTGGCCGGCGGGAAGCCTGGGCGGGTGTTGGTGCACGCGGAGCTGGCGGCCGGTGCGGTGTCGGCGTTCTGGTCCATCGCCGGGTTGCGTGGCGTGCCGGTGACGGCGACGGTTCATGATCCGCCGCAGGGCATCTGGTGGCCGGCGCGGACGCGGTTCGTGGCCCAGCACCGGCTCGTCATGCACGGCTTGCACTACCCGTTGCGTCCGGTGTCGCGGATGGTCGAGGGCATGGTCAACGGTGATCGGACGATGATCGCGTTGAGTCAGATCGGCGCGGACTCCATCAAGGCCACGTACCCCGATTCCAACGTCGCCGCCGTGCCGCACATCATCTCCGAACGGCCGCAGTTGCGTCCGCTGACCGAGCGGCCGAAGGCGGTCGGTTTCTTCGGGCATGTATACCGGGGCAAGGGTTTTGAGCAGATCGCCCGGATTCGCCGGCAGTTGCCCGATGACATCGTGATCCGGGTGGCGGGCCGGGGGACCGAGGCGCTGACCGGTGGCCCCGGGGTCGAGATCGTGGGCCCGGTCGACGGTGCGGCCGAGGATGCGTTCTTCGATTCGGTGCGGGCCGTGGTGATTCCGTACGGCAAGCGGCACTTCTACGCCGAGACCTACCCGGCGTCCGGCTCGGTGGCCCACTCGATGGCGTACCGCACGCCCGTGGTGTGCACCGACTACGGCGCACTGGCCGAACTGGACGAGCGCGCCGGTGCCCTCGTGGTCCCCATCGGCGACAAGGACGCCGAGCAGGTCGCGGCCTCATTGGCCGAGGCCATCGTGTCCCTCGTCGACGACGATCAGCGGCTGGCCGAGTTCGGCCGGCACGTCGAGGCCTACCGTGCAGCCTGTTCCGGGCCGCGCACCGCCGAAGCTTTCGGGCGGGTGTGGACCGACCTGCTGTCCCGATCATCTGTGAGCGTGTGACCTGACTGCCACCGAAGCGCCCGGCCGTAATGTGGCGAAGACGCTCATCTCCCTGATCTGGATCTACGGCGGTCGCGGGGTGGGCCTGCTGTGGACGCTGATCATCGTCCAGCGCCTCGGCGTCTCCGAATACGGTTTGTACGCCATGGCGACGGTCCTCAACGGCATCGTCGGCAACACCATCGACAACGCCTTCGCGGTCCGGGCCATCCGGGAATCCGAAGAGCACTTCCTTCGTGAACGCACCATGCGCTACCTGCTCGCGCTGGGGCTGGTCACCGCCGGCGCGGCCACCTTCGACCTCAACTACGTCATCGGCTTCGGCCTGATGGTCGCCGGCGGTGAGATCGCCATGAACGTGGTGAAGAGCCAGTCGGCGCGAGATGGCCACCCGGACAAGGTGTATCGGCTCGACACGGCGCGGCAGTTCACCAGCGCCGGCATCGGCGCGGTGTACCTGTACACGGCGGCGCACCCGACGCTCACCCACGCGTCGCTGCTGTACTGCACGCCCTACGTGCTGGCGCTGTTGGTCGGGGCCAAGTTGGCCATCGGTCACCGGCCGGCACCGCCCGGCCCGCCCCGGTTGATCGCGGCGCTCACCGGCGAAATGCTCGGCACCACCCTGTATCTGGGCGGCGACGTGCTGCTGCTCGGCACCCTCGTGGACACCAAGGCCGCCGGCTACTACCAGCTGGCGTGGGTGGTGGCGGCAGCCGTGGCAGCCGCCGGGCAGTCCTTCGGCATGACCTACCACGAGCCGCTGCGCGAGAGTGGTGGTGACCTGTCGGCGGCCCCACCGCTGCGCAACATCCTGCGGATGGCAGCACTCGGCGGGTCGCTGCTGCTGATCATCGGCGCCTGCCTGTTCGCCTTCGGGGCGCCCACCCAGCTGGCCACGACCATGATGATCATGGGTGGCTTCGCCGCCCTGCGCATCTGCATCTTCGTGCTCCAGGTGATCCTGTACACCCAGCGTCGCGACGTCTTCCGGCTCACCATCGCGGTCGGACTGGTGCCGGTGAAGCTCGGCATGGTCGCCGCCCTCGCGACGTTGACGCCGCTCGGCGCGGTGGGCGCCGCCATCGCGGCCACCGTCGCCGACGCGATCATGCTGGCCGGGTTCACCTGGGCGGTGTACCGGCCGCGCGACGCAGTACCGACCGCCGAGCCGTCCGATCACACCCAGGAATCATGACCACACCGAAGGCCGCGTTCATCCTGTCGAAAGACCCGGTGCTCGAACACACCGGTGACGTCGCGCTGGCCCGCATGCTCATGCGGCTGGCCGCCGACTCGTTCGAGGTGTCGGCCATCGCCCTGTCGCCCGAACCTGGCACCGTCACCGCCGACCTGATTCCCGGCGGCCTGCCGCTGGAGCGGGTGCACAAGCCGGCCGTGCGCCCGCACCGGCTGCTCATCGACTCCCTGCGGCGCCGGCGCAGCTTGGTGCATGTCCGCTTCGACACCGACGAGCTGGTCCGCGCCATCGACCGCAGCGACGCCGACGTGTTCGTCGCCGAACACAGCTACATGGCCGAATCCTTCTTCCGCAGCAAGCATTTCGGCAAGAAGCGACTCGTCGTCAACACGAACGTGAGCGAGTCGCTGGTCTGGCGGGCCTCCCGCGGCGCGCTCGGGCGCATCGAGGAACCACGGCTGATCCGTGACGAACTGCGCGTCGCGCGCGCGGCCGACGGCGTCGGCACCTACGACGCCGAGGAAGCCGGGTACTACCGCGACAACGGTGTCCGCGACGCCCGCTTCATGGACATCACGATGCCGCCGGGCACGCAGGTCGACGTCGCGGCGTCCCCGCCCCGGCTGGTGTTCATGGGCACCCGCGACTGGCCACCCAACCAGGAGGGGTTCCTGCGGGCCCTCGAACTGTGGCCGCGGATTTCGGCGGGCATCGCCGGCGCCGAACTGTGCATCATCGGGGCGAAGAAGCCCGGTGCGGCCGACCCCGTCTACCCCGACGGGGTCCGCGACCTCGGATTCGTCGACGACCTCGGGGCGTTCCTCGGCACCTGCCGCGCCCTGATCGCACCGATCAGCACCGGCGGGGGAGTCCGGGTCAAGCTGCTCGACACCATCCGGATCGGGCTGCCTGCGGTGGCGACCACCGCTGCCATCGGATCACTCGGGCCGATCTTCGGGCTGCGCCCGTTGGACGACGACGCCGCGTTCATCGCCGAATGCCGCCGTCTGCTCACGGAGGTGCCGGCCGCGGTCGACCTGGGGAACCAGTTGTACGAGATCAATCGTCAGCGGTGGCAGGACCGGTTGCCGCACCGGGCGGTGGCCGACCTGCTGCGCGGCGAGAATCAGGTGTAGTAGACCTTCACGCCCACCCACGGCGCCCAGACCATGTAGCCGTGCTGGAAGTCGACGCGGTTGGTGCCGTTGACGTAGCGCTCGTCGATGGTGGCCAGCCCCAGTTGCGGCTTCCAGGCCTGCGCGAACGCGCTCGAGGCCCAGTGCGCACCGGTCTCGGGCGACCACCACACCCGGAACTGGCTGCCCCCGGAGAAGTCCTGTTGGCCGTTGGCGAACAGGCTCGCGGGCACTGAGTTGCGCGCCATCGCAATGTCGGCCACCGGGCGCGGCGACGATACGTAGCCGCTCGGCATCTCGTAGATGGTGTTGATCGTGCGCACCTGCGCCCACACCGTCTTGGTGGCCTTGAACACCGGGCTGAGGACCGAGCCGTGTGCCGGGTCGGTGATCTGCGAAAAGCGCTGGAATTCCGGTGATTTCGGCACGCCGGCGGCGATGGTCGCCGCCAGTTCTGCCGCCGCGGGCTTCGGCGTCCAGTCGCTGCGGTAGAGCCCGACGGTGGCGTCCGCCTGATTGCTTCCGGTCTTCCGGTCACGCGTGGTGTACACCATCAGCGGGCCGGTGTACGGCATCTCCTGCCACTTGGTGTAGATGTCCTTCAGGTAGGCGGCCTGGGTGGTTTCGTTGACCACCGAGGTGGGCTCGCCGTACTCGGTGGCCCAGATCCGCTTTTCCTCGTCGCCGTTGTCGATCATCACCTGGCGCATCTGAACCAATTGCAGGACAGGCGAATTCGCGATCAGCATGCCGTCGGAGAACTTCAGGTTGTAGTTGTACGGGTGAAACGACAACGCGTCGAAGTTCCCCTTGGCGCCTGCGGCGTACATCCCGGCGATGAAGCGCACGGGGTTGATCGCCCACGAGCCGAAATCCACCACCGCGCCGACGACCCCGCCGATCACCGTCGCGTCCGGATCGACGGCCTTGATCCGTGGGTAGGCCGCCTTCAGCAGATCGGTGTAGCCGGCGGGATCCGGTGCGGGGCTGTAGAAGAACACCGCGTTCGGCTCGTTCCAGACCTCGTATGCGGAGATCTTCCCCTTGTAGCGGGTGGCCACCTTCGCGGTGAAATTGCCGTAGGCATCCGGGTTGGCAGGCCGGCTGCTCAGCGGCAGACCCCCTTGCGACATGGCCCACGGTGGGGTGGCGTTGATGAACGCGATGATCGACATGTTCATGGCGGCAGCGGCATTCACCGTCTTGTCGACCAGGCTCCAGTCGAGTTGGCCGAGGACCGGCTCGACCCCGGCCCACGGAATCATCAACCTGATGGTGTTCACCCGATTGTTGGCCATCAGGGTCAACGTCCGGTTCACATCGTCTTGCGACAGGCCATAGATGTCGGAGTCCGCGAAACCGATGGTGGTCGGCAGGGTGACGACGTTGGCCCGCTCGGCCACCCTGACCTGCTGCGGGGCGTCGCCCGGGATGCCGGTCAGGGCGATGAGGGTGCACACCATGGTGCCGGCGATCGTCGATGCCACGCTGGTGAAGCGGCGGGCAGATCCAGTGGGGCGCTTCCCGGGCATCATGCAACCGCCCTTCACCTATGAAGTGCGTCGCAGGGAGCAAACGCGCACTCAGTGTGCAGCAGTAATGGGCATTTGCTGTGAATCTGCTTGGGCGTGTCGCAGCCGTATCTCTTCTCGGCGTTGTCGGTCTATATGCACCAGGAATGCCAGCAAAATCGAGAATTTGAGGGTGGCCGGCGGGATACCGACCACCGGGTGATCGAGTTGGAGCGCGACAACGCAGAATCCGATGAAGATGCCGCCATACACCGCCCATGGAAATGAATTGGAGCGGATGGCCCGGTAGCTCATGATGCAACCGATCAGCATGATCGCAAAGAACGCCAGGCCGGTGAAGATGCCGCCGCGGTAAATCGTCAGCAATGGCGCGTTCGACACGTGGTTCAGCACGAAGGCATAGTTGCCGTCCCGGAATTCGAGTCGGTTCCAGCCTTTTCCGAACAACCAGTAGCCGGCCATGGTATCGGGGAATTCGCGGATGGCATCAATTCGTGAAGTGGAGCCGACGTCGTCACTGCTGAAGGAATGCATGAACCTGGTGCGCACTTCGGGTATCGCCGCAGCCAGGCCCAGGGCGGCCACCATGGCGGCGATGGCGAGCGCGCGATCCTTCGACCGCATGGTGTGGAAGGCCAGCACCAGCAGCGTCCCGGCGACGACGGTGAACATGCCGGCCCGACTCAGCGTGAGCAGCAACGCGACCGCGAAGATGCCGGTGATCGCGATGCGCTGCCAGCCGGCAAATACGACCAGGGCGACGGCGATCGCGACCACGAGCGCGATGCCTTCGGCGTTGGGATCGACCGACGTGCCGCCGAGTCGCATGGAGCGGGCCATGCCGCCGTCGGTGAAGGCGAAACGGGTGGCGGTGTATTCCGCGGCATAGCCGAAGACTCGCAGGTATCGGAACGAGGTCTGATTGGGGTCGAAAGCCACGATGTACAAGCCGAATACCGCGTTGAACAACGTCCCGTAGACGAATATCCGGCCGAATTTCTCCAGATGCTCGGTGGTCAGGCTGCTCAGTGCGATCGCGACGAGGGTCACGACGGACCACCGGACGATCTGGATGACGTCGCCCATGCCGACGCCGGTTACCGCGACGGAGGCGATCGAGGTCAGCACCAGAGCGATGATCGACCATTCCATCGGGTGAATCGGGCGGGCCAGTCGGGGATGCACGAACAACGCGACCACTGCACCGAATGCGAACGGCAGATATAAGGGGACGTGAACGCCAGGGAAATACCCGAATGGCAGAGCACCGGTGACGAGCGCCAATCCGTACAAGAACCACAGTGGATGCCGCAAACCGACATAGATGCCGGCGACCAGTGCGGCAATAGCGACAATGCCCAACAAAGTGAGCTGGCCGAAAGACGTCGCCAACCAGACCAAGCCCATGATCCCAGCCAGAATCCCGGCCGATGATTTAAGATTGCCGAGTTGACCCAAACGGGCGTTCATGCCGACTATGTTCTCAGCTCAACCAGCTAAGCTCAAGCAGGTTGCCCGGACCCGTGGCGAGTCTGAATGGTCGGTCCGGTTCCCAGCCGTTAATCTGTGAGCTGTCGCATTGCTGAAATAAGGGGCACGACCTTGGAGATCAAAGAGTACCTGCGGATATTCGGCCGGTACTGGTGGGCGATCGTGGCGCTCGCGGTTGTCGGGGGTGTCGCGGGCTGGTCGTGGTGGGAATTCGGCGATCGCGAGTACCAGTCCAGCGCGACGCTGTTCGTGGCGACCCAGAACGGCACCTCGGTCACCGAGGCCTACCAGAACAACCTGTTCTCCCAGGACCGCGTGAACTCCTACGCCACGCTCGCCATGAGCGAGCAGGTGGCCGCCCGTGCGGTGGACCAGCTCAAGGCCACCATCTCCGCCAACGAGCTGCGGGCCAAGATCACCGCCGTCCCGTTGCCGAAGACGGTGTTGCTGCAGGTCTCGGTGACAGACAAGGATCCGGGCCAGGCGCAGACCTATGCCAGCGCGGTTGCCGATCAGCTCGCCGGACTGGTCGGGGAGCTGGAGACCTCCCGCCGCGGCGGCMGCCCCGCCGCGGGCGCCATCGTGGTGGACGAGGCCGGTTATCCGACCAAGCCCCTTGGCTATTCGATGATCACCCGGATCGGGATGGGCATCGCAGGCGGCGCGGTCCTCGGTCTGCTGGCCGCGATCGCGCTCGGCATCATCGACCGCCGGGTGCGTGGCCGCGAGCGCGTGGCCGACGCCAGTGGGTCGCTGCTCATGGGCGCGTTGCCCGCGGACTCGGCGCGAAGCCACGCGCCGGTGGTCGACCTGGCCGCCGAGGGTGCCTACCCCGAGGCCCTGCGCGAGCTCCGGAACAATTTGCGGTTCGCCGTGCCGGCAAACCGTGATGAAGCCGCTCGGGTGATCGCGGTGGCCAGCCCGTCGCGGTCCGACGGACGTACGACCGTGGCGATCGACCTGGCCGCAGCACTCGCCGAGACCGGCAAGCGCGTGGTGCTGGTGGACGGTGACCTGCGCAACCCGGCGGTGGCGCAGCGATTGGACCTGACGCCGGCGGCCCGTCAAGGCGCAGCCGATCGCGGTCTGACCACCGTGTTGGTCGGCGAGAACACCCTCGCCGAAGGCCTGATCCCCGAGGTTCCCGTCGGTCAGCACCGGATCGCGGTGTTGCCGGCCGGCCCCGCCACCACCCGTCCGGGGGAGCTGTGGGCGGGCGACCACACCTCGAACCTGTTCGCCGAACTGTCTGCCCAGTTCGACTACGTCGTCGTGGATACCCCGTCCCTGGGCAAGTACAACGACGGTGCCGTTGCCGCCGCGCTGTCCGACGGTGCGCTGCTGGTCGGCCGCATCCGGCACACCACGAGCAGCGCGCTCACCCGTGCCGTGCAGACCCTGAAGTCTGCCAACGCGGTGCTGATCGGCTCGGTCGCCACCGACGAACCGGTCGAGTTCAAGATCCACATCGGCGGGTCCGACGGCCCGAAGTCCGGTGGCGGCAAGAAGGCGGCAGCCAAGGCCGCGCCCAAGGCCGCACCCGAGTCCGAGGCCAAGACGGCGGCGCACCAGAAGCCGTGATGCGACGTCGGGTTGAGCTGCGGCGCACCGTACTGGCACTGGCTGCGGTGCTGGTCACCGTGGCTGCGTGCGGCCAGTCGGGCCCGGTGCCGCCCCGGTCGGGTGACGACTCGCGTCCCACCCGGGAACTGACGCCGATGTTCCCGGGCGCCGAGGCCCTCCCGGCTCCCGACCTCACCGACGACGGCCCGGGCTCGCTGGTCGAGTTGAAGCCCGTCAAAGGTGACCGGAGCTTCGACGAGGCCGGCGCCACCGCGGCGCGCATCGTCTACCGCTCGACCAGCGGCGTGGACGGCCGTCCCATCCAGGTCAGCGCCCTGATCGCAGTGCCCGCCGGCCCGGCGCCGAAGGGCGGCTGGCCGATCATCTCGTTCGGACACGACACCACCGGGCTGCTGCCCAAGTGCGCGCCGACCCTCGCCCCGCAGTTCTGGGGCTATTCGACCGGGATGTCGGTCTATCTGCGGCGCGGCTTCGCCATCGCCCTGTCCGACTATCAGGGGCTGGGCATCGACCCGGGTGCCAGCGCCCGCCAGCACTCCATCCTGGATACGGCCAGCCTCGGGAACAGCATCATCGATGCCGCCCGCGCGATCCATCGCGCGGTACCGTCCACCAGCACCAACTGGGGCGCCCTCGGCGCCGGCGAAGGCGGCCTGGCCGCGTGGGCCGCGGCAGAACGCAACGGGGCCTACGGCGCGGGCATGAACATGGTGGGCGCGGTGGCCGTCAACCCGATCGCCGATCTGGCGCCGCTGGCCGACCCGGACCGCACGGCCGCGCTGGCGACGGCCGACCAATATCGGCTGCAGATTCGGATGCTGCAGAGCCTGGAAACCATGCAGCCCGATTTCGATCTCGACGCGCACCGCTCGGCGAAACTCAAAGACCAGTGGGACCTGTTGGTCGACTGCGCCCCGCGCGACGTCGCGTCTGCTCAGTTGGCGCTGAACCAGTTGACGCCCAACGATTTCCAGGCCAAGGATGCGGCCGCGGCCGCGGACCTCAAGCGCCGCCTCGGCGCCGTCGCACTGCCCGGTGCCGCTGCCGGACCCGCTGATCCGCCGGTGCTGGTGGCATTCGGCACGGCCGACACGGTCAATCCGCCGGCCGGCGTGCTGGCGGCCACCGGGGCCGCCTGCGCCCGCGGCCAGCAGATCGTGGTGATGCGCGGCGTCGGCGACAGCGGCCAGATCAACGATCAGACGATGCAGAACGCGCTGGCTTGGCTGCAGGCGCGGTTCGACGGCGAGCGCGTCGCCGACGTCTGCGTGGGGGCAACGTGATCACCCCGGCGGCAGTGCCGCGGGTGCGCGACTACGTGCTGTTCGTCAAGAACAGTTGGGTGCTCGTGCTGATCACCACCATCGCGAGCGCGCTGGTGGGCTGGGTCGGCTGGGACAACGCCAAGCCCGAATACCAGTCGACCGCATCGGTGTTCGTCAGGACCGAGGGCAGTGCCTCGCCGCTGGACGCCTACTACGGCGACGCCGACATGCTCGGCCTGATGGAGACCTACCGGCAGTTGGCCACCAGCTCACAGATCACCGCGCCGATCATCCAGAAGCTGGGCCTGATCGAGTCCGACAAGGAACTCGCCGCCCGGATCGTCATATTGCCCAGTGCCACAGCGATGTTGAACGTCACGGTCACCGGCGGTGACGCCGACCAGACCACGCAGATCGCGCACGAGGTCGTCAACGACATGGTCGCAGTGGGGACCCGGCTGGCCCTGGTCGCCGGTACCAGTGCGACGCTCGTCGTCATCGACGACGCCAGTCCCGCGGAGCGCGTGGGCGGGGTGTGGTCCTACGTGATGACCGGGACGGTGCTCGGTTTCGCGCTGTGCGTCCTCGCGGTGATCGCCCGGGCGCTGATCCTGGACCGGGTACAGAGTCGCCGGCACCTCGAACGGGTGGTCGGTGACGCGAGCGCCGGGACGCCGGGATGAACTCGCGGCGGCTGCGGCGCGCGGTCTCGGCGGGTCTGCTCGCCGCGGTGTGCCTGACCGCACCGGCCTGCCAGAGTGATTCACCCCCGAAAAAGGCCGGGCCCGTTACGGTTCCGGGGATCGATCTCAAACCGGACACCAAGGGCGCCGGTCAGGTACCCGGCGCACTGGTGTCGGCGTCGACGTTCCCCACGCTGGACCTGCGGCTGAAATCGGCGGTGTCGCTGGCGGCCCGCATCGCCTACACGTCGACGTCGGGCATCACCGGTGAGCACACCGAGGTCTCGGGTTCGGTGTTCGTGCCGAACGGGACGCCGCCGCCGGGCGGCTGGCCGATCGTCGTCTTCGGCCACGCCACGTCCGGCATGCAACCGGAGTGCGGGCCGTCCGGGTCGTCGACGCTGCTCGGTCTCTCGCCGACGGTCACCGCGCTGGTCAAGGCCGGCTACCTGGTGAGCCTGCCGGACTACCAGGGCCTCGGGCCGGGCACCGCCGGCCATCCGTACGCCGATGCCACCACGGTGGGCTACAACGTCATCGACTCCGCGCGGGCGGCGCACCGGCTGGTGCCGGAATCGGCGGACCGCTGGCTCGCCGTCGGGGTATCCCAGGGCGGCCAAGCCACCTGGGCCGCAAACGAACTCGCCGCCCGCTACGGCACCGGACTGACGCTCGTCGGCACCGTCAGCCTGTCGCCGGCCACTGATCTCACCGGCCTGGCCGCCGGGGCCGCGGCCGGCAGCCTGTCGAAAGAGCAGGGCGCCATCCTGCAGCTGATCCTCGCCGCACTGGCCACAGAGAATCCGTCGCTGAACCTGCAGGACTATCGCCGCGGCGACGTCGCCGAGCACTGGAACGTCCTCGCGTCGTGCCGCACCGAGGACGCCACCGCCCGGGCCGCGGCGATCGACAAGATCACGCCGGAGGACCTGCGGCCCGCGAGCCCGCAGGCCGAAGCGAACCTGCAGGAACTGCTGGCCAAGCGGAGCTTGCCCAAGGACCCGACATCCGCGCCGATGCTGGTGCTGTACGGGGGTCAGGACACGCTGCTGCTGCCGGACTGGACGAACAAGGCGCTCTCCGCCGCGTGCCGGCTCGGCGACGTCATCGACATCATGTTCCAGCCGACCAAGGGGCACGCCGACATCGACGTGGCCATGTCCTCCGACTGGATCAAGGACCGCTTCGACGGCGTTCCCGCGCCCAACAGTTGTCCGTCATTCGAATCCACCCAGGGAGCAGGACAGTGAACGCGCCGACATCGGCACCGGTCCGGACCCGGGCCCGCATCATCGGGTTGGACGGCGCCCGCGGGCTGTCGTGCCTCGGCGTCGCCGTCATGCACGTCACCGGCCACTACTCACCGCTGACCGCCTCCCACTGGAAGACGAACCTGGTCGGGCTGTCGCTGATCTTCTTCTACGCGCTCAGCGGGTTCCTGCTGTTCCTGCCGTACGTGCGCAACCTGATCGAGCAGCGCGAACTGCCGAGCACCGCGAATTTCGCCGTTCACCGCATCGCCCGGATTCTGCCCGGCTACCTGGTGATCTTCCTGCTGTGCAACTACCTGCTGCAGATCGTCTACGTGCAGAACGCGTCGCTGCAGCCGACCCGCACCGAAGACGGCACCGGCATGATCACCGACCCGTGGCAGTTGATCGCCAACCTGACCCTGACGCAGTCGTACATCCCGAAGTACTTCCAGACGGGCCTGAACCCGTCGTGGTCGCTGACGCTGGAATACGCCTTCTACCTGTCGATCCCGCTGCTGGGCATGCTGCTGTTCGCCCTCGGCCGGCGCTCGAACCTGCGGCCGTGGTTGATCGTGACGCTCGGGCCGGCGCTGCTGATCGCGCTCGGGTTCATCGGCCGGGCATTCGTGCCGTGGATGATCTCGGCGCTGCATCTGACCGACCCGACGCAGATCAACTGGGGCGCCAACTGGGTCGCGGTCTATACCAAGACCTTCCTGACCAACTCGGACACCTTCGCGTTCGGTATGGCGGCCGCGGTACTGGTCGTGGCCATGGAGCACAAGGTGATTCGCGAGAAGCTCAGCCGCCGCGTCCGGCTGTACAGCTTCCTGGCGATGTTCCCGGTGGGCGTCGTCATGCTCGGGCTGATCGCGCTGGCGAACCCGTACGCCACGTCGGCCCTGGCCGTGCTGTGCGCGCTCGGCATCCTGGTGATCGTCGCGCCGCTGTTCCGCGGCGAGCGGTCCGGGCTGGCGGAGCTGCTCGACACCGCGCCCTTCCGGTTCGTCGGCAAGGTCTCGCTGTCGGCGTACCTCTGGCACTTCCCACTCATGCTGTTGATGGGACGCTGGGGTCTGATGGCCGGCGACTCCGTGCCCGGCATGCTGCGCAACGTCGCGCTCGTCCTGGCGGTGACACTGGTGGTCTCGGCCGTCACGTACTACGCGGTGGAAGAGCCCGTCATGAAATTCGCCAAGCGGTACCGGACCAGGTGGTCCTGAATGCGTCGTGCGATCCAATGGGGTGCCGCGATCGCCGCAGTGCTCCTGATCGCGGCGTCGTTGCCGGTGATGTGGCAGGTCGGTAGCTGGGCGCTGGACAAGCTGCGGCACGGCGGCGCCGGTAACCCGATGCCGATCCGCACCGCCGACCTCACGGCCTCCGGCCCGGGCAGCCTGATCAGTGCGATGACCATGCCCACGGTGACCAACTCGGTGGAAGGCAAGGACCTACAGGCCGCCCGCGTTGTCTACCGGTCCACCTCCGGCGACACCGACGCGCCGACGGTGGTGTCGGGATCGGTGTTCACGCCCATGGGCAAGGCGCCCGACGGCGGCTGGCCGGTGATCGCGCTGGCGCACGGCACCACCGGCATCGACCAGCCCTGTGCGCCGTCGCTGTCGG
Source organism: Mycolicibacterium sp. P4_G11 (assembly GCF_056555145.1). Lineage (NCBI taxonomy): Bacteria > Bacillati > Actinomycetota > Actinomycetes > Mycobacteriales > Mycobacteriaceae > Mycobacterium > Mycolicibacterium sp. P4_G11. Next base: position 239,358 of record NZ_JBFUJW010000009.1, read on the forward strand.
CGAATCTGCTCGGCAACGTGGTGTTCGTGCAGGGCTTCGTCCACCTCGGTTTCGCCGTCGCCCTCGCCGACTACCAGGGACTGGGTGCGCCCGGCGTCCATCCGTACACCGACAGCCGCACCGCGGGCCGCAACGTCATCGACTCCGTTCGGGCCCTGCGCCACACCTTCCGCGACATCTCCAACCGCTGGGCCGTGTTCGGCGGCTCGCAGGGCGGCGGTGCGGCGTGGGCCGCCGACGAACAGGCGCGGACGTACGCCCCCGAACTCGACCTGATCGGCGCGGCGGCCAGCGTGCCGTCGGCCGATGTGGCGGGCATCGTCGACAAGGCCGGCATCTTCGACCAGGGCAAGGCCGGCACCATGACCAAGGACCAGCAGGCGGCATTCCAGGCGATCGTCGAGTCGCTGGCCCGGCTGCATCCCGACCTGAACCGCGACGACTACCGCAGGGGCGCGGCGACCAGGTACTGGAAGGTGCTGTCGGCGTGCTCAGGTCCCGACGTCGCCTACCGTGCCGCCGCCATCGACGAGATCGGACCGGCCGACCTGGCGCCGGTCGACGCGGCGGCCGCCGACCGGCTGCGGCGCTACCTGCAGGACTGGGCTTTGCCGCAGCAGCCGTTGTCGGCACCCATGTCGGTGGTCTACGGCGGCAAGGACAGCTTCCTCGATCCGGCGTGGACGAAGGCCGCCATCTCCCGGGCGTGTTCGCTGGGCGGTACGGTGGTCTGGAATTTCCAGCCGGATGGCGGGCACGCGGACATCGACGGTCCGGGTCAATTGCGGTGGCTGGCAGAACGATTCAGGGGAGGCGAGGCGGTCAATGACTGTCCTGCGCAGGGAACCACGTAATCCCGACGGCGACAGCCCGATTCATCAGCAGTTGCTGATCGAGGCGAAGTGCATCGTGAAGCGACTGATCGCGCCGCGCGGCACCGCCGTCGGCGCCACCGAACGGCCGTACCTGATCCTGCCCATCCTCGGGCAGTCCAACGCGTTCGGCATGGGGCTGCCCGTCGAGCCCGACGGGTTGGACCGGCCGCATCCGCTGGTGCACCAGTGGGCCATGTGCGGGCCGTCCAAAGGCACCGCGGTGTTGGCGACGCAGCCGCTGCTGCACGAAATACCGTGCAAATACGTCGGTTTCGGCCCGACCTTCGCAAAACAACTCGCCGAGGCCACCGGGCGCCCGGTGCTGCTGATCCCCGGAGCGCGGGGCGACACCTCGTTCACCCCGAAGAACGGGCACACCTGGGATCCGGCCGACCGCAAGACCCGGGTGAACCTGTACCGCCGGGCGGTGGCGGCCATCGATGCGGCACTGGCGCGGTTTCCCGGCAGTGAGATCGCCACCGTGCTGTGGCACCAGGGCGAGACCGACGTGCCGCTGATCTCGGGCGCGCAGTACCAGGCCAAGCTCGACTCGCTGATCGGCGACCTGCGCGCGCGGTACGGCGCCGACCTGCCGTTCGTCCTGGGGCAGATGGTGCCCGAGGAGATGGAGCTGAGCGGCAAGCCCTACGCGGCGATCGACGCCGTGCACGCCGACACCCCGAACCGGTGGCCGCTGATCACCTTCGTGCCGGGACCTCGGGATTCGTACAACAGCCCGGACGACCGGCACTACAGCGCCGCCGGGCAGCGCGAGCTGGGTCGCCGCATGTGGCAGCAGTACCGCGAGATGTGTGGGGAACAACTTGCGGACCATGCCGCGCGCTGAACTCGGCCGGGTCATTCGTCGGGTCATCGCCGTGGTCACGGTCGTGGTGCTGGTCGATGTGGGGCTCGCCGGGGTGGCGCTGTTCGCCAACGCCAAATCCGATCAACTGCAGCGGGCCGACGCCATCATCGTGCTCGCCGGCGAACACGACGGCCGCGAACAGTACGGACTGAGCCTGGCCCGGCAGGGCTGGGCGCGCACCGTCGTGCTGTCCAATCCGTATCTGCCGGGCGACTCGCAGATGAAGAGCGCCTGCGCGCCGGCGACGGACATCGAGGTGATCTGCCGGAAGCCGGAGATCCTGACGACCCGCGGCGAGGCCATGATGATGCGCGAACTTTCCGAGGGCCGCGCCTGGCACCGGATCATCGTGGTCAGCTGGCGGTATCACCTGCCGCGTGCCCGCTTGGTCTTCCGGCAGTGCTATTCGACGAATCAGGGTTCAGTGGTTGCGGTGGCGCTGCCCAGGGACTATGACTTTTCGCCGATCGGGTGGGAATTGACGTTCTTCTATCAGTTTGCCGGGTTCGCTAAGGCTGCTCTGCAGGGACACTGTGGTTGACCTGCCTATTTTTCCGATCGGTGGTAATTTCGAGCAAACGATGCGATAGTAGTCGCAGTTCGCTGAGCGGGGGCTATAGCGAACTTCCAGCAAATGGGAGGGAGCAGGCGTCAGTGTCAGTGGCAGAAGAACTCTTCGTTCCAAAGGCTTCTCCCGCGCCTCCTGTACGGGCCGTCGCACCTTTAGCTGACCGGGCCTGGCAATCGCGCTACCGGTGGTGCCTGATCGCATTCGATCTGCTCGTCGTGGTGTTGGCCCTGGCGAGTGCCCAGTTCGTCAAGCTCGGTACACCGAATGCGTCACTGGAATTCACTTCGACGTACCTGCACGTCTTCTCGTACTACTCGGTGCTGTCCCTTTTCGTCGCCGTGATCTGGCTCGCCATGCTGGCCGCGTACCGGACCCGTTCGCCGCGCATCGTCGGCGCCGGTGTCGAGGAGTACCGCCGGGTCTTCTCCGCGACGCTGGCCACCGTCGGCATCATCGCCGTCGCACTGATGATCTTCCGCCCTGATTACGCTCGCGGCTACTTGGCCGTCGCGCTGCCGCTCGGCCTGGTCGGTCTGGTGGTCGGCCGGACCGTCTGCCGCCGGGTGCTGGCGCGGCTGCGCCGGCGCAACAAGTGCGTCTCCTCGGTGCTGGCGGTCGGTGACCCGCGCGCCGTCACCAATCTGGTGCAGTCCCTGCACCGCGAGTGGTGGTACGGCTACTCCGTCGCCGGCGTCTGCCTCACCGGACGCCCGGCAGGTGGCACCTTCGAGGTGGCCGGGGTCGGCGAATTGCCGGTGCTCGGCAACGAGTCCCAGGTCTCCGATGCCATCACCAAGGCCGCTTTCGACGCCGTCGCCCTCACCACGACCGATCATCTCGGGCCGGAAGGGATGCGCGAGCTGTCCTGGGAGCTGGACAAGCTGGGCATCGACATGGTCGTGTCGCCGAGCGTCATCGACGTCGCCGGCCCTCGGCTCACCATGCGTCCCGTCGCCGGACTGCCGCTGATCCACGTCGAGCGTCCGCAGTACAGCGGAACCAAGAAACTCCAGAAGCGCGCCTTCGACATCTTCGTCGCGCTGTTCGCGCTCACGGTGACCTCGCCGCTGATGGTGCTGTCGGCCATCGCCATCAAGCTCACCAGCCGCGGCCCCGTCTTCTACCGCTCCGAGCGAATCGGCCTGGACGGCAAGCCTTTCCAGATGACGAAGTTCCGCACCATGGTGCAGGGTGCCGACCGGATGGTCGACGACCTGATCAGCCTGGATCTCAACGAGAGCGGCAGCGGCGTGCTGTTCAAGATCCACGAGGACCCGCGGGTCACGCTCGTCGGAAAGTACCTGCGGCGCTACAGCATCGACGAGCTCCCGCAGTTCTTCAACGTGCTGTGCCGCGACATGAGCGTGGTCGGTCCGCGGCCGCCGCTGCGCCGTGAATTCGACACCTACAACGAGCAGGTGCGCCGCCGGCTGCTGGTGCTCCCCGGGATCACCGGGCTGTGGCAGGTGAGTGGCCGGGCCGATCTGTCGTGGGAGGACTCGGTGCGACTCGACCTGTCCTACGTCGAGAACTGGTCCATCACCAACGATCTGTTGATCGCGGCCAAGACTTTCCGCACGATCATCGGCGGTTCCGGCGCCTACTGAACCCGTTCGGGCGACCGCCGGTGAATAATCCCCTTTGATGCGTAAAGCCCTGCCGTGGATCGTGGTCGCCGTACTCGTCGTCGGTGGACTCACCGCCGCGACCTACCTGCGGCCACTGGTGCTGATCGGGACCTCGAAGGTCCTGGACATGTTCATCCCGCTGTCGGGCGCTCCGGAGCCGATCGGTTCGGCCGATCTCGCCGGCTCCGGTCCGGGCAGCCTGCTGTCGGCGACCACCATGCCGGGAGTCACCAGCACCTTCAACGGCCAGGGGATTCGCGCCGCACGGGTGGTGTACCGCTCCACCTCGGGTGACACCGGTGCACAGACCGTCGTCTCGGGTGCGGTGCTCACCCCGCTGGGCCGGGCGCCCAAGGGCGGCTGGCCGGTGGTGGCCCTCGGCCACGGCACCCTGGGCATCGACAACAATTGCGGGCCGTCGCTGTCACCGACGCTGATGAACCTGCTGCCCATCGCGAAAGTGGTGATCAATCTCGGGTACGCCGTCGCGCTGCCCGACTACCAGGGCCTCGGCGTCAAGGGCATCCACCCGTACTCCGACGCCCGCACCGCCGGTCTCAACCTGATCGATGCGGTCCGCGCGGCGCGTCATGTGTTCGGTGACGTCGGGACGACATGGGCGGCCTTCGGTGACTCTCAGGGCGGCGCCGCGGCATGGGCGGCAGACGAACAGGCCGAGCCCTACGCCCCGGAGCTCACGCTCGTCGGTGCCGTCGCCGTCGCTCCCGCGGCCGATGTCAGTGGCCTGGTGTCGAAATCGCAGACGGGCACGTTGACCAGCGAGCAGCGGCCGGTGCTGCAGGCACTGATCGAATCGCTGGCCCGGCTGCACACCGACCTCAACCGGGACGACTACCGGCACGGCGGCGCGGCGCGCTACTGGAATGTGCTGACGGACTGCAGCGCGGACGCGGCCTACAAGCGCGCCGTCGCCTCCGGGCAACTCGGGCCGCGCGACTTCCTCCCGGTCTCGCCGGACGCCGCCGAGCGGCTGCAGAATCTGTTGCAGGCGTGGGCGATTCCGCAACGACGGCTGACGGCGCCGCTGTACGTCTGGTACGGCGGTCAGGACCCCTTCATCGATGCCGGCTGGACCAAGGCCGCGATCGGGCGGGCCTGCTCGCTCGGTGGCACGGTGACCGCGGAATTCGATCCGCGGGGTGGACACAACCCGCCCGCGGCGCAGGAGATGCTCGACTGGATGGCGGATCGGTTCGCCGGGAAGAAGGTAACCAATGACTGCTGACCGCCTGCCACTGGACGCCGCGGCGATCCAGGCGGAGTCCGGCGACCGCTGGCGCGTCGAGGTGGTGGCCGAAACCGGTTCCACCAACGCCGATCTCGCGGCCCGGGCGCAGGCCGGTGAGAAGGTCGCCGGGGTGGCCCTGTTCACCGAGGATCAGATCGCGGGCCGGGGACGCCAGGGCCGCACCTGGACGGCCGTGCCGCGCTCACAGATTCTGGTGTCGGTCGGCGTGGACGCCACCGACGTGCCGAGCGAAACCTGGGGACTGCTGTCGCTGGCGGCCGGTGTGGCCGTCGTCGAGGCGGTGGCCGAGGTGGCCGGCGTGCAGGCCGCACTCAAGTGGCCCAACGACGTCTTGGTTGGCACCGGAAAGCTGGCCGGGATCCTCGCGGAGGTCGCCGCACCCGGTGGCGGGTCGCCCGTCATCGTCGTCGGGATCGGCCTGAACGTGTCGCTCGCCGCTGACGAACTGCCCGACCCGGTGGCCGTGTCTTTGTTGAGTCTCGGTGTGGCGCAACCGGACCGGCAGCGGCTGGCCGTGGCGCTGCTGAATCGTCTGCATGCCAGGATCGCCGAATGGCGCGCGGGCGGCAACGTCGAGCTGCTGGCTGTCTACCGCGACCACAGCAGCACGCTGGGGCAGTCGGTGCGGGCCGAGCTGCCCGGCGGGCGCGAGGTGGTCGGACAGGCGACCGACATCGACGTCAACGGTTCATTGGTGATCGACTCGGCCGACGGTGTCGTCGCCGTCTCTGCCGGCGACGTCGTCCATTTGCGGCCCAGCACCACCTAGAGTCTGGGTATGGGTTACCCGGACAACGTGCTGGCGGCCGACGAGAATGTCGTGCTGCATCGGCACCCGCACTGGAAACGGCTGATCGGCCCGGTTGTGGTGCTCCTGGCCGGGACGGCGCTGGCCGCGTTCGTCGCGGCGGTGGTCAACCACACCAACTGGGACAGCAACGCCAAGAACATCATCTTCGCGGTGATCGGGGTGATCTGGCTGGTGGTGGTCGGGTGGCTGACCGTCTGGCCGTTCCTGAACTGGCGCTCAACGCATTTCGTGATCACCGACCGCCGGGTGATGTTCCGGCGCGGGGTGCTGACCCGGTCGGGCATCGACATTCCGCTGGCCCGCATCAACAGTGTGGAGTTCCGGCACCAACTAATCGACCGGATACTGCGCACCGGCACCCTGATCATCGAGTCGGCATCGCAGGATCCGCTGGAATTCCATGACATTCCGCGAGTGGAGCAGGTCCACTCGCTGCTGTATCACGAAGTCTTCGACACCCTGGGGTCGGAGGAGTCGCCCAGCTGAGGGTCGTCCGAGAGCCCGTCGTAGGCCTCGGCGAAACCGCCGGCGGTCATGGTCGCCTCGAGCGTCATGTCGGGTGCGTGCTGCGCCATCTCGTCGGGGAACACCCAGCGCCGGAACGCCCAGAACCGGAACGCCATCTGCAGCAGGTTGCCGATGATGTACGCCGACACGAAGTCCGCGATGTTCTCGACGGTCAGCGACACGTTGGGCACGCGCAACTGCAGCATGTAGCTGGACACCCACAGCGGGGCCATGCTGAGCAGCACGCCGACGCCACTGACCGCGAAGAACAGCAGGGCCTCGTGATGACGCTCGCGTCCGCCGCGGTTCTGGAAGCTCCATTCGCGGTTCAGCACGTACGACGCGATCACCGCGACGATGCCGGCGATGATCTTCGCGGTCACCGGCTTGGGCTCGAGCACGGTGAGCTTGAGCGTGTAGAAGATGCCCGAGTCGATGACGAACGTGGTGGCGCCGACGATCGCGAACTTGATGAGCTCGTGATGCCGTTCGGCAAACGGCCTGATCACTCGCGGGAGCCGCGCGATTGTGGCCTCGGTGAACGACATAATCGGGCAGTTTACGGAAAGTACCTGCATTTCACGTACCCGTGCAGGTAGCGGGCGGTAGCTAGGCGGCATAGGCAGATTCGGGGGACATCCGTGGTGCGTGACAAACTAGGCGCCGTGACGCAACCCCCCGTCGTGGCAATGATCGGTGGCGGCCAGCTGGCCCGCATGACCCACCAGGCAGCCATCGCGCTCGGCCAGACCCTGCGGGTGCTGGCGGTCTCCGCCGACGAGCCGGCCGCCCAGGTGAGTCCGGCGGTGGTGCTGGGCTCGCACACCGACCTCGCCGCGCTGCGTGAGGTGGCGGCCGGTGCGTCGGCTCTGACGTTCGATCACGAGCACGTCCCCACCGAGCTGCTGGAGGCCCTCGTCGCGGACGGGGTCAACGTGGCCCCGCCGCCGTCGGCGCTGGTCCACGCGCAGGACAAGCTGGTGATGCGCCGCCGGCTGGCCGAACTCGGTGCGCCGGTGCCGCGCTACCGGGAGGTGGCGTCGGCCGCCGATCTCGATGCCATCGACGAACTCGCCGCTGAGGTCGGCGGCGGGCTCGTCGTCAAGGCCAGCCGTGGTGGCTATGACGGTAAGGGCGTCACCCTGACCGACGACGTGGCACAGGCCCGCGCCGCCGCCGAGGGCTACCTGGCCGACGGCGTCGCCGTGCTGGTCGAGGAGAAGGTCGCCATGCGGCGCGAGCTGGCCGCGCTGGTCGCGCGCTCGCCGTTCGGGCAGGGCGCGGCCTGGCCCGTGGTGCACACCGTGCAGGAGGACGGCATCTGCGTCGAGGTGATCGCGCCTGCGGCGCGGTTGGACTCCGGAGTGGCCACCGCGGCCGAACAGCTCGCCCTGCGGATCGCCGACGAGCTCGGTGTGGTCGGCGTGCTGGCGGTCGAGCTCTTCGAGACCGTCGACGGGGCGTTGGTGGTCAACGAGCTGGCCATGCGGCCGCACAACTCCGGGCACTGGACGATGGACGGCGCGACGACCAGCCAGTTCGAGCAGCATCTGCGGGCAGTGCTGGACTACCCGCTGGGGTCGACGGCACCGCTGGCCCCGGTGACGGTGATGGCCAACGTGCTGGGCGCGCCGACGCAGCCGGAGATGACCATGGACGAGCGGCTGCATCACCTGTTCGGCCGGCTGCCCGAGGCCCGGGTGCACCTGTACGGCAAGGGGGAGCGGCCCGGCCGCAAGATCGGGCACGTCAACATCGTCGGCGCGCCGGGCGGCTCGCTCGACGACGAGGACTACGTGGCAGACGTGCGCGAGCGGGCCGTACGGGCCGCGCATTGGTTGTCGCACGCTGAGTGGACGGACGGATGGAGTGGACATGAGTGAGCACGTGGCCGGACAGGCTGGACCGCGGGTCGGCCTGATCATGGGCAGTGACAGCGATTGGTCGGTGATGGAGGACGCGGCCACCGCGCTCGCCGAGTTCGAGGTGCCGTTCGAGGTCGGCGTGGTGTCGGCGCACCGCACCCCGCAGCGCATGCTCGACTACGCGAAGTCCGCCGCGGACCGGGGCGTCGAGGTGATCATTGCCGGCGCCGGCGGTGCCGCGCACCTGCCCGGGATGGTGGCGTCGGCCACCCCGCTGCCGGTGATCGGCGTGCCGGTGCCGCTGGCCCGGCTCGACGGCATGGACTCGTTGCTGTCGATCGTGCAGATGCCCGCCGGTGTGCCGGTGGCCACGGTGTCGATCGGTGGCGCGCGCAACGCGGGCCTGCTGGCGGTACGCATCCTGGGGTCGGCCGATGCCGGATTGCGTGCCCGGATGCAGCGCTTCCAGGCGGACCTGGAGCAGATGGTGCTCGCCAAGGACGAGGCGCTACGGAATCGGTTGCTGGGCAAGTAAGCTCACGATCGATGAAATCTTCATTCGCGCGGTACCGCAGCGTCGGCCACAAGCTCGTCACGGGATTCATGGAGCCAGAGGTGCTCCTGGTCGCGGGGGCGCTGGACGAGGCCCAGCGGGCCAGGTCCGTCGCCGGTGCGGTCGCCGAGATCGGCGTGCACCACGGCAAGCTGTTCATCGGCCTGAACCTGTTGCAGCGAGACGACGAAAAGTCCGTTGCCATCGACATTTTCGGCGACCAGGACCTCAACATCGACGGTTCCGGGGCCGGTGACCTGGCGAAGTTCACCAGCAACGTCGACGTGTGGTCGTCGATGGACGGCGTGGTGATCCACCAGGGCGACTCCACCAAGCTGGCACCCGAGGTGCTGCTGGAGGAGGCGGGTGGGCCCATCCGGTTCTTCAGCGTCGACGGTGGGCACACCGAGGAGATCGTCTACAGCGACATGCAGCTGGCCGAGGCCACGCTGGCCGACGGCGGCGTTGTCATCGCCGACGACGTCTTCAACGAGTTCTGGCCCGGCGTCGCGGTGGGCACACTCAAGTACCTCGACGACGGAGCCGGGCTGGCCCCGTTCGCGATCGGGTTCAACAAGGTGTTCTTCACCCAGCCGGAGTACTGCGACTACTACCAGGCCGAACTGGAGTCGGCGGCGCACCGCTCGGCCCGCATGCAGCACACCACCTCGGTTTTCGCCGGGCATCCGGTGCTGCTGCTCGGCCCGGTGACGGCCGTCGACGTGCTGCGCCGTAGCGAGACGCTGCGCACCGTCTATCACCGCACCTACCGCGAGTTGGTCCGTGGTCTGCAGAAGGTGTCGGGCCAGGGGCGGTAAAGTTACCGGCGAGTAGCAACAACCCGTATCTCGCCACATGGGCAGGCAAGGAGCCATCAATGTCTCTCGGTAACCCGTCATTCGATCTGTTTCAGCTGCCGGAAGAGCATCAGGAACTTCGGGCCGCGATCCGGGCCCTGGCCGAGAAGGAAATCGCTCCGTACGCCGCCGACGTCGACGAGCACGCCCGCTTCCCGCAGGAGGCCAGTGACGCGCTGACCGCGTCGGGCTTCAACGCCGTCCACGTGCCGGAGGAGTTCGGCGGCCAGGGCGCCGACTCGGTCGCCGCGTGCATCGTCATCGAGGAAGTGGCCCGGGTCGACGTCTCGGCGTCGCTGATCCCCGCGGTCAACAAGCTCGGCACCATGGGCCTGATCCTGAGCGGCTCCGACGACCTCAAGCGCAAGGTGCTGCCCGACCTCGTCGACGGCAAGCTGGCGTCGTACGCGCTGTCCGAGCGTGAGGCCGGTAGCGATGCCGCCGCCATGCGCACCCGCGCCAAGGCCGACGGCGACGACTGGATTCTCAACGGCGCCAAGGCGTGGATCACCAACGGTGGCAAGTCGACCTGGTACACCGTGATGGCGGTGACCGACCCCGACAAGGGCGCCAACGGCATCTCGGCGTTCATGGTGCACCTCGACGACGAGGGCTTCACCATCGGCCCGAAGGAGCGCAAGCTCGGCATCAAGGGCTCGCCGACCGTCGAGTTGTACTTCGAGAACTGCCGCATCCCCGGCGACCGGATCATCGGCGAGCCGGGCACCGGCTTCAAGACCGCCCTGGCGACGCTCGACCACACCCGCCCCACCATCGGCGCGCAGGCCGTCGGGGTGGCGCAGGGTGCGCTGGACGCGGCCATCGCCTACACCAAGGACCGCAAGCAGTTCGGCAAGTCGATCAGCCAGTTCCAGGGCGTCGAGTTCATGATCGCGGACATGGCGATGAAGACCGAGGCGGCCCGGCTGATGGTCTACAGCGCCGCGGCCCGCGCCGAGCGTGGTGAAGGCAACCTGGGCTTCATCTCGGCGGCGTCGAAGTGTTTCGCCTCGGATGTCGCGATGGAGGTCACCACCAACGCCGTGCAGCTGTTCGGCGGAGCCGGTTACACCGTCGACTTCCCGGTGGAGCGCATGATGCGCGACGCCAAGATCACCCAGATCTACGAGGGCACCAACCAGATTCAGCGGGTCGTGATGTCCCGCGCTCTGCTGCGCTGACGCGTCGGGCTAGAGGTCTTGGGTGACCTTCTCCGTCGCGCGGCGCCGCTCCAGCGCGCCCGCGTCGGGGTTGGCCACCTGCACCAGGGAGGCGCCGCCGGCGAAGACTGCCAGCAGGTTGGCCACGAGTTCGTCGGCGGTACCCCAGGCGGCGGTCGACAGCAGCCGGGTGCCTGCGGTGAATCCCTTTGCCGCGGCACCGTTCTGGGCTTCGGCGAGCACGTCGTCGACCGAGCGGCCGGCCAGTGCCGGACCGGGCGCGCGTTCGGGCACGATCTGGTCGCCGTGCACCCGCACGGCGGTGGCGTAGTCGGTGACCCCGATCGGCAGGTCGGGGACGGACTTGCCGAACGGGTCGAGTGACAGCACCACGACCTCGGCGGCGCCGGTCTCGTCGGCCGCGTCGAAGAGGTCGGCCGTGCACAGCGCGACGTCACAGTCCGCCGGAAGTGATTCGCCGGCAACAACTTCCGCGCCGATGTACCAGATTCCGAACAGCACGCCCGCCGTCTGCCAGTGCGCGGGCAGCAGCACCGCGACCCGGCTGCCCGGCCCGGCGCCCAGTTCGTCACGCAGCAGGTTGGCGGTCTTGGCGGCCCAGTTGCCCAGCGTCACCGCCGACAGCTCGATGCGCTCGCCGGTGGCGTCGTCGTAGTAGGTGATGCGCGGCCCGGCCGGGTCGGCGCGCAGCAACGGGTCGAGGATCGCGCTGGACAGATTGGTCACGGTCAGTCGACGCACTTCGGATCGGAGGTACCCGCCGTGATGATCGGGGACGGCGGCACCGGCGTGGCCGCGCCGGAATCGGTGGTGTCGGCGGCGGATTGCGTCACGGTGTGCGTTCCGCCCTCCAGGCCGGAGCCGGGGCCCGCGTAGTCGTGCGCCAGCACCACCCGCACCGCACCGCTGGGCACCGAGGCGTTCTCCACCACGGGCAGATTGCCCAGTTGCTGGGCGATGGCCTGCGCCCCGAGGTCGTCCGACTTCGCGGCCTGGATCTGGCTCGATGTCACGTGGTCGGCCTCGTTGTTGCCGATCTTGCCTGCGACGAAGCCCTTTGCGGTGAGTGCCTCCGACACCGCCGCGGCCAGTCCGTTGATGTCACTGTCGTTGACCACGTCGACGGTGGTGTTGCCGGGCGTATAGGCCAGCTTCTCGGTCTTGCCGTCGGCCTGGTCCTTGAGCAGACCGGCCACCCACTCCTGCACCTCCGCGGGATCGACCCGCACGACGCTCTGGGTGCCGTCGTCGCTCCAGCCGTCCTCGGCCAGCACCGGGATGGTGGCGAATGCCACGTTGCCGCCCGCCAGCTTCTGCATCTGCTGGACGAAATCCATGATGTCCCAACCGTCGGACAGCACCACCGACCGCTGCACGGCCTGGCGCAGCCGGCTCAGGGTGCTGGGGCTGGACAGCGTCTGCCCGGAGATGATGTCGTGCGCCAGCGACGCCATGAACACCTGCTGGCGGGTCACCCGGTCCAGGTCGCCGCGGGGCAGATCGTGGCGCTGCCGCACGAAGCTCAGGGCCTGCGGGCCGTTGAGTTTCTGCCAGCCGGCCGGGAAGTTGGCCCCCGACAACGGTTCGTCGACGGCGTTCTTCAGACACACGTTGACGCCGCCGAGCGCGTCGGTGATCAAGGCGAAGCCCAGCAATCCGACCTCGGCGTAGTGATCGACGGTGACGCCTGTGAGCTTTGCCACGGTTTTGATCAGCGCTTCGCGTCCGGCCTCGACGGCCTTCGGTTCCGCGGTGGCCGCGTCCTCGCCCTGCTGCTCGACGAGTTCCTTCATCTTCTCGAGCTTCACCTGACCGAAGACGCCGTTGATCTTGGTCTTGCCCAGACCCGGCGACTGCACATAGGAGTCGCGCGGGATCGAGATGGCGGTGGCCGAGCGCCCGTTGTTGGGGATGCGCACCAGGATGATGGTGTCGGTGTTGGTGGACACGTCGTCGCCGGCCCGCAGCGTCGCGAGTTCGTCCTCTGACAAGGGGTTTCCGTGCGCGTCGGTGCGGCTGTCCATGCCCACCAGCAGGATGTCGACGGCACCGTCGTCGCCCCCGCCGCCGAGGGCCGCGGCGCTGATGCGGTTGATGCCCGATTCCAGCGAACGCAGGCTGCTCCAGGCCACGCCGGTGCCCACCATCACGAGCACCGTCATCATGACGGCGAGGATGCGGAACAGTCGACCTGGCACCAGGACAGGCTACTGGTGAGCGGTTGCCGTGGCCGGTAGCCCGAGGTTCGGCGGGTCACACCGTGGTGCGGGTACGGCCGTCGGCCCGCTAACCTCTAGCCCGTGATCGAGGAGCCTTCCGGACCGCCGAGGACGCAGTCCGACAGATCACCTGTGCCGGACCGCCCGCTGCTCGTGGTGACGGTGACCTATTCACCCGGCCCGCATCTGGACCGTTTCCTGAAGACGCTGGCGCACGCCACCGAACGCAAGCTGCTGGTGGTGATGGCCGACAACGGATCGACCGACGGTGCCCCCGAGGCGGCCCTGCACCGGTATGCCGATGTCGAGTTGTTCCGTACCGGCGGCAACCTCGGCTACGGCACCGCGGTGAACCGCGCGGTGGCGGCGTACCTGGACACGCCCGACAGCGTCGTCGACCAGGAGTTCTTCGTGGTGGTCAACCCGGACGTGCAATGGGGCCCGCACAGCATCGACGAGCTGTTCGCCGGTGCGGCGCGATGGCCGGCCGCCGGCTCGGTGGGACCGCTGATCCGCGACCCCGACGGTTCGGTCTACCCCTCGGCCCGGCATCAGCCGAGCCTGATCCGCGGCGGCATGCATGCCGTGGTCGGTCCGTTCTGGAAATCCAACCCGTGGACGGCGGCCTACCGCCAGGACCGGTTGGAGCCGAGCGAACGCGCGGTCGGCTGGTTGTCGGGTTCGTGTCTGTTGTTGCGCACCAAGGCGTTCCGGCAGATCGGCGGATTCGACGAGAACTACTTCATGTACATGGAGGACGTCGACCTGGGCGACCGGCTGGCACGTGGGGGCTGGCAGAACGTGTACGTCCCGGCCGCCGAAATCCTGCACGACAAGGGACATTCCACCGGACGTGACCCGGCCCGCAACCTGGCCGCGCACCACCGCAGCACCTATACATTCCTGGCCGACCGGCATCCGCGCTGGTGGCAGGCCCCGCTGCGATGGACCATCAAATCGGCCCTCGGTGCCCGCGAACGCGCAGTGGTGGGCAATTCCAGGCGTAAGCGCCGTCGGGCAAACTAGGCTACCTGCGACGACCGATGGTGGCGGGGGCTTGCATCGGCGCAAACATCTTCAGTCATGGTGAAAGGACGCGAGTTGAGTGACGCGGTGAATCCGGTTGACGTCGACGCGGTCATCCTGGTGGGTGGGCAGGGCACCCGGCTGCGCCCGCTGACCCTCTCGGCCCCCAAGCCGATGCTGCCGACCGCTGGTGTGCCGTTCCTGTCCCACCTGCTCGCGCGGATCGCCGCCGCGGGCATCCGCCACGTGGTGTTGGGCACCTCGTACAAGGCGGAGGTCTTCGAGGAGGAATTCGGCGACGGTTCCAAGCTGGGCCTCGAGATCGAGTACGTGGTGGAGGAGGAGGCCCGGGGCACCGGTGGCGGTATCGCCAACGTGGCGCCCAAGCTGCGCCACCGGACCGCCATGGTGTTCAACGGTGACGTGCTCTCCGGCCTGGACCTGCGCGCGATGCTGACCAGCCACCTCGAGCGGCAGGCCGATGTCACACTGCACCTGGTGCGGGTGAGTGACCCGCGGGCGTTCGGTTGTGTGCCAACCGATTCCGACGGTGTGGTGACGGCGTTCCTGGAGAAGACGCAGGACCCGCCGACCGACCAGATCAACGCGGGCTGCTACCTGTTCCAGCGTGAGGTGATCGACGAGATCCCCACCGGCCGTGAGGTGTCGGTGGAACGCGAGGTGTTCCCCAAGCTGCTGTCCGACGGTTTCAAGGTGTGCGGTTACGTCGACGCCAGCTACTGGCGTGACATGGGTACGCCCGACGACTTCGTCCGTGGCTCAGCGGATCTGGTGCGCGGTATCGCGCCGTCGCCGGTGCTCGACGGGCACCGCGGCGAGAGCCTGGTGCACGAGGGTGCCGCGGTGGCGCCCGGTGCGTTGTTGATCGGCGGGACCGTGGTGGGCCGCGGCGCCGAGATCGGCGCCGGTGCCCGGCTGGACGGTGCGGTGATCTTCGACGGCGTCAAGATCGAGGCCGGGTCGGTGATCGAGCGGTCCATCATCGGGTTCGGCGCCCGGATCGGCCCGCGGGCGCTGATCCGCGACGGCGTGATCGGTGACGGTGCCAACATCGGCGCCCGGTGCGAGCTGCTGCGCGGTGCGCGGGTGTGGCCGGGGGTCACCATCCCCGACGGCGGTATTCGTTACTCGACGGACGTCTGAGCGGCCCGCGCGAGCCGTTCCAGGCCGGGGTCGGGGTCCGGGAACGCGTCCAGGGGCCACCACCGCAGATCCAGCGATTCGTCGCTGCAATGAATTTCGGCGTGCTCGGGCGCGACGGCCAGGTACTGCACGTCGAGATGCCGGGTCGGTACGCCCAGTGAGCAGGTCAGCGCGTGCACGTGCAGCGCGGCCGGCAACTCGGCGATAGTCAATCCGGCGATACCGGACTCTTCGGTGGCCTCACGCAGTGCGGCGGCCCGGATGTCGGTGTCGACGTCCTCGCAATGGCCGCCGAGTTGCACCCAGCGGCCCAAACGCGGGTGCAGGGTGAGCAGGGCATTGGTCCGGGTGTGATCGAGCACCAGTGCCGACGCGGTGATGTGTCCGGGCTCGCAGGCCCGCCGGCAGGCGTCGGGCCGGGCTGCGACGAATGCCGCGACAGCATGCCGCAAGGTGTCCTGGTCAGCGTCCGGGGCCGGCCAGTCGCGCAGCGCTGCCACAACGGAGGCGTGCAGGGTGTCGCTCATCGGCGGATCAAGAGCTCGTCGGTGGATACCGGCTCCCGCGGTGTGCGTGGCTCGTCGGTCTCGGGCAGATGGCCGATCGCGATGGCGCCCAACGGCTCCCAGTCGGCCGGCAGGTCGAGCTCTGCGCGCACGAGGTCGGCGGCGAAGATCGTCGACCCGATCCAGCAGCTGCCGACATCCCGCGCGGCCAGGGCCACCAGCAGCCCCTGTACCGCGGCGCCCACCGCGACGGTGAACATGGTGTGCTCGGCGTCGGTGCGGGCCGCGTCCGGATAGCTGTGTGCGCCATCGGGAACCAGGAACGGGATGACGAGTTCCGGTGCGTCGTAGAGGATCTGGCCGCGTCCGACGCGCCGGTCGACCGAATCGGCGGGCCGGCCATCGCCGGTCAGGTCGGTCCGCCACTTGTCTTTCATGCGGTCCAGCAACCGGATCCGCGTGTCGTGGTCCTGCACCCAGACGAAGCGGACCGGGCGGGTGTGGTGCGGTGCGGGCGCGGTCAGGGCCTCGGCGACGGATTCCTCGATGAGTTCCGGTGCGACCGGCTCGGCGCTGAACGTGCGCACCGAACGACGCATCAGCTGAGCCTGCCTGCGGCCCAACGCCAGTGCTTCCTCGGTGCCCAGCCAGAACAGGTCGTCCTGACCGGCGCGCACCAGGGTTCGGCCGTTCGAGCCGTCGTCGCGCGGCGACAGGCCCCGCACGACGGCGACGGGGATACCGGTGAGCTTGCCCTTGACCAGATCGGCGGCGGCCGCGATCTCGTCGGCGATGGCGACCTCCGTCACCAGCAATTCGTTGCCATGGGTGTCCTGGACACCGGAATAGCCGTGCAGTACAGCCAGTCCCGCCGCGCCGATGGCGGCATCGATCTGACCGTTGCGCCAGGCCCGGCCCATGGTGTCGGTGACGACGACGGCGACGGTGACGCCGAGCCGCTCGGCCAGGCCGGTGCGCAGCCGGGCCGCGCTGCCGTCGGGGTCGACCGGCAGCAGGGCCAATTCGGTTGTGCTGACATTGGATCCGTCGACACCGGCGGCGGCCTGGACCAAGCCGATGGCGTTCTCGGTGATCAGGGTGCGGCCCTTGCGGGCCAGCACGCGCACGGCCTCGTCGTCGATCAGCCTGCGCCGCAGGGCGTCCCGCTCGTCGGGGTCGGTCGGTGCGGCGACGATGCGGCCCTCGGACTTGGAGAGCACCTTGCTGGTGACCACCAGCACGTCGTCGTCGCGCAGCCAGGGGGCGGCGGCGGCGATGACGGCGGCCACGTCGTCACCCGGGCGGAATTCGGGCAGCCCTGGCACGGGCAGGATTTCGATGGCGGCCGCGGCGCCGTGTTCACTCACTTCGGCGCGTTCGGTCACAGCTGGATTCCGGCGAGTTGCAGTCCGGCCCGGACCATCTCGGCCGTGGCCGCCGGGTCGGTCATCAACAGCGGCACGGCTTTGACGTTGACGCCTTCGATCTCGGCGTGGTCGCCCTCGTCGATCAGCCAGCCGTCGAGGATGCCGGTCGTACCGCGGGCGCCGTAGTGCGTGCCCACGGCTTCCGAGGTGCTGTCGACGCCGATCACCTTGAGGCAGTCATCGGCCATCCCGCGCAACGGTTTTCCGGCCACGATCGGGGAGTACCCGATCACCGGTGCGGGCGTGGACCGCAGCGCGCGGCGCAGGCCGGGCACGGCGAGGATCGAACCGATGCTGACGACGGGATTCGAGGGGGCCAGCAGCACCACGTCGGCGCCGGCGATGGCGTCGGCGACTCCCGGTGCGGCGGTGGCCTTCTCGGTACCGATGAACGCGAAGCTGTGGGTGGGGATCTGGGCGCGGTAGCGAACCCACCACTCCTGGAAGTGGATGGCGCGCTGGTTGCCGGTTTCGGGATCGGTTACCACCACGTGGGTTTCGCTGCGATCGTCGCTGGCCGGCAGCAGCCGGGCGCCGGGCTGCCAGCGGTCGCACAACGCCTCGGTCACCTGGGACAGGGGGTAGCCGGCCCGCAGCATCTGGGTGCGCACCAGGTGGGTGGCCAGGTCGCGGTCGCCGAGCCCGAACCAGTCCGGCTGTACGCCGTACGCGGCGAGCTCTTCCTTGGCGTGCCAGGTCTCGTCGCGGTGGCCCCAGCCGCGTTCGGGGTCGATGCCGCCGCCGAGGGTGTACATGCACGTGTCGAGGTCGGGGCAGATGCGGACGCCGTACATCCAGGCGTCGTCACCGACGTTGACGATCGCGGTCAATTCGTGCGGCGAGGGGCCCGAGGAGTTTGTGCCGGGTTCGGCGAATTGACCCAACCCCAGAAGTTTCTGGACGCCGAGCAGAAAACGAGCGCCGCCGACGCCACCGACCAGAACCGTCACCTTCACGTCGACTCACCCTAGGCGATGACGGCCGGGTGGAATGACGCGCCCGGAAAGGCAATTTGGCGCGCAGCAAACTTAAAACCTCAGTATTCACTTGAGTAACAGGCGTATCGGCTATCGCAATTACCAAGTGCGTTGTGCAGCAGCGTGTTATTGGTCACTATCGCGACACGCCGCGATAACGACGCGCCGTAAACAGGTCACAAGATGGTAGGAAATGCGCTTCATCCGCTTGACCATGGCAGCTAACCCGTGTGTAATCACACCAGTGTCATTCCCGGTTTGTTTACCGGTTCCGGTGCAGCAGACTGAGATTCGACCGTATGTTCGAATTTTGATCGCCACCGACGGCACGCAGGGCAAGTAGTTGGACTCCGTTTTGAAAACTACGTAAAGCAGGGGAGGAGGCGGCAAATGTCTTACGAACACGCTGATTTCGATCATGTCGTTCAATTCGATGGGCGGATGCTCGGCTCTGTTGGGACCGCACCGCACACGAACACCGGACCTGTCCAGAACGTCGTCGCCGGACGGCCGCAGCTGAGTCTGGTGCCCGAACACATCGACAACGAGCCCGAGCTCACGGAAGACCAGTGGCAGGAGCGTGCCCTGTGCGCGCAAACTGACCCTGAGGCGTTCTTCCCCGAGAAGGGTGGCTCGACCCGGGAAGCCAAGCGCATCTGCCTGGGCTGCGAGGTGCGCGACGCGTGCCTCGAGTACGCCCTGGCGCATGACGAGCGCTTCGGCATCTGGGGCGGTCTGTCGGAGCGCGAGCGCCGGCGGATCAAGCGCGGCGTCATCTGACGCACCGCGCTCGCGGGTAGGTCGACCGGCCTGTCAGTCGTCCAGCATGGTCGGGTCGATCACCGATGGTTCAACGCCGAGATACGTGGCTACCTGCGCCACGAGAATCTCGTGCAACAGGTCGGCGAGGTCAACGGAGTCCTTCGCCCTCCGCTCAATGGGCTTGCGGAACAACACAATTCGCGCCCGTGTCGAATTCCCTCGAACATCCACCCCGGCCGGGATGAGCCGCGCCAGCGCCACCGGCCCGTCGGCGATCACCTCGGGCGGCCACTGGATGGCATCGGGATCTTTGGGGGAGATCCGCGGAATCTCATCGACTGCGACGTCGAGCCCGGACACCCGGCTGCTCCAGCGGCGCTCGATGGGTTCGTAGGCCTCCAGCACCGCCATGTCGAATCGTTCGGCGCGACTGCGCCATCCGGGAACGGTCGGGGGGAGTAGCGGGCCGCGCATGCCGCGACGGCGGCGCACACGCGAGTGGGCCATCGGCCGATAGTAACGGTTGGAGATCGACGTACCCGCGACGCGCGTGTCCGGCAGTGGGCGCGTCGGCGGCGCGATAATCTCGCCGAGTGAATGTTCCCCGTCGCTGCTGCCGGCCAGGTTGCCCGCACTACGCCGTGGCGACGCTGACATTTGTCTATTCGGATTCCACGGCAGTCGTAGGTCCGTTGGCGACCGTGTCGGAGCCGCATTCGTGGGACCTGTGTGTGTCGCACGCCAGCCGCATCACCGCGCCCCGCGGGTGGGAGTTGGTCCGCCATGCGGGTCCGCTGCCCACGCCTTCGGACGATGACGACCTCGTCGCGCTCGCCGACGCGGTGCGCGAAGGTCGCGACTCGCCGTCTCGCGGCGGTATCCCAACAGGTTTCAGCGATCCGCCCCCCGGCAGCCACGCCGGAGCGCAGGGTGGCGCGGTCATGGCACCGCCCGCGCCGCGCACGCAGCACGGCGGGCAGCCCAATGGACGACGCCGCGGCCATCTGCGAGTGTTGCCGGACCCTCCTGAGGGTTAGCGCCCCAACTCCTGCCGAACCCCACCGACCGTCCCCGGGCAGATGGGCCAGCCGATAGGCTGACTGTCACAGACCCTCGGTATGCAGTGGTCTGCAAACGATGAGATCGGGAGGGCTATGTCTCGGCCTGCTGCCTCTGTACAGCGCGTTATCAAGGCATATGACGTACGCGGGCTGGTCGGCGAGGAGATCGACGAGTCGTTTGTCGCCGACGTCGGCGGTGCGTTCGCCCGGCTGATGCGCGCCGAGGGCGCCACCCGCGTGGCGGTCGGTTACGACATGCGGCCCAGCTCACCGTCATTGGCTGCGGCGTTCGCCAGCGGGGTCACCGCGCAGGGTCTGGACGTGGTCCGGATCGGGTTGGCGTCGACCGATCAGCTCTACTTCGCCTCGGGTCTGCTCGATTGCCCGGGCGCCATGTTCACGGCCAGCCACAACCCGGCGGCCTACAACGGCATCAAGCTGTGCCGCGCCGGGGCGAAGCCTGTCGGCAAGGACACTGGTCTGACGGACATCAGCGATGAGGTCATCGGCGGCGTGCCCGGTCACGACGGCGCCGCCGGCACTGTGGAGGATCGCGACGTGCTCGCCGAGTACGGCACCTTCCTGCGTTCGCTGGTCGACGTCTCGGGGCTGCGTCCGCTGCGGGTCTCGGTCGACGCCGGAAACGGCATGGGCGGGCACACCACTCCGGAGGTGCTGGGCACCGTCGCGTCGATCGCCTTGCTGCCGTTGTACTTCGAACTCGACGGCACGTTCCCCAACCACGAGGCCAACCCGCTGGACCCGGCCAACCTGGTGGACCTGCAGAAGCATGTCATCGACAACGGCGCCGACATCGGTCTGGCCTTCGACGGCGACGCCGACCGCTGCTTCGTCGTCGACGAGAAGGGCGACCCGGTGTCGCCGTCGGCCGTGACGGCGCTGGTCGCCGATCGCGAGCTGACCCGGGAGGCCGGCGCGACCGTCATCCACAACCTCATCACCTCGCGTGCGGTGCCCGAACTGATCGCCGAGCGCGGCGGTAAGGCAGTGCGCTCGCGCGTCGGCCACTCGTACATCAAGGCCCTGATGGCCGAGAGCAACGCGATCTTCGGCGGCGAGCATTCGGCGCACTACTACTTCCGCGATTTCTGGGGTGCCGACTCCGGCATGCTCGCCGCACTGCACGTGCTGGCGGCGCTCGGGGAGCAGGACCGTCCGCTGTCCGAGCTGATGGCCAAGTACCAGCGGTACGAGGCGTCCGGCGAGATCAACTTCACCGTCGCCGACGCACCGGCGTGCGTCCAGGCGGTCATCACCTCGTACGGCAGCGAGATCGTGTCGACCGACGAACTCGACGGGGTGACCGTCGACCTCGGCGACGGGCGCTGGTTCAACCTGCGCACCTCCAACACCGAACCGCTGCTGCGGCTCAACGTCGAATCCCGCACGGGTGCGGAGGTCGACCAGATCGTCGAGCACATCGCGGCACAGATCAAGGCGGTCAGTGGGCGCACCGGCGAGTCGACGCCATGAGTGCCGCCCCGGCGACCCTGGACCTCGACGATGTCGATGGCCTGATCGCGGCCGACCGCGACGGCCTGCTGCGGGCGGCGTCGATGGCCGGCGCGCAGACCCGCGCGGTCGCCGCGGCACTCACTGAGGGCGAACTCGACGAGCTGCGCTCCGATCAACGTCCGCGCACCGTCACCTGGGTGTGCGGGCGCGGGGCGTCCGGAGCACCCGGCGCGGCCGGGGCCGTGCTGGCCGCGGCACTGGGGGCGACGTCGTCGATCCCGCTGGTGGTCACCCCGGATGTGCCGCCGTGGATCGGCGCACTGGACGTCGTGATCGTGGCGGGCGACGACGCGGCCGACCCGGCGCTGGTGACCGCGGTCGCGACCGGCGTGCGCCGCGGTGCCCGCGTGATCGTGGTGGCGCCCAACGACGGTCCGTTGCGCGACGCCGCCGCCGGCCGTGCGGTGGTGCTGCCGCCGCGGCTGTCGGTGCCCGACGACTTCGGCCTCACCCGGTACCTGGCCGCGGGGCTCGCGACCATGATGGTCGTCGACCCGGCACTGCGCATCGATCTGGATGCCCTGGCCGACGAGTTGGACGCCGAGGCCCTGCGCAACAGCGCGGCCCGCGAGATCTTCACCAACCCGGCCAAGAACCTGGCCGAGCGGATGTCCGGCCGGCAGGTGGTGCTGGCCGGGGAGGGCGCGGCCATGCTGGCGTTGGTCCGCCATGGCGCGACGGTGCTGCTGCGGGTGGCCCATCAACTGGTGACCGCGACCGGCGGCGCCGACGCCCTGGTGGCGTTGCACGGTGGGCTCGGCCGGCAGACCGTCGAAATGTCTTACGAGGACTCGCTTTTCCATGATCCCGAGATCGACGGGCCCGTGCCGGCCCGGGTCCGCACCGTGGTGCTGTGTGCTGACGAGGAGCGCCCCGGCGTGATCGCCCGGATGGACGCCCTCGGTGGTGACGTCGACGTGCTCAGCGCCGACGACGTGCCCGACGCGGGGCTGCAGGTGCCGGGTAGCCGCTTGGAACAACAGATCGCGATGCTGGCGGTACGGCTGGAGATGACGGCCGTGTACCTGAAACTGGTTCGAGGTTAGACATAGTGCATCTGCTACGAGGCGCGGTCAGGAACTACGCCTGGGGGTCGCGTACCGCCTTGGCCGATTTCGCCGGAAAGCCCAGTCCCACAGCGCATCCCGAGGCTGAACTGTGGTTGGGTGCGAACCCGGGGGACCCGGCGCGGCTGGAGACCGCAGACGGCGAGGTGTCGCTGCTCGACGTCATCCGGGCCGATCCCGGCGGCGAGCTGGGGCCTGAGGTCCGGGCCCGGTTCGGTGAGGTCTTGCCGTTCCTGGCGAAGGTGCTGGCCGCCGACGAACCGCTGTCGCTGCAGGCGCACCCCAGTGCCGAGCAGGCCGCCGAGGGCTTCAATCGTGAAGAGCGCCAAGGTATTGCCGTCAACGCGCGCAATCGCAATTACCGGGACCGCAGCCACAAACCCGAGTTGATCGTGGCCCTCGGCCCGTTCGAGGCGCTCGCCGGATTCCGGCCGGTGGTCCGCACCGTCGAGTTGATGCGGGCACTGGCGGTGTCCGACCTCGATCCGTACATCAACCTGCTGGCCGGCCAGTCGGACGGGGCCGGGCTGCGGGCCGTGTTCACCACCTGGATCACCTTGCCGCAGCCCGATCTCGACGTGCTGGTGCCGGCCGTGCTCGACGGCGCGGTGAACTACATCCGTTCGGGGGCAACGGAATTCGCGGCCGAGGCCAAGACCGTGCTCGAACTCGGCGAGCGGTACCCGGGCGATGCCGGCGTGCTGGCCGCCATGCTGCTCAACCGCATCAGCCTGGTCGAGGGGGAGGGCATCTATCTGCCCGCCGGCAATCTGCACGCCTATCTGCACGGCCTGGGGTTCGAGGTCATGGCCAACTCCGACAACGTGTTACGCGGTGGCCTGACACCCAAGCACGTGGATGTGCCGGAACTTCTTCGCGTACTCGACTTCACCCCGACCGATGGTCGGCCGATCCGCCCGCGGCCGGCCGAGCATGGCTCAACCGCCGGCGTCGAGGAGGTGTTCGACACGCCCGCACCGGAGTTCGCGGTGTCGATCCTGCGGATCGGCGACGACCGGGTGGGCAGTGCGGTCGAGGTGCCCAAGGAGCACGCCGGCCCGCAGATTCTGCTGGGCACGCAGGGCCGGGTGCAGGTGCATTCCGCAGGTGGCGAGCTGACCCTGAACCAGGGGGCCGCCGCCTGGATCGCCGCCGGGGAGGGACCCGTGCGGTTGGTGGCCGAAGAGCCGTCGACGGTGTTCCGTGCGACGGTAGGGATCTAAAAAAACCTACGAAAGGGCAGGTCATGTCGGCCTCGGGGAGTGCGCGCGCGATTGTCGCGGCGCTGTTGGCCAATGCCGGGATCGCGGCGGCGAAGTTCGTCGGCTTTCTGATCACCGGTAGTTCGTCGATGCTCGCGGAGTCGGTGCACTCGCTGGCGGACACGTCCAACCAGGGGCTGCTGCTGTGGGGGCAGCGGCAGGCGCGCAAGGATGCCGACCATCTGCATCCGTTCGGCTACGGCCGTAGCCGCTACTTCTATTCGTTCGTGGTGGCGCTGGTGCTGTTTAGCCTCGGTGCCATGTTCGCCCTGTACGAGGGCTATCACAAGATCAGCCACCCCGAGCCGCTGTCCTCGCCGATCGTCGCCGTCGCCATCCTGGTCGTCGCGATCGGGCTCGAGGGTTTCAGCTTCTACACCGCGGTGAAGGAATCGCGTCCGCTCAAGGGGTCCGGCAGCTGGTGGCGGTTCATCCGGACCTCGCGTAACCCGGAGCTGCCGGTGGTGCTGCTGGAGGACACCGGCGCGCTGATCGGTCTGGTGCTGGCCCTGGGCGGCGTCGGCTTGTCGATGCTGACGGGCGACCCGGTGTGGGACGGCATCGGCACCGCGGCCATCGGTGTGCTGCTCGGCGTCATCGCGGTGGTGCTGATGGTCGAGATGAAGAGCCTGCTGATCGGTGAAGGCGCGACCGTCGACGAGACCGGCAGCATCCGCAGCGCGCTGGAGCAGACGGCGCACATCGACCGCGTCATCCACCTGCGGACCCAGTACCTGGGGCCGGAGGAGATGCTCGTCGGTGTGAAGGTCGCGCTGGCCCCGAAGACCGACCTGGAGACCGTCGCCACGACGATCGACGCCGCCGAGGTCGCGATCCGCGCTGCGGTCCCCAACGCCCGCATCATCTACATCGAGCCCGACCTGTACCGCGGCTGACGCCGACAAAACCCGCAGTCACCTGCAGCGGTGACGGCTGCCACAAGTCGTTTTACAAAATCGCCTCTAATGTCTAGACCGGCGACAAACTGCGGTCTATAGTCAAGATCACAAGTTGTCGGCAAACCAATGGAGGTGGACCCGTGTCAGTCGAGGTATCCGACGTCAACGTTGAGCAGTGGCGTGATCGCAAGCGTCATCTGTGGCTCATGGGCCTGATCGCGCCCACGGCGCTGTTCGTGATGCTCCCGCTGATCTGGGCACTGAACCAGGCGGGATGGCACGCGTTGGCGCAGGTGCCGCTGTGGATCGGCCCCGGCCTGCTCTATGTGCTGCTGCCGATCCTCGACCTGAAGTTCGGGCCCGACGGGGAGAACCCGCCGGACGAGATGATGGACCAGCTGGCGAACGACAAGTACTACCGCTACTGCACCTACGTCTACATCCCGTTCCAGTACGCCAGCGTCATCATGGGCGCGTACCTGTTCACCGCCAAGGACCTGAGCTGGCTCGGCTTCGAGGGCGGGCTGGCCTGGTGGGCCAAGCTCGGCGTCGCACTGTCGGTCGGCGTGCTCGGTGGCGTCGGTATCAACACCGCGCACGAGATGGGACACAAGAAGGAGAACCTGGAGCGCTGGCTGGCCAAGATCACCCTGGCCCAGACGTTCTACGGCCACTTCTACATCGAGCACAACCGCGGTCACCACGTCCGCGTCGCCACCCCGGAAGACCCCGCGTCGGCCCGCTTCGGTGAGACCTTCTGGGAGTTCCTGCCGCGCACCGTGTGGGGTGCCCTGAAGTCCTCGGTCGAGCTGGAGGCCCAGCGCATCCGTCGCCTCGGACGCAGCCCGTGGGATCCCCGCACCTACCTCAAGAACGATGTCCTCAACGCGTGGCTCATGTCGCTGGTGTTCTTCGGCGTCCTGATCGCGGTGTTCGGCCCGGCGCTCATCCCGTTCGTCCTGATCCAGGGCATCTACGGATTCAGCCTGCTGGAGTCGGTCAACTACCTGGAGCACTACGGCCTGCTGCGGCAGAAGACCGAGAGCGGACGCTACGAGCGCTGCGCGCCGGTGCACAGCTGGAACTCCGACCACATCGTCACCAACCTGTTCCTGTACCACCTGCAGCGGCACAGTGACCACCACGCCAACCCGACGCGTCGCTACCAGACGCTGCGCAGCATCGACGGCGCCCCGAATCTGCCCAGTGGCTACGCCACCCTGATCGGCCTGACCTACATCCCGCCGCTGTGGCGCCGGATGATGGACCACCGGGTCATCGAGCACTACGACGGCGACATCACCAAGGTCAACGTCCACCCGCGGGTGCGGAACAAGGTGATGGCCAAGTACGGGGTGGCCTGAGTATGAGTTCATACGCTTGCCCGGGCTGTGGTTATGTCTATGACGAGGCCAAAGGGGCTCCGCGTGAAGGGTTTCCGGCCGGCACGGCGTGGGATGATGTCCCCGACGAGTGGTGCTGCCCCGACTGTGCGGTCCGCGAGAAGGTCGATTTCGAACAGGTGGGAGTGAACCAATGAGTGAGCCGTTCAAGAAGTTCGTCTGCCTGCAGTGCGGCTTCGAGTACGACGAGGAGAAGGGCTGGCCGGAGGACGGCATCGCGCCCGGCACCCGCTGGGCCGACATCCCCGAAGACTGGAGCTGCCCGGACTGCGGCGCCGCCAAGGCCGATTTCGACATGGTGGAGGTCGTGGCGTCGTGACCGCCGCCGCCGCAGTACCCGACGGACCCGAGGTGCCGCGTCCCGCGGCACCTCGCGTGCCGTACGCCGAGGCCTCTCGGGTCCTGCTGCGGCACTCGATCCTGGACGGCATGCGAGAGCTGTTGCTGGCCAAGGACTGGTCGTCCATCACGCTCTCCGACGTCGCCCGCGCGGCCGGCATCAGTCGACAGACCATCTACAACGAGTTCGGCTCGCGCCAGGGCCTGGCCGAGGGTTACGCGATGCGCCTCGCCGATCGCCTGGTCGACGCCGTCGAGCACTCCATCTACGCCAACGTCGGTGACATCCACGCGGCGTTCCTGCAGGGCTTCCGGATGTTCTTCACCGAGTCGGCGTCCGACCCGCTGGTCATCTCGTTGCTGACCGGCGTCGCCAAGCCCGATCTGCTGCAGATCATCACCACCGACAGCGCGCCGATCATCTCGCATTGTTCTGTGCGCCTGACCGAGATCTTCCGCAGCAGCTGGGTGCGGACTTCCGACGAAGACGCCGGGGTGCTGGCCCGGGCGATCGTCCGGCTGGCGATCAGTTACGTGTCAATGCCGCCGGAAGCGGACCACGATGTGGCCGCTGACCTGGCCCGGCTCATGACGCCGTTCGCCGACCGTTACGGTAGTACGGATACTCCGTAGCCGTCAGCGCGCCATGCGAGCAGTTTTCTTGGTGCCTGTCCCGCGAGCCCGCAGGCCATGGGGTCACTCCGGTGCGCTTTGGCGCACGCACAGGCAACTGACGAATGAATGGGGCTCTAATCCATGACGGAATTGAAGGCAGACGTCCGTAACGGCATCGACTACAAGGTCGCCGACCTGTCCGAAGCCGAGTTCGGCCGCAAGGAGATTCGCCTCGCCGAGCACGAGATGCCCGGCTTGATGGCGCTGCGTCGCGAGTACCACGACGTGCAGCCGCTCAAGGGTGCACGCATCTCCGGCTCGCTGCACATGACCGTGCAGACCGCGGTGCTCATCGAGACGCTGACCGCGCTCGGCGCAGAGGTCCGCTGGGCGTCGTGCAACATCTTCTCCACCCAGGACCATGCCGCCGCGGCCATCGTCGTCGGCCCGCACGGCACCCCCGAGGAGCCCCAGGGCACCCCGGTCTTCGCCTGGAAGGGCGAGACGCTGGAGGAGTACTGGTGGTGCGCCGAGCAGATGCTCACCTGGGACGGCGAGCCCTGCAACATGATCCTGGACGACGGCGGCGACGCCACCATGCTGGTGCTGCGCGGTGCGCAGTACGAGAAGGCCGGCGTCGTGCCGCCCGCTGAAGAAGACGACTCGGCCGAGTGGAAGGTCTTCCTCGAGCTGGTGCGCAACGGCTTCGAGAACGACAAGACCAAGTGGACCAAGATCGCCGAGTCGGTCAAGGGTGTCACCGAGGAGACCACCACCGGCGTGCTGCGCCTGTACCAGTTCGCCGCCGCGGGTGAGCTGGTCTTCCCGGCCATCAACGTCAACGACTCGGTCACCAAGAGCAAGTTCGACAACAAGTACGGCACCCGCCACTCGCTGATCGACGGCATCAACCGCGGCACCGACGTGCTGATCGGTGGCAAGAAGGTGCTGATCTGTGGCTACGGCGACGTCGGCAAGGGCTGTGCGGAGTCGATGGCCGGACAGGGCGCGCGCGTCGCGGTCACCGAGATCGACCCGATCAACGCGCTGCAGGCGCTGATGGACGGCTTCGACGTCGTCACCGTCGAGCAGGGCATCGCCCAGGCGGACATCGTCATCACCGCGACCGGCAACTACGACATCATCCTGCTCGATCACATGAAGGCCATGAAGAACCAGGCCATCCTGGGCAACATCGGCCACTTCGACAACGAGATCGACATGGCCGCGCTCGAGAAGTCCGGCGCCACCAAGCTGAACATCAAGCCGCAGGTCGACCTGTGGACCTTCGGCGACAGCGGCAAGTCGATCATCGTGCTGTCCGAGGGGCGCCTGCTGAACCTGGGCAACGCGACCGGCCACCCGTCGTTCGTGATGTCGAACTCGTTCTCCAACCAGGTCATCGCCCAGATCGAGCTGTGGACCAAGAACGATGAGTACGACAACGAGGTCTACCGCCTGGCCAAGCACCTCGACGAGAAGGTCGCGCGCATCCACGTCGAGGCTCTCGGCGGCACGCTGACCAAGCTGTCGAAGGACCAGGCCGAGTACATCGGCGTGGACGTCGAAGGCCCGTACAAGCCGGAGCACTACCGCTACTAAGTAGCCTTCGCGGCACGAGCAAACGCGAAAGCCCCCAATTTCCAAGGAAATTGGGGGCTTTTGCGTGCCCGCGAAGGGTGTGACGTAATCGCCTGGGGGCGGGCGGGTGTGAGATTAGCTGAAGTGTCCGCCTGCGGTGGCGGCTTATATTGCAATGCGCGATAATTACGATTCCGGCGACGCGCTGAAGTGTTTGCTGAAGAACTGCTGATCGGCGGGTTTCAGAGTTAGAATCTCCGCACATCAGGGCACCCTCGTGACGGGAGGTCGAGGCATGCGGAACAACCCGGTGGGAAGGCTCGTCGCGTTGCTGGCCCTGGTCGGGGTGGCGTTGACCGCCGGCTGCGACGGCGTGAATCTGGGCAGCCTCGACTTCTTCGGCGGCACGTCGCAGCCCGTCAAGGGCCCGCCGGTACCGCCGGGGATGGTCCGGCACGACGTCCAGCAATTGGTCTGGCAGTTCCCGCAACTGCACAAGCCCGACGAAGCGGTGTGGGTCACCTGGAACAACAGTGGTGATCCCAGCCTGGCCGGCAAGGTGAACTGGATCGACGCGGTGGTCAAACTGTCGCCCGCGGAGACCACCCGGCTGTTGGCGGAGTACCACCCGGTCGCCACCGACCGGCAACCGATGGTGCAGAAGATTCTGCAGTCGGAGCTGCCCGATGGTCCGTATCTGTCGGGCCCCGAGCTGAACAAGCTGTTCTCCAGCCCCACCATGGCGACCCAGGCGTTCCTGGACCGGGACCAGAACGTCCTGGTCCTGACGACGACGTCGGGCGGCCCCGGGCTTCCGTAACCGTCCGCGCACCCGCGGTTTCGGCGACGCACTAGCGTGGGAGCGTGCGCGCTTTGATCCGCGGTGCGGTGTTCGCGATGGTGCTGGTGCTGGTGGCTGCCTGTGGTGCGGACCGCCCGCCGGGCTCGCTGTTTCCTGCTGCCGCGGGCCGGGGGCCGTGCGCGGTCGATACCCAACGCGACGTCGGCGCCACCATGCGCGACGGCGTCGTCCTGCGCGCTGACGTCTACCGCCCGAAGACCGCTGACCCCGTACCGGTGCTGCTCATGCGCACTCAGTACGGAAAGTCGGGGGCGCAGACCTCGCCGGAGCGCTACCAGCCGCCGGACTGGTTCGCCTCGCACTGCTATCTCGTTGTGATTCAAGATGTTCGGGGCCAAGGCAGCTCTGGCGGGGTGTTCAGCGAGTTCACCAACGACATGGCCGACGGCTACGACACCGTCGAATGGGCAGCCGGACTGCCCGGGGCCAACGGCAAGGTCGCCATGTACGGGTCGTCGTATGTCGGTGCGACGCAGTGGCTTGCAGCGGTGACGGCGCCGCCGCATCTGGTGACCATCGCGCCGGCCAACACGGCATCCGACTACTACGACGGCTGGACCTACGAGGGCGGCGAGTTCCGGCTGGGGTTCGTGCAGCCGTGGGCCATCGATTCGATTGCCCTCGGGGCTGCGCAGAACCGCCGGGACGCCGAGGCGGAGCGGCTGTTGCGGGATGCTGCAGCCGACCCCACCCGCTGGCTGAATTTCCGCCCGCAACAAGACCTTCCGCCGATGCAGCCGCACAACCCGGCGGTGGCGCCGTGGTATTTCGACTGGGTCCGGCACAACACGCGTGATGCCTTCTGGCAGCAGCTCAGCATCCGCGACCGGTATCCGGCAGTGCGAATTCCGGTGCTGCACTTCGAGGGCTGGTACGACGCCTTCCTGGCCGGGGGAGTGGAGAACTTCGCCGGGATGGTCGCCCACGGCGGCAATGACGTTGCGCGTGCGAACCAGCGCTTGGTGATCGGGCCGTGGGACCACGTGGCCTGGGGCCGCCCCGATTCCGAACCTGCACCGATGCTCAAAGATATTGGGGCAGTGGGCAACAGCCCGATCAATGAGCTGATGTTGGCCTGGTTCGACCACTTCCTCAAGGGAGTCGACAATGGTGTGGCCGGCAAGCCGCGCGTCGACTACTTCACCATGGGCGCCGACACCTGGCAGACGGCCACCAATTGGCCACTGCCACAGACCCAATGGATCAACTACTTCCTATCCGGCGCCGGCGGCATCGCCGACCGCGAGGGAAAGCTGCAGCCCGTCCTGCCCGGACCGCAGCCGCCCGACACCTACACCTACGACCCGCTGAACCCGGCTCCGAGCCTGGGCGGGCACTCGTGCTGCGGTGCGCGTTCCGGTCCGCAAGGACCCTATGATCAGACACCCGTGGAGCAGCGCTCCGACGTTCTCGTCTATACCGGCGACCCGGTGGCTCACGCCACCGAGATCACCGGGGCGGCCACCGTCACGCTGTGGGCCCAATCATCTGCGGTGGACACCGATTTCACGGCCAAGCTGGTGGTGGTCAAGCCCGACGGGACGGCCGTCAATCTGAACAACGGGATTCTGCGGGCGTCGTTCCGGGACTCGCTGTCAGCGCCGACGCCCATCGTGCCCGGCCAGCCGTACCAGTACCGCATCCAAATCTGGCCCACCAGTTACCAACTCAGCGCCGGGGACCGGGTGCGGGTGGAGATTTCCAGCAGCGACTACCCGCAGTTCGCGCCGAACCCCAACACCGGGGCGCCATTCGGGCGCGACGCGGCGACCGTGGTGGCGACGCAGACCATCCTGCACGACCCGGCACATCCGTCGTCGATCACGTTGCCGGTGATCGCGCACTGAGCCCGCGCTACCTGCTGCAATCCAGCGACACGGTGATGGTCCGGCGGACCACCACGCGGATGACCTGATCCCGGTTGCCGGGACCGTCCACCCGAATGAGCCTGGTCTGCTCCTGCGGGTTGCGGACGCTGGTGACCACGCACTGATCGAGCGGTCCGCTGCCGACCCGGTCGACGTTGACGTGGAATCCCTCGGCCTCCAACTGGCCGATCGTGACGATGGCTGACTCGGCCGCTGCCGGCGCGGCGGGGGCAAGAACGGCGGCAGTGGCGGCGAGTGTAATGAGAGTTATTAGTGCAGTACGCATCTCAGGGTCCTTCCGGTCCTATACCTGTTGACACGTAGGGCGCGCGGAAATCGTTCAATCCGGTGTGGGGGGCTGCCCGCCGAAGAGTTTTTATAGTATCGTTCAGTTATGAGTGAGGCTACAAAAATGGTACTGGCGGCTGCCGTCCAGACCGAGGCGAAGGTCGGTGACATCGACTACAACCTCGAGGACTGCGAGCGTCTCGTGAACCGGGCAGCCGGCGACGGCGCGAGCTGGGTGGTACTGCCCGAGTTCTTCGCCACGGGCGTCGGCTTTCTTCCTGAGTTGACCGAGAACGCGCCACCGGCCGACGGCGAGCCGACCAAACTCCTTGCGCGCCTTGCACAGTCACACGGCATCCATGTCGGCGGCTCCATCATTGTTCGCGACAGCGATGGCGAGACCCGCAACGCGTTCTTCCTCTACGGTCCCGGCGGCGACCTCGTCGGCCGCCATGACAAGGACCTCCCCACGATGTGGGAGAGCGCTCTCTACACCGGCGGCACCGATCCCGGCCGCTTCGAGGCCGGCGAGCATTCGGTCGGCGTGGCCATGTGTTGGGAACTCATGCGCTCGCAGACCGTCGCCCGACTCGGCGGGCAGGTCGACCTGGTCGTCGGCGGTTCGGGCTGGTGGAGCCTGCCGACCAACTGGCCGCTGCTCACCCGTCTCGAGCCCGGCAACCAGGCTCGTGCGACCCGGGCGCCCGCGACCTTCGCCCGCCACGTCGGCGCACCGGTCATCCACGCCGCCCACGCCGGAACCGTTGAGTGCCGCTTCCTCGGAACCCCGTTCACGTATCGGGGCCACTTCGAGGGCGGCGCTCAGATCGTCGACAAGACCGGCCGCGTCCTCGCCCGTCGAAGCCGTGAGCAAGGTGAAGGCATCGCCATGGCTCAGGTCGAGCTGGGCCGCACGACCGAGACGTATGCCAGTGACCGGTTCTGGCTCCAGCAGCGCGGAACCATCGCCGCCGCGGCGTGGAGCTACCAGAACCTGGTCGGTCGCCGTTTCTACGACCGCGCGCAGGCCGCGCGGCGCAAGGAGGTCAACGCGTGAGCGCGCGTCCCTCCGGGCTCGTCACCTCCGGTGTCGTCGAGCTCGCCGCCGCAGCCCTGTCCGGGTGGGTCTACACCCTGGCGATGACCGACAAGGAAAAGGCCGAGCGCCTGGGCATCGTCAGTGCCGAGCGCGTGCGGCAATGGCACCTTGACCTGGTCATGCTCGGGACCTGCACCGTGGCTCTCGGGCTTGCGGTCCCCGACGCCCCGAAGATCGTCCAGCGCTCGCTGGCCACCGGCGCGTGGAGCAACGCGATGCTGTTCCTGCCACTGGCGTTCGAGCCAAAGCTCTTTCAGGACAAGAAGTATCAGGCAGCGGCGGGGGCTTCGTTCGTGTCGACGACCGTCGGGTTCGTCGGGATGGCTGTTACGGCCGTGCGCCGTCGACGCGCAGCGCGTCACTGAGGAGTTGCAGACCCACGTTGAGGGTCTGTTCGAGCTCGGCGTCGTCAACACGTAGGCGATCCTGACGCAACGCCAAAGCGATGACGCCGTTCCATGCGCCCCAGACGAAGCGCATCACGCGGGCGAGGTCCAGATCGTCGCGGATCTCGCCCGCCTGCGCTGCCAGCACCAGGTCGGCATGTACGGCACCGACAAGGGCTTCGACGCGATCGGCAATGCGACTTTCCACCTCCGGGTCGTCCTGGCCCGAGCCCGGCTCGAGGACGCGCAACGCAATCATCTGGAACGCGCCCGGCTCCTCGAGGTGGAACCGCAGATACGCCTCACCAGCCGCAAGGACCCGCTCGAGCGGGCTTGCGATGTTCTGCTCGGCAACACGAGCCATCGCCTTCTCGTTCAAGTCCAAGGCCCGTTCGACCAGTGCCAAATACAGGCCTGACTTGTTCTTGAAGTGCACGTAGACAGACCCGACCGAGACATCGGCCTGTTCGGCCACGTCGTCAATCGTGGTGGCCCGAACGCCACGCTCACGAAAGAGCACCTCAGCGGCATCCAGGATCGCGGCATAGGTTCGCGCTTTTTTCCGCGAACCCCGCGACTCCTCGACCCCGGTCATGCGCGCCAACCTACCGTCTGGTGTGCCCCCGATTCAGGCGGCGTGGATTCTGACGACGTGGATGTCGCTGGTGAGTACTCGGGCACCGGTGGGGGTCGGTGGCGCGGTGCTGCGGTAGGTCCGGCCGGTAGGTGTGATGACCTCGGTCGTGTGCCGACCGTATTGGTCATAGATGGTTCTGGTCTGCCACCCGGGCTGTTCCTTGGTGTAGTTGCACCTCTCGCAGAGTCCTTGGCCATTGTGGGCACTGGTGGCGCCATGGGCGGCGTGTGGGTTGACGTGGTCGATGTGGCGGATGGGGGCGTCGCAGTAAGGGGTGCGGCAGGTTTGGTCGCGCAGTTTGATGAGCCACTTGAGGCCCTTCGGGAATGCGCGCGCCCGTGATTCCATCGCGACGAGGTTGCCGGTGGCCGGGTTGGCGTACAGCCTGCGCACCGCGGCGTCGGTATCCGGGTCGACCACCGTGGCCCAGATCATCTGGCGCGCCACGGCCGCTGGGATGGGGCCGTAGCCGTCGAGGATCGCGGGTTCGGTGCCCTGGGCCAGCAGGCTTTCGTCGGACAGCACCAGATTGATGGTGATGGGGACGGCGGCGCCGACGTCGCGACCGGTGGTGCGGCGGTAGAACGCGTCGGCCAACAGCTGTCCGCGGCTGCCGAGTCCGCCGCCGCTGGCGATCGATTCGGCGGCTGCGTCGGCCGCATCCTGTTGCAGTGCCTGCTGCACGGCACAGGCTTCGGCGGCGGTGAGCAGTGCGGTGACATATGCCATGCCGTAGGGCGCGGGACGCACGGTGATGGTGCGGTCGCATTGGTGGCGACTCATGGCGGCCAGGACGGCGTCGCTGTCGAGCCGGAAGGCGATGCGCCCGGCGTCGGCGTTGATCTTCTTGTCGCCCTTGCCTTCTAGCTCGGCCGGGTCGGCGCACAGTTCGGCGTCGAGTGCCCGCCGGTTCTCGGGTGACAGGCACTCCGCGTGGCCGGCGATGATCATGGCCCGGCGCTCGGTGAGCATTCCGCGGGCCAGTGCGGCCATCGTGTGAGGCATGTCGTCGACCAGGATGCGGGACATCTTCAGGTACCTGGCGCCGTGCCACGGCGAGGCTTGGCGAGCCAGCCCGATTTCGGTGGCGAGGCCCTTGCCGCGCTGAGACGCCGGCACGTGCTCGGCGTCTTCGCGTGCTTTGCGCTTGGCTTGCAGCAATGCGGTCACTTGGGCCTGGGCTGCCGCGATGCTGGAGGTGGCGCGGCTCATCGCGGCGAGTTGATCGACCAACGCCGCCTCGGTGGCGTCGGGATCGATGGCGAACACGGTCTCGCACATATGTTCGATACTACTCGCATTGTGTGGTGCGGCGCAACCGTGAAATCGCGTGAATTATCCTATGGTGCAACATGATTCGGGCCATCGGTGCAGCATTCAGCGACCGGCCTCCGCCCACGTTCATGACGGTACCGCCTGCCACCGACAAAGAAATTCGTGTCAGGAGCCCTCCGGTTTCGCCCTTACGTTGGATGGCGTGGATGAAGCGCCGTTGGTACCCCCGACAATCGGTAAGGGCAAGTTCGAGGCCGCGGTGGTTGCGGCACGGATCATCACGCTCGCCGAAATCCTGTACATCCCCGGCTTCACCGAGCTGACCCCCGAGCAGATGTCTCGAGTGGCCTACACGCCGTTCAACTTGCAGTGGGTATCGCGTCCCGTGTACTGGATGCAGAGCGGTCGCAGCGCTCAGTGGCTGCGTGGTGTTGACTCCGGTTATCAGGCCGACCAGGTGGCGCTGGAGGAAGGTGTGCGCGCCCATTTGCGCCACGTGGTTGCCACGGCGGCGGCCGGGGACACCACTGCGCTCGACCAACTCGACTACGGGGTGCCGTCGACGGTCACCGGGCCGCGCAAGCTGGAGGAGCTGTGTGCCGCCGACGAGGTGGCTGTGTTCGAGTCCCCGGTTCCGGACATGGCGGGTCCGTTCGGGGCGATCGCGTTATCTGGCGATCCTGCCGAGCGTGTGCAGCTGGCACTGGCTCGGTGGAATGCCGATTTCCTGGCCATGGTGCCAGGTTTCGCGGACGCACTGCGAACGCGGCTGCGCGACGTGCGCGTCAGCTTCTGGCGTGAGGACGGTGTCGCGCTGCTGTATTACTTCGAAGGCACTGACGGTGATCCGCTCATCTGGGTGGGTTGGGATCCGCGGTTCAACACCGGACCGACGCCGCCGTATTGGGAATCCCTGCCAGCTGCGGTGCGCACGTTCCTCACCGACGTGCACCCCGGTTTCACCATGCTCGACGGTGAGTCCTACGGACTGGCGCAGCCGTCGTACATGTCCACATTCGCCGCGTGGGCGGGCTTTCCCGATTTTCCGGACGGCATCCCGGACTGGAACACCGAGGACCGCATCGCGTCGACGCAGATGCTGTGGCTGACCACCAACGGTGGCGACACCGCCTGGTGCACCTCACCGGAACTGGAGGTCGGCCAGGTGGCGGTGAACTTCGAAGGGGACTTCAGCGTTTCAGAACTCGGCCCGGAGCTCGATCAGTTGATGCTGCGGCCGTTGGGTTTGTGACCGTGGGCGCCAGGGCATACGCCCGGGCGCCAATTACGCTCCTACCGTGCTGATCGCAATCGAAGGCGTCGATGGAGCGGGGAAGAACACCCTGACCCAGGGGCTGCGGGCGCAGTTCGAAGCCCGCGGCAAGTCGGTGACCACCGTGGCGTTCCCGCGGTACGGCCGGTCCGTCGAGGCGGACATCGCCGCTGAGGCGCTCCATGGTCAGCACGGTGACCTCGCCGAGTCGGTGTACGCCATGGCGATGCTGTTCGCGCTCGACCGCGCCGGCGCCAAAGCCGAGATCGCAGCGATGAACGACGCGCACGATGTTGTGATCCTCGACCGGTACGTCGGCTCCAACGCCGCGTACAGCGCGGCGCGGCTGCACCAGGACGCGGACGGGGACGTCGTCGCCTGGGTGCGGCAGCTGGAGTTCGAGCGATTGGCACTGCCGGTGCCGGACTGGCAGCTCTATCTGAATGTGCCGACGGAGTTGGCCGCTGAGCGGGCGGCGCGCCGGGAAGCCCAGGACTCTGCGCGGACCCGCGACGCCTACGAGCGCGACGGGGGCCTGCAGGGTCGTACGGGCGCGGTGTACACCGCGCTGGCGGCCGAAAATTGGGTCGGGCGTTGGGCTTTGGTCGCGCCCGACGTCGACCCGGGGGAGTTGGCCGGCCGACTCCTGGGCTGACCCGGCTGCGCCGTTTACCAGCAAGTTGTCAGGTAAGAAGCAAAACACCCATCGGAGATCACAGCTTTATCGCGATCTGGTGACACCATGGACGCCATGAGGCAACGCATTCTGGTCGTCGACGACGACCCATCTCTGGCCGAGATGCTCACCATCGTGCTGCGCGGTGAAGGCTTCGACACCGCCGTCATCGGTGACGGCAGCCAGGCGCTGACTGCGGTCCGCGAGCTGCGCCCTGATCTGGTGCTGTTGGACCTCATGCTGCCTGGAATGAACGGCATCGACGTGTGCCGTGTGCTGCGCGCCGACTCGGGCGTGCCCATCGTCATGCTGACCGCCAAGACCGACACGGTCGACGTGGTGCTTGGCCTGGAGTCCGGCGCCGACGACTACGTCATGAAGCCGTTCAAGCCGAAGGAGCTCGTGGCGCGGGTGCGGGCGCGGTTGCGCCGCAACGACGACGAGCCGGCAGAGATGCTGTCCATCGCCGATGTCGACATCGACGTGCCGGCCCACAAGGTGACCCGTCAGGGTGAGCAGATTTCGCTGACGCCGCTGGAGTTCGACCTGCTCGTCGCCCTCGCGCGGAAGCCGCGCCAGGTGTTTACTCGTGACGTGCTGCTCGAACAGGTGTGGGGCTACCGCCACCCGGCAGACACCCGTCTGGTGAACGTCCACGTGCAGCGGCTGCGGGCCAAGGTCGAGAAGGACCCGGAGAACCCGCAGGTGGTGCTGACCGTTCGAGGAGTGGGATACAAGGCCGGACCGCCGTGATCGGTCGGCTCGTCAAGCCCGAGCCTGAGACCGTAGGGCGCCGGTGATCTGGGGATCCCGACGGCGCATCCGTGGCGGTTTCGGCTCGGGCGCTTTCGTGCGTGGGTTGGGTGCTGTCGGCCGGGTGGTCGGCTACGCCTGGCGCCGCTCGCTGCAGCTGCGCGTGGTGTCCCTGACTCTGGGGTTGTCCCTCGCTGTCATCCTCGTGCTGGGTTTTGTGCTGACCAGTCAGATCACCGACCGCATCCTGGAAGCCAAGGTCCGCGCCGGCACCGAAGAGGTCGAGCACGCCCGAACCACAGTTAGTGGCATCGTCGGCGGCGAGGAGACGCGCTCGCTGGGCAGCAGCCTGCAGCTGGCGCGCAACACCCTCATCGACCGCAAGGTCGATTCGGGCTCCCGCCTGGCCGGTGCCTTCGATGCGGTTCTGGTGGTCCCCGGTGACGGTCCGCGCGCGGCCACATCGGCCGGCCCGGTGGGGGAAATTCCGAATTCCTTGCGCGACTTCGTCAAAGCCGGACAGGTCAGCTACCAGTACGCCACCGTCCACACCGACGGCTTCTCCGGGCCCGCGCTGATCGTCGGCAGCCCGACGTCGTCGCAGGTCACCAATCTCGAGCTGTACCTGATCTTTCCGCTGAGCAACGAAGAGAGCACGATCGCGCTGGTGCGCGGCACCATGGCCACCGGTGGCATCGTGCTGCTGGGCCTGCTCGCGGCCATCGCGCTGCTGGTGGCCCGGCAGATCGTGCTGCCGGTGCGGTCAGCGTCGCGCATCGCCGAGCGGTTCGCCGAGGGCCACCTCACCGAGCGCATGCCCGTGCGCGGCGAGGACGACATGGCGCGCCTGGCGGTGTCGTTCAACGACATGGCCGAAAGCCTGCACAAGCAGATCACCCAGCTCGAAGAGTTCGGAAACCTGCAGCGCCGCTTCACCTCTGACGTCAGTCACGAACTGCGGACGCCGTTGACCACCGTGCGCATGGCGGCGGACCTGATCTACGACCACAGCGAGGACCTCGAGCCGGCGCTGAGGCGCTCGACGGAGTTGATGGTCAACGAACTCGACCGCTTCGAGACGCTGCTGGCCGATCTGCTGGAAATCTCCCGGCACGACGCCGGTGTGGCCGAACTATCGGTGGAGTCGGTCGACTTGCGCGACACCGTGCAGAGCGCGCTCGACAACGTCGGGCACCTGGCCGACGACGCGAATATCAAACTCGCCGTGCATCTTCCGGACGAGGCCGTCAT
Source organism: Mycolicibacterium sp. P4_G11 (assembly GCF_056555145.1). NCBI lineage: Bacteria > Bacillati > Actinomycetota > Actinomycetes > Mycobacteriales > Mycobacteriaceae > Mycobacterium > Mycolicibacterium sp. P4_G11. Next base: position 278,556 of record NZ_JBFUJW010000009.1, read on the forward strand.
CGCCGAGGTGGATCCCCGCCGTGTCGAGCGCATCCTGCGCAACCTCATCGCCAACGCGATCGACCATGCCGAGAAGAAGCCAGTGCAGATCAAGATGGCGGCCGACGTGGATACCGTGGCAGTGACGGTCCGCGATTTCGGCGTGGGTCTGCGACCGGGCGAGGAGAAGATGGTGTTCAGCCGGTTCTGGCGGTCCGACCCCTCGCGGGTGCGCCGCTCCGGTGGCACCGGCCTCGGCCTGGCCATCAGCATCGAGGATGCCCGCCTGCACCAGGGCCGGTTGGAGGCCTGGGGCGAACCCGGCCACGGCGCCTGCTTCCGGCTCACGCTGCCGCTGGTGCGAGGTCACAAGGTGACCACCAGCCCGCTGCCGCTCAAACCTGCTGGGCCCAAATCGGTTACGGCCCTTTCCGCCGGAGAACTGCCCGCCGTGGAGACCTCGTGAAAGGGGCATTGGCGGTCTGCGCCGTGCTGCTGCTGGTGTTGACGGGGTGCGCTGGGGTGCCCAGTTCGTCCGCGCCGCAGGCTGTGGGTACGGTCGACCGGCCGGCGCCGCGCAATCTGCCGACACCGTCGCCGGGCATGGACCCGGACTTGCTGCTGCGCGAATTCCTCAAGGCCACCGCCGATCCCGCGAATCGGCACCTGGCCGCGCGTCAGTTCCTCACCGAATCGGCGTCCCGCTCCTGGGACGACGCCGGCAGCGCCCTGTTGATCGACCGCGTCGTCTTCGTGGAAACCCGTGGCACGGACAAGGTTTCGGTGACCATGCACGCCGACATCCTGGGCTCGCTGTCGGACGTCGGGGTGTTCGAGACGGGCGAGGGCGCGCTGCCCGACCCCGGCCCCATCGATCTCGTGAAGACGCCGCGGGGCTGGCGGATCGACAAGCTACCCAATGGGGTTTTCCTGGATTGGCAACAGTTCCAGTCCACCTACAAACGGGACACGCTCTACTTCGTCGACCCGACCGGCAAGACCGTCGTGCCGGACCCGCGCTACGTCGCGGTGTCCGACCCTGACCAGTTGGCCACCGAACTGGTCACCAAGCTGCTGTCCGGACCGCGGCCCGAGATGGCCAGCAGCGTTCGGAATCTGATGGCCGCACCGCTGCGGCTGCGTGGTCCGGTGACCCGGGCCGACGGCGGCAAGACCGGTGTCGGGCGCGGGTATGGCGGCGCCAGGATCGACCTCGAGAGCCTGTCGACCACTGACCCGCACAGCCGGCAATTGCTTGCGGCGCAGATCATCTGGACGTTGTTCCGGGCCGGGGTCAACGGCCCGTACGTGATCAACGCCGACGGCGCCGCTCTCGACGACCGGTTCGCCGAAGGCTGGAACACCTCCGACGTCGCGGCCACCGACCCGGGTGCCGACCCCGGCGCCGCGGCCGGCTTGCATGCTCTGGCCGGAGGATCGCTGGTTTCCCTGGAAGGCGACAACGCGCCGCGGGTCGGCGGGGCCTTCGGGCAACTGCCGGGCCAGACCTCGGCCGCGCTGTCGCGCAGCGGGCAGGAGGTCGCCTCGGTGGTGACGCTGCGGCCCGGTGCCCCGGACATGGCGCAGTCGCTGTGGGTGGGCCCGGTCAACGGCGACGCCGCGCAGGCGCTTGACGCGCACACCCTGTCGCGTCCCAGTTGGTCGCTCGACGACGCAATCTGGATCGTGGTCGACGGCACCAACGTCGTACGGGCGATCCAGGAAGCGGCTTCGGGCCAACCCGCCCGCATCCCCGTCGACTCGTCGGCCGTGGCCACCAAATTCCCCGGCCCGATCAGCGGGCTGCAGCTGTCCCGGGACGCCACGCGGGCCGCGATGGTGATCAACGGCCAGGTGATCCTGGCCAGCGTCGAGCAAGGCCAGGGCGGTCAGCTCGCGCTCACCTACCCGCGCCGACTCGGTTACGGCCTCGGCAACACGGCGCTGTCGTTGTCCTGGCGCACCGGCGACGACATCGTGGTGACGCGCACCGACGGCGCGCATCCCGTGTCGTACGTCAACCTCGACGGCGTGAATTCCGATGGGCCAACACGGAATCTGGTGGTTCCGGTGTCCACCGTGGCGGCCAACACCTCGACGGTGTACATCGCCGACCAGCGCGGGGTCCTGCAGCTGTCGGGCTCAGCAGCGGACAACAACCTGATGTGGACCGATGTCCGGCCGCTGATGGTCGCGGGCGCGCTGCCCGTGCTTCCTGGCTAGCAAGTTGCTTTGAACCTTCTGTGACGCTGCTCCGTTGTTCCGGTTGAGTCGGCCAATCGTTAACTGGAATTGGCCGAATATCTCACCGAATCTGATGAACGGGTGTCCCGACGGGTGGATCATTGTTGCCATCGGGTTCACAGCCGATGAGGAGCAAACATGAAGGTAACGGGTCCACTCGTCACCCTGGGCGCGGTCGCCGCCCTCGGCGTCGGGATCTACGCGGTGAATGTTTCCAAGGAGTCAGGGCCCGCGGCACCGACCACCGCGCCGGCGACATCGACCAGTCAGGCCGCACCGGCCACGTCGGCCACGGCGCCGCCGAGCACCGCGCCCGCCGCGGTGCCGTTCCCGGCGGCCGCTGACTACCAGGGCAAGGTCGAGACGAAAACCGGCGTCATCACGCTGGACATTTCGGTCAAGGGTGCGACAGCCCGCGCCTACGCGTGCGATGGCAAGGCCATCGAAACCTGGCTGAGTGGACCGGCAGAGGCCGGCACCGTCACCCTGACGAGCAAGGACAAGACCAGCCACCTCGAGGGCCGGCATGACGGCAAGAATGTGGCCGGCACGCTGTCGATCGGCGAAAAGAGTTGGCCCTTCACGGCTTCCGCCGTTCAGCCCCCGGCCGGCCTGTACGTGAGCCAGGACAACGGCGTGCGCAACAGCTGGATCGTCGGCGAGGACAAGTCGGTGACGGGCGTGCAGCGCGCGGCCGACGGTGCGACATCGCCGGCCCCTCCGCTGACCCCGGACGCCAAGCGCGTGGAAGGCGACAGCGATGGCGTTTGATCCGTCGGCCGACGCCCCTACGCAGCGCGCGCCAATCCCTTCGGGCGGCGCGGGTTTCGTCGTCGTCACCCTGATGGTCGGGGCACTGGTTGCGGTCGGCCTCGGGGTGTTCGGGTCGGTCCACGAGCCGAAGTTCTTCTCGGTCAACTTCGCCGGCTTCTCCAGCGGGCTGTATGCGAAGGCGTGGCTGGCCACGTTGTCCGCGAGTCTTGGGCTGTTCCAAGTCTTCTCGGCCCTGGTGCTGTACGGCAAGGTGCCGGTGAAGGCGCCGACGTGGATCGGTGCCGCGCACGTGTGGTCGGGTCGGCTGGCCGTCTTGGCCAGTGTCCCGGTCGCGGTGCACTGCCTGTACGCCGTGGGGTTCCAGACCACCGATCTGCGGGTGCTCACCCATTCACTGCTGGGTTGCTTCTTCTACGGCGCGTTCGTCGCGAAGATGCTGCTGTTGACGCGCAAGGGTGTTCCCGGCTGGGCGCTTCCGGTGCTCGGCGGTGCAGTGTTCACCAGCCTGGTCTACCTCTGGCTGACCTCGGCGTTGTGGCTCTTCGTCGGAGAGGGGTTGAAGTTCTGATGTCCGAAAACCTGGGCCGGCGGGATGTGCTCGCCTACACGGGAATCGCCTTGGGCGTCACCGCGATAGCGGGTTGCCAGACCTACGGCAAGCCGCCCGCCGCAGCCAGTCAGGCGCCGCCCCCGGCGCCTGACGGCGGGGCCAAGACAGATGGGGGGCCGATCAAAACTGACGGCGGGCTGGTCAAGACGTCCGCGGTGCCGGTGGGCTCGGGGGTGATCGTCGGCGAACTGGTCGTGACGCAGCCGACGGCGGGCGTGTTCAAGGGATTCTCGACGACCTGTACACACCAGGGCTGCGCGGTGACCACGGTCGCGGACGGCACCATCAACTGCCCGTGCCACGGCAGCAAGTTCAACCTCGACGGCACGGTGGCGCAGGGGCCGGCCAAGAAGCCGCTGGCGGCCAAAGTTGTTCAGGTGCAGGGGGACTCGATCGTCCTGGGCTGAGTCTCGGTGCCCACCGGCGTGGGTTCCGGTTTCTGCGCTCGGGCGCTATTCCGGCGTGCGGTTGCGGGAGCGCAACTGTGGCCGATTGTTTCAGTCGAAGATGTCGGTGCCTGTGTCGTGGGCTGGTGGTGGGTTCTCGATGGGGTGTCGGTTGCGGAATTCTGCGGACATTTGGCTGGCGATGTGGGCGGTTGGTGCGGTGGCGGGTGCGGTGATGATGTGGCTGTCGTCGGTGATGTAGTAGATCGTTGGTGTCTCGGTGGTGGGGTTGAGGCGCCATCCGTCGCGGAGGCGTTCGGGTGTGAGTCCGGTGGTGGGGTAGCC
>NZ_JBFUJW010000010.1:0-376705 GCF_056555145.1 Mycolicibacterium sp. P4_G11
TCGTCACCGACCCGCACAGTTCACTGTTCGACGCCGGACTGACCAAGGTCATCGACAACCAAGCCAAGGTCGTCTCGTGGTACGACAACGAATGGGGCTACTCCAACCGCATCGCCGACCTGACCGCACTGGTCGGCAAATCGCTGTAGATCGCAAGTGAAGCAACAGAAAGACAGGTATGAGCATCAAGACCCTCGATGAGCTGTTGGGCGAAGGTGTAGAGGGGCGGGGCGTTCTGGTCCGTTCCGACCTCAACGTCCCGCTCGACGATGACGGCAACATCACCGATGCCGGCCGGATCATCGCCTCCGTGCCGACGCTGGCCGCGCTGGCCGACGCCGGCGCCAAGGTCGTCATCACCGCACACCTGGGCCGGCCCAAGGGCGGACCGGACCCCAAGTTCTCACTCGCGCCGGTCGCCGCGGCGCTGGGGGAGAAGCTGGGCCGGCACGTCCAGCTCGCCGGTGACGTCGTCGGCACCGATGCGCTCGCCCGCGCCGAGGGCCTGACCGACGGTGATGTGCTGCTGCTGGAGAACATCCGCTTCGACCCGCGTGAGACCAGCAAGGACGACGCCGAGCGCGCGGCCCTGGCCCGCGAGCTGGCGGCTCTGGTGGAGGGCCCCGATGGCTCGCCGGGTGCGTTCGTCTCCGACGGCTTCGGGGTGGTGCACCGCAAGCAGGCATCGGTGTACGACGTCGCCGGCATCCTGCCGCACTACGCGGGCACGCTGGTGGCCACCGAGGTCAAGGTGCTCGAGCAGCTGACCAGCTCGACCGAGCGGCCGTATGCCGTCGTGCTCGGTGGCTCGAAGGTCTCCGACAAACTCGCGGTCATCGAGAACCTCGCCACCAAGGCCGACAGCATTGTCATCGGCGGCGGCATGTGCTTCACCTTCCTTGCGGCCCAAGGGCTTTCGGTCGGTACCTCGCTGCTGCAGGAGGAGATGATCGACACCTGTAAGCGACTGCTGGACACCTACGCCGACGTCATCCACCTCCCCGTCGACATCGTCGTGGCGGACAAGTTCGCCGCCGATGCCGAACCGGAGACCGTGGCCTCCGACCGCATCCCCGACGGCAAGATGGGCCTGGACATCGGCCCGGAGTCGGTCAAGCGCTTCACCGCGCTGCTGTCGAACGCCAAGACCGTGTTTTGGAATGGCCCGATGGGCGTCTTCGAATTCCCGGCCTTCGCCGACGGCACCAAGGGCGTCGCCGAGGCCATCATCACCGCCACGTCCAAGGGCGCGTTCAGCGTCGTCGGTGGCGGCGACTCTGCGGCCGCGGTGCGTCAGCTCGAACTCGCGGAGGACGGCTTCTCCCACATCTCGACCGGTGGCGGCGCGTCGCTGGAGTACCTCGAGGGCAAGACGCTCCCGGGCATCGAAGTACTGGAGTCGTAGGACATGGCACGCAAGCCGCTCATCGCCGGCAACTGGAAGATGAACCTCAACCATTTCGAGGCCATCGGACTGGTGCAGAAGATCGCATTCGCCTTGCCGGACAAGTACTTCGCCAAGGTCGACGTCACCGTCCTGCCGCCGTTCACCGACCTGCGCAGCGTGCAGACGATGGTCGACGGCGACAAGCTCCTGCTCACCTACGGCGCCCAGGACGTGTCCCAGCACGACTCCGGCGCCTACACCGGTGAGGTGAGCGGCGCGTTCCTGGCCAAGCTGGGCTGCACGTTCGTCGTCGTCGGGCACTCCGAGCGCCGGACCTATCATCACGAGGACGACGCCCTCGTGGCCGCCAAGGCGAAGGCCGCGCTCAAGCACGGCCTCACCCCGATCGTGTGTATCGGCGAGGGGCTGGACATCCGCGAGGCCGGCAACCACGTCGAGCACTGCACCGGCCAGCTCACAGGCTCGCTGGCCGGGCTCTCCGCCGAGCAGATCAGCCAGGTCGTGATCGCCTACGAACCCGTCTGGGCCATCGGCACCGGCCGGGTGGCCAGTGCCGGGGATGCCCAGGAGGTGTGTGCGGCCATCCGCTCGACCCTGGCCGAACTCGCGTCGCCCGAGATCGCCGCGACCGTGCGCGTGCTCTACGGCGGCTCGGTCAACGCCAAGAACGTCGGTGAACTGGTTGCGAAGCCGGACATCGACGGTGCGCTGGTCGGCGGTGCGTCGCTCGACGGCGAGCAGTTCGCGATGCTGTCGGCGATCGCCGCGGGTGGGCCGCTGCCGTGATTCAGCGGTGAGGGGGCCGGCCCTAGTTGGCCGGCTCCAACACCATGGTCGGCAGGTTGCCCCTGTTGATTCCTCCGGGTAGCGGCCTCGTCGTCGTGGTCGTCAGCGGTGCGTCAGCTGCCTTGGCAGGTGGCGCGTGGCAGCCGGTCTCGGGGTCCATGCCGGGGATGCCTCCTGACTCTATGCAGCACAGGTCGGCGTTCCGGACGGTCTTTTTCATGCAGTTGTCGTACGCCTCGATGTCCCACGTGTCATCGCTGGGTGCGGCGATCGAGACCGGTGCTGTGGTGACCGCCAATGCGGCAGCCAGCAAAGCTGCTGAAGCAAATTTGAGGACGGACATGTTGGCCTCCAAAGGGGCCGAGTAGTGGATGCTGATCTGTTCATAGTGCGCCGCCACCGCCGCCCGTATCGCCGAAACTGTGAATTTTCTGGCAAATCCAGCAACGCGGTCGTGGCCATGATGACGGCCCGACGGTGGTCCGCGGCAGGGGCACGGGGCCCTACCCGGTAAGCTGTGAGTCATGATTTTGGCCCTGCAGATCACGTTGATCATCACCAGCCTGTTGGTGGTGTTGCTGGTGTTGCTCCACCGGGCCAAGGGTGGCGGTCTGTCGACGCTGTTCGGCGGCGGCGTGCAGTCCAGCCTGTCCGGCTCCACCGTCGTGGAGAAGAACCTGGACCGCCTGACGTACTTCATCACCGGGATCTGGCTGGTGTCGATCGTCGGCATCGCGCTGCAGATCAAGTACGGCGCCTAATTTTCAGATTTTCCGAACCGGCCACGCCTGTCAGGCGTGGCCGGTTTTGTTTGTGCCGCTGCCACTGACAGGAAGCGTCCAGCCGGTGCTGGGCTGGCACTTATGCCGATGACAGGGCGCGCTTAGCGCCGGCTCCTACGCTCGCCTCGATACCTGGCGGCGTCGCCGGGACAGTGGTCGCTTACGTCGGGCGGAGTCTGTGGTGAAACGTGTGCGTATCGGCGCGGGTGCGATGGCGCTGCTCTCGATAACCGGTGGCCTGGCCGGCGGGGTGGCGCGAGCCGATCCGCTACCGGTCGCCGACGTCCGGCAGGCCATCAACACCGAAGACGGTTGGCGCCTTGGGGTTTCGCTCACCCAGATGGCCGTCAACTCGGTGCCCAACATGGCTGCTACGGCCTTCACCCGCGAGGGGTTCGTCACCGGCCGGGCCGAGGCCACCATCGACGGGAGTGGCTCGTCGGCGGTCAACAACGGGACGTTGATCGTGGGCTTGCAGCTGGGCTGCCAGGTCGACCTCAGCGAGGGCGCCAGCGTCGGAGGCGATGCCGACATCGGCGTCAACCCCGGATTCAGCGGGAACGTGCTGAATGCCATCGGTCCGTACGCCGATCTGGAGGGCAACGTCTCGGTGAACCTGTTGCCGGGCACCATCACCAACGTGGTGCTGGGGAAGAAGACGCTGAAGGGCCGCACCGGTGGCATCACCGTCCACGACGCACACGTCAAGGTCGACGCCTGCGGCGGAGCAGTGGCCATCCGGTTCTTCTCCACGGTGACCATCGACACCGACAAGAACGACGACAGCGTCAACGCGTACGGGGACATCCTGCAGCTATGAGCGCCGTGCGAATGCCTGTCATATCCGGACGCCGATGGCTCTCGGCGGTCGGCGTCGTGGCCTGGGCGGTGTCTGTTTGGCTCACGATTTCTCCGCCGCAGGCAAGCGCGGACTGCACCGGCGCGGGTGACTTCGGCGCCGGATCGGGTTGCGCGCCACCAGGCGGCGGCAGCTCGTCGGCCAAGGCCTGGCCGCCGACCGCGGTGGATTGGCCGCCCAACGTGGATTCAGACAGCAGCGGCGGGGGTGGCGGCGACAACCGCGATAGCGCGGCGTCCCCGATTGTGTTGCCGGACGGGCAGAAACCATCGGCGCCGCCGTCGACGACGAATCCATCGACGACGTCGTCAACCCCGATCGTCCCGGTTGGTTCGCAGTGAACCAGGCTGCCGTGCCCTGCAGTACCGGCGTCCACCGTCGATACTGAGGTGATGGCAGAGCTTCCGAACGTCCCCGACACCGCGCTGCTGCCGATCGGATCGGTTCAGCGCACCGAACTCGGCCGTGAGGCCACCGAACCGATGCGCGAGGACATCCGGCTGCTCGGCGCCATCCTCGGCGACACCGTGCGCGAACAGAACGGCGACGCCGTCTTTGACTTGGTGGAACGGGCGCGAGTGGAATCGTTCCGGGTGCGGCGCTCGGAGATCGACCGGGCGGAGCTGGCAGCGCTGTTCTCCGGCATCGACATTCATCAGGCGATACCGGTGATCCGGGCGTTCACCCACTTCGCGCTGCTGGCCAACGTCGCCGAGGACATCCACCGCGAACGGCGGCGCGCCGTGCACGTGGCGGCGGGTGAGCCGCCGCAGGACAGCAGCTTGGCCGCGACGTACCGCAAGCTGGATCAGGCCGGCGGATTGGACTCGGCGGCCGTCGCTGACGCGCTCCTTGGCGCCCTGGTCTCGCCGGTGATCACCGCTCACCCCACCGAAACCCGGCGTCGCACCATCTTCGACACCCAGAACCGGATCACCGACCTGATGCGGCTGCGGCTGCACGGACACACCCTGACGCGCGACGACCGCGACATCGAGACCGAGTTGCGCCGGCACATCCTCACCCTGTGGCAGACCGCGCTGATCCGCTTGTCGCGGTTGAAGATTCAAGACGAGATCGCCACCGGTCTGCGCTATTACCCCGCCGCGTTCTTCGATGTCATCCCGCAGGTGAACGCGGACGTGCGGACCGCGCTGCAGGCGCGCTGGCCGGATGCCCAACTGCTGGAGACACCGATCCTGCGGCCCGGTTCGTGGATCGGCGGTGACCGCGACGGCAACCCCAACGTCACCGCCGACGTGGTGCGACTGGCCACCGGTAGCGCGGCCTACACCGCGTTCGACCGTTACTTCGCCGAACTCCTTGCGCTGGAACACGAACTGTCCATGTCGGCGCGGCTGGTCCGCGTCAGCGATGCGCTGCAGGCGCTGGCCGACCAGCATCCCGAACCGGCCCACGCCGACGAACCGTACCGTCAGGCGCTGCACGTGATCCGCGGACGCCTGACGGCCACCGCCGCCGAGGTCCTCGACCGCCAACCCGAACACGAGCTGGACCTCGGGCTGCCGCAATACACCTCGCCTGCCGAGTTGCTGGCCGACCTGGATGTCATCGACGCCTCGCTGCGCGCCGGCGGCACCAGTGTGCTGGCCGACGACCGGCTGGCCCGGTTGCGAGAGTCTGTGCGAGTCTTCGGTTTTCACCTGTGTGGCCTGGATCTGCGGCAGAACTCCGAAGTACACGAGCAGGTGGTTGCCGAGCTGCTGGCGTGGGCCGGCGTGCATCCCGACTACGCATCGCTGCCGGAGGACGAACGCGTCGCCGTTCTGGTCACCGAACTGTCCACCCGCCGGCCGTTGGTGAGCCGGGACGCCGAGCTGTCAGAGCTGGCGCGCAAGGAACTGGACATCGTCGCCGCGGCAGCCCGGGCGGTCGAGGTCTTCGGGCCGCCGGCCGTTCCCAACTACATCATCTCGATGTGCCAGTCGGTGTCCGACCTCTTGGAAGCTGCGGTGCTGCTCAAAGAAGCAGGCCTGCTGGACGCGGCCGGGCCCGAACCGTACAGCCCGGTGGGCATCGTGCCGCTGTTCGAGACCATCGACGACCTGCAACGCGGATCGTCGATTCTGGAAGCGGCCCTTGCTATTCCGCTGTACCGCTCGATCGTCACCGTCCGCGGCGACCACCAGGAGGTGATGCTGGGCTACTCGGATTCGAACAAGGACGGCGGCTACCTGGCGGCCAACTGGGCGCTGTACCGGGCCGAGCTCGATCTCGTGGAATCGGCCCGCAAGACCGGTATTCGGCTGCGGCTGTTCCACGGTCGCGGCGGCACCGTCGGCCGCGGCGGTGGCCCGAGCTATGACGCGATTCTCGCGCAGCCGCCCGGTGCGGTCAGGGGCTCGTTGCGGATCACCGAGCAGGGCGAGGTCATCGCCGCCAAATACGCCGAACCGCATGCCGCACATCGCAATCTGGAGACCCTGCTGGCCGCGACTCTGGAGTCGACGCTGCTCGACGTCGAAGGGCTCGGGGACGCGGCAGCACCTGCTTACGACGTGCTGGACGACCTCGCCGCGCGGGCCCAGCGGGCCTACAGTGAATTGGTCCACAACACACCGGGATTCGTCGAGTACTTCAAGGCGTCGACGCCCGTGAGCGAGATCGGTGCGCTCAACATCGGGAGTCGCCCGACGTCGCGCAAGCCGACCACGTCGATCGCCGATCTGCGGGCCATCCCGTGGGTGCTGGCCTGGAGCCAGTCGCGGGTCATGCTGCCCGGTTGGTACGGCACCGGGACGGCCTTCGAGGAATTCATCGAAAGCACCGACAGCGGCCTCGCGGTGCTGCAGGACCTGTATGCGAAGTGGCCGTTCTTCCGGACCGTGCTGTCCAACATGGCGCAGGTGCTGGCCAAGTCGGATCTCGGCCTGGCAGCGCGGTATTCGGAGCTCGTGGACGACGAGGCGCTGCGCCATCGGGTGTTCGACAAGATCGCTGCCGAACACGAGCGCACCATCCGGATGCACGCCCTGATCACCGGGCAGGATGACCTGCTCGCCGACAACCCGGCCCTGGCGCGGTCGGTGTTCAACCGGTTCCCCTACCTGGAGCCGCTGAACCACCTCCAGGTCGAGCTGCTGCGCCGCTACCGGTCAGGCGACGAAGACGAACTCGTGCAACGCGGCATCCTCCTGACCATGAGCGGGTTGGCCACCGCGCTGCGCAACAGCGGGTAGCGGCGATTTTGGCCCGCCGTTAGACGAACGGCGTCGAGCCGTGGTGGGCGGCGCGCGCCGGCCGGCTTGCCCGGCCTTTGACGAGCAGGAGAACGCTCTTTTTCATCAACATCGCCCCGAGGGCGATGAGTAAGACGATGGCTGCGATCGCGACGACGACGATCAACGCCTGGGTGCTGATGATCATGCTGGCTTCTTGGGGTGGTTGAGTAGGGTACCGAGCTTCAGATCGATCGGATTTGAGCGATGGGTTTCACGAGCTAGGTTGGGGCACAACACAGTCCGTCACCTTCGGATTGACACCCAGGTAGTTGAGTGGTCCTGCGATCACGGTGACCGCGATGGTCCCCACGCTGGCACAGTTCTGCTCGGCGTGGGTGAAGTAGCCGCGTTGGCCAGTGGCGAAGGCGCCGATGACCAGCCATACGACTACCAATAGCCCTGCATATCGCATGATGTTTCTCCTCTGACGTTCGGCCGGGCAGCTGCGGGGAGTTGCGTCACCTGGCAGTGGTAAGTGGTCGCGCCGTGTCCACGCCGCGGTGAATCACCATCGGCGAGATGTGTTGCCGGCCAGTGCTAGTAGTAGTGGCGGCGGCCGAAGGCGGGGCGTCCCATCCGTCCCATGGCCATCAGTACCAAGCCGATGACGAGAAGGACGACCCCGATGGGTACCAGGGGCAGGTTGGTGTTGAGCAGCAGTCCAGCGATGATGAGGACGATTCCGACGACGATCATGGCGTCTACCTCGTTTCGATGCCGATGTGGTTGGGGGATGGCCGGCTAGGGTTTGAAAGCGTTTTTGATGTGGGAGCCGGCCTGTTTGGCGTTGCCTTTGAACTGATCGACTCGGCCTTCGGTGCGCAACCGGGTGTTGCCGGTGCTCTGGCCGATGAACTTCTTCAAGGCGCCTTTGACGGCCTCGGCCTTGTTGGCCAGTGTTCTGGTGATGCTCATTGGCTGTCGCCTTCCTTCTTTTGGTTACGCCGCGACTGCGGCTGACGCTGGTGATCGCAGGCGGGTGTTACCGCGGCTTGTCGGCATGCGCGGTGCCCGCAGGTCGCGGACCGCGCGTCCACCGCTGGAGCAAGGCAAACCTGCTGTGCCCCAACGTAGTTTGCTGTCGCTTCACCGGTGATCCGGTGGTGGTGTCGGCCTGCTGATGCTCGAGTCGTTGGTCGCGCTCCTGGTTGAGCAACGCGGTTTCACGTTGGGAATCCTTGAGCTGGTGTCGGGCATCTCGCCCGCGTCCCGCGGTACGCCGCGCGCCTGCCAGCAACACGGCAAGACCCAGCATCGCTACTGCGCCGACCACGATCCCGGCCAGGAACACCGCGCCGGTCGACCCGGTGACGTGATAGCCCAGGAGCGAGAAGTTGTCGGTCAGCGGATGGGCGGCCCCGGCGTTGGTGAGCACACCGGCGAATCCTGCGATCACCGCCACGAGCAGTACGACGAGTCCAATGATGACGATCATGGTGGCACCTCAGATACTGCTAGAAGTCCAGTACACGCCCCATTTTCACTGCTGTCAACAGTGTAGAACTACAGCATTGACCTACGTTGTCGCGAGTAGCTGACCAGCCTCTTCGGTGATGCGGTAGCAGGCGTGGGGGCGAGGTGCGGTTCGCGGCGCGCCACGCGGTATTTGTCTGCCGCGCAGTTCATCGGCCGACCGGGCGCTCGGCAACGGTGGGGCGCTGTGTAGCGCCCAATCAATTTGTGGGACTGTCACTTTCGCCGTCGCCCTCACCTTCGGCGGGGTAGAGCTGCGGGTGCCAGTATTGGTTGGTGCGGGGTTGGTCGACGTCGAGCAGCGGTGGTGGGGTCCAGTGGGCGCGGCCGTTTTTCATGGTGGTGGTCCAGCCGCCGGTGTCGGCGAGGCGGTTGTCGCAGCCGCACGCCAGGGCGAGATTGGTGATGTCGGTGGGTCCGCCTGCGCACCAGTCGGTATTCACGTGGTGGGCCTGGGAGCGCGAGGCGGGGGCGGTGCAGTTGGGGCGGGTGCAGCCGTGATCGCGGCCGAACAAGGCCAGTCGCTGTCCCAATGATGCGGTGCGTCGGGCGCGGCCCAGGTAGAGGGGGACGTTGGTGTGCTTGTCGCACACCAGCAGGTAGGGGTGGGCTCCGCGGGCGGCCATCCGGATCAGGTCGGGGATCGGGAGCTTGGAGCCGGTGTGGGTGAGGGCCAGGCCGGCGCCGCGTTCGAGTTCTTGCAGGGTGGTGGTGACCACGACGGTGACGGGGAGACCGTTGTGATCGCCGAGGTTGGTTCCGAGGGCGATGCGGCCCATGGCGGCGAGGGCGTCGTGGTTGCGTTGGTCGGCGCTGCGGGTGTCGTTGTCGATCTGGGCCTGGGTAGGCGTACCGGACTGGCACGGTGTGGGGTCGGCGGGGTTGCACATGCCGGGGGCGCCGAGTTTGGCCTGGACTGCTTCGAGGGTGGCGCGCGCTTCGGGGTCGAGCCAGCCTTCCACTTTGGACATTCCGTCGGGTTGCTGCCTACTGATGCGGAAAGCGCGTTTGCGGGCCCGTTCGGCGTCATCGGGTAATGGGCCGTCCTGGTCGAGCAGGTACAGCTGCAGATCGGCGGCGGCTTTGAGTTCTTCGGGAGTTTGGCCTGCGGCGGCGTTGGTGATCAGGGTTGCTTCGCACTGGCTGCTGGTGGTGGTGTCCACCCAGTCGGGCAGGTTCTCGAAGAACGTGTTCATGACCGCGATGTGTTCGGTGCCGATGGCGCCGGCAGCTTGGGCTGCGGCGATGTGTTCGTGTGCCGGTGCCAGCGCCTCGCCGGTGATGGTGGTGCGCGGGCCCAGGTCGGCCATGTCGCGGACCCGTCGCCGGGCGTCCTTCGCGGAGATGTGCAGGCGGATGGTCAGCACGTCGGCCCAGCTCTTGGCGCCGACCTCGCGCGGGGAGGTTTGCGTGTGCAGGCCCGCCAGGAGGGCGTGGTCGGCGACCGGCATACGACGGGCCAGCACTTCCCGGCGTGAGAGCAGCTCGAGTTGGTCAGCGACTGATAGGCCGCTGTAGTCGAACTCGTTGATCTCGGTGATCGCATTCTCCAGCGCCGCGTGCGCGGCGAAGATGGTGGCGCGGTCGGTGGCCATATTCGAACAATAGTTCGAAGTACTGACAAGAAATCGTGGGAAATGTGACGCTAGTTACCTACTGTGACCAGCGAAAACAAAGTGACCAGAGTTTTTTGGGCGGTGCACGGATGGCGGTGGAAATCGTGGCCCAACTGCGCCTTGGGACGCCGTTGGTCTGTGCCCGAGGACTGTCGTGGGTAGGCGGCAGGCGCGCTACGGCGCCCAACCGCGAACGGACTTCAGCACGCCACGCACGGCACTCTCGGTGACCGCGATGGGCGACAGCACCGTCTCGGCGACGCCGACGATGGCCTCGACGCGCGTCACGATCGCCTCCATCCGATCGACGACTCCAAAAATGCGGGGCGCGAGTTCGTCGATCTGGGTGATGGTCTCGTTGAACCGCGACATCGTCGTGTCGAGATTGTCGGTCAGCCCGCTGAGGGTGGCCAGCGTGCCTTCCATGTCGACCAGCAGCGCATCGACCTGCGAGACCGTGACGTCGGCGTTCAGTGCCGCCTGCGTGAGCGTCCGGATGCGGCCGCCGACCGGACGGGTCCGGCCATCGCCTTTGTCGACCATGGCTACAGTTTCGCCGCCGCGGCCGCGTCGAGCAACCACACGGTTGCCTCGGTGCCGATTGCGCCGGCCGCTGGAATGTCATCTGCCGCAGCGCCTCCGACCGCGGCTGCCACCGCGTCGGCCTTCTCGGCGCCGGCCACGACCAGCCACACCTGACGGGAGCGACGGACAGCGGGCAGGGTCAGCGTGATCCGTCGCGGCGGCGGCTTGGGGGAGTCGGTGACGGCGACGACGTACCGCGCGGTCTCGCGGACCGCGTCGCTGTGCGGGAACAGCGAGTTGACGTGACCCTCGCCGCCCATGCCCATCAGGTGCACGTCGAATTCTGGTGTGGACGCGCCGTTTCCGGACACGACGGCCAGCTCACCTGCGTAGGCGGCAGCCGCGGCGTCGATGTCGTCACCGAATTTGCCATCGCTTGCGGCCATCGCGTGCACGTTGTCGGCCGGAATGGCAATGGAATCCAGCAGCGCTTCCCGGGCCTGTTTGATGTTCCGGTCAGCATCGTCGGCCGGGACGTAGCGGTCGTCGCCCCAGAACAGGTGCACTTTGGCCCAGTCGATCGGATGTCCGCCGACATGCTTGAGCAGCTTGATGCCGGTACCGCCGCCGGTCAGCACGATGTAGGCCACGCCGCGGGCCTCGATGGCGCCGTTGATGGCCGCCACGAGGCGGTCGCCCACTGCAGTCACCAAAGCGTCTGCGTCGGAGTACTTTTCGATGATCTGCTCAGACATAAACGACCTTGTCCAGGCCCTGCAGGGCGCGGTGGTAGATGTCGTCGGCGTCCAGCCGCCGCATCTCTTCGGCGAGGCAATCGCGGGCTTCTCGGCGTGCCAAGGGAATCCGGGCATCGGGCCGGCCGGTGCGGGTGAGCTTGGCGGTGACGCCCTTCTGCGGCCGACTCAGCGCGATGACCTCGCTGGGCCGTACCAGCTCGACCTTCAGGTCGCCGACCGTCCGAGTTACCTGGCCGTCGATGCAGCTGGCCAGCCAACCCGCCAGGATGTCCAGTGCCGGTTCATCTTTCAGCCCGGACACCAGCGCCGAGGTGATGGGTTCGTAGGGCGCCTGGTCGAGAGCTGAGGCGAGCAAGGCCCGCCAATACGTGACTCGGCTCCAGGCGAGGTCGGTGTCGCCGGAGGTGTAACCGGCCAAGCGACTCTTGATGCAGCTCAGCGGATCGGTTCCGTTGGTGGCGTCGGTGATCCGCCGGATCGCGAGCTTGCCCAGCGGGTCGGCTGCAGGCACTGCGGGCGCAATGTCGGGCCACCAGGTCACCACTGGGGTGTCGGGCAGCAGAAACGGCGTGACGACGCTGCTCGCGTGGCCCGCCAGCGGGCCGGAAAGCCGAAGCACCACAACCTCATTGGCGCCGGCATCGCGTCCTACCCGCAGCTGGGCGTCCAGTCGCGCCTCGGTGGCGAGCCGGTCGCCGGGAATGACGACGATAACCCGGCAGGGGTGCTCGCGGCTGGCGGTGTTGGCCGCCTCGATCGACTCTTCCAGCATCACCTCGGTGTCCGGGGCGACCACGAGCGTCATCACCCGGCCCAGGGTGATGGCGCCCCCTTCTTCGCGCAGCGCGACGATCTTCTTGTTGATGGCACCGGTGTTGGTGTCGGGCAGATCGACAATCACTACGGTCGCCTCCATTCGCGGCCCGACCGCTGCAGCATCTCGAATGCCGAATCCGGGCCCCAGGTGCCGGATTCATAGGCGTCGGGCTTACCCCCGGCCTTATCCTGCTCGGCCCAGTGCTCCAGCGCGGGATCCAGGATTTTCCAGGACAATTCGACCTCGGCATTGACCGGGAACAGTGAGGGCTCGCCGAGCAGGACGTCGAGGATCAGACGCTCATACGCTTCGGGAGAGTCCTCCGCGAACGCCGAGCCGTAGGAGAAGTCCATGCTGACGTCGCGGACCTCCATGAGGTGGCCCGGCACCT
The DNA here is from genome assembly GCF_056555145.1 of Mycolicibacterium sp. P4_G11. Classification (NCBI taxonomy): domain Bacteria; kingdom Bacillati; phylum Actinomycetota; class Actinomycetes; order Mycobacteriales; family Mycobacteriaceae; genus Mycobacterium; species Mycolicibacterium sp. P4_G11. Next base: position 12,658 of record NZ_JBFUJW010000010.1, read on the forward strand.
TCGAACCGAACCGCAGTGTGATGCCTTCGTCCGGTTGCACCCGAATGACCAATGCGTTCTGACCGAGCTCGTCGGTCATGGTGGCATCGAACGGCAGGTGCGGCGCCCGCTTGAACACGAGTGCGATCTCGGTGACCCTGCGGCCCAACCGCTTTCCGGTGCGGAGGTAGAACGGCACTCCGGCCCAGCGGCGGGTGTCCACCTCGACGGTGATCGCCGCAAAGGTCTCGGTGGTGGAGGTTTTGGAAAAGCCTTCCTCGTCCAGCAGTCCGACGACCTTCTCGCCACCCTGCCAGCCCGCCGCGTACTGGCCGCGCGAGGTGGTCTCGTCGAGCGGTTCGGCCAGCCGGGTCGCCGAGAGCACTTTGATCTTCTCGGCCTGCAGCTCGGCAGGGGAGAAGCTCACCGGTTCCTCGAGTGCCGTCAGCGCCAGCAGCTGCAAGAGATGGTTCTGGATGACGTCCCGGGCCGCCCCGACACCGTCGTAGTAGCCGCCGCGGCCGCCGAGCCCGATGTCTTCGGCCATGGTGATCTGCACACTGTCGACGTAGTGCGAGTTCCACACCGGCTCGAACAGTTCGTTGGCGAATCGCAACGCCAAGATGTTCTGGACGGTCTCCTTGCCCAGGTAGTGGTCGATGCGGAACACCGACGACTCCGGGAAGACACTGTTGACGACGCCGTTGAGTGCCTCGGCACTGGCCAGATCGTGGCCGAACGGTTTCTCGATGACCACCCGCGACCAGCAGCCGTCGGGCTTGTTGGCCAGGCCCGACTTGGACAGCTGCTCGCACACCTGCGGGAACGCGTTCGGCGGAATCGACAGGTAGAACGCGTGATTGCCCCCGGTGCCGCGTTCCTCGTCGAGCTTGCGCAAGGTGTCGCGCAGTCGCTCGAAAGCGGCGTCGTCGTCGAACGTGCCCTGCACGAACCGGAAGCCCTCGGCCAACCGGTCCCACACCTCCTGGCGGAACGGGGTGCGGGCATGCTGCTTGACCGCGTCGTGTACGACGTTGCCGAAATCCTCATCGGCCCAATCCCGGCGGGCGAAGCCGATCAAGGCAAAGCTCGGCGGCAGCAAGCCCCGGTTGGCCAGGTCGTAGATCGCCGGCATCAGCTTCTTACGGGCGAGATCGCCTGTGACGCCGAAGATCACCACCGCGCACGGGCCGGCGATGCGGGGCATGCGCTTGTCGCGCTTGTCCCGCAGGGGGTTCACCCAATCCGCCGGCCGCCCGCTGCAGTCAGTCATTGCGTGTGCCTCGGCTCGTCGCGCCAGCGCTCATCGCAAGGCGTCGAGTTGACCTTGCACAGCCTCGAGCAGTTCGCCCCACGACTTCTCGAACTTGTCCACGCCCTCGACTTCGAGGAGGTTGAACACGTCGTCCAGGTCGATGCCGACGGCCGACAGCTCGTCGAACACGGCCTGCGAAGCGGCGGCTGTTCCCGAGATGGTGTCGCCGGTGACCTGACCGTGGTCGGCGACTGCTTCCATGGTCTTCTCCGGCATGGTGTTCACGGTGTCGACGGCCACCAGCTCGGTGACGTACAACGTGTCCGAGTAGTCCGGGTTCTTCACGCCGGTCGACGCCCACAGCGGACGCTGCACCCGGGCACCCTCAGCCTTGAGGTTCGCGAACTGCGGACCGCCGAAGACCTGCTCGTAGGCCGCGTACGCGAGCCGGGCGTTCGCGACGCCGGCCTTGCCGCGCAGGCCCAGCGCCGAGCCGCCGAGCTTCTCCAGCCGGGCGTCGATCTCGGTGTCCACGCGGGACACGAAGAACGAAGCGACGGAATGGATCTTGGACAGGTCGTGCCCGGCCTCGCGGGCCTTCTCCAGGCCCGTCAGGTAGGCGTCCATCACGGCGCGGTGGCGTTCCACCGAGAAGATCAGGGTGACGTTGACCGAGATGCCCTCGGCGATCACCGCGGTGATGGCGGGCAGGCCCGCCAGCGTCGCCGGAATCTTGATCAGCAGGTTCGGCCGGTCGACGATCTTCCACAGCTCGATGGCCTGCAGGATCGTCTTGTCGGTGTCGTGCGCCAGCCGCGGGTCGACCTCGATGGACACCCGGCCGTCGACGCCGCCGGAGGCCTCGTAAGCCTTGGCCAGCACGTCGCAGGCGTTGCGGACGTCATCGGTGGTCGCGCTGCGGATCACCGCGTCGACGTCGGCGCCGCGCGAGGCGAGTTCACGCACCTGCTCGTCGTAGGCGGTGCCCGAGGTGAGGGCCGCCTGGAAGATCGACGGGTTGGTGGTGACACCCACAACGCTGCGGGTGTCAATGAGCTGCTGCAGGTTTCCGGTCTGCAGTCGCTCACGGGAAAGGTCGTCGAGCCACACGGAGACACCGGCGGCGCTCAGCGCCGCGAGGTTCGGGTTCTGAGTCATCTGAATGCTCTCTTCTGTCGACTTAGTTATCGAGCGATCGTTCCGCGGCGGCCACAACCGCTTCCGCGGTGAAGCCGAACTCCCGGAACAGGGTCTTGTCGTCGGCCGATGCGCCGTAGTGCTCGATCGAGATGATCTCGCCGGTATCACCGACCAGCTTGTGCCAAGGCTGGGCGATGCCTGCCTCGACCGCAACTCGTGCGGAGACGTCCGGGGGCAGCACTGCGTCCCGGTACTCCTTGGGCTGTGCCTCGAACCACTCCAGGCACGGCATCGACACCACGTAGGCGACGATGTCCTTGTCCGCCAACAGCTTCTGTGCCTCGACGGCCAGCTGCACCTCGGAGCCGGTCGCGATGATGATCACGTCGGCGTCGTCGGCGGGGTTGCCGCCGCCGAGCACGTAACCACCCTTGGCGGCGCCTTCAGCAGTAGTGCCCTCCAGAACGGGTACCCCCTGACGGGTCAGGATGAAACCGGTCGGGTTGTTGCCGTGGGTGCGCTGCAGGATGGTGCGCCAGGTGTACGCGGTCTCGTTCGGGTCGGCGGGACGCACCACCGACAGGTTCGGGATCGCGCGCAGCGCCGCCAGGTGCTCGATCGGCTGGTGCGTCGGGCCGTCCTCGCCCAGGCCGATGGAGTCGTGGGTCCAGATGTAGATCGGGTCGATGTTCATCAGCGCGGCCAGGCGCACCGCCGGACGCATGTAGTCGGCGAACTGCAGGAAGGTGCCGGCGAACGGACGCGTCGGGCCGTGCAGCACGATGCCGTTGAGGATCGAGCCCATGGCGTGCTCGCGGATGCCGAAGTGCAGCACCCGGCCGTACCAGTCGGCGGTGTAGTCCTCGGTCGAGATCGACGGCGGCCCGAACGACTTGACCCCGTTGATGGTGGTGTTGTTGCTGCCCGCGAGATCGGCTGAGCCGCCCCACAATTCGGGCAGCTTGGTGGCGACGTCGTTGAGCACCTTGCCGAACGCGGCGCGGGTCGCGACGGCCTTGCTGCCCGGCTCCCAGTACGTCAGGTCCGCGTCCCAGCCCTCGGGCAGCTCGCCGGCGTACAACCGGTCCAGCAGCTTCTTGCGCTCGGGCTCCTTGGCAGCCCAGGCCTCGAACGAGACCTGCCACTCGTCGTGCGCCTTCTTGCCGCGGGCGACGAGCTCGCGGGTGTGGGCGATGACCTCAGGCTTGACGTCGAAGCTCTTGTCCGGGTCGAAGCCCAGCACCTTCTTGGTGGCCGCGACCTCGTCGGCGCCCAGCGCCGAGCCGTGCACGCCACCGGTGTTCATCTTGGTGGGAGCGGGGTAGCCGATGATCGTGCGCACCGAGATGAACGACGGCCGGTCGGTCACGGCACGTGCGGCCGCCAGGGCCTCTTCGATCGCGGTGACGTTCTCGCCGCCGTCGACCTCCTGGACATGCCAGCCGTAGGCGCGGTACCGGGCGCAGGTGTCCTCGGACAGCGCGATGTTGGTGTCGTGCTCGATGGAGATCTTGTTGTTGTCCCACAGCACGATCAGGTTGCCGAGCTGCTGCGTGCCGGCGAGCGACGACGCCTCGCTGGTCACGCCCTCTTCGATGTCGCCGTCCGAGGCGATGACGTAGATGAAGTGGTCGAACGGGCTCTCACCCGGCGCGGCGTCGGGGTCGAAGAGCCCACGCTCGTACCGGGCGGCCATCGCCATGCCGACCGACGAGGCCAGGCCCTGGCCCAGCGGGCCGGTGGTGATCTCCACACCCTTGGTGTGGCCGTACTCGGGGTGGCCCGGGGTCAGCGAACCCCAGGTGCGCAGGGCTTCGATGTCGGCCAGTTCGAGGCCGAAGCCGCCCATGTACAGCTGCAGGTACAGCGTCAGGCTGGAATGCCCACAGGACAGGACGAAGCGGTCGCGGCCGATCCAGTGGGTGTCCGACGGATCGTGCCGCATCTGGCGCTGGAACAGGGTGTAGGCCAGCGGGGCCAGGCTCATGGCGGTTCCGGGATGGCCGTTTCCGACCTTCTGAACCGCATCCGCGGCCAGCACTCGTACGGTATCGACGGCGGCCGAGTCCAACTCGGTCCAGTCGCCCGGGTGCTGCGGGCGGGTGAGTTCGGAAATCTCTTCGACTGTGGTCACGGGCGCACTCCTACTGAGGGACGTCTCGGGCTCGGCACATCGCAAGCGAGCTGCATGACTACCCTAGTGCGCGCCGCTCGTGCGGTGCAGACCGCTTCACCTTTGGCCTGTCCGCGATTGGGTTTCTGTTCACCTGAAACCACCCTGCGGTGTCGAGCACTCAGGTAGCCGGTCTACCATCGTCTGTAGTAGAGGCTGCGCGGCCGTGACATCCGAGGAGATATCTGCGTGAGCATTCGCGAGCGCCGTTCTGTCCACGGGGCGCACGGTTTCGGTCCCGGAGCTGCGGCGTCTGACGAGTCAGCCACCAAGTCGCCGAAGCGGGTTCGGGACACGTTGCTGGCCTACATCGCCCTCACCAAGCCGCGGGTCATCGAACTGCTGCTGGTGACCACGATCCCGGCGATGCTGCTGGCCCACCGCTTCGACTGGGTGGCCAGCCAAGGTCCCATCAAACCGCTGTTGATCCTGAACACCTTGTTCGGCGGCATGCTCGCAGCCGCCGGTGCCAACACCCTGAACTGTGTCGCCGACGCCGATATCGACAAGGTGATGAAGCGCACGGCCCGCCGGCCACTGGCCCGGGCGACGGTACCCACCCGGAACGCGCTGATCTTCGGCCTGGTGCTGACCGTCACGTCGTTCCTGTGGCTGTGGCGCACCTCGAATCTGCTGTCGGGCCTGCTGGCCCTGGCGACCATCGCCTTCTACGTGTTCGTCTACACGCTGCTGCTGAAGCGCCGCACCTCGCAAAACGTGGTGTGGGGCGGGGCGGCCGGCTGCATGCCGGTGATGATCGGCTGGTCTGCCGTCACCGGCACCATTCAGTGGCCGGCGCTGGTGATGTTCCTGATCATCTTCTTCTGGACGCCGCCGCACACCTGGGCCCTGGCCATGCGCTACAAGGAGGACTACGAAGCAGCCGGGGTACCGATGCTGCCCGTCGTCGCCACCGAGCGCGAAGTCACCAGGCAGATCCTGATCTACACCTGGGCGACCGTCATCACCACGCTCGCCCTGGCGTTCGCCACCGGCTGGCTGTACGCGGCCGTCGCGCTCGTCGCCGGCGTGTGGTTCCTGGTCATGGCGCACCAGCTGTACTCCGGCGTGAAGCGCGGCGAGCCCGTGAAGCCGCTGCGCCTGTTCCTGCAGTCGAACAACTATCTCGCGGTGGTGTTCTGCGCCCTGGCGGTCGACTCGGCTCTCGCGCTGCCGATGGTGTTCGGCCGCTGACGGACCCGCTAGTTTTGGGGCATGCCCCAACTGGTGAGCCCTGACAACTTCGCCCGCGCCGAATCGGATCTGTACTTCTCCGGCATCGTGAACGACGGAGGCGTCGGTAGCGTTCTTCACCACCGCGAACTGAGCTCGATCGACCACCAGATCGTCATCCGGCAGAACCGCGACACGCTCTACTCGGCGGCGGTGTTCGACCTCGATGCCGGACCCGTCACCGTCACCTTGCCCGACAGCGCGGGCCGCTTCATGTCGCTGCAGGCCATCAGTGAGGACCACTACACGACCCAGGTCGCCTACGCCCCGGCCACGGTGACCCTGACGCGAGAAGCCGTCGGTACCCGCTACGTCGCGACGGCGATCCGCACGTTGGTCGATCCCAACGACGCTGCCGATCTGGCGGCCGTGCACGCACTGCAGGACGCCATCACCGTCGCGCAGGACGCGCCCGGCAGCTTCGAGGTGCCGCAGTGGGACGCGGTGAGCCAGAAGACGGTGCGCGACGCGCTCGTCACCCTCGCCACCACGCTGCCGGACACCAAGGGCATGTTCGGCACCGTCGCCGACACCGAACCGGTGCGCCACCTGATCGGGTCGGCCAATGCCTGGGGCGGCAATCCCGAACGTGACGCGTTCTACCTGACCGTCGTACCGGCGCGCAACGACGGCACCACGGTGCACCGGCTCACCGTCAAAGACGTTCCGGTGGACGGCTTCTGGTCGGTCACCGTCTACAACAAGGACGGCTACTTCACGGCGAACGACCAGAACGCCTACTCGCTGAACAACATCACCGCGGTCAAAGACGCCGACGGCAGCGCCACCATCCAGTTCGGCGGCGCCGACCGTCCCAACCTGCTGCCGATCACCCCGGGCTGGAACTACACCGTCCGGCTCTACCGCCCGCGGCCCGAGATTCTCGACGGCAGCTGGACGTTTCCCGCGGCCCAGCCGGTCTAGGGGACCAGCACCACCGAACCGACGGTCAGACGGGCCTGCAGGTCGGCATGTGAGCGGGCGGCGTCGGCCAGCGGGTAACGCTGGCTCACCGTCACGTTGAGGGTGCCATCGGAGATGGCCTGCAGCAGTTCGCCTGCCCGCCAGGAGAACTCGTCGGTGTTGCGGGTGTAATGCGCGAGCGTCGGCCGGGTCAGGAACAGGGATCCGCCACTGTTCAGGCGCTGTGGATCGATCGGCGGCACCGGGCCGCTGGAGGCGCCGAACAGTGCCAGGGTGCCCCGCACCGCGAGGCTGGCCAGGCTCGCCTCGAACGTGGAGGCGCCCACTCCGTCGTACACCGCGGCGACGCCGTTGCCGTCGGTGAGTTCACGGATTTTGGCGCCGAACTCGGCGGGATCGTCGGGATAGTCCAGCACCTCGATGGCGCCGGCCTGCCGCGAGAGCGCAGCCTTGTCGCTGTTGGAGACCGTGGTGATGACGCGCACCGCCATGCTGGTGGCCCACTGGGTCAGGATCAGCCCGACGCCGCCGGCGCCGGCGTGCAGCAGCACCGTGTCGCCCTGCTGCACGGGGTACGTCGACTTGATCAGGTAGTGGGCCGTCATGCCCTTGAGCAGGGCCGCCGCGGCGACTTCGGGCTCCACGCCGTCGGGCACGTAGGCCACGTAATCGGCCGGCGCGACACAGTATTCGGAGTACGTGCCGTCCGCCGCGGCGGTGACCACCCGGTCACCGACAGCCAGCGCTGCCACGTCGTCGCCGACGGCGGCGATGGTTCCGCAGACCTCCTGGCCCGGGATGTAGGGCACCGGACGCGGGTACAACCCGGAGCGGAAGTACGTGTCGATGAAGTTGACGCCGATGGCCTCAGCCTTGATCAGGACCTCACCCGGACCCGGGGTGGGCTCGGGACGTTCGACGAAGGACAGGACTTCCGGACCGCCGAGTTCGGCGACTTCGATGGCGTGCATGCCACCTATCATTCCAACGTGAAACTCGCGCGGCCCGATATCCGTCATCCCCGTGTCGTTTTGGCAGGTTGTCAGGCTCTCGTCGAAGGCGACGGAGACGACGACGGGTTGGTCAGGGCGTTGCGCGACCGCGGTTTGCATGCCCACTGGCTGGCCTGGGATGACCCGGCCACACTGCAGGCCGATCTGGTGATCCTGCGGGCCACCTGGGACTACACCGAGCGACACGACGAATTCCTGACGTGGACGAAGAAGGTGCGCAATCTGCTGAACGCGCCCGAGGTGGTCGCGTGGAACACCGACAAGCGGTACCTGGCCGATCTGGCGGCCGCCGGGGTGCCGACGGTGCCCAGCGGTTTCTTCGCGCCGGGGGAGTCGGTGTCGGTGCCCCGCGGCGAGGTGGTGGTCAAGCCCGCGGTGGGTGCCGGTTCGGTTGGGGCGCAACGGTTCACCGATGCTGCCGCGGCCGCTGAGCATGCTGCCGCACTACAGTCCGACGGCCGCACCGCGCTGATCCAGCCCTACGACGAGCGCATCGAGGCAGGGGAGACCGCACTGGTGTTCCTGGCCGGCAAGCAGTCGCACGCCTTCATCAAGGGGCCGATCTTGCCGCCGCCCGGCGGCAGTCTGGAGATGCACGATTCCGGCACCTACGCCGAGGAACAGCTGCAACCGGCTGACCCGGACTTCGAATTGTGGGACGTCGGCTACGCAACGCTGGCTGCCGCGGCCGCCCATCTCGGCATCGAGCCGACGGAATTCCTGTACGCCCGGGTGGACGTCATCGGCGACCGTCGGGACCCGCGGTTGCTCGAGCTGGAATTGGTCGAGCCAGGGCTGGGCTGGCGACAACTGGCCGAACCCGAACGGGCTTTGGCGCAACGGCAATTCGCCGTCGGCGTCGAGTCAGCCCTGGAGCGGCTCGACCTCGGTCCGCTGCCGCATCGACGCCCATAGCGCGGCGGTGCACGCCGTGCAGGCGGCGGCGCCCGCCACGTGGAATGCGACGAGAACCGCCGGGACCCCGGTGAAGAACTGCACGACGCCGATCGTGCCCTGTGCGCACACCACTGCCACCAGAACCAGCAGGCGCTTGCGGACAGCGGCCGGCGCACCGACGGCGACCAGGCCGAAGCCCAGACCGACCAGCAGCGAGAGATAGATCCACAACAACGACGAGTGCGCGTGCACGAGCGTGGTGATCTCGACCTGAAGTCGTGCAACGGGCCGTTCGATGCTCTTGTCGCCGGCATGTGGCCCGGCTCCGGTCACCAACGTCCCCGTCACCAGCACGAGAGACAGCACCGTCGCACTGAGTGCAGTCAGGCCGCGCAGTGCTTTGGGCACCGTCGTGCGGGTCACGCCCTGATCGGGCTCGCCGATCTTCACGTAGAGCAGCACTGCCAGCCACACCATCAGCATCGACGCGATCAGGTGGATGGCGACGGTCCACCAGAGGAGGCCGGTGAGCACCGTGATGCCGCCCATCACCGCCTGCAGCACCGTCGACGCCGGCATCAGCCAGGCGTAGACGAGGACCTCGCGCCGGCGCCGCGCCCGGGTGACGGCAAGTACGGCGGCGATCGCGGTGATCACGACGGCGAAGGTGATCATCCGGTTGCCGAACTCGACGGCCTGGTGGATTCGCGGCACCGCGGGGTGCGCGATCGGGACGAAGCTGCCCGGGAAGCACTGCGGCCAGGTCGGGCACCCGAGGCCGGATGCGGTCACGCGGACGACAGAACCCGTGACGGCGATACCGGCCTGAGTCAGGACGACGAGCGCGGCGATCAGGCGCTGCGCACGCAAGCTCGGGTCGGGCAGCAGATCAACCAGGCGGCGAAACACGGTCCAAGCGTAGGTGACGGCTAACTACCGCTTGTAGTAGAGGGTCTGCGCCCGTCAGCTGAACCGGAACCAGCGCATCGCGGCGAGCCCGGCGATCACGCCCCAGGCGGCCAGTACCGCGATGCCGAACCAGTCCACCGACAGCGTCATCGCCTGCGTGAGAGCCTCGGTCAGCGCGCCTGACGGCGTCAGCCGGGCCACCCAGCGCAAGGCCTCGGGGACCACGCGGTGCTCGATGGTCAAGGCACCCAGGCCGGCCAGGATGAACCACAACAGGTTCGCCAGGGCCAGCACAATCTCGGCTTTCAGCGTCCCGCCGAGGAGCAGGCCCAGCGCGGCGAACGAGGCGGTGCCGATTGCGATGACCACAGCGCCCAGCAGCAGGCTGAGCGGGCTCGGCCGCCAACCCAGCGCAATACCGATGCCGCCCAACACAACTGACTGCAGAAACACCGTGGTGACCACGGCCAGCGACTTGCCGGCGATGATGCCCCACACCGGCAGCGCGGTGGCGCCGAGGCGCTTCAGTGCGCCGTAGCGCCGATCGAACGCGACGGCGATGGCCTGTCCGGTGAACGCGGTGGAGATCACCGCCAGCGCCATGATCGGCGGCGTGAACGTCCCCGGGCGGTGATCGCCGAGCGAGCCGATCGGCAGCAGCGTGAGCCCGACCAGCAGCGTGATCGGGATGAACATCGTCAGCAGCAACTGCTCGCCGTTGCGCAGCAGCAGCTTGAGCTCCAGGCCGTACTGCGCCGCCAACATCGCGGGGATCGGCGCGGGCGTCGGGTCCGGGGTGAAGGTCCCCGGTGCGAACCGGTTCGTCTCGGTTGTCACGGCCGCAGCTCCCGTCCGGTCAGGTCGAGGAACACGTCCTCGAGGCTGCGCTGCTCGACGCGCATGTCAGTGGCGAGCACGTTCAGGCGGGCGGCCCAGGCGGTGACGGTGGCCAGCACCTGCGGGTCGATGTGCCCTTCGACGAGGTACTCGCCGCTGGCGGCTTCGCTGGCGCGGTAGTCCTCGGGCAGCGCGGAGACCAACAGCGACAGATCCAGCTTGGGCGGTGCGGAGAAGCGCAACTGGTTCTCGGCGCCACCGCGCATCAGGTCGGCGGGCGTGCCTGCCGCCACCGCGGCGCCGTGGTCGATGATGACGATGCGGTCGGCCAGTTCCTCGGCCTCGGTCAGCTGGTGCGTGGTGAGCACGACGGTCACGCCGTCGCGGCGCAGGCCTTCGATCAACTCCCACACCACGATTCGGGCGTGGGCGTCCATGCCGGCGGTGGGTTCGTCGAGGAACACCAGCTCGGGGCGTCCGACGATGGCGCAGGCCAGTGCCAGGCGCTGCTGCTGGCCACCGGACAGCCGGCGGTAGGTGGTGCGGGCGGCCTCGGTCAGGCCGAGGGTGTCCATCAGCCACTGCGGATCGAGCGGATTGGCCGAGTACGCCGCGACCAGGTTCAGCATCTCGCCGGCCTTGGCGGCGGGGTAGCCGCCGCCGCCCTGCAGCATCACGCCGATGCGTGCGCGCAGCTTGGCGTTGTCGGCGGTCGGGTCGAGGCCCAGGATCGAGATGGCGCCCGAGTCGGGTTTGATGAAGCCTTCGCACATCTCGACGGTGGTGGTCTTACCGGCACCGTTGGGTCCGAGCAGGGCCAGCACCTCGGCGCGCTGCACCTCGAGATCCAGGTTGTTCACGGCCTGGATCTCGCCGTAGCGCTTACTGACGCCGCGCAGCAATACGGGCGTCTCAGTGGAACTCACGGGGATTCAGCGTAAGCGTCGGGCCTGGCAGCGGCGCTACCAGGGGCGTCACCATCGTCTGAATCCGGCAATCCGCGCCACGGCAGGCGATTGCGGGTCAGCGCGATCAGCAGCACCACGATGACGGTGCTGGCCAGCGTGGCATCGAGGATCTGGAACAGCGCGAACCGGTCTCCGTTGGCCGTCGGGCCGAAGACGCCGACGACGAACGTCACCACGATGGTCGTGCCGCGGAAGCCCGGCCGGGTGGCCCAGCAGGCCAGCGGGATGATCGCCCACAGCAGGTACCAGGGCTGCACGACGGGGAACAGCAGAACCGTCGCACCCATGGCGACCCCGAGGCCGCCGAGCGGATGCAGCCGGCCGCGCAGCACCGACAGCAGCAGCCAGCTCACCAGCACGCCGATGACGAAGACGCCGATCCCACGGGTCAGCCCGAGCACCGCGGTGGTGTGGTCGCCCAGCCCCAGCAGGATGCCGACCTGTCCGGTCCCGAGCGCGACCAGTGTCGGCGGAGACATCCAGGACCGCACCACGTTCGCGGTGCCGAGGGTGAACAGCCAGCCGAAGCCGAGGCCGCTGGCCCAGCCGATGAGCGCCATGACCGCCAGCGCGACCACGCCCAACGGCACGCAGGCTTGGAAGAAGGCCTTGACCGTCCCGCCGAGCCGGCGCGCGAGGGCCATGGCCACGAACCCCAGCGCCAGCAGGGACGGCAGCTTGATCTGGGACGACATGGCGATGAGCACCGTGCCGGTGAACAGCATCGCCAGTGGCCACCAGGCGGCCCAGTCCTCACGGTGCCGCGGCCAGCTCAGCGGCCGGGGGATGAGGGGCCGGCCGGAATCGATGCCCCGCATGGCGAATTCGGTGCCGGCGAGCATCAGCCCGAGCATCGGCGCCTCGTTGTGGATACCGGCGATGAGGTGCATGAAGAGCAGCGGATTACACGGTCCCAGCCACAGGGCGCTCACCTCGCCGACGCCGCAGCGGCGGGCCAGGCGCGGGGTTGCCCACACGGTGGCTGCGACGCCCAGCAGCACGACCAACCGGTGCGAGAGCACTCCGGCGACGATGTTGTCGCCCGTCAGCTCGGAGATGCCGCGTCCGATCCATAAGAACAGCGGGCCGTACGGGGCCGGGGTTTCCCTCCACAGGCTCGGCACCGTCAAAGTGAAGACGTGGCCGAGCCCGAGGCCCGTGGCCGGGCCGACGCGGTATGGGTCCAGGCCGATGCTGGCGATCTGACTCTGCGCCAGGTAGGAGTACACGTCCTTGCTGTACATCGGCGGCGCGATCAGCAGGGGTAGGGCCCACAGCATCAGCGTCTGGTCCAGTTGGCTGCGGGACATGCGGCGTTTGCCCAGCGTGTAGCGCCCCAACATGAGCCAGGCCAGCGCCATCATGACGGCACCGGTGGTCGTCATGGTCAGCGAGACGGTCTGGATGCGCGACGGCAGGTTGAGCAGGCGCACCCCGAACGTCGGATCCTGCACGACGGGCCGGGCGCCGGCGCCGAGAGCACCGATGGCCATCAGTACCGTTCCGGTGGCGCCGAACCGCCGGGTCCGGCGCAGCGAGGCGACCTCGGACGCGTTGAGCGGGGAGGCGACGGGCGGCTCGTCGGCGTGCCAATGCGCGACGGCCGTGCTCAGATGCTGAAGGCGGTCGGGCATCAGAGCAGATTAGCCGTAGGCCGATTCTGGATCGCCCAAGTCCGCGGCGGCGGTGATAAGGGTTACCTTCCTAGATTCGGGTTCCGAATTCCGTCACAATGGTGTTGTGAAATTGCCGTCCGAAGCGCTCGGAGCTGTCGGCACCGCGACCGCGGTGACGTCGGCGACGGCCGTCTCAGACGGACACACCCGGTCGGCGATCGTGCAATTGCTGCTGGAAGGCGCGGTTACCGCGACCCAGATCGGTGAGCACCTCGGCATCTCCGCCGCCGGAGTCCGGCGGCATCTCGACGCGCTGATCGACGCCGGCGACGCGGAATCCAGCGCTGCCGCCGCGTGGCAGCACAACGGCCGCGGCCGGCCCGCCAAGCGGTACCGGCTGACCGCCGCGGGACGCGCCAAACTCGGCCACACCTACGACGACCTCGCCGCGGCCGCCATGCGCCAGCTGCGCGAGATCGGTGGTGACGACGCCATCCGGACGTTCGCCCGTCGTCGTATCGACTCGATCCTGTCCGGCGTCACCACGACACCGGACATCGCCGATACCGCGGACCAGCTGGCCGCGGCATTGACCCAGGCCGGCTACGCCACCACGACCACTCCGGTGACCGGACCCATCGGCGGGGTGCAGATCTGTCAGCACCACTGCCCGGTCTCGCATGTCGCCGAGGAGTTCCCCGAACTGTGCGACGCCGAACGTGAAGCGTTCGCCGAGGTGCTCGGTACGCACGTGCAGCGCCTGGCCACCATCGTCAACGGGGATTGTGCGTGTACGACGCACGTCCCCGTGACCCCTGAGCACGCAGCCCATCCCATCCACACCGCGACCCAAGAAGAAGGAGTGTCGCAATGACGACCACCCCGGAACAGTTGACCCAGGAGGAGACCATTGCCTCCCTGGGCACTTACGGCTACGGCTGGGCTGACAGTGATGCCGCAGGCGCCGCCGCGACCCGTGGGCTGAATGAGGCTGTCGTCCGCGACATCTCGTCGAAGAAGAACGAGCCGGAGTGGATGCTCGACTTCCGGCTGAAGTCGCTGCACATCTTCGACAAGAAGCCCATGCCGCGCTGGGGCAGTGACCTCGACGGCATCGACTTCGACAACATCAAGTACTTCGTGCGGTCCACCGAGAAGCAGGCAGCGACCTGGGACGACCTGCCGGCCGATATCAAGAACACCTACGACCGCCTGGGCATCCCGGAGGCCGAGAAGCAGCGCCTGGTGTCCGGTGTCGCCGCGCAGTACGAATCCGAGGTCGTTTACCACCAGATCCGCGAAGACCTCGAGGCGCTGGGCGTCATCTTCCTGGACACCGATTCGGCACTGCGGGAGCACCCGGAGATCTTCAAGAAGTACTTCGGCACCGTGATCCCGGCCGGTGACAACAAGTTCTCGGCGCTGAACTCCGCCGTGTGGTCGGGTGGCTCGTTCATCTACGTGCCGCCCGGCGTGCACGTCGACATCCCGCTGCAGGCCTACTTCCGGATCAACACCGAGAACATGGGCCAGTTCGAGCGGACGCTGATCATCGCCGACGAAGGCTCCTACGTGCACTACGTGGAGGGTTGTACCGCGCCGATCTACAAGTCGGACTCGCTGCACTCGGCCGTCGTCGAGATCGTGGTGAAACCCGGTGCGCGCGTTCGGTACACGACCATCCAGAACTGGTCGAACAACGTCTACAACCTGGTCACCAAGCGGGCCCGCGCCGAGGCCGGCGCCACCATGGAGTGGATCGACGGCAACATCGGTTCCAAGGTCACCATGAAGTACCCGGCGGTCTGGATGACCGGCGAGCACGCCAAGGGTGAGGTGCTCTCGGTGGCGTTCGCAGGCGAAGGCCAGCACCAGGACACCGGCGCCAAGATGGTGCACCTGGCGCCGAACACGTCGAGCAACATCGTGTCGAAGTCGGTGGCCCGTGGTGGCGGCCGGTCGTCTTACCGCGGACTGATCCAGATCAACAAGGGCGCGCACGGCTCCAAGTCGAGCGTGAAATGCGATGCGCTGCTTGTCGACAACATCAGCCGCTCGGATACGTACCCGTACGTCGACATCCGCGAGGACGACGTCACGATGGGTCACGAGGCCACCGTCTCGAAGGTCAGCGAGGATCAGATGTTCTATCTGATGAGCCGCGGTCTGACCGAGGACGAGGCCATGGCGATGGTGGTGCGCGGCTTTGTCGAGCCCATCGCCAAGGAACTGCCAATGGAATACGCGCTCGAGCTGAACCGGTTGATCGAGCTGCAGATGGAAGGCGCTGTCGGATAGTGAGTTTGACTGAACCCGTTGAGGGCATTGTCACCAATAAGGGTGAGCTGTTCACGTCCTACGACGTCAACGCTTTTGAGGTGCCGCACGGCCGTGACGAGCTGTGGCGGTTCACCCCGCTGAAGCGCCTGCACGGTCTGCACGACGGCTCCGCGGTCGCCACCGGCGCTGCGCGCGTTGAGGTTTCGGAGCGCGACGGCGTCACCGTCGAGACCGTCGGTCGCGATGACGAGCGTCTGGGCCAGGGCGGTGTGCCCGCGGACCGGGTTGCGGCCCAGGCTTATTCGTCGTTCGCCGAGGCGACCGTGGTGTCGGTCGGCCGCGACGTCCAGGTCGCCGAGCCCGTCGAGATCACCATCGCCGGCCCCGGCGAGGGCAAGACCGCGTACGGCCACCTGCAGCTGCGGGTCGCCGAACTCGGCGAGGCCGTCGTGGTCATCGACCAGACCGGCAGCGGAACCTACGCCGACAACATCGAATTCGTCGTCGGTGACGCGGCCCGCCTGACCGTCGTGTCGATCGCCGACTGGGCCGACGACGCGGTGAACATCAGCACCCACCACGCGACCCTGGGCAAGGACGCCGTGCTGCGGCACATCGCGGTCACCCTCGGCGGCGACGTCGTGCGCCTGACCTCGCGGACCCGCTACCTCGCTCCCGGCGGCGACGCCGAGATGCTGGGTCTGTACTTCGCGGACGACGGCCAGCACTTCGAGTCGCGCCTGCTGGTCGACCACGCGCAGCCGAACTGCCGCTCCAGCGTGTTGTACAAGGGTGCGCTGCAAGGGGATCCGGATTCGAAGAAGCCCGATGCCCACACCGTGTGGATCGGCGACGTGCTGATCCGCGCCGCGGCCACGGGTACCGACACCTTCGAGGTGAACCGCAACCTGGTGCTCACCGACGGCGCGCGCGCCGACTCGGTGCCCAACCTGGAGATCGAGACCGGCGAGATCGTCGGCGCCGGACACGCCAGTGCCACCGGACGTTTCGACGACGAGCAGCTGTTCTACCTGCAGGCCCGCGGTATCCCCGAGGACCAGGCCCGCCGCCTGGTGGTCCGGGGCTTCTTCGGCGAGATCATCCAGAAGATCGCCGTGCCCGAAGTCCGCGACCGCCTGACCGCCGCCATCGAACACGAACTTGAAC
The DNA here is from genome assembly GCF_056555145.1 of Mycolicibacterium sp. P4_G11. Classification (NCBI taxonomy): domain Bacteria; kingdom Bacillati; phylum Actinomycetota; class Actinomycetes; order Mycobacteriales; family Mycobacteriaceae; genus Mycobacterium; species Mycolicibacterium sp. P4_G11. The sequence continues at coordinate 29,049 of NZ_JBFUJW010000010.1, forward strand.
TGACTGAAGGACGCAACAACTCATGACCACACTGGAAATCAAGGACCTGCACGTCTCGGTCACCGCACCCGACGGTGCCGACGTCCCGATCCTCAAGGGCGTGAACCTGACCGTGAAGTCGGGCGAGACCCACGCGGTCATGGGCCCCAACGGTTCTGGCAAGTCGACGCTGTCGTACGCCATCGCCGGCCATCCCAAGTACACCGTCACCTCCGGGTCCATCACCCTCGATGGCGAGGACGTGCTGGAGATGAACGTCGACGAGCGCGCCCGCGCCGGCCTGTTCCTGGCCATGCAGTACCCGGTCGAGGTGCCCGGCGTCTCGATGTCGAACTTCCTGCGCACCGCGGCGACCGCGGTCCGTGGCGAGGCCCCCAAGCTGCGCCACTGGGTCAAAGAGGTCAAGACCGCCATGTCCGAGCTGGACATCGACCCGGCGTTCGGTGAGCGCAGCGTCAACGAAGGTTTCTCCGGTGGTGAGAAGAAGCGCCACGAGATCCTGCAGCTGGGCCTGCTGAAGCCGAAGATCGCCATCCTCGACGAGACCGACTCGGGCCTGGACGTCGACGCGCTGCGCGTGGTGTCCGAGGGTGTCAACCGGTACGCCGAGGCCGAGCACGGCGGCGTCCTGCTGATCACGCACTACACCCGCATCCTGCGCTACATCCGTCCGCAGTTCGTGCACGTCTTCTTCGACGGCCGGATCGTCACGTCCGGTGGTCCGGAGCTGGCCGACGAGCTCGAAGAGCACGGCTACGAGCGTTACACCGCTGCGGCTGCCGAGGCCTGACATGACCGCGTCGGTTGATCTCGACCTGACGCGGATCAGGGCCGACTTCCCGATCCTCAGTCGGGTCATGCGCGGCGGAAACACGTTGGCGTACCTGGATTCCGGGGCCACGTCGCAGAAGCCGCTGCAGGTCCTCGATGCCGAGCGGCAGTTCCTGACCACCTCCAACGGCGCGGTGCACCGCGGTGCGCACCAGCTGATGGAGGAGTCCACCGACGCCTACGAACAAGGGCGCGCGGACATCGCGTCGTTCGTCGGTGCCGATGACGACGAGCTGGTGTTCACCAAGAACGCCACCGAGGCGCTGAACCTGGTGTCGTATGCGGTGGGGGACAGCCGGTTCGACCGCGTGGTCGGGCCGGGGGACGTCATCGTCACCACGGAACTGGAGCATCACGCCAACCTGATTCCGTGGCAGGAGCTGGCCCGCCGGACCGGCGCCGAGCTGCGCTGGTACGGCGTGACCGACGACGGCCGCATCGACCTGGATTCGCTGCAGCTCGATGATCGGGTGAAAGTCGTTGCTTTCACCCATCATTCGAACGTCACCGGCGCCATCGCGCCGGTCGCCGAACTGGTGTCGCGGGCCAAGGCCGTCGGCGCGTTGACCGTGCTGGACGCCTGCCAGTCGGTGCCGCACCAGCCGATCGACTTCCATGCTCTCGACGTCGACTTCGCCGCGTTCTCGGGTCACAAGATGTTGGGACCCACTGGAATCGGTGTGTTGTACGGCCGTCGTGCGCTGCTGAACGCGTTGCCTCCGTTCCTCACCGGCGGATCGATGATCGAGACCGTCACCATGGAGTCGGTGACCTACGCCCCGCCACCGCAGCGGTTCGAGGCCGGCACCCCGATGACCTCGCAGGTCGTCGGATTGGCTGCTGCCGCACGGTATCTCGACGCGATCGGGATGGCGGCCGTCGAGGCGCATGAAGCCGAGTTGGTGGCTGCCACGCTCGACGGGCTGACTCAGATTCCGCAGGTGCGGATCATCGGACCGACCACCACCGAGCACCGCGGTTCGCCCGTGAGTTTTGTGCTCGACGGAGTGCACGCCCACGACGTCGGCCAGATCCTCGACGACGAAGGCATCGCGGTCCGGGTCGGTCATCACTGCGCGGCCCCGCTGCACCGGCGATTCGGTATCGCCGCGACGGCCCGGGCGTCGTTCGCGGTCTACAACACCCTCGACGAGGTCGACCGGCTGGTCGCCGGCGTCAAACGCGCTGTGGAGTTCTTTGCATGAGAATGGAACAGATGTACCAGGAAGTGATCCTGGACCACTACAAGCACCCGCATCACCGTGGGCTGCGGGAACCGTTCGGCGCGCAGGTGCACCACGTCAACCCGACGTGCGGTGACGAGGTGACGCTGCGCGTGACGCTGTCCGACGACGGCGAGACCGTCGCCGACATCTCGTATGACGGGCAGGGCTGCTCGATCAGCCAGGCGTCGACGTCGGTGCTGACCGATCAGGTGATCGGCCAGAGCGTCGACGAGGCGCTCAAGACCGTCGGTGCATTCACCGAGATGATTTCCTCCCGCGGCAACGTCGAGGGGGACGAAGATGTGCTGGGTGACGGCATCGCGTTCGCCGGTGTCGCCAAGTACCCGGCACGGGTGAAATGCGCGCTGCTGGGCTGGACTGCGTTCAAAGCCGCGCTCGCCGAGGCGAGTGCATCAGAGACTGTGCTGGCAGCTGTCGGCACCAATGCGGAGGGTAAGTGATGACTGAAGGCACACCCGAGGGAACCACCACGGCCAACGTGGTCGACGACCCCCAGCTGCTCGACGCCGTCGAAGAGGCCATGCGCGACGTCGTCGACCCCGAGCTCGGCATCAACGTCGTCGATCTGGGGCTCGTCTACGGCATGACGCTCGAAGAGGGCGACGAAGGCACTGTCGTGAAGCTCGACATGACGCTGACGTCGGCGGCCTGTCCGTTGACCGACGTGATCGAGGACCAGTCGCGGTCCGCCCTGGTGGGCGCGGGCCTGGTCAGCGACCTCAAGCTGAACTGGGTCTGGAACCCGCCGTGGGGTCCGGACAAGATCACCGACGACGGCCGCGAGCAGCTCCGGGCGCTGGGCTTCACCGTCTAGTTGGACAGTCCCTGATCTCCACCGTGAATCCGGATGCCGCCGCGGAGAAGATGGGTCGATGTGGACCTCGCTTGCGGTGCTCCTCGCTCACTCGGAATCGGGCGGCGGAGGCGCGGAAGCAGAGGGCTACTGGCGCGGTCGGTGATCTGCCCCGTCGAACATGTCGGTGAAACCGCTGGGAGCGTGTGGGCCGATCGCAAGCTGTTCGAGGACGCCGATTCCGGTGCGCTCACCCCACGTGGCGCGCATCACTTGTTGTACGTGGATGTTCTGGAAGTCGAGGTTGTCCAGTTCGTCCAGGTCGGCGCTCTCGCCACCGACTATCAGTTCGTCGTGCCAGCGACCGTGCGACCACTGGTGATGAAAGTAACCAGCACCTTTCATCCGGAATGTGAGCAGCGGCTCGAGGTGGATGTGGGGATCACCGATTCGACCGTCGACGGTCAAGGTGGCGCCGTTCGAGCGACGGAGGCCGGGTGCCCAGTCGATCGAATGCGTGATGTCGATGTGTTCGACGCCGGTATCTGATCCGAATACCGGGTCGTTGTCAGCAAGCAGCGGAAGTACCGCCGCAGTTTTCGCCCAGGGCGTGCCGTCGGCGTCTTCGAAGGTCATGTAATGCAACCCGATGTCATCGAAATTCAATGGCGCCCAGAGGAAGAACAGTTGCCCAGCGCCGGGCTCAGGTGCGGCCGGTGCGGGCAGGCCGACGGGACGGATACCCCAGGAACGGTCCTTGGTGCCGTAGACAGGCTGATCGCCGAGGTCCTGCGTGCGCTTGCCTGCGGCAAGTGCACCGGTCCAGGTGCCCAGTTGGGATGACCGCGTCATGTCGGTGAACAACCTGGTGCCCTGGTACTTGGTTTGGCGGGGCTCCTCGTACGCGGCGGTGCGGGCATGGAACGTCAGGTCGGCGCACAGCCCGTATTCGGGGGCGTCGACCACGACGCGGTTGGTCCGCAGTGGCTCCACGATCTGTATCTGGATCGGGCCGATCGCGGTGAGCGTCCGGTCCAGCGGTAGCCGTCCGGAGGCGAAGACCGAACGTTGGGTGCCGTCACTGACCACGCTGAAGGCGGCATCGATCACGCCGCGATTCGGATAGATCCCTAGGGCAACCGCGAAATACAGGTCTTCGGTGTAGCCGTTGAACCAGAACCGGTCGTAGTGGTCAGGGTGACCGTTGCCCACATGCGCGATGGGTAGCGCTGTCTGATGAATGGGGTAGTCGTCAAAGGGGGTCAGCATCGGCGTCTCTGTTCACATCTCCAGGAGGGCTTCGGTATCCAGATCGGCGATCTGGGTCAAGGCCCGACGAATCATCGTCAAGAACATTTCGTCGCCGCGTTCAGTGCGCTCGACCAGCATGGCTGCCGGCGCCAAGAAGAAGACAGCGTAGGCGGCGTGACGGCGATAATCGGTCCAGCACTGAGCCCAGTCGTATCCACGAACACCGCCGGCCTTCAGTGCCTCAAAGTACTGCCTGACCAATTCCTCTTCATGGGCGCGGCGGTCCTGCGGGTCCAGGGCGGTGCCGAGCAGGAAGGCGACGTCAAGCAAGCCGTTCCCTCTGTCGATGGTCTGCCAGTCGACGATGGCCAGCGGATGCTGTCCGTTCTTGGCGTCGAAGAGCATGTTGTCGGGCCGGAAATCGCCGTGCACCACCGTCAGCGGGCTGTGCTGGGTGGTCCAGAACGTCGGTGCGAGCGCGCCGAGGCGTCGCAGCTTTTCAACCGCGGTTGGATTCAGGTCGCCCCCATAGCGGTCGCAAAACGACTCGGTCAGCGCGGGCACGACCTGCGCGAGCATCGGCGCGGTCGCGCGGGTGTGGTTGAGCCAATCGGTGTCGTCAAGGCTGTCGTCTCCCCACAATGGTGCGTGCAGCGCCGCCGCCTCCGCCATTGCGCGTCGAGCATGCTCGATGGTGAAACCGGCCAGCTGGTCGACTGAGGAACTAGGCGACAGATCCTCCAGCAGCAGCACGAAACGTCCAGTGGTCGTGTCGATGTCGCTGTAGATGTGCGTCGGTGCAACGACCAGCGTCCGCTCTTGGAGTTCTTGGTAGAACCGCACCTCGCGTTCGTACAGGCGCTGTGCGAGAGCTGCCGCGTGGCTGTCGGCGTCGGCAGCGGGGACCTTGGCAATCAGGCTGCTCGGCGCCGTGACATCGGCAGTGTCATAGGTCAACGTGAACACCAGGGTGTCTGCGACCTGGCCGGTACCGATCGGAGCTGACTCGACCGTCGTGACCGACTCATCGCCGAGCAGTCCGGCATAGCGCAGCGCCTGGGTGAACCAGGCTGCGGTCATGTCATGACGTTCGACAAGCGGAGGACGAATGGTGATCGGATTCACATCTTGACGGTAAAGTGAATGAATGCTCGCATACAACTCGCAAATAGAATCGCGGGACAGTGACTGAACGCATGGTGCATAGCCTGCGTAAACGACCGCGTCAGAACCGCGCGCGGGAGACCGTGGAGCGGATCATCGACGCCGCCTCTCGCATCTTGGAGGAGCGAGGCTACGACGGCGCATCGACCAACGCCATCGCTCAGCGAGCGAAGATGTCACCAGGTTCGCTCTATCAGTACTTTCTCGATAAGGACGCGATCGTTGCGGCAGTGCTGGAACGGTTCGTCGAAGAGCTGCTGGAGGTGGTCACCGATCCCCGGTCAGGGGTCTACCGACCCAGCCGGCCCGAGTTCGGATCCGCCGTCATGCGTGTACTGGAGGTCCTGGAGTCACATCGGTCACTGCTGCGAGTTCTGCTCAACGAGGTGCCGCGGCTAGGCCCCGACGATGCCCGCGAGGTTCTGAACCGTCGCGTCTTCGACAGTTTCCGGCTCGTCACTCTTGCCGCGGGCCGCGACAGCGCCGACTCCGAAGCGCGATGCTGGGCCGCCGGAACGATCGCCCGCACACTGCCGGTGCGGTACGTACTCGATGAGCCGGACTTCACCCGTGAACAACTCATCACGACCATGAGCTCGACCCTCTCGGCGCTCATCGAGGTTTGAGCTGGAAACGGGCTGTTTCCGGACCGATGGTGCGTCGTCGCAGCAGGGATGCCAGATCGCGTGCCCCGGTCAGAACACCTCGGGCACGTTCGGCCGGGCGATCCCGCTGCGGTACGGGTCGACGATCCTGTGCTCCACAGGAACCGCATTCCAGTTACGCCCTGCCTGTGGATAACTCGCGATTCTGACATCTTTTGGCGGCGTTCTTGTCGGTCGCCTTCTCTAGCTTCCACCGCAAGAGGACCAATCAGGTCCATGCGGAACGGAGGCACCATGAATTCTGAAATCAGGCCGGGCGAAGTTGCGCGCGATCCCGGCGATGATTATCCAAACTCGCTGGCGCTGTGCATGATTGACGCGATGTACGTCACCGGGGCCCGGCACCTGACGGTCGAGAATATCGTGGCGCGGTACCGCGCTTTTCGGGCCGGGCAGGGCGCGAACGCCGATCGCGATGGCGTGCCGGAGCTGCTCGCGAACATCGCCGCCGTGGGCGGGCCCTACCAGTGGGCCGCCGACATCGGGAATCGCCGGCCGACATCGACGGCCAAGAACGCGCCGCTGCGTGCGGTGGCGCTGGCCGAGATCGCACAGCAGTTCTCGGCGCTCGGCATTGCGACGGCGGCGGACCTGCGAGCCGTCGCCGAGGACGACGAACTGTCCGCCGAGGTGCAGCGAGTCTGGTGCGCCATCCCGGGCCAGCGTTCGGGTTTCAGTTGGCGCTACCTGCTGATGCTGGTGCAACCGCCGAGCCTCCGAGTGGCACCACCGGACGCGGAGACCGCGTGAAAAGGCGATAACCGACCCGCCAGTCGGACGCCGGCGGAATCGGTTGAGCCGTCACGGTGTTGCATAGGCTCATGACCGTCGATGCATCTGGACTCTTCGCTCCACTGGCCCTGCGGAACCTGACCGTACCCAACCGGTTCGCGATGGCTCCCATGACCAGGCAGGCGTCGCCCGGAGGCGTCCCGGGGCCCGACGTGGCGGAGTACTACGCCCGCCGGGCTGCCGGCGGCGTCGGCCTGATCATCACCGAAGGCGTGCGACTGGGTGACCCGACGGCGACCGGCTCGCAAGACATCCCGACGCTGGTCGGCGCCGAGGCGCTCGACGGCTGGCGCAACGTCACCAGCGCGGTGCACCGCCACGGCGCGACCATCGCCGCGCAGCTCTGGCACCAGGGCGCCGAGCGTGGCGACCGCGACGGGGTGGCCCCGGTCAGCCCGTCGGGCGTGAACGGTCTCGGCGAGCAGATCGGCCGGGCACTGGCCGCTGATGAGCTGCCTACCGTCGCGCAGTGGTACGCCGAGGCGGCCCGCAATGCCAAGGACGTCGGCTTCGACGCGGTCGAATTGCACGGCGCCCACGGCTACCTGCTGGACCAATTCCTGTGGACCAGAACGAATCTGCGTACCGACGAATACGGTGGCTCGCTCGAGAACCGGACCCGCTTCCCGGCCGAGGTGGTTGCGGCGGTGCGTGCCGCGGTCGGCCCGGACTACCCGATCATCTACCGCTTCTCGCAGTGGAAGGGCACGGACTACAACGCGACGTTGGTCGACGATCCGATGCAGCTGCAAGAACTGCTGGCCCCGCTGGTCGATGCCGGCGTCGACGCGCTGCATCCCTCGACCCGCCGGCACTACGTGCCGGCGTTCCCCGACGTCGACCCGGCCCTGACGCTGGCCGGCTGGACCAAGAAGGTCACCGGGACGCCCGTCATCGCCGTCGGCTCGGTGGGCCTGCAGACCGCGTTCCGGTCCGAGAAGCCCGGCCAGGTCATCGAGCCGGGCCCGGTGGACCAGTTGGTCGAGCAGTTCGACGCCGCTGAGTTCGACATGATCGCGATCGGCCGGGCGCTGCTCGCCGATCCCGGATGGGTGAACCGCCTGCGCACGGGCACCCTGGACGGGTTCAATGGCTACGATGCGGCCAGTGCGCTGGCCCGGTTGGCCTGACCACATACTGGGAACAAGCAGGTACATCGCAATGTTGGGAGAAGCGTGAGCACCAAAGACATCACCGCCGCCGAATTCAACGGCATCATCGGCGACAACGACATCGTGCTGGTGGACTTCTGGGCGTCATGGTGCGGACCGTGCCGGGCGTTCGCCCCGACGTTCACCGCATCGTCCGAGAAGCACCCCGACGTCTTCCACGCCAAGGTCGACACCGAGGCCGAGCAGGGTCTGGCCAGCGCGGCCGAGATCCAGGCCATCCCGACCCTGATGGCGTTCAAGAAGGGCCAGCTGGTCTTCCGTCATTCGGGCATGCTCGCCGCGAACCAGCTCGACGAGGTCATCAGCCAGATCAAGGAATTCGACATCGACGCCGCGATGGCAGACGACAGCGCGACCACCGACATCTGAGCAATCTGCACTGCCGGCGGGTGTGACATTGCGCACCCGCTAGCGTGCAGGACGTGAGCGAACAGACCCCACTGGTACTCGTCGACCGGCCGCGCCCAGGCGTCGCACTGGTCACCCTGAACCGCCCCGAGCGGATGAACTCCATGGCCTTCGACGTCATGGTCCCGCTCAAGGCGGCGCTCGACGAGATCAACCACGACAACGACGTGCGCGCGGTCGTCCTCACCGGAGCCGGCCGCGGGTTCTCGTCGGGTGCCGACCACAAGTCGGCCGGGTCGGTGCCGCACGTGGCCGGGCTGACCCGCCCGACGTTCGCGCTGCGCTCCATGGAGGTGCTCGACGACGTCATCCTTGCCCTGCGCAAGCTGCACCAACCCGTGATCGCAGCGGTAAACGGCGCGGCCATCGGCGGTGGGCTGTGCCTGGCACTGGCGTGCGACATCCGGGTCGCCGCCGAAGGTGCCTACTTCCGCGCCGCGGGCATCAACAACGGCCTCACGGCCAGCGAACTGGGCCTGTCCTATCTGCTGCCGCGGGCCATCGGCACGTCGCGGGCATTCGAGGCGATGCTCACCGGCCGGGACATCGACTCCCAAGAGGCCGAGCGCATCGGTCTGGTGTCGCGGACCGTCGCCGACGATCAGCTCCTGCAAACCTGCTTCGACATGGCCGAGCGCATCGGCTCGTTCTCCCGCCCGGGAATCGAGTTGACCAAGCGGACTCTCTGGAGTGGACTGGACGCCGGTAGTCTGGAGAGCCATATGCAGGCCGAAGGCCTGGGTCAGCTCTTCATCCGACTGCTCACCGCCAACTTCGAAGAGGCGGTTGCCGCGCGCGCCGAGAAACGACCCGCGGTCTTCACAGACGACAAGTAAGCCTGCACGACAGCCAAGGAGGCAGCAGCGTGATCACCGCAACGGACCTGGAGGTCCGCGCCGGAGCGCGCACGTTGCTGGCCTTCGAGGGTTCCGCGCTGCGCATCCAGCCGGGCGACCGGATCGGTCTGGTCGGCCGCAACGGCGCCGGCAAGACCACCACGCTGCGCATCCTGGCCGGTGAAAGCCAGCCCTACGCGGGCTCGGTCGAGCGGATCGGTGAAGTCGGATACCTGCCACAGGACCCGAAGGAAGGCGATCTGGACGTCCTGGCCCGTGACCGGGTGCTCTCGGCCCGCGGACTGGACACCTTGCTCGCGGACCTGGAGAAAGTGCAGGCCATCATGGCCGAGGTCGTCGACGACGCGGCCCGTGACAAGGCGGTGCGCCGGTACGGCGTTCTGGAGGAACGGTTTTCGGCCCTGGGCGGGTACGCCGCCGAGAGTGACGCCGGCCGGATCTGCGCCAGCCTGGGCCTGCCGGACCGGGTGCTGACCCAGCCGCTGCGGACCCTGTCCGGCGGTCAACGTCGCCGCATCGAACTGGCCCGCATCCTGTTCGGCGCATCCGAGGGCACCGGCTCCAACACCACGCTGCTGCTGGACGAGCCGACCAACCACCTCGACGCCGACTCCATCGGCTGGCTGCGCACGTTCCTGCAGAGCCACACCGGCGGCCTTGTGGTGATCAGCCACGACGTCGAGCTGCTCGCCGACGTGGTGAACCGGGTGTGGTTCCTGGACGCCGTACGTGGCGAGGCCGACGTCTACAACATGGGCTGGCAGAAGTACCTGGACGCCCGCGCCACCGACGAGCAGCGCCGCCGCCGCGAGCGCGCCAACGCCGAGAAGAAGGCCAGCGCGCTGCGGACCCAGGCTGCCAAGATGGGCGCCAAGGCCACCAAAGCCGTTGCGGCACAGAACATGTTGCGCCGCGCCGAGCGCATGATCGCCGAGCTCGATGCCGAGCGCGTGGCCGACAAGGTCGCCAAGATCAAGTTCCCGACGCCGGCGCCGTGCGGCAAAACGCCGCTCATCGTCAAGGGTCTGACCAAGACCTACGGCTCGCTGGAGATCTTCACCGGCGTGGACCTCGCGATCGACCGGGGTTCGCGCGTGGTAGTGCTCGGCCTCAACGGTGCCGGTAAGACGACGCTGTTGCGCCTGCTGGCGGGCGTGGAGACCGCCGACGCCGGCGGTATCGAACCTGGCTACGGCCTGAAGATCGGTTACTTCGCGCAGGAGCACGACACTCTCGACAACGCGGCGACGGTGTGGGAGAACATCCGGCACGCCGCCCCGGACACGGGCGAGCAGGATCTGCGTGGCCTGCTGGGCGCGTTCATGTTCACCGGCCCGCAGCTGGATCAGCCCGCCGGCACCCTGTCCGGTGGCGAGAAAACCCGGCTGGCCTTGGCTGGCCTGGTCGCCTCGACCGCCAACGTGTTGCTCCTCGACGAGCCGACCAACAACCTGGACCCGGCATCGCGCGAGCAGGTGCTCGATGCGCTGCGCAGTTACGCCGGTTCGGTGGTGCTCGTGACGCACGACCCGGGCGCGGCCGAGGCGCTCAATCCGCAGCGGGTGCTGCTGCTGCCCGATGCCACCGAGGACTTCTGGTCGGACACCTACCGCGATCTCATCGAATTGGCCTGACCCGATTCACCGAATCGCCCGCGCCGAGCGACTGCTGTTTCTTACGCTGATTCTCGTCAGCCCGGTATACCGCCGGGGGAGAGTCAGGGGACCGGCGATGAGGCAATCCAAGGCATCTCGCGACCAGATGATGACCCAGCTGCGCAACGCCTACGAGAGCGGCGCCAGTATCAGGTCATTGGTGGCCATATCTGGCAAATCCTATGGGTCGGTGCACAGCATGCTGGTGCAGTCGGGCGCGGTCATGCGCAGCCGCGGCGGCCCCAACCACACCCGCAAGATTGCCTGAATAGCCCGCGGCCCAGCCGCTTTCGCCGCGAACGGACATTCGCGGAGTCGTCCTGCGCGTGCGGGGGTACGCACAAGACGGTCTCCGCGGTTCGTAACCCGTTAACGCGCCCTAGATTTCGTCCGTCAGCCGCACCGGGGCGATCATCTCGAAGACGTCGCCCGGCCCGGGGTTCGTCGGCGAGGTCGATCCGCCGAACTGATCCATCACGGCCCACACCGCGTTGAGCGCCGTGGTGATCGCGCCCTCCGCCCACCCCGCCGTCCACGAGATGTCGTCACCGGCCAGGTAGATACCGCGATGCCGTTCGTCGAGGCCATGCTGCATGAAGTGGGTGTACAGCGTCTCCTGGTAGCGGTAGTGGCCCGGCAGGTTCGCCTTGAACGCACCCATGAAGTTGCGCTCGATCTCCCACGACACCGTCTTCGGCGTCTCGATGATGTGGCTGCGGATGTCGACATTCGGGTAGATCGCCTGCAGCGACTTGAGCATGAGGTCCATGCGCTCGGTTGCGTTCAGCGGCACGATCTTCCGGGAGTCGTCCTCCCAGGTGTACGACAGGCAGATGACGCCGGGCTTCTCGTTGCCGTTCGCGTCGAGCCCCTGATCGAGCAGATAGGTGCCACGGCTCATCCGGTCGGTCAGCGTCATCGACATGACGTCGCGGCCCTGGGCGTCCTTGTCCTTCCAGAACGGGCGGTCCACCAACACGAACACTTTCGATGAACCCATGTAGTGGGTCTGCTCGATGGCCGACCACACATTCGACGGGAACAGGTCGTCGTCGCAGCGAATGTTGTTGAGCAGCATCCACGATTGGGCGGTGACGATGACGGCGTCATAGGTGCGGGTTTCCCCGTCGGCGTCGGTGATCGTGTAGCGGTTGGGGTGCGTGCGCCGGATGTCGGTGACGGCGCCTCGGGTCTTGCCGCCGTGCAGCGATTCGAGCGAGGTGCCGGCCGGCCAGTGGGCGAGGCGCTCGGGGGAGCGCTGCCACAGGCGCAGCGGGAGCTGCTGCGAACCGCCCACCACGCCGCGGTGGTTGTCGTCGGCCTCGGTGAGCACCACCCGCAGGATTTCGAGCATCGAACTCGGGTAGTCGGTGTCCCAGCCGCCCGTGCCGAAGCCGACCTTGCCGAAGATCTCGCGCAGCTCGAACGACTTGAAGTGGTGCGACTTGGTCAGGAAGCCCCAGAACGTCTCGTCGTCGAGTTCGCGAACGAGCTTGCCCCACGCCGACTTCAGCGCCTGGGTGTCGCGCTCGCGGATGGCGTTCTGGATCGCGTGCAGGTCGGCGCCGTCCTCGAGCGTCTGGCGCCAGGCGTCGGCGACGTCGGTGAAGGCCTGCGGCAGATCGGCGAGTTTCTCGGCGTAGTACGTCTGGCCCTTGAGGTCGACGACGGTGCTGGGGGCCGCAACCGACAGCGGGTTCGGGAATTCGACGGTCTCGATGCCGACCTTGTCGAAGTACTCGTAGAGCGTGGTGGAGGTGGGCGGGAACCGCATGGCGCCCATCTCGGCCACGGCGTCGGGGGCGTGCTCGAACGGGATGGACCGCATGCGGCCGCCGATCTGATCCGCTTCGTAGACAACGGGTTTGAGGCCCAGCTTCATGAGTTCGTAGGCGGCCGTGATGCCGGCGCAGCCGCCGCCGACGATCGCGACCTCGGTGCCGTGGCGGTCGGCTGGGATGGAGCCGAGGCCTGCGGCGGAGGACACGTAGTCGTCGTAGGGGAAGGGGAAGTCCGGTCCGAACATCGTTATGGGCTTGGCTGCCGGCTTGTCCGACAACGATGTTTCGTTGATGGGCTGGGGGACAGTCATCGGATCTGGTTCTCCTGGTAGAGGTCTCGGCGGCGATCGCTGAGATGAGTGTTGACTGCGCGGGACACGGCTACCGCGGTCGGATCAATGTGGGTGATGAGCAATTGCTCGGCTTTACCAGCGCGACTCAGTTCGGTCGTGTCGGGCGCGATGGTGCAGCTCAGGCCGCAGTATTCGAGGTCGTTCTCGACTCCGGCACGGTTGACGTACGAGAGGAACAGCTGACTTTCGTAGGCGCGGGCGGGCACGATGTGTGTCGCGACGAAACTCCATGGCTCCATGAGTCCCGTTGGGACGACGAGCCATTCGGTACCCGCGTCTGCGTGTGCCCGCGCGTTCTCCGGGAACTCGATGTCGTAGCAGACCAGCAGGCCGCAGGTGACGCCGTCGAGGTCGAACTGGCTGACCCACTGCGAACCCGGGGTGAAGTAGTCCCGGTCGAAACCGTAGAGATGGGTCTTCCGGTAGTTGGCCAGGGACTCGCCGTCGCGGTCGACGACCTGCACGCTGTTGTACGGCTGACCGGGCGCCGACTCCGGATACCCGTAGACGACGGCGATTCCGGTGTCGCGCGCAATCTGCTGAACGGCCCGGAAGATCGGGCCGTCGGCGGGTTCGGCGCGCCGGGCGATGTCGGTTCCGATGTTGTATCCGGTGGCCGACATCTCCGGGGTGACGACGATCCGGCAGCCGGCGGCGGCGGCCTGCCTGGCCGCCGACGCGATGGCGGCCAGGTTCTCGGCGACGGTCCCGGATTCCTGCGGACCTTGGAACATGCCGACGGTGATCATCTATGCAGCGTCCACTCGCAGCTTGGATTTCCTGATGCTGTAACCGAAGTAGATCACGAGGCCGAGGGCACCCCAGATGCCGAACGCGATCCAGGTCGCGACAGGCAGCGCCCACATCAGGTAGCAGCAGAACAGGAAGCCCAGGATCGGTGCGACGGGGAACAGCCGCAGCCGGAACGTGCGATCGAGATCGGGGCGCGTGCGGCGCAGGATGATGACGGCGATGTTGACCAGGGCGAAGGCGAACAGGCAGCCGATCGAGGTGGCGTTGGCCAGCTCGCCCAGCGAGATGAAGCCGGCCAGCAGTGACACCACGACGCCGCAGATGACGATGTTCCACGTCGGCACGAAGGTTCTCGGGTTGACCTTGGCGAACAACGCGGGAACCAGCCCGTCGACGGCCATGGTGTAGAGGATGCGGGTCTGTCCGTACTGGACGGCGAGGACGACGCTGGCGATGGCGATGACGGCACCGACCGAAAGGATGATGGCCGGCACGTTGCTGGTGGTGATGCCGCTGAGCGCGACGGCGAGGGTGGCGCCTTCGTCGGCGCTGAACTTGGTCCAGCTCATGGCGCCGAGCGCCGCCAGTGCCACCGCCAGGTACAGCACGGTGACGATCAACAGCGAGGCCATGATCGCGCGCGGTAGGTCCCGCTTGGGGTTCTTGGCCTCGTTGCCGGCGGTGGACGCCGCGTCGAAGCCGATGTAGGAGAAGAAGACCTGGGACGCCGCGGCAGAGACGCCGAGGAAGCCGAGTGGCATGAACGGGGTCAGGTTGCCGGCCTTGAACGCGGTGAAGGCGACGGCACAGAAGAAGACCAGCACGACGCACTTGAGGATGACCATCGCGGTGTTGACGACCGCGGACTCGGATGCGCCTCGCAGCAGCAGGATCGACGCGAGCACCACGATCGCGACGGCGGGCAGATTGATGACGCCACCTTCGCCGGGCGCGGCGGTGATGGCTGCGGGGAGTTCGATGGCGAACAACTGGTGCAGCAGGGTGTTGATGTAGCCGCCCCAGCCGACGGCGACCGCGGCGACGGACACGCCGTACTCGAGCATCAGACACCAGCCGCACACCCAGGCCCAGAACTCGCCCATGGTGGCGTAGGCGTAGGAGTAGGAGCTGCCGGAGACGGGGATGGTGCCCGCGAGCTCGGCGTAGGACAGCGCCGAGAACAGCGCGGTGACGGCGGCGAGGATGAACGAGAGCAGGACGGCGGGGCCGGCTTTCGGTACCGCAGCGCCGAGAATGACGAAGATTCCGGTGCCGAGGGTGGCGCCGATGGACAGGGCGGTCAGATGGATGAATCCCATCGACCTCTTGAGGTGGGGGCCGTCGGTGGCTTCGTTCGCAGCGACGATGTCGTCAACCGACTTTTGTGCGCTCATTGCGCGCAGAATGCCCGGCCGGGGGGCCTCGGTGATGGCCAAGGGGAGCTCCGTGGAGAGGAGGGCGCGCCACGAGATTTGTGACTCGCGTAACAGAGTGCGGTACGTCACTCCCATCTGTCAACAGTCGGAGTGACCTAGGAAACAATTGTTGCCTTTGGCGTCCCTGCTGCCTACCCTATGGAGCAGTGATCTGAGCCACATCAAAGGGGATGCCATGGCAGGTGCAATCGAGACCCGGTCCATCGACTGGATTCCGACCCGGGAACGCAAGGGCAAGGTGCACCACCAGGCGCCGTTCTGGTTCACCGGGAACTTCGTGTTGACCACGATGGTCACGGGCTTCCTCGGGCCGGCCAACGGCTTGTCCGCGGGGTGGTCGGTACTGGCCGCGGTCGCGGGCGCTTGCTTCGGGACGCTCTTCATGTGCTTCCACGCCAACCAGGGCCCCACGATGGGCCTGCCGCAGATGATTCAGTCGCGGGCTCAGTTCGGTTCGCGCGGCGCCCTCGTTCCCTTCATCGCCGTCATCTTCGTCTACATCGGCTTCAACGTCTTCAACACGATCCTCGCGACATCGGGCTTCAAGACGGTCTTCCCTGGCCCGAACTGGGTCTGGTACCTCGGACTGATGGTGGCCGCGATCGTCATCGCCGTCGTGGGCTTCGACCTGATGATGGTCGTGCAGCGCTGGCTGACGTACCTGCTGATCATCGTGTTCGGTGTGCTGACGGTGTACGCGTTGTCGACATTGCACCTGAACGCCGCCATCCCCGACGGCGGCAAGTTCTCGCTGACGGTGTTCCTGATGCAGTTCGCCGCGGCGGCCGGCTATCAGATTTCGTACGCGGTCTACGTGTCCGACTACTCGCGGTACCTGCCCGAGAACACCTCGGCCAAGCACGTCATCTGGTGGACCTATCTCGGTGCCGCCGGCTCGTCGGTGTGGCTGATGTCGTTCGGCGCCATCCTGGCGTCCGCGCTGCCGACCCCGGACGCCATCGCGTCGATCCGGACCGTCGGCAACCAATTGCTGCCCGGCTTCGGCACTTTCACGGTCGTGGTGTCGTCGGTGGCGCTGGTGACCATCATGTCGGTCAACGCCTACGGCGCCAGCCTGACCAGCATGAGTGCCCTCGACGCCTTCCGGCCGATCACGCCCACCATTCGGCTGCGGGTGATCGGCATCGCGATCACCTCCTTCATCGCATTCGTCGTCGCGCTGTCGCTGCCCGAGGGCTACCTCGAGTCGTTCAACACCTTCGTGCTGCTGATGCTGTACTTCCTGATCCCGTGGACCGCCGTCAATCTCGTCGACTTCTATTTCGTTCGGCGCGGGCACTATTCGATCGTCGACATCTTCCGACCTGACGGGATCTACGGCCGGTGGTCCTGGCGTGGACTGGCGGCGTACGTCCTCGGCATGGTGTCGATGGTGCCGTTCGTGGCATTGCATTTCTACGAAGGGCCGATCGCCAAACTGCTTGGGGGAGTGGATATCTCGTTCATCGTCGGGCTGGCGGTGTCCGGCCTGGCGTACTACGTCCTGACCCGCGGTGTCGATCTCGGTGGCGAGCACGCCGCGGCCGAGCGCAGCCGCGAGGAGTTGAGTGCCGCGTAGCGGCTATTCAGCCGCCTCGGCCAGGCGCCGATGCGCCAGGGCCGGGGTCAGCACCCACAGCACCTTCGCGCCGGACTGCGCATCGGCGTGGAAGGCGTGGGGACGATCCGCATCGAAGGTCAGTGCGTCGCCCTGGTTGAGCGTGATGCGGCTGCCGTTGCCCTCGATGAAATCGATGTGGAGCCGGCCCTCGATGACCATGGCGAACTCGACCTCGGCGGGCAGGGAGTAGGTGTCGGTCCCGCTGCCGCCGCCGGGCTCGATATCGCTCATCAGGACCTGGAAGCGGCGCTCATTGCTCGGCGTCAGCTGGAACTCGTTCATCTTTGTTCCGCCGAACTCGATGGGCGGGTACTCCCCGGCGCGGACCACCTCGCCGACGGGCGTTTCGTCGAACAGGGAACCGACCTGGAGCTCGAGTGCCTCGCAGATGCGGATGAGCGCGGCGACGGACGCGTTGGACTGGCCGCGTTCGACCTTCGACAGATAGCCCTTGGTGACGCCACTGGCGGCGGCGAGTTCATCGAGGGTCATCCGCTTGGCGCTGCGGGCAGCCTTCAAACGTGCGGCGATCGATAGTTGCGTTGCCGGCGAACCGCCCACAATTTCCTCCTAGGAAACAAAGGTTGACAATAATTCTACTGCCGGAAACAATGAGACCCAAGCCACACGCCACGACTTTGGAGAACCGATGAGCTTCGACCGGTACATCACGACCACCGCGCCCGACGGCCGCGAGATCATCGGCCAGGTCGATGCCAGCCGTTTCCCGCGCTACGCCGAACCGGCCACCTTCGCGCGGGTGCCGCGCCTGGACCAGGTGTCGTCACCCGACGTCACGATCCTCGGCGTCCCGTTCGACTCCGGCGTTTCCTACCGCCCGGGCGCGCGCTTCGGCCCCGGCCACATCCGTGCGGCATCCAAGCTGCTGCGGCCCTACAACCAGGCTCTCGACGTGTCGCCGTTCGCCAACCAGCAGGTCGCCGACGCCGGAGACATCGGGGTCAACCCGTTCAACATCAACGAGGCGATCGAGACCATCGACACCGAGGTGACCGCGCTGCGCAAGGACGGCAGCGCCGTGCTGACGCTGGGCGGCGACCACACGATCGCGCTGCCGATCCTGCGCTCACTGCACCGCGACCACGGCCCCATCGCCGTGCTGCATTTCGACGCCCACCTCGACACCTGGGACACCTACTTCGGTGCCGCCTACACGCACGGCACCCCGTTCCGCCGGGCCAGCGAAGAGGGCCTCATCGACATGGAGCGCTCGCTGCACATGGGTATCCGCGGTCCGCTGTACAGCAAGAAGGACCTCGAGGACGACGCGATCCTGGGCTTCCAGGTCATCCGTTCCGACGACTACCAGGTCGACGGTCTGGCCAGCGTGCGTGAGCGCATGGTGAAGCGGCTGGCCGGCGGCCCTGTGTACGTGTCGGTGGACATCGATGTGCTCGACCCGGCGCACGCGCCCGGGACCGGGACGCCGGAAGCCGGGGGATTGACCTCGCGCGAGCTGCTGCACTCGCTGCGCTCGCTCACCGGCCTCAATGTCGTCGGCGCCGACATCGTCGAGGTCTCGCCGGCCTATGACCATGCCGAGCTGACGGGAATCGCGGCCGCGCACGTCGGCTATGAACTGTTGTCGGTGATGAGCGCCAACCGCTGACTGAGCCGCTAGGACTTGCGGCGCACCGACGCCTCGACGATGTCGAGGACGGCGGTCAGATCCTCGCCGGTCTGACCCGAGGCGAGCCGCGCGATGAGGCCGTCGAGCACCAGGTCGAGATAGATGTGCAGCACTTCGGTGGGCACGTCGTCACGGAGCGTGCCGGCGGCCTTCTTGCGCTCCAGGCGAGCGATGGTGGCCTGGTTGAGTTCCTCGTAGCGCTGCTGCCATTCGGCGCGGAACTCGGCGTCGGTGCGCAGCCGGCGGGCGATCTCCAGCCGGGTGCCCAGCCACTGGTAGTTGTCCGGCTTGGCGAGCATGTTGCGCATGACCTGGACGAGGCCGTCCTTCTCGACGGTCTGCGCCATGCGCTCACCGTCTTCCTCGGCGAGCGCGAAGAACAACGCGTCCTTGTCGCGGAAATGATGGAAGATCGCGCCGCGCGACATCGCGGTGGCTTCTTCGAGCAGCCGCACGGTCGCACCCTCGTACCCGAACTCGGAGAAACAGCGCCGAGCCCCGTCGAGGATTTGCGCTCGGCGGGCGGCGAGGTGATCGTCGCTAACTTTGGGCACGAGGGCTCCTACTGGTGACCGGTTGGGCGGCCCGAAAGGCCGCCCAACCGTGTCAGCCAGCTATCAGGACTCGCTACCCGACCGCAGCATGTTCCGCAGCACGTACTGCAGGATGCCGCCGTTGCGGTAGTAGTCGGCCTCACCGGGCGTGTCGATGCGGACCACGGCGTCGAACTCGACCTTTTCGCCGCTTTCCTTGGTGGCCGTGACGTGCACGGTCTTCGGCGTCTTACCGTTGTTCAGCTCCGTGATGCCCGCGATGTCGAACGTCTCGGTGCCGTTGAGGCCCAAGGACTTCCACGACTCGCCCGCCGGGAACTGCAGCGGGACGACGCCCATGCCGATCAGGTTCGAGCGGTGGATGCGCTCGAACGATTCGACGATGACCGCCTTGACGCCCAGCAGGCTGGTGCCCTTGGCGGCCCAGTCGCGCGAGCTACCCGAGCCGTACTCCTTGCCGCCCAGCACGACCAGCGGAGTGCCGGCCGCCTGGTAGTTCTGCGACGCGTCGTAGATGAACGACTGCGGGCCGCCCTCCTGGGTGAAGTCGCGGGTGTAGCCGCCCTGCGTGCCCTCGAGGCCGATGCCGTCGAGCACGCGGTTCTGGAGGCGGATGTTCGCGAACGTGCCGCGGATCATCACCTCGTGGTTGCCGCGACGGCTGCCCAGCGAGTTGTAGTCCTTGCGGGCCACGCCGTGCGAATCCAGGTACTGCGCGGCCGGGGTGCCGGGCTTGATCGGACCGGCCGGGCTGATGTGGTCGGTGGTCACCGAATCGCCCAGCAGGGCGAGCACTCGGGCGCCCGAGATGTCGGTGACGGGCGCCGGCTCCATCTGTATGCCGTCGAAGTACGGCGCCTTGCGCACGTACGTCGAGTTCTCGTCCCACTCGAACGTGTCGCCCTCGGGGGTCGACAGGTTCTGCCAGCGCTCGTCGCCGGCGAAGATCGTCGAGTACGACTTGCGGAACATGTCCTGGCTGATCGCCGACTTGATGGTGTCGTCGATCTCCTGCGCCGACGGCCAGATGTCCTTGAGGAAGACGTCGTTGCCGTCGCTGTCCTTGCCCAGGGAATCCGTCTCGAAGTCGAAGTCCATGGTGCCGGCAAGCCCGTACGCGATGACCAGCGGCGGCGAGGCCAGGTAGTTCATCTTGACGTCGGGGGAGATGCGTCCCTCGAAGTTGCGGTTACCGGACAGCACCGCGGTGACGGTGAGGTCGTTGTCGTTGATGGCCTTGCTGATCTCGTCGGGCAGCGGGCCGGTGTTGCCGATGCACGTCGTGCAGCCGTAGCCGCCCAGGTAGTAGCCGAGCTTCTCGAGGTACGGCCACAGGCCGGCCTTCTCGTAGTAGTCGGTGACGACCTGAGAGCCGGGGGCCATGTTGGTCTTGACCCAGGGCTTGGTGGTCAGGCCCTTCTCGACGGCGTTGCGCGCGAGCAGTGCCGCGCCGAGCATCACCGACGGGTTCGAGGTGTTGGTGCAGGACGTGATGCCCGCGACCGCGACCGCGCCGTGGTCGAGCACGAACGTGCCCCGCTCGCCGGTCACGGTGATCGGCTTGCTCGGGCGGCCTTCGGCGCCGTTGGCGGCGGACTGGACGTCGACGGCACCGTCGTCGGCGAACGACAGGGCGGCCGAGTCGCTGGCCGGGAACGACTCTTCGACGGCCTCATCGAGGTGCGTGTGCGGAGTGGGCGCAGCAGGGGTGCCGTCGTTGGTGTAGTTGTGGATGTCCTTGCGGAACGCGATTTTGCTCTCCGACAACAGGATTCGGTCCTGCGGGCGCTTCGGGCCGGCGATCGACGGGACCACCGTGGACAGGTCCAGCTCGATGTACTCGGAGAAGGCCGGCTCACGATCGGCGTCGTGCCACATGCCCTGGGCCTTGGCGTAGGCCTCGACCAGCGCGAGCTGCTCGTCGGTGCGGCCGGTGAGGCGCAGGTAGTTGATGGTCTCCCCGTCGATCGGGAAGATCGCAGCGGTGGAACCGAATTCGGGGCTCATGTTGCCCAGCGTCGCGCGGTTCGCGAGCGGCACCTCGGCGACGCCCTTGCCGTAGAACTCGACGAACTTGCCGACGACGCCGTGCTTGCGCAGCATGTCGGTGACGGTCAGCACCACGTCGGTGGCGGTCACGCCGGGCTGGATCTCGCCGGTCAGCTTGAAGCCGACGACGCGCGGGATCAGCATCGAGACGGGCTGGCCCAGCATGGCGGCCTCGGCCTCGATGCCGCCGACGCCCCAGCCCAGCACACCCAGGCCATTCTCCATGGTGGTGTGGCTGTCGGTACCCACACAGGTGTCGGGGTAGGCCTGGCCGTTACGGACCATCACGACGGGCGCCAGGTACTCGATGTTGACCTGGTGCACGATGCCCATGCCCGGGGGGACGACCTTGAAATCGTCGAACGCACCCTGGCCCCAGCGCAGGAACTGGTAGCGCTCGCCGTTGCGCTCGTACTCCAAGTCGACGTTGCGCTCGAGGGCGTCGGCGCGGCCGAAGACATCGAGGATCACCGAGTGGTCGATGACCATGTCGGCGGGAGAGAGCGGATTGACCTTGTTGGGGTCGCCACCCAGGGTGGTGACGGCCTCGCGCATGGTGGCCAGGTCCACGATGCAGGGCACGCCGGTGAAGTCCTGCATGATCACGCGGGCGGGGGTGAACTGGATTTCGGTGTTCGGCTCAGCCGAGGGATCCCAGTTGGCCAGGGCCAGGATGTGATCCTTGGTGATGTTTGCGCCGTCTTCGGTGCGCAGCAGGTTCTCCGCAAGCACCTTGAGGCTGTAGGGAAGCTTCTCGGTCCCCGGCACCGCGTCGAGGCGGAAAATCTCGTAGCTGTTTTCCCCGACAACGAGCGTGTCACGGGCTCCAAATGAATTGCTGCTCACATCAACTCCCGGCTAGATCTCGCCGCGACGGGCTGTGTCAGCGGCGCGTTGCTACCCTAACAGTACGCTTGTCCTATGAGCGCCCAGGGGGTGGCTACAGTCTGGTCGGGTTGTGGGTGTGCCGTCAGGGAGTTCGCCGAAATTCCAGTACCGTTTGCCCCGTGACAACTTTCGCGGCATTCATTCCGCCGGACGTCTGTGCCACGGTCGGGCAGGACCCGGCCAAGACCCCCGTCGACGTCTGCATGGCGACGGTGATCACGCAGGTGCGTGACGGTGGGGTCAGCGCGCCGGGCATCGCGCCCGCCAAGACGCCGGCCACGCCGCAGGAAGCAAAGCCGGCCGCCGAGGCCGCCAAGGAGGCCGCGGCCCTGCGGCAGGTGGTCGCCGACGCCCATGCCAAGGGGATCGACCTCAAGATCGTCGTGCTGCCGACGAGTCCCGGCATCGACACCCCGCTGCGCGACATCGCCGCCGACGTCGGCCATGTGTACCCCGAGTCGACGGTGCTCACGCTCAGCCCTGGCTTCGCCGGCTCGGTCAGTCCGACCTATGACCGGTCGCACTTGGAAGCGGGCCAGGATCTGGCGAAGACGCCGAGTGTCGTGCAGTCGTCGAAGAATTTTGTGAGCCAGCTGGAAACGCCGATTTTTCCGTGGACTTCGTTCACTCTGATCGTCATCCTCGGTGTGGTAGCGGCCGCCGTCGGTACCCGGTTCTTGCAGGTCCGGGCCCGGAAAACGGCCGCCGCGGCCGCTCCGGCGACTGCCGCCGCAACCCCCTCGGAGTAGCTGGGCGCGGTGCGCCGCGAATTCGAATATCACTATTCGGTCACACCTTTTTCAATTACACCGATGTGGTTTGTTACTAACGTTTCATTTGTGCAACCTGTGACGTACGGTGCAGTTGGTACCGCATGTTGCAGTTGTGATGAATTTTGATTTCTGTGACTAACGGAACCGACGGATTGCGCCCGCATATGCCTTTCGCGGGCACCAGCGCGCTGGAGCCATAGGAGACCAGAGTCAATGGGACCCAGAGTCAGGGGACACGGCATTCGCCCCTTTGTCATCGGGCTGGGCTGCCGCGTGGGCACCGGATCGCTCGTGTTCGGTGTGATGACCGCGTCCGTATTCGGTTCCGGCACCGCCTCGGCCCAACCCGGCGGCAGCGAGATCGCCGCCCTGGTCACCGATTTGGCCAACGCCAACCAGAAACTGCAGGACCTCGGCGCCTCCATCCAGACCCGGCAGGAATCGGTCAACAAGGCCATCGCCGACGTGCAGACCGCCCGCGACAACGCCGCGACGGCCCAGCAGGACATCGACGCCAGTCAGAGTGGCCTCAAGGATGCCAACGCCGCGATCGCCGCCGCCCAGTCGCACTTCGACAAGTACGCCGAAGCGGCATACATCAACGGCCCGTCCGCCTCGTACCTGACCGCCACCGATCCCGGCGAGATGATCAACACCGCCGCCACCGGCCAGGCCCTGACCATCAGCTCGCAGGAGGCCATCGCCGACCTGCAGCGCACCCGGACCGAACTGGCCAACCGTGAATCCGCCGCCCGGCTGGCCAAGCAGAAGGCCGACCAAGCCGTCAAAGATGCGCAGACCAGCCAGGACGACGCGGTCAAAGCCCTGACCGATGCCCGGACCACGTTCGCCGACCAGCAGACCCAACTCGATCAGTTGGTCAGCCAGCGGAATGCGGCCCAGGCCAAGCTCGACGCGGTGCGCACGCAGTGGGCGGCCACGACCACCGGGACGACAACCGGGCCCGCCGCCACGTCCGGTGTGCCCGCGGCCGACCCCGGACGGTACGCCGCCAACTGGGACGGCGCCCCTGCAGCCGCCGGCCCCCGCAAGTGGGACGACGGCGGCTGGGACCCGACCCTGCCGAAGCTGCCCAGCGCCAACATTCCCGGTGACCCGATCGCCGTCATCAACAACGTGCTCGGTATGACCGCCACCTCGGCCCAGGTCACTCAGCAGATGGGCCACAGTTTCCTGCAGAAGCTCGGCCTGGTGCCCGCGGAGGTCACGAAGAGCGGCTACACCAATGGCGCCATCCCGCGCGTCTACGGCAAGCAGGCTTCGGAGTACGTGATCAAGCGCGCCATGACGCAGATCGGCGTGCCGTACTCCTGGGGCGGTGGCACCGCGGCCGGCCCGGGCAAGGGCATCGACTCGGGCGCCGGCACCGTCGGCTTCGACTGCTCGGGCCTGATCCTGTACGCCTTCGCGGGTGTCGGCATCAAGCTGCCGCACTACTCCGGCAACCAGTACGAGATGGGCCGCAAGATCCCGACCTCGCAGGCCCGCCGCGGCGACGTCATCTTCTACGGCCCGGGCGGCAGCCAGCACGTCACCCTGTACCTCGGCAACGGGCAGATGCTCGAAGCGCCGTACACCGGCTCAGACGTGCACGTCTCGCCTGTCCGCACCAGCGGCATGACGCCGTACGTGATCCGTTACATCGAATACTGATTGGGTATTGCATTGCAGGGCAAGGAATTTCACCGGAGAGACGTCCTCGCGGGCGTCGGCGCACTGGCGCTGGCGTTCGCGTTCGGCCCTGCGCCGAGTGCGATCGCCGAACCCGACGGCGGCTGGGACCCGACGTTGCCCATGAAAGCCAGCTCCGGCGCCCCCGGTGACCCGGTGGCCATCGCCAACGCCTCGTTCCAGGCCAGTCAGCTCGCCCTGCAGACCACCCAGAACCTCGGCCAGAGTTTCCTGTCCGCCTTGGGCCTTGGTGGCAAGCCGAGCGGCGGTGGCGGCGGGACCGCCACGATGATGCCCGGCGGCCGCGTCGGCGGTAAGCAGGCCATCGAATACGTCATCCGGCGCGGCGGCTCCCAGATGGGCGTCCCGTACTCGTGGGGCGGCGGTACCTTGACCGGTCCCGGACCCGGCGTCGACTACGACGCCGGAAAGATCGGCTACGACTGTTCCGGGTTCACGCGCTACGCCTATGCCGGTGTCGGCGTCCAGATCCCCAAGTACTCGGGCGACCAGTACGACACCGGCCGCGCCATCCCGCCGTCGCAAGCCAAGCGCGGCGATCTCATCTTCTACGGCCCGGGCGGCAGCCAGCACGTGACGATCTACCTCGGCGGCGGCAAGATGCTGGAGGCCTCCGGTAGCGCGGGAAAGGTGACGGTCAGCCCGGTCCGGACGGCCGGCATGTCGCCACACCTGTCCCGCATCATCGAGACCTGATAATCACCTGAGTCCGCCGTGGCAACATCGACGGATACGGGGCCGCCTGGAATAGTTGATTCCGGGTTCGCCGCTATATTGGCGGTTACCTGCTAGACCAGCGACTTTGCGCCGGACAATCGGCCGAATCAAAACGTGGGAGGAAGCTAGATGACGTCACCGAGTGGGCCGCTGGAGGGCGCCGGAGGCTACCCAGGCCCGGCCCCCACACAGGGCTACCCGCCCGGGGCGCACGCCGCACCCACCGCGCAGCAGCCTGGTAGCGGGGCGTTGCAGTCCGAGGTGCACACCCTTGAGCGCGCCATCTTCGAGGTCAAGCGCATCATCGTCGGCCAGGACCAGTTGGTCGAGCGCATGCTGGTCGGCCTGCTGGCCAAGGGCCACGTGCTGCTCGAAGGTGTGCCGGGTGTCGCCAAGACCCTGGCCGTTGAGACCTTCGCCAAGGTGGTCGGCGGTTCGTTCGCCCGTATCCAGTTCACCCCCGACCTGGTGCCCACCGACATCGTCGGTACCCGCATCTACCGGGTCGGCAAGGAAGAGTTCGACATCGAACTCGGCCCAGTGATGGTCAACTTCCTGCTCGCCGACGAGATCAACCGTGCGCCTGCCAAGGTGCAGTCGGCGCTGCTGGAGGTCATGGCCGAGCGCAAGATTTCCATCGGCGGCAAGACCTTCCCGCTGCCCAGCCCGTTCCTCGTCATGGCGACGCAGAACCCCATCGAGCAGGAGGGCGTCTACCAGCTGCCCGAGGCGCAGCGCGACCGCTTCCTGTTCAAGCTCAACGTCGGCTACCCGTCGCCCGAGGAAGAGCGCGAGATCATCTACCGGATGGGAGTCAAGCCGCCGGAGCCCAAGCAGATCCTGACCACCGAGGAACTGCTGCATCTGCAGGACGTGGCCGCCAACAACTTTGTGCACCACGCCCTCGTCGACTACGTCGTGCGCATCGTCACCGCCACGCGTGAGCCCGAGAAGTTCGGCATGCCCGATGCCAAGGCGTGGATCGCGTACGGCGCCTCGCCGCGTGCCTCGCTGGGCATCATCAGCGCCTCCCGTGCGCTGGCGCTGGTGCGCGGCCGCGACTACGTCATCCCGCAGGACGTCGTCGAGGTCATCCCGGACGTGCTGCGGCACCGCCTCGTGCTCACCTACGACGCGCTCGCCGACGAGATCTCCGCCGAGACCGTCGTCAACCGCATCCTGCAGACCGTCGCGCTGCCGCAGGTGAATGCCATTCCGCAGCAAGGACATTCGGTTCCGCCCGTGATGGCCGGCGTAGCTGGGGCCGCAGGTCGGTGACTGAGCCCAGGTCTGATCGTCCGGCTTCGCCGCAGCCAGGCCGCTCCGTCGACCTGCCGTCGTTGCAGCGCGGGCAGATTCGGGATCCCGAACTATCGGCCGCGCTGCGCAAGCTCGAGCTCACTGTCCGGCGCAAGCTGGACGGCGTCCTGCACGGTGACCACCAGGGCCTGATCCCCGGCCCCGGCTCCGAGCCGGGGGAGTCCCGGCTCTACCAGCCCGGCGACGACGTGCGCCGGATGGACTGGTCCGTCACGGCCCGCACCACGCATCCGCACGTGCGGCAGATGATCGCCGACCGGGAGCTGGAGACCTGGCTGGTCGTCGACATGTCGGCGAGCCTGGACTTCGGCACCGCGGGCTGCGAGAAGCGCGATCTGGCGGTCGCCGCGGCGGCCTCCATCGCGTTCCTCAACAGCGGTGGCGGTAACCGGCTCGGTGCGGTCATCTCGAACGGTGACACCATCCGCCGGGTGCCCGCATTGTCGGGCCGGCTGCACGAGCAGGAGCTGCTGCGCGCCATCGCCACCACGCCCAAGGCTCCGGCCGGGGTCCGCGGTGACCTGGCCGTGGCCATCGACGCGCTGCGACGGCCCGAGCGCCGCCGCGGCATGGCGGTGATCATCAGCGACTTCCTGGGACCCATCAACTGGATGCGCCCGCTGCGGGCCATCGCCGGCCGGCACGAGGTCCTCGGCATCGAGGTCATCGACCCGCGCGACGTGGAGCTGCCCGCGATCGGGGACGTGGTGCTGCAGGACGCGGAGTCCGGCATCACCAAGGAATTCACCATCGACGAGCAACTTCGCGACGACTTCGCCCGCGCCGCCCAGGCACACCGCGACGAAGTGGCCCGCACCCTGCGCCGATGCGACGCCCCGCTGCTGACCCTGCGCACCGACCGGGACTGGATCGCGGACGTCGTGAGGTTCGTGGCGAGCCGCCGCCGTGGCGCCATGGCGGCGCGGTAGCTGTCAACAGTTGTCAGCGCGCCGATTTCGGCGAACAAAGGCCGAGACGATAAGTTGACCAGCATGAGTGACACTGTTGCCACCGAGGGTGCCGCCACGTCCGCACCCGGCCGTCCGGCCTTCGTTTCCCGTTCCGTGCTGGTCACCGGTGGTAACCGGGGCATCGGCCTGGCCATCGCGCAGCGCCTGGCCGCCGACGGCCACAAGGTTGCCGTGACCCACCGCGGTTCCGGTGCCCCCGAGGGGCTGTTCGGCGTCGTGTGCGACGTCACCGATACCGAGGCCGTCGACCGCGCTTTCAAAGAGGTCGAGGAGCACCAGGGTCCGGTCGAGGTGCTGGTGTCCAACGCCGGTATCTCCAAGGACGCGTTCCTGATGCGCATGACCGAGGAGCGGTTCACCGAGGTCATCAACGCCAACCTGACCGGCGCGTTCCGGGTCACCCAGCGCGCGTCACGCAGCATGCAGCGCAAGCGCTTCGGCCGCATCATCTACATCGGCTCGGTCTCGGGCATGTGGGGCATCGGCAACCAGGCCAACTACGCGGCCGCCAAGGCCGGCCTGATCGGCATGGCCCGCTCGATCTCCCGTGAGCTCTCCAAGGCGGGCGTCACCGCCAACGTCGTCGCCCCCGGGTACATCGACACCGAGATGACGCGCGCCCTGGACGAGCGCATCCAGGAAGGCGCGCTGGAGTTCATCCCGGCCAAGCGCGTCGGCACCGCCGAGGACGTTGCCGGTGCCGTCAGCTTCCTGGCGTCCGAGGATGCCGGCTACATCGCCGGTGCGGTGATCCCGGTCGACGGCGGCATGGGCATGGGTCACTGACCCACCGGGCTCAACTCAAAACCCTTTGGCTTACCAGAACTTAAAGGAGTCAGAACAATGGCAGGTTTGCTCGAAGGCAAGCGCATCCTGGTCACCGGGATCATCACCGATTCGTCCATCGCGTTCCACATCGCGAAGGTCGCCCAGGAGCAGGGCGCCGAGCTGGTGCTCACCGGCTTCGACCGGATGAAGCTCATCCAGCGCATCGCCGACCGGCTGCCGAACCCGGCGCCGCTGCTGGAACTCGACGTGCAGAACACCGAGCATCTGGCTTCGCTCGGCGAGCGCGTCACCGAGGTGATCGGCGAGGGCAACAAGCTCGACGGCGTCGTGCACTCCATCGGCTTCATGCCGCAGAGCGGCATGGGCATCAACCCGTTCTTCGACGCGCCCTACGAGGACATCGCCAAGGGCATCCACATCTCGGCGTACTCCTACGCCTCGCTGGCCAATGCGCTGCTGCCGATCATGAACGAAGGCGGCGGCATCGTCGGCATGGACTTCGACCCGACCCGCGCCATGCCCGCCTACAACTGGATGACGGTCGCCAAGAGCGCCCTCGAGTCGGTCAACCGGTTCGTCGCGCGTGAGGCCGGCAAGTTCGGCGTGCGGTCCAATCTCGTTGCGGCAGGCCCCATCCGGACCCTGGCCATGAGCGCCATCGTCGGTGGCGCGCTGGGCGACGAGGCCGGTGCCCAGATGCAGCTGCTCGAAGAGGGCTGGGACCAGCGGGCACCGATCGGCTGGAACATGAAGGACCCGACGCCGGTCGCCAAGACCGTCTGTGCGCTGCTGTCCGAATGGTTGCCCGCCACCACCGGATCGATCATCTACGCCGACGGTGGCGCCAGCACCCAGCTGATGTGATCTGAATTGTTTTCCGCCGAAACGGCGTTCCGGCAGGTGTGCTCTCCTGCTGGAACGCCGTTTCGCGTCTGAGGAGGGGCCAAACACGTGGACTTTGACGCACTGCTGCTGCTGTCGTTCGGTGGGCCCGACGGTCCCGACGACGTCCGTCCGTTCCTGGAGAACGTGACGCGGGGGCGTGGGGTGCCGCCGGAGCGCCTGGACGCCGTCGCCGAGCACTACATGCATTTCGGGGGAGCGTCGCCGATCAACGGCATCAACCGGGCGTTGATCTCCCAGCTCGAGGCGGCAATGCCGGAGCTGCCGGTGTACTTCGGCAACCGCAACTGGGATCCGTACATCGAAGACACGGTGGCCGCCATGCGGGACAACGGGATTCGTCGCGCGGCGGTATTCACGACGTCCGCCTGGGGCGGTTACTCGAGCTGCCGGCAGTACGTCGAGGACATCGCGCGCGGCCGCGCCGCGGCCGGGGCGCAGGCGCCGGAATTGGTGAAGCTGCGCCAGTACTTCGACCACCCGCTGTTCGTCGAGATGTTCGCCGAAGCCATCGGGGCAGCCGCCGCGCAGCTGCCCGCCGAGCTGCGTGACGACGCGCGGCTGGTGTTCACCGCGCACTCCATTCCCGTCGGCGCCGACGAGCGGCACGGCCCTCGGCTGTACAGCCGGCAGGTCGGCTACGCCACTCGGCTGGTCGCCGCGGCCGCCGGGTACGACGACTACGACCAGGTGTGGCAGTCCCGGTCCGGTCCGCCGCAAATCCCTTGGCTGGAACCGGATATCGGCGATCACCTGGCAACGCTGGCGGCCGCCGGCACCAAGGCCGTCATCGTCTGTCCCATCGGCTTCGTCGCCGACCACATCGAGGTGGTGTGGGACCTCGACAACGAGCTCGCCGAACAGGCCGCCGAGTCTGGAATCACGATGGTGCGCACCGGAACTCCTGGCGCTGACCCGCGGTTCGCCCGGTTGGCGGCGTCCCTGGTCGAGGAACTGCGGACGGGCGCGGCGCCGCAGCGGGTCGATGGTCCGGACCCGGTGCCCGGCTACGGCTGCAGCGTCGACGGCGCACCCTGCTCACTGCGCTGCTGCGGCGACTGACGCGTCCCTAGCGCTCCCAGGCCGAATGCAGGATGGCCGTCACGGCGGCCAGTCGAGCGGACCGCACGACGTCGGCCAGCGGCCGCATGGCCTCGCTGGCGATCTGCATCTCCGAGGCGCTCTGCAGGCCGATGGGCGCCAGCCCGGCGCTGACGGTGATGATCGCGTCGATGTGGGCCGCGGTCTCCAGCACCCGCACGGCGCGGGTCGGGGCATGGTCCGGCAGCCGGTGCAGCTGGCCGGCTTCGAGTAGCTGCTCGACCATCTCGCGCGGATCGTCGATGTCCGAACCGGGTTCGGCCCGCAACCGGCTGAGGGCGTCGGCCGCCGACCGGACCGCGTCGCGCAGCCGGAACTCCTCGTCACCGAGGTCGAAATGACCGATGACCGGCGCGCTCGGCAGCGAGTACACCGTCCAGGACAGCGCCTTGACCTCGGCGTCGTCGGTGTCGTCCTCGTATTCGAAGTCGGGGACCAGGCCGACGGCCTCGCCGTAGTTCGAGGTGACCACGATGGCTTCGCCCACGTCGACGGCGTCCTGCTGGAACTGGGTGCCGGGAGTCAGGCCACGGACATCGCCGGGTACGGGCAGTACCAGGTTCAGTGCCGGCTCGGCGCGGGCGGCACCGGCCGCGTGTCGCAGCGTCTGCAGCAACGTGACGCCGCCGTAGTTGGTCAGGTCCGGCCACGGCAGGCCGGTCCGGCTGGCCGCCACGGCGTCGTAGGCGGCGATGGAATGCCTTGGCGCCCACGGCGATAACGCATCCAGGACATCATCGGGCGCGGCCAGGCCGGCATGCCAGGCGTTGGCCCACACCGTCAGCGAAATACTCGGACACCACATGATGCACGCAGTGTAAAACGCTCCGGCCCGTAACGCCTGCAAGGCGCTACTCTGGTCGCATGCCGGTGCCGTTGCTGTGGCTCATCGTGGCGATCGGGCTTGCCGGTGCCGAAGCGCTCACTGGTGACATGTTCCTGCTCATGCTGTCCGGCGGCGCCCTGGCGACCGCCGGTCTGAGCTGGGCCACCGACTGGCCGATCTGGGCCGACGGCGCCTGTTTCCTCATCGTGTCGGTGCTGCTGCTGGTCTTGGTCCGCCCGTCGCTGCGCAAGCGGCTGGGTGCCGCGGGCCTGCCCGAGCCGGTAAAAGCCTTGGAAGGCAAGACCGCCCTGGTGCTGGAACGCGTGGCGCGCCATGAAGGACAGGTAAAACTCGACGGCGAAATCTGGACGGCGCGTCCGATGGCCGACGACGATGTCTTCGAGCCCGGCGATCACGTCACCGTGATGCGGATCGACGGCGCGACCGCGGTGGTCTACCGGACCATCTGAACGCAAGGGGAGCTGAAATTGACTGGTGCACTTGTTCTTCTGCTGATGCTGGTGGCGCTGGCCATCGTGGTGGTGGTCAAATCGGTGGCGCTCATCCCGCAGGCCGAGGCCGCCGTCATCGAGCGGCTGGGCCGCTACAGCAAGACCGTCTCGGGGCAGCTGACGCTGCTGCTGCCGTTCGTCGACAAAATCCGGGCCCGGGTGGACCTGCGTGAGCGGGTCGTGTCGTTCCCGCCGCAGCCGGTGATCACCGAGGACAACCTGACGGTCAACATCGACACCGTCGTCTACTTCCAGGTCACCAGTCCGCAGGCCGCGGTGTACCAGATCAGCAACTACATCGTCGGCGTCGAGCAGCTGACCACCACGACGCTGCGCAACGTCGTCGGCGGTATGACGCTGGAGCAGACGCTGACCTCTCGCGACTCGATCAACGCCCAGCTGCGCGGCGTGCTCGACGAGGCCACCGGCCGGTGGGGCCTGCGGGTCGCCCGGGTGGAGCTGCGCAGCATCGATCCGCCGCCGTCGATCCAGGAGTCGATGGAGAAGCAGATGCGGGCCGACCGGGAGAAGCGCGCCATGATCCTGATGGCGGAAGGCAGCCGGGAGGCGTCGATCAAGCAGGCGGAGGGCGCCAAGCAATCGCAGATCCTGTCGGCCGAAGGTGCCAAGCAGGCCGCGATCCTGGCCGCTGAGGCGGACCGGCAGTCCCGGATCCTGCGGGCCCAGGGTGAACGGGCCGCCCAGTACCTGAACGCCCAGGGCCAGGCGAAGGCCATCGAGAAGACGTTCGCGGCCATCAAGGCGGGCCGGCCCACGCCGGAGCTGCTGGCCTACCAATACCTGCAGACGCTGCCGCAGATGGCCAAGGGCGAGGCCAACAAGGTGTGGGTGGTGCCCAGCGACTTCGGTTCTGCGCTACAGGGTTTCACCAAGATGCTCGGGGCGCCGGGGGAGGACGGGGTGTTCCGCTACACGCCGTCGCCGGTGGAGGAGAACCTGCCCAAGGCCGACGACGACGCCGACGAGGTCGCCGACTGGTTCAACACCCAGACCGACCCGGAGATCGCCAGGGCGGTGGCCAAGGCCGAAGCCGAGGCGCGTGCCTCGGTGCAGCAGCCGGGCTACAGCGCCCCGCCGCCGCTGCCTGCGCCGCCGGTGCCGCCGGCACCCCCGACCCAGCCGCTCGAGGCGCGTCAAACCCCTGAGATCGACCCGCCCGCCGGGCAACACGCGAGGTGACCATGAGTGTGCTGACGTCCCCGAAGACCTACACGGCGCTGGCGCTGCTGCAGGCAGGTGACGCGGCGGCCTGTGCCGTCCCCATCGCGCCGATCGAGAAGGCCCTGGCCGGGGTGAACTTCCCGCTGGAGTACCGGTGGATTCTGGTCGGGTCCAAGGCGGCATCGGCCGTGGGTCTGCTTGCCGTGGGGCGCAATCCCGCGCTGGCCCGGCTGACCACCGCGATGCTCGCGCTGTACTTCACGCTGGCGGTCACCGCGCACATCAAGGCGCATGACAAGCCCCAGAACGCGGCACCCGCCGTGCTGTTCCTGGCGCTGTTCACCGCGATGACGGCGAAAGGCCCGGACGCGGCTAGCTAGTGCTACCGGAGGTCGAGACCGCGCCGGGCGCGACCGATGCGGCGTGTGCCCGGCGATGCAGCCGAATCTCGTAGATCAGCCCCGAGATCCCGATGGTCGCGGTGCAGGCCGATACGACCAGCAGAGACGGCCGAATCTGCCCGGTGAGGGCGTCGCCGAGGATGACGACCGCCGCGGTGCCGGGCAGCAGCCCGAAGAACGTCGCGATCGCGTACGGCACGACCCGGACCGACGAGGCGCCGGCCGCATAGTTGAGCACCGAGAACGGTACGGCCGGGATCATGCGCATCGACAGGATCGCCGCCCAGCCGCGTTCCTTGAGCCGGGCGTCGAGGCTGTCGATGTGCTGGTGCGAGAGCTTGCTCAACTGCCAGCCCAGCACCCGAACCAGCCAGAGCGCGATCAGTGCGCTGAGCGTGCTGGCGATGACGGCCAGCGTGACGCCGAGTGCGGAACCGAACAGCAGGCCCGCCGCGAGGGTGAATGCGGTGCGGGGGAACGGCAGCACCGTGACGACGGTGTGGGCCACCAGGAACGCCAGCGGGAACCACGGGCCGGCCGCGGCAGCCCAGTCGCGCATCTCCACCGCGCTGGGCAACGGCACCCAGATGGCGATTGCGACGAGAATCACAATCGCCGTTCCGATGCCGACGGCCCGTCGCAGCGGCATCTGCGCCGCAGTCGTCTGCACCGCAGACAGGACCGTGCGCAGCGCGCTGACAACGGGGTTCACGCTTTCCAAGGGTACGGGGCCATCGTCGATCGCTGACGTCAGGCGCGTGTCCACGGGATGGGCCGCGGCACCAGCCTCCACCGGCGCCGAAGATGCGGACAGTCGGTGCGCGGTGGAGCTACTGGGTAGTAGCGACCTGCGTGATTTAGCCTGAAAGTCAAGTGTGATAGGCATTTCTGCATGCAGTGCCATATATCCGATGGCCGAAAGATTGGGAGTCGCCGGTGACTGTCGACGTGTCCACCGTTCGGGACCGCTACGCGCGGTGGCAGACGAACGTCGCCGGCGTGCTCGCCAAGAGCACGCGGAAGGCTGTCGAGGATCTGCCGGCCGATCCCGAGCGCTTGCTCGATTCGCCGACGTACGACGGATTCCCGGTCCGTCCCCTCTACACCAGCCTGGACGGTCTGGCCGAGCCCTCGCTGCCCGGGCACTGGCCGTTCACCCGCGGCGGTGACGCCCACCGCGACGTGCTCGCCGGCTGGAAGGTGGCCGAGTCCTTCCCCATCGCCAGCGATGTCGATGTCGCTGACGTCCGCATCGTCAACGGCGCCATCCTGCTCGCCCTCACCGACGGCACCAGCGCCCTCGAGGTGCGGGTCGGCACCGGCGGCGTCCCCGTCGACCAGCTGGACCGCGTGTTCGAGGGCGTCTTCCTGGACCTCGTCCCGGTGATCCTCGATGCCGGCACCCACGTAGCAGGCGCCGCGGATCAGCTGCTCACCCTGGTACAGCCGTTCGACGCCGACCAGCGCGCCCGGCTGTCGATCGACCTGGGCGCCGACCCGCTGACGGCGCCGCTGTCAGGCCGCACCGCCGCGACCGAGACCGACGTCGTCGCCACCGCGGCGAAGCTGACCGAGTACGCCGGGGGAGTGCGTGCCGTCACGGTCGACGCCGCCGCCCTGCACAACCTCGGCGCGAGCGCCTCGCTGGAGCTGGCGGGTGCCATCGCCGCCGGTGTCGCCTACCTGCGCCTGCTCACCGAGAGCGGACTGTCCGTCGCTGATGCGTTGCGGCAGATCAGCTTCCGATTCGCCGCCGACGACGACCAGTTCGCCACCATCGCCAAACTCCGTGCGGCCCGCCGACTTTGGGCGCGTGTGGCCGAGGTGGCCGGCGCCCCCGACGCGGGTGCCGCGACCATCCACGCCGTCACGTCGAAGGCCATGATGTCGCAGCGCGACCCGTGGGTGAACATGCTGCGCACCACTCTCGCCGCGTTCGCCGCCGGCGTGGGCGGCGCGGACACCGTGCTGGTCGAGACGTTCGATGCCGCCATCGACGGCGGATTGCCCGGTACCGCAGTCACTTTCAGCCGTCGTATGGCCCGCAACACCCAGCTGTTGCTGCTGGAGGAGTCGCACCTGGGCCGGGTCATCGACCCGTCGGGCGGCTCGTGGTTCGTGGAGGACCTCACCGATCAGCTGGCGCAGCAGGCCTGGGCGAAGTTCCAGGAGCTGGAGTCGCGCGGCGGTTTTGCCGCGGCCCGCGATCACCTGAGCGCCCAGATCGCCGAGGTCGCGGCCCGTCGCGCCGACGACATCGCGCACCGGCGCACCGCCCTCACCGGCGTCAACGAGTTCCCGAACCTCGAGGAAAACCCACTGGCGCAGACTGATTCGTTCCCGGGCGTGGTCCGGTACGCGGCGGCCTTCGAGGCGCTGCGCAACCGCTCCGATGCCTACCTGGCCAAGACCGGCAAGCGGCCGCAGGCAGTGCTGCTGCCCGTCGGGCCGCTGGCCGAGCACAACATCCGCACCACGTTCGCCTCGAACCTGCTGGCTTCCGGTGGTATCGAGGTCGTCAACCCGGGCACGGTCGATGCCGCGGGGGTCTTCGCGGTGGCAGACGGCCATGCCGCGGCCGTGGTCTGTGGCACCGACGCCCGGTATGCCGAGGAGGCCGGTGGCGTCGTCAAGGCCGCCCGGGCGGCCGGCATCACGCACATCTATCTCGCCGGTCCGGAGAAGGCGGTGGCCGATGCCGCCGACCAGCCTGACGAGTACCTGACCATGAAAATCGATGCCGTCGAAGCGCTTTCGACCCTGCTCACCCGATTGGGGGCATGACCATGACCGCAACTGAGGCCACCGCCATCGGCAGTTTCGCCGATGTTCCGCTGCAGGGTGAGGCCGCGACCGTCCCCACCGCCGACGCCGTCGGCACCCACGTTGCCGACGCGGCCCAGGCCCACGGTTACACCGCCGAGCAGCTCACCTGGTCGACCCCGGAGGGCATCGACGTCAAGCCGGTGTACATCGCCGAAGACCGTGATGCCGTGTCCGCGGCGGGCTACCCGCTGGACAGCTTCCCGGGCACCCCGCCGTTCATCCGCGGGCCGTACCCGACCATGTACGTGAACCAGCCGTGGACCATCCGTCAGTACGCCGGATTCTCCACCGCCGCCGAGTCCAACGCGTTCTACCGCCGCAACCTGGCCGCCGGCCAGAAGGGCCTGTCGGTCGCGTTCGACCTCGCCACCCACCGGGGCTACGACTCGGACCACCCGCGCGTCCAGGGCGACGTCGGAATGGCCGGTGTGGCAATCGATTCCATCCTCGACATGCGCCAGCTGTTCGACGGCATCGATCTGGGCAGCGTGTCGGTCTCGATGACGATGAACGGCGCGGTGCTGCCGATCCTCGCGCTCTACGTCGTCGCCGCCGAGGAACAGGGCGTGCCGCCGGAGAAGCTGGCCGGGACCATCCAGAACGACATCCTCAAAGAGTTCATGGTCCGCAACACCTACATCTATCCGCCCAAATCGTCGATGCGGATCATCTCGGACATCTTCGGCTACACCAGCACCAAGATGCCGAAGTTCAACTCGATCTCGATCTCGGGTTACCACATCCAAGAGGCCGGTGCCACAGCGGATTTGGAGCTGGCCTACACGCTGGCCGACGGCGTCGAGTACATCAAGGCCGGGCTCGACGCGGGCCTGGACATCGACAAGTTCGCGCCGCGGCTGTCCTTCTTCTGGGGCATCGGCATGAACTTCTTCATGGAGGTGGCCAAGCTGCGTGCCGGCCGTCTGCTGTGGAGCGAGCTGGTCGCCGAGTTCAGCCCCAAGAGCGACAAGTCGCTGTCGCTGCGCACCCACTCGCAGACCTCCGGCTGGTCGCTGACGGCGCAGGACCCGTTCAACAACGTGGCCCGTACCTGTATCGAGGCCATGGCCGCCACCCAGGGCCACACGCAGTCGCTGCACACCAACGCCCTGGACGAGGCGCTGGCGCTGCCCACCGACTTCTCGGCCCGCATCGCACGTAACACCCAGCTGCTGCTGCAGCAGGAGTCGGGCACCACGCGGCCCATCGACCCGTGGGGTGGTTCGTATTACGTCGAGTGGCTGACCCACCAGCTCGCGGAGAAGGCCCGCGCCCACATCACGGAGGTCGCCGAGCACGGCGGCATGGCGCAGGCCATTGGTGAGGGCATTCCGAAGCTGCGCATCGAAGAAGCCGCCGCGCGGACCCAGGCCCGGATCGACTCCGGCGCCCAGACGGTGATCGGCGTCAACAAGTACCAGGTGGACGAGGACCAGGAGATCGAGGTCCTCAAGGTCGAGAACAGCCGGGTGCGTGCCGAGCAGCTCGCCAAGCTCGAGCAGCTGCGGGCCGACCGTGACGAGGCCGCCACGCAGGCCGCACTGGCCGAATTGACCCGTGCCGCAGGCGAATCCGGCCATGCCGGTGACGACGGCCTGGGCAACAACCTGATGGCGCTGGCCATCAACGCGGCCCGCGCCAAGGCCACCGTCGGTGAGATTTCCGACGCGCTGGAGAAGGTGTACGGCCGGCACCAGGCCGAGATCCGGACCATCGCCGGCGTCTACCGCGACGAGGTGGGGAAGGCCGGAAACGTGAGCACCGCAACCGAATTGGTCGAGAAGTTTGCCGAGGCCGACGGCCGTCGGCCCCGCATCCTGGTGGCCAAGATGGGCCAGGACGGCCACGACCGCGGCCAGAAGGTGATCGCCACCGCGTTCGCCGACATCGGCTTCGACGTGGACGTCGGCTCGCTGTTCTCCACGCCCGACGAGGTGGCGCGGCAGGCGGCGGACAACGACGTGCACGTGGTCGGGGTGTCCTCGCTGGCGGCTGGTCACCTCACGCTGGTGCCCGCGCTGCGCGACGCACTGGCCGAGGTGGGGCGTCCGGACATCATGATCGTGGTCGGCGGCGTCATCCCGCCGGGCGACTTCGACGAGCTGTACGAGGCGGGCGCCGCGGCGATCTTCCCGCCCGGCACGGTGATCGCCGACGCCGCGATCGGCCTCTTGGGCAAGCTCGCCGACCGGCTGGGTTACCAGCTCTGATGCGCCGAAACGGCATTCCAGCAGGCTGCTACTCGCACTTTTCCTGCTGGAATACCGTTTCGTCGTGACACGACGATGACCACACCAATACCTGAACTCGCAGCCAGGATCCGGGCCGGCGATCGAGCGGCGCTGGCGCGCGCCATCACCCTGGTCGAGTCCACCCGGGCCGACCACCGTGATGCCGCGCAGCAGCTGCTGCTCGAGCTCACACCGGAGGCAGGCCGGGCCCTGCACGTCGGCATCACCGGGGTGCCCGGGGTGGGGAAGTCGACGACGATCGAAGCGCTCGGCATGCACTTGATCGAGCAGGGGCACCGCGTCGCGGTGCTGGCGGTCGACCCGTCGTCGACCCGCACCGGCGGTTCGATCCTCGGTGACAAAACCCGGATGGCGCAGCTGGCGGTGCAGCCGGAGGCGTACATCCGGCCGTCGCCGACGTCGGGCACGCTCGGCGGGGTGGCCAAGGCCACCCGCGAGACCATCGTGCTGCTGGAGGCGGCCGGTTACGACGTCGTGCTGGTCGAGACCGTCGGCGTCGGGCAGTCCGAGGTGACGGTGGCCAACATGGTCGACACCTTCGTCTTCCTGACCCTGGCCCGCACCGGTGATCAGCTGCAGGGCATCAAGAAGGGCGTCCTGGAGCTCGCCGATGTCATCGTGGTCAACAAGGCCGATGGTGAGCACGCCATCGAGGCCCAGGCCGCCGCGCGTGAACTCGCCGGGGCGATCCGGCTGATCTACCCGCGCGACACCCTGTGGCGGCCGCCGGTGCTGACCATGAGCGCGTTGCACCGCGACGGCCTGGCCGCGATGTGGGACACCGTGCTCAAACATCGTGAAATCCTCAGTGCGGCAGGCGAATTCGACGCTCGTCGGCGGGCTCAGCAGGTCGACTGGACCTGGACGATGGTGCGGGACACCGTGCTGGACCGGGTGTTGTCGAATGCTGCCGTCAAGGCCCATCGCGACGAGGTGGAACGCCAGGTGCGCGACGGTGAGCTGACGCCCGCGTTGGCGGCGCAGCGCATCATCGACCTCGCGAACTGATCGGGCCGCGTCCGGTTCGAGATTGCCGGTGGGGCCTGTCGGCGCAATATCGGGAACGGGCCCGAGGTGTTTTCGGGTAGCGCGCTGGCGAAACCAATTTCGAGTTGGTTCAGCTGCCGCACAGGTGTGCCGCAGAAAATGCGGCCCGCGCCGGCTGGCTATCAAAACTCTGTGTGATCAATACCCTGTGAGCACGGTAATCTGCGGATCGATAGGTGGTCTCGCAACGAGTTACGCGCGCGTAATTGCGATCTTGAAGTGGCTTTACCGGCGTAGCGGAACCTGTGTATCCAGACTATTTAGCTAACAGATTGATAACGTCGGAGATGATCCGAGGCAGGCGCAGGTCATTATTTGGTAATGACCAACGCAATTCGCCGGGAGCGCAACGTAGCGCCTCTCCGGTCCGCCGGCGGGCCTCTTCCGCAGGGCGTTCAAGGTGCCGCTGACCCGAATTTCGCGAGTGTGGTGCGGGCCTTTTCTGCCATGTTCCCCAGCCGCTATCTGGGCGGTGGCGCCCTGTCGGTGTACCTCGACGGCGTTCCCGTCGTCGATGTGTGGACCGGCTGGGCAGACCGGTGGGGTACGCAACCGTGGGAGGCGGACACCGGTGCCATGGTCTTCTCGGCGACGAAGGGGTTGGCTTCGACCGTCATCCACCGACTGGCCGACCGGGGCCTGATCGCCTACGACGCGCCGGTCGCCGACTACTGGCCGGCCTTCGCGGCCAACGGCAAGGCCGGCGTGACGGTGCGGGAGCTCATGCGGCACCGCGCGGGACTGTCGCAGTTGAACGGTGCCACGCGGGACGAGCTGATGGATCACCGCCACATGGAGCGGCGGTTGGCGGCAGCTCCGATGAGCTGGATGAAGGGGCGTCCGGCCTACCACGCCATCACCTACGGCTGGCTGTTGTCGGGCCTGGCCCGGGCAGTGACCGGCCTGGGCATGAGGGATCTGTTCCGCACCGAGCTGGCCGAGCCGCTCGGCGTCGACGGTCTGCACCTGGGGCGCCCGTCGGGCCACGCGCCGACGCGGCCCGCGCAGATCATCGGCCCGCAGTTCCGTATCCGCAATCCGCTGTTCGACGCGGTGGCGCCGCATGTGGCGAAGTTGCCGTTCTCGGGTGGCTTCGGCTCGATGTACTTCACCGGCATGCGGTCGATGGCGCAAGGGGACATACCGCTGTTGGATTCCGAGATGCCGGGCGCCAACGGGGTGGCCACGGCGCGATCGCTGGGCCGCCTGTACGGGGCGATCGCCAACGGCGGCCAGATCGACGGCCAGCGCTTCCTGTCCGCGGGCACTGTGGCGCAACTGCGGGGCACCGGCAGTGTGTTTCCCGACCTTGGCCTCGGTCTGCCGATGGACTTCAACCTGGGGTATCACGGCGTGCCGTTCCCGGGCATCCTGCCGGGCTTCGGACACGTGGGTCTGGGAGGGTCGCTGGGCTGGGCAGACCCCGATCGGGGCCTGGCTTACGGCTTCGTGCACAACCGGCTGTTGACGCCCCTGATGGTTGCCGATCAGGCCGGTTTCGTGGCGCTCGGGGCAATGGTGCGACACGGGGTCGCGCAGGCCCGCAGCAACGGTTTCTGTCGAGTGACGGAGTTCGGTGCGCCCTATGCCGATCCGGCCCCGGTTGCGGGCTGACGGAGTTTGCGCGCGCGAGATATGCGGCCGCATCGGAAGCGATGCGGACCGCCCTCAGCATGGCACTTTCGAATACACGCAGATGACTGGCGTGTTGATTTTTTGCCCGCATCGAGCGGAGTTCGTCACACTAGATATTTCGTACCATTCGTATCGAGCATTGCCGAGAAAACGATTTTGCGCCCACAGCCAGTAGGTCTGCGATTTTCTCTGTGTTGCTCAAATTCAAATTGCGATATCTACGCAAACATTTGCCCCGTAACGGCGTCCGGGTGTGCGCGGTGCTGGGGTGAACGATGTTCGCTACGGACCGCTATGCTTCCGCCCCGTGGCTGGTTCGAAAAGGCTCCGAACCAAACCCCTGCGCAACGGCGCGCCGGGCGGGTTGGGCCTTCCGCGGCGAGTGTGCTGCGGATATCCAGCGCCGATGGTCGCCTGGTAGCGATTCGACCGAAACGGGTAGCCCCGAATCGGCGGATCAGTTAATTTGACCCGGTAGGATTTCGAGCCAGTTTGTTTAAAGCGGCAAAGACGATTTCGCAGAGATTTTGAGCGCGGTCTGCAAAGCCACCCGACACAGCGTGTCGGAGTCCGGCCGGACTGCACGGAGAGGCGGTAGCTAAGTGGGTGGGTCACCGACGACACCCGTCGCGATCATCGGCATGGCATGCCGGCTTCCTGGCGGCATCAGTTCGCCAGAGGAGCTGTGGGAAGCCCTGCTGCGCGGTGACGACCTGGTTACCAAAGTCCCGCTGGAGCGGTGGGACGCCGAGGAGTACTACGACCCGGAACCCGGCGTGCCCGGCCGCTCGGTCTCCAAGTGGGGCGCCTTCATCGATGACGTCGCCGGCTTCGATGCCGACTTCTTCAACATCAGCGACCGCGAAGCCACGGCGATCGACCCGCAGCACCGTCTGATCCTCGAAACCTCCTGGGAGGCAGTGGAACACGCGGGTATCGATCCGGCCACACTGGCCGGCTCGCTCACCGGTGTGTTCGTGGGTATGACCGCCGGCGACTATCAGTTGCTCGCCGCCGACGCCCACGCCATCGAGGGCCCGTACGGCTTCACCGGCAACAACTTCAGCCTGGCCTCGGGCCGGGTCTCCTACCACCTGGGTGCCCACGGCCCGTCCTACACGGTCGACTCGGCCTGCTCGTCCAGCCTGCTCGCTGTACACCACGCATGCCGCAGCCTGCACGACGGCGAGAGCAATGCGGCGCTGGCCGGTGGCGTCAACATCATGCTCGAACCACGCAAGATGTCGTCGGGTTCGGCGCAGGGCATGCTGTCGT
The DNA here is from genome assembly GCF_056555145.1 of Mycolicibacterium sp. P4_G11. NCBI lineage: Bacteria > Bacillati > Actinomycetota > Actinomycetes > Mycobacteriales > Mycobacteriaceae > Mycobacterium > Mycolicibacterium sp. P4_G11. Next base: position 71,213 of record NZ_JBFUJW010000010.1, read on the forward strand.
CGACCGGCCATTGCCACGCGTTCGACGTGGCCGCCGACGGCTTCGTCTCGGCCGAGGCGTCTGTCATGTTCCTGATGAAGCGCCTGGATGACGCGCAGCGCGACGGTGATCGCGTCCTCGCGGTCATCCGCGGCACCGCGAGCAACCAGGACGGCCGCACGGTGAACATCGCGACCCCGGGCGCGGACGCCCAGGTTGCCGTCTACCGCCGCGCGCTGGACCTCGCGGACATCGACCCCGCCACCGTCGGTTACGTCGAGGCGCACGGCACCGGAACGCCGGTCGGTGACCCGATCGAATACTCAAGTCTGGCAACGGTTTACGGCAAGCAGGGGCCGGTCGTGCTGGGCTCGGTCAAAACCAACGTCGGGCACGCGCAGTCGGCTTCGGGTGCGGTCGGTCTGATGAAGACCGTCCTGGCCCTGCAGCACGGCGTAGTGCCGAAGAACCTGTACTTCAGCGAGATGCCCGCCGAGATGGCGGCGGTCACCAGCGGCCTGTTCGTGCCGACGGACCTCGTGCCGTGGCCGGCCACCGCCGACCATCCGCGCCGTGCCGCCGTGTCCGCGTACGGCCTGTCCGGCACCAATGTGCACGCCGTCGTCGAGCAGGCCCCGGCAGAGTCGTCGCCGCGCGTCGTCGAATCCGAAGGCCAGGGCATTGAGGGCAAACTGCTGTTCCCGGTGTCGTCCACCTCGGCTGAGGAACTGCGCCGCACGGCCGGCAAACTGGCCGACTGGGCGGCAGCCCAGGGCGCGTCCCTCGATCTCGCCGACACCGCCTACACGCTGACCCGCCGTCGCGCCCACCGTCCGGTCCGCGCCGCGGTCCTCGCCGAGGACGCCACGGGTCTGATCCAGGCGCTCCGCGACGTCGCCGACAGCGACACCCCGTACCAGCGCGCGGCCGGCAACGGTGACCACGGCGCGGTGTGGGTGTTCTCGGGCCAGGGTTCACAGTGGGCGGCGATGGGCGCCGGCCTGCTGGCCGCCGAGCCCGCCTTCGCCGCCGCCATCGCCGAGATCGAACCGCTGATCGAAGCGGAGTCCGGTTTCTCGATCACCGAGGCCATCACCGCCGGTGAGACGGTGACCGGCATCGACCGCATCCAGCCCGCCGTGTTCGCCATCCAGGTGGCGCTGGCCGCCACCCTGCGGTCGTACGGGGTGCAGCCCGGCGCGGTCATCGGCCACTCGATGGGCGAGTCGGCCGCCGCCGTCGTCTCCGGCGCACTGTCGCTGGCCGACGGCGTGAAGGTGATCTGCCGCCGCTCGAACCTGATGCTCAAGGTGTCCGGCTCGGGCGCCATGGCGTCGGTGGAGCTGCCTGCCCAGCAGGTGCTCTCCGAGCTCGGTGCCCGCGGCGTCAGCGACGTCGTCCTGGCGGTCGTCGCCTCGCCGCAGTCGACCGTCGTCGGTGGTGACAAGGACGCCATTCGCGCGCTGGTCAAGGAGTGGGACGAGCGCGGCGTCATGGCCCGCGAGGTGGCCGTCGACGTGGCGTCGCACACCCCGCAGGTCGACCCGATCCTGGACGAGCTGGCCGATGCCCTCGAGGACCTCGAACCCGATGAGCCGGCGGTCCCGTACTACTCGGCCACGCAGTACGACCCGCGGGACCCCGCGGACTACGACGCCGACTACTGGGTGGACAACCTGCGCCACACCGTGCGCTTCGGCGCGGCGGTACAGGCCGCGCTGGATGACGGCTTCCGGGTGTTCATCGAGCTGGCCCCGCACCCGCTGCTGGTGCACGCGGTCAACCAGAATGCCGCGCACCAGGACATCGGCATCGCCGCCCTGGCGGCGATGCGTCGCGAGCAGGACGTGCCGAACGGCCTGCGGGACGTCGTGGCCGACCTGCATGTGGCCGGGGCAGCCATCGACTTCGCGGCGATGTACCCGGACGGCGCACTGGTCGACGTGCCGCTGCCGACCTGGACCCGCAACCACCTGATTCTGACGCGTGATCCGCACGAGCAGGCCCCCGGCGGGGCCTCGCTGGCGGTGCACCCGCTGCTGGGCGCGCACGTCCGGCTCCCTGAGGAGCCCGAGCGTCACGTCTGGCAGTCCGACCTGGGCACCGGCATGCAGCCGTGGCTGGGTGACCACCAGGTGCACAACGTGGCGGCACTGCCCGGCGCCGCGTACTGCGAGATGGCGCTCGGCGCGGCCCGTGAGGTGCTGGGTGAGGCCTCCGAGGTGCGCAACGTGACCTTCGAGGCGATGCTGCTGCTCGAGGAGGAGACCGCCGTGTCGGCGGTGGCCACGGCGGTCCCGTCGGGCGACATCGACTTCCTCGTCGAGACCTACCAGGACGGCGAGCAGGTTCGCCGTGCCGGCGCGACGCTGCACGCCATCGACGACGATGCGGCCCGTCCGGCGTACAACCTGGCCAAGCTGGTCGCCGCGCACACCGCCGATGTCGACGGTGGCGACCTGCGCACCTGGTTCGCCGATCGCGGCATCCAGTACGGCCCGGCGTTCTCCGGTCTGACGGCGGCCCACACGACGCAAGGCACCACGGTGCTCGCCGCGGTCGCGCTGCCCGGTGCCATCCGGTCGCAGCAGAGCGCCTACACCGTGCACCCGGCGCTGCTCGACGCCTGCTTCCAGGCAGTGGCCGCGCATCCCGATCTGCACGGCGACACCACCGGCGCGTTGATGCTGCCGCTGGGCGTCGGCAAGTTGCGGGCCTACGAGTCGACCCGCAACGCGCACTACTGCTACGTCAAGCTCACCAGCCTGTCGCCGACCGCCGTCGAAGCTGACATCGACGTGCTCGACGAGCACGGCGCGGTGCTGCTCGCGGTGACCGGTCTACGGCTGGGCACGGGCGTGTCCGAGGAGGGCCAGCGCGAGCGGTTGCTGGGCGAGCGCCTGCTGAACATCGAATGGCGCAGCCAGGACGCACCGGTCGCCAACGTGGTGGATCCGGGCCGCTGGCTGCTGATCTCCGCCGCGGCGGACGCCGACAGCCTGACCGAGAAGCTCTCGGAGGTCCTGCAGTCGGACGAGGCCGACGTCTCCACCATGGCGTGGCCGGCCGACGCCGACCACGCGGGGAACTCCGAAGCGCTGCAGGCCACCTTGACGGCCAAGCCGTTCAAGGGCGTCGTCATCGTCACGGGTGCGCCCGAGGAGCCGGCGGCCGCTGCATCGGCGGCCACCGCGCACCGCGGTGTGACACAGGTCGAGCAGCTGGTGCACATCGTGCGGGGCCTGCCGGACGTGCCGGGCCAGCCGGCCCGGCTGTACGTGCTCACCCGGGGTGCCCGCACCGTGCTGTCCGCCGATGTGGCCAACCTGGAGCAGGGTGGCATCCGTGGCTTCATGCGGGCCATCGGCATGGAGTACCCGGCGATGCGGCCGACCCAGATCGATCTGGACGTGCAGGCCGACGTGGCGCATGTCGCCGCCGAGCTGCTGTCCGGCTCGGAAGAGGACGAGACGGCATGGCGGTCGGGCGAGTGGTTCACCGCGCGCCTGAACCTGAGCCAGCTGCAGCCCGAGGAACGTCGCACGACCGTCGTGCGGCCGGAGACCGACGGTGTGCAGCTGCAGATCCGGACCCCCGGCGACCTGTCGTCGGCGGAGCTGGCCGCGTACGAGCGCGTCGCTCCGGGACCGGGCCAGATCGAGGTGTCGGTCGCGGCGTCCAACCTGAACTTCGCCGACGTGCTCGTCGCCTACGGCAGGTACCCGAGCTTCGAGGGCCGGCTGCCGCAGCCGGGCGCGGACTTCGCCGGTGTCGTCACCGCTGTCGGTCCGGGCGTCACCGATCACCAGATCGGCGACCGGGTGGCGGGTATCTCGCTGACCGGTGCCTGGAAGACGTTCGTCACCTGCGACGCCAACCTGGCCGTGAAGATTCCGGACGACCTGCCCGAGGGCAGCGCGGCGGCGGTGCCCAGTGCGCACGCCACCGCGTGGTACGGCCTGCACAACCTGGCCCGTATCCAGGCCGGCGACAAGGTGCTGATCCACTCCGCCACCGGTGGTGTGGGACAGGCCGCCATCGCCATCGCGCGGGCCGCAGGTGCCGAGATCTACGCCACCGCGGGTAGCGACGATCGTCGAAACCTGTTGCGCAGCTGGGGAATTCAGCACGTCTACGATTCTCGCAGCACGGCCTTCGCCGAGGAGATTCGCCGCGACACCGACGGCTACGGCGTCGACGTTGTGCTGAACTCGCTGCCGGGTGCGGCACAGAAGGCCGGTGTCGACCTACTGACCTTCGGCGGCCGGTTCGTCGAGATCGGCAAGCGTGACATCTACGGCGACACCCGGATGGGCCTGTTCCCGTTCCGCCGGAACCTGTCGTTCTACGCGCTCGATCTGGCCCTGCTGACGCTGACCAACCCCGACGTCACGCGCGGCATGCTGGAGACGATCTTCGGACAGATCGCCGACGGCGTGCTGCCGGTGCCCGACACCACGCACTACCCGCTGAGCGACGCCGCCACCGCCATCCGCGTCATGGGCGCGGCCGGCCACACCGGCAAGCTCGTGCTCGACATCCCGCACACCGGGGAGTTCGAGGCGGTGCTGTCGCCGGAGCACGCTCCCGTGTACCGGGCCGACGGTTCCTACATCGTCACCGGTGGTCTCAGCGGCCTCGGCCTGTTCCTGGCCGAGAAGCTGGCGACCGGCGGCTGCGGACGCATCGTGCTCAACGCGCGTTCGGAGCCGAGCGCTCAGACCCGGCAGGCCATCGAGGCCGTCCGGAGCAAGGGCGCCGAGGTCGAGGTGGTGTTGGGTGACATTGCTGCCGCCGACACCGCCGCCCGTCTGGTTGCTGCCGCCGAGTCGACCGGCAAGCCGCTGCGCGGCGTGCTGCACGGCGCAGCGGTGGTCGAGGACGCGACGTTGCCGAACATCACCGACGAGCTGATCGAGCGTGACTGGGCGCCGAAGGTGTACGGCGCGTGGTACCTGCACGAGGCGACGGCCGGTGCCGACCTGGACTGGTTCTGCTCGTTCTCGTCGGCTGCCGCGATGGTCGGCTCGCCCGGCCAGGCCGCCTACGCCGCGGCCAACAGCTGGCTGGACGCGTTCACCCACTGGCGACGTGCTCAGGGGCTGCCGGCCGGTGCGATCGCCTGGGGTGCCTGGGCCAAGATCGGTGCCGGGCAGGGGATGGCGTCCGACGAGACCATGGCGATCGATCCGGAGGACGGCGCCTACGCGTTCGACGCGATCATCCGCCACAACCGTGCCTACGCCGGCTACGCGCCGGTGGCCGGGGCCGACTGGCTGGTGGCTTTCGCCCAGACCAGCAAGTTTGCCGAGTCGTTCGCCAACATCGGGCGGGGAGGTGCGGGCACGAGCGAGTTCCTCGCGGAGTTCCACGCACTGTCGGAGGAGGAGCGGCCGGCTCGGCTGAGGCGCCTGATCACCGACGCTATGTCTATGATACTTAGGCGATCTGTCGATCCTGACCGTCCGTTGGCCGAGTACGGCCTCGATTCGCTCGGGGCGCTTGAACTGCGGACACGTATCGAGGCCGAGACGGGAGTCCGGATCGGTTCTTCGGACATCACGAATGTTCGGGCTCTGGCAGACCGCCTGGGGGAGGCGATTTCGACGGCGATTTCGACATGACGGGTCAGGGCAGGGCGTCACAGAAGCCGCACGCTGAATTCACCGAAGCACAGGAGAGTGAGCATGGTTGCGATTAGGACCATCCATGACTGGATGGGTTCCTCGGGTGTTCTGACTTCCTGGAACCCTTCCTCTGCGTCGCTCACCAAGCTGCGCAATGCACCGGTCAGTTCGGTTCCGGTCAGCTATCAGCAGAGCCAGCACATCCGCGCGTTCCGTTCGCACGAGCGCAACGGCACCGACATGGCCCGGCTCAACATCGCGGCCTGGGACATGCCGGGTAAGTGCGACGTCCGGGCGATGACGCACGTCATCAACGCCTACGTGCGCCGGCACGACACGTTCCACAGCTGGTTCGAGCTCACGGACGACGACGCGGTGATCCGCCGGACGGCGAAGAGCCCGCGGGACATCAAGCTGGTGGCCACCGAGCACGGCGAGATGAACGCTCAGCAGTGGCGTGACCACGTGCTCGCGACGCCCGATCCGCTGCAGTGGGACTGCTTCCACTTCGGCATCATCCAGCGCGACGACCACTTCACCTTCTACTTCAGCATCGACCACGTGCACACCGATGCGTTGCTGATGGGGCTGGTGCTGGTCGAGATCCACCTCATGTACGCGGCTCTGGTCAGTGGCGCTCCGCCGATCCCGTTGGCCGACGCCGGCAGCTACGACGACTACTGCGTCAAGCAGGCGGATTTCACCGCGGCGCTGACGCTGGAGTCGCAGGAAGTCAAGGACTGGATCAAGTTCGCCGAGGCCAACGACGGCACGCTGCCGTGCTTCCCGCTGCCGCTCGGTGACCCGACGGTGGCCTGCGGTGGCGAGATGCTCACCGTCCGGTTGATGGACAAGCATCAGTCGGAGCGGTTCGAGTCTGCGTGCATCTCCGCCGGGGCCCGGGTGATCGGCGGCGTGATCGCCTGCGCGGCGCTTGCCGAGCACGAGCTCACCGGCCGGCCGGTCTACAACGTCATCACCCCGACCACGACGCGCCGCACCCCGGCCGAGTTCATGACGACGGGTTGGTTCACCGGTGTCGTGCCGATCAGCGTCCCGGTGGCGCCGGAGTCGTTCGGCGACACGGCCCGCGCCATGCAGAAGGCGTTCGACGCCGGCATGGACCTCGCGCACGTCCCGTTCGAGCGCGTGCTGGAACTGGCAGAGGGCAAGGTGGACTCGATCCGCAAGGCGGACCCGGGTGTGCCGATGGTGTCGTACCTCGACACCAACCTGCCGCCGCTGTCGCCGGCGATCATGAACGAGTGGGAGCGGCTCAACGGCCGCGTGTACAGCGATGCCCGCTCGGCGTACCAGATCGGCATCTGGGTGAACCGGTCCGAGAAGGAAACGTCGGTCACCATCGCCTACCCGGACAACCCCATCGCCCGCGAATCGGTGGACAAGTACCTGCACGCGATGCGTGCGGTGTACCTGCGGGTCGCCGACGGTGGTTCTGGTGCCGGGCGTTCGGATGCCTTGCGCCACAACGGTTGCCGCAGCGAACTGATTCGAGCTGTGAAGGGCTGATCTGTGACGACCTCCACGCGTCCGTCGCGTGTGCCTTTGTTGCGCCGCTGGCTGGCTGACGGCAACGCCGACGATCAAGGCCGCGTGCTCGACTACGTCGATCAGGCGATGTTCCTGGGCCTGCGGGCCACCGGGCAGGCAGCCGTCATGCAGTGCGTCTGGGTCTATGAGCACCCGGTCGACATGGAGGGCCTGCGCCGGTTCCACTACAACTTCGGTCACGGTCTGGCCGGTCGGCGCATCGAGCCGTCGATCCTGCCGTTCGGCCGGCACCGGTGGGTGTCGTCGCTGGGGCCGCCGGCCCCGATGCGGGTGTACGAGACCGTCCGTCCGCGCGCCGAGCTGGGCGACTTCCTCGACGAACACGCCCAGATCCCGGTCGACCCGGAGTTCGGTCCGGCCTGGCACATGGGGGTGCAGCCGCTCGACGACGGTGCCACCGTGGTCAGCCTGGTCGGATCGCACTGCATCGGCGACGGCGGCGGCGCAATGCTGACGGTGTTCGAGTCGGTGACGGGCCAGGTGCGCGACCTCGGTCTGCCCCAGCCGCGGTCCCGCTCGTCGTTGAAGGCGCTGCGCACCGACTTCCGCCAGACCTTCCGCGACCTGCCCGAACTCGGTCGTTCGATGAAGTCGGCGGCCAAGCAGGCGTACCAGAAGCGCAGCGAGCTGCGGGGCTCCGGAAAATCAGCCGCGGCCCATCTGGATTCGGCCAGTGCCAAGGAAAACCTGGTGGTACCGGCGATCTTCGCGTTCATCGACGCTGCCGAATTCGAGGCCAGGGCCAAGGCGCTCGGCGGAAACAGCTATGCGCTGATCGCCGGTTTCGCCGCTCGGTTGTCCGAGCGGGTGGGCCGCTTCAGCGAGGCCGAAGGCGTGGTGCCGCTGGTCGTGCCGATCAACGACCGCACGCTCGAGGACACCCGCGCCAACGCGGTGCTGATCGGTGATGCCCGGGTCAATCCGAAGGGTGTTGCCGAGGACCTGACGGAAACGCGGGCGATCATCAAGGAAGCCCTGCGGAAGATGCGCGAAGAGCCCGACGAGAAGTTGGAGCTGCTGCCGCTGACACCGTTCATCCCCAAGCGGGTCGTCACCCAGGCCGCGGATATCGCGGTCGGGTTCGGTGAGTTGCCGGTGTTCTGCTCGAACCTCGGCGTGCTGCCGGACGATCTGGCGCGCGTCGACGGAACGCCGGCCGAGTACGTGATGGCACGCGGCGTTGACGGTCAGGTTCCGCGCGCGGTGATGGAGCACCGCAAGGGCATTCTGACCGTCATCTCCATGCAGATGATCGGCCGGGTGTCGATGGCCGTGATCGGTTACCAGCCGGGCGCCGAGAACACCAAGGCCGCCCTGCGCGCGCACGTGGAAGCGACGCTGGCCGAGTTCGGCCTGTCTGCCGTCTACGAATAACTCCCCGACAATCCCAGTTTCGACAATCGAAAAGTGAAGGGCCAGGTCTATCTTGTCCACTGATACCCGGTCGAAGAGGACCGGCAGCGGCCGGTTCGGCAAGCTGCCGCAGGAGCTGGACCGTCCGCAGGACCGTCTGGACTACATGGACGAGGCGACCTTTCTGTCGTACCGGGCCAGCGGCCGGGTCCAGGTCATGCTGGCGATGTGGTTCTACGAAGGGCCCGTCGATCTCGACGGACTGCGCCGTTTCCACGCGAACTTCGGCCGGAGCCTGGCGGCCCGGCGTATCGAGCGTTCGCCGCTGCCGTTCGGTCGCGCCCGGTGGGTCGCCGCGCCGGCCGTCGAGCGGCCGCTCGACATCGCCGAAACCGCCCGCCCGCGTTCGGAACTGACGGACTGGCTGGAGGAGCGGTCGCAGATCCCGATCGATCCTGAGCACGGTCCCGGCTGGCACCTGGGCGTCCAGTCGTTCAGCGACGGTTCGACGGCTGTGGCGCTGGCGCTGTCGCACTGCCTGATCGACGGCACCGGAGCGGTGGCCGCGATCATGGAATCGGTCCTGGGCCAGAGCCGGGATCTGGGTTACGCCCAGCCGGGGTCCCGGACCCGGTGGCAGGGCCTCCGCGCCGATCTGCGTCAGGCCCGGCGTGACTGGCCCGAGGTTCGCCGGACCGTCGTGGCCGCTGCGAAGATGCTCCACCGCAGGCGTCACGAGCTCTCCAAGTCCGGGGACACCCGACCTGCCCCGACCGGGACCAACCCCGACGAGCACGTGCTGATGCCGTTCGCCGGCACCCACATCGACGTCGAGCAGTGGGATGCGAAATGCGATGCCCTTGGCGGCAACACCTACTCGCTGGCCGCGGCATTCGCGGCCCGGCTGGGTGTCCGGATGGAACGGCACCGCAAGCACGACAACAACATTGCCCTCATGGTCGCGGTCAACGACCGCACCTCGATGGACGACACCCGCGCCAATGCCATGGCGTTCGCCAATCTGACCGTCGACCCGACCCACGTGGCCAAGGACCTGACGGACCTGCGGGCCGCGCTGCGCACCTCGCTCAGCACGGCCAAGGAACAGCCGGACGAGTCGTTCATCCTGCTGCCGCTGACGCCGTTCATTCCGCTGCGCGCGGTCGACAAGACGGCTGACCTGGTGCTCGGTGACATGCCGGTGACGTGCTCGAACTTCGCCGAGCTGCCGGACCTGATGTGCCGGCCCGACGGCGTCAACCAGGCGACGTTCCTGAACTGCTGGGGTGTCGAGCAGAACGTCAAGCGGGCCGACATCGAGCGGCCCGGCGGCCTGCTCGTGGTCGCGTCCGGCCGGTACAACGGCCGGGTGAACCTCGGGATCGTCGGCTACCAGGTGGGGGCCGAGAACACCCGGGCCGTGCTGCGCGAACTCGTCCAGCAGACGCTCGACGAGTTCGGCCTCACGCCGCTCACCCTCTACTAGAGGCGGCCTTCTCCAACAGATCCGCTGTCCGTGCGACGCTGTCCGCGGGCTTCGTCATGCGCGCGGCGGCGGCCCGGACCCGCTCCGCACACTCCGGCTGCAGCGCGGTGCGCAGTGCGGCCTTCAGCGATGCGGGCGTGGTCTTCGAAAAGCGGCCTGACGCCCCGAGTTTCAGCTTCTTGATCTGCCCGGCCCACACCGGCTGGTCGGCGCTGACCCACAGCACCACGGTCGGGACCCCGGCGCGCAGGCCCGCCGCGGTGGTACCGGCGCCGCCGTGATGGACCAGTGCCCGGCACAGGGGGAACACCGCGGCATGGTTGACGGCACCGACCAGCTTCACGTGGTCGCCCAGCACGGTGTCCGGCAGGTCCCAGACACCCGAGCTGATCAGCGCCCGCTCGCCGAGCTCGGCGCACACCGTGTCGATCATCGCCACGGCGTCGGCGGGGGATTCCACCGGCATGCTGCCGAAGCCGAAATAGATGGGCGGCTTTCCGTTCGTGATCCAGTCCATGACGTCGGCGTCGGTATCGGTCTGCAGTTCCATCGACATGGACCCGACCAGGGGCTTGGCATCGCCGTATTCGGCCGCCAGCCCGGGGAACAGCACCTCGTCGTAGGCCTGGATTTCCAGTGCGCCGCGGTCCTCGATGCGGCGGACGGCCCGCACCGTGGCCGGCGGCAGCCCCAGGGTGCGCCGCTGGATGTCCTCGGCCTCCTTGAGCATGCGCCAGTGGAACCACTCGCCGACGGCGAAGCCGCGGCGGATCAGCGGCAGCGGCAGCGGTACCGGTAGCACCTGGCTGTTGGGGCGGAACGGGAAGTAGTGCAGGGCGGCCAATGGGATGTCGAAATGCTCGGCGACGTTGGCGGCGACCTCTTGGTAGGTGGTCCCGGCGAGGAGCAGATCCGCGTCCGCGGCGACCTCGGTCAGGGTGGCGTTCATGTCCTGCCAGCCCTGCGTCATGTAGTCCCGCAGTTCGCGCACCGCATTGATGGGGTTCTTGACGCTCAAATGGTCGCGAAAGATGTCCGCATCGAGTTGCTGCTGAGAATCCACGCCGTAGCTGGCGGGTTCGGGAAGACCCGCCGAAGCGACGAATGACACGAGATTCGGCGGCACGGCCATGCGCACTTCGTGGCCGCGGCGCAGCAATTCGCGGGCCACGGCCCCGCTGGGCTCGATGTCTCCGCGCGTGCCATGGATGGCGATAGCAAACTTCACAGGGCGCCACACATATTGGTCTGCCGCTGATCTCCGCATTGCTGGGACATGAATGGCAACAAGGACGCTCCGCGCCCGGAGGCGTGGCGGAGGGCGGATGACTTCATCAGTGGCACACCCGATTACAGCATGGCGGCGGGATTGCGGCTCTTTGGCGGCGTCGATATTGGGGTGCCGGTCGGTGCATCTGATCGGTTTGCGGCGTGTAGCCTGTCGGGGATGCTGAAACGTGCCAGGCCAAGCGGTGCTTTGGCACATGCGGGTTTCGCCGCACTCGGCAAGTTCGTGGTGCGGCGCCCCGTCATGGTCTTGGCGGCCTGGATCGGTGTGGCGGTCGTCCTTTTTCTCGCGCTACCGACGTTGGTCGACGTTGCCAGCCGGCGTCCACCGCCCTTCCTGCCCGACGATGCGTCGACGCTGATCGCCAGCAACGCGATGAAGAACGCGTTCCGGGAAGCCGACGCCGGCAACATCGCGGTCGTCCTGCTGACCAACGACAAGGGCTTCAGCAAGGACGACGAAGAGGTCTATCGCCGACTCGTCGACAAGCTGAACGCCGACAAGACCAACGTCAAGTCCACGCAGGACTTCATCCACATTCCCGAGCTGCGCCAGGTGATGGCCAGCAAGGACGGGAAAGCAGTGCAGCTACCCGTCAGCCTCGTCGGCAGCATGGGTACCGGGCCGGGCCAATTGGCATACCGCAACGCCCAGAAGACCGTCCAAGAGGTGGTCAAGGGCAGCGATCTGACGCTGAACATCGTGGGTGCGTCGGCCACCTTCCAGGACATCAACGACATCGGCGCCCGCGATCAGCACATGATCGAAGCGGCCACCGGCATCCTGGTGTTCTCGATCCTGATGATCGTGTATCGAAGCCTGATCGCGATGCTGTTGCCGCTGGTCACCATCGGCGTCTCGCTGATCGTGGCGCAGCAGCTCGTGGCCGGACTGGGCCTGTTGGGGCTCGCGGTCGGGCCACAGACCCTGGTGCTGATGACCGGCATGATGCTGGGCGCCGGGACCGACTACGCCATATTCCTGTTCAGCCGATATCAGGAGTTCATTCGGCAAGGAGTCAGTAGCGATCAAGCGCTGGTCTCTTCGCTCACCTCGATCGGCGAAGTCATCGCCGGCTCGGCCGGCACCGTCGCGATCACCTTCCTGGCGCTGTCGTTCGCCACCCTCGGCGTGTTCGCGACGATCGGCCCGGCGCTCTCCGTGACCGTGCTGGTCGGCTTTTTTGCCTCGGTGACGATGCTGCCCGCCCTGATCGTTCTGGTCGGACGGCGCGGCTGGATCAAGCCGCGCAAGGACATGACGGGCCGGTTCTGGCGCCGTTCGGGCGTCAACATCGTCCGTCGGCCCGTGACCCACCTCGCCGGCAGCCTCGCGGTGCTGCTCGCGCTTGCCGGCTGCGCGACGATGGTTCGCTACAACTACGACAACCGCAAGGACCTCGACCCCGATGCGGCCAGCAACATTGCGTACGAGGCGCTGAACAAGCACTTCCCGGTCAGTACGACCATGCAGCAGTTCATTCTCATCCAGTCACCGCGCGACCTTCGGGCCCCGAAGTCGCTCGCGGACATGGAACAGATGGCGCAGCGCGTTGCCCAGCTGCCGCACATCGACGCGGTCCGCGGTATCACCCGTCCTACCGGTGATGTGCTGGAACAGGCCAAGGCCACGTATCAGGCCGGTGAGGTCGGCAGCAAGCTGAAAGACGCCTCGAACCTCATCAACAGCAATGACGCCATCCTGCAGAAGCTCGTCGACGGCGAGTATCAGCTGGCCGATGCGCTGAACCAGATCCGCACGCAGGTGCTCGGTTCGATCGGTCCCGTGCGTTCGATGTTGACCCAGATGGCGGCGCTACAGAAGCAGTACGGCGGCTCGAAGACGCTGGACGATCTGGACAAGTCGGCCAAGATGGTGTCGCAGATGACGTCGCTGGGCGACGCCGTGGGTGGGCAGCTGGTCCGCGTCGGAGACGTCTACAAGTGGTCCGGGAAAGCCCTCGAGACGCTGAACGCGACGCCGTTCTGCAACTACTACCCGGCGTGCAACGACCTGAAGATCGGTCTGCAGAACGTCAACGACGGCAACGATCCCGAGACCGTGCAGAAGGTCATCAACCTCGGCCACATGCTGCAGCAGTACAAGAGCGACCCGGGCATGGACGACAAGGTCCGCGGCATGGGCACCAACATCGAGGGCATCACCAGCCTGCTCAAGCAGCTGCGCCTGTACGACACCGCCGACCTGGAGAAGCGCCTGCAGCAGGCCATCGACGGCGTCAACCTGCTGGCCGATTCGAGCAAGCAGCTCGCGGACGGCGTGAAGCTGTTGGTCGACCAGGTCCGGGGGATGGGCGGCGGCCTGAACCAGGCTTCGTCGTTCCTGCTCGGCATGCGGCGCGACGCCAACACGCCGCAGATGGCCGGTTTCTATGTCCCGCCCGAGATTCTGAGCCGGAACGAGTTCGAGAAGGCCGCGACGCTGTTCGTGTCCCCGGACGGCCACACGGTGCGCTATCTGGTGCAGACCGCGCTGAACCCGTTCGGCACCGAAGCCATGGACCAGACCAACGCGATCGTCAAGGCGGCCCAGACGGCGCTGCCCAACACGACGCTGTCCGACGCGAAGGTGTCGATGGTCGGTCTGTCCGCGGTGAACCGCGACATCCGCGACTACTACAACAGCGACATCCAGTACATCGTGATCGTCACGCTGATCGTGGTGTTCCTGATCCTGGTGCAGCTGCTGCGGTCCGTCGTGGCACCGCTCTACCTGGTGCTGTCGGTGGTGCTGTCGTACGGCTCGGCGTTGGGCATCGGGGTGGTGTTCTTCCAATTCATATTGGGCTATGACATCTCGTGGAGTGTGCCGGGCATCGCCTTCCTGGTGTTGGTGGCGGTCGGCGCCGACTACAACCTGCTGCTGATATCCCGAATACGTGACGAAGCGAAATGGGGTGTGCGCTCGGCGATCGTGAAAACGGTCGCCGCGACCGGCGGCGTCATCACCTCAGCCGGTCTGATCTTCGCGGCGTCGATGCTCGCGATGACGGTCAGTAGCATCCTGGGCGCCGTGCAGCTCGGCTTCATCATCGGTGTCGGCCTGCTGCTGGACACCTTCATCGTCCGCACGGTGACCGTGCCGGCGATGGCGGCGTTGCTCGGCGACGCCAACTGGTGGCCCTCCAAGTCGCCGCGACGCAAGCGCGAAGAGGCCGAGGAGGCGGCGGCCCTGGCCGCCACCGAACGGCTGCTGGCCGAGCGGCAGGCCCGCCGGGAGTCCGACGAGGTCGAACCCTGCCCGGAGTGCGGCTACGCGGCGACCTGTGATGCGTGCCAGATGACGACGGCCTTCGAGGCGGCCGGGTCGGTACAGCACCGCGGCTTCTTCGGCTGACGCCGAGCGAATTCCGAGAAATTCGTCTTTCTCGTCAATAAATCTGGTTGAATTCCTGACGTCCGGTGGGGGGAATTTAGCGTCGATGTTTGTGCGACGGCCTGGCGCGATCGCACCGCGACTCTAAAGCAGAACAGGATATTCGATCACTGATGGATCCTCGGAAATTCGCTGACGCATTGCGGCCACTACCAGGATGGGTCGGGGGTGGCATTCTCGACTGGTACCAGCTCGGGCTCAGAAAGCCGAGAGACGCGACCAGCTATTACGGCGCCACCTTCCATTGCGACCCCGTCGACTCGATTCAGCGCAGCATCATCTACTACGGCGTGTGGGAACCCGCCATCTCGCGAATTATCGAAAACACGCTCGATCCGGGAGATCTGTTCGTCGACATCGGCGCGAACATCGGCTACGACGCCATGCTCGCGGCGACCCGGGCCGACGTCGTCGCCATCGAGGCTGCGCCCCACATCTACCGGAAGATGCTGCACAATCTCGGCCGTAACCCCGAGCTCGCCAGTCGTATCCGCCCCGTGAACGTTGCGGTTTCCGACCATGCCGGCGAACTCGACCTCTATGACTTCGGCCCCCGCAACATCGGTGCCACCACCACCTTGCGGTCGCGCAATGGAAAGAAATGCGCGACAGTCGAAGCGGCTCCGTTGCTGGATATTCTCTCGGCCGCTGAATTGGCACGTATCCGGCTGATCAAGATGGATGTCGAAGGTGCTGAAACGACCATTCTGAATGACATTCTCGACCACATCGACGCGTTTTCCGCGAATATGAACATCATCTTCGAGGCCAACCCCGAAGACGACCAAGCGGCTTTCGGTGTCCTGTTCAAACGAATTCAGCAAAACTTCGCCGCTTACGAAATAGCGAACGGGTACAGCAATGCCTGGTATCTGAAATGGAAAGATCGCCCGATCAAAGAACTTCATGCGGCACCGGCGCGGCGTACCGATATTCTGCTGATCCGCTCATAGCGCCGGCACCGTCCACCTCCGGTCCCAGGCCGCGGCACCGATACCCAGATACGGCTGTGGGCCGCAACGCCAGTGACGTTGCGGCCCACAGCGCCCCGGCCGACCAGCACCAGGTCGGCGGCGTTGACGCCGTGTACCTGCGAGATGGCCGAGGTGATGTCGTGCTTGACCTGAGCCAGGTTCTCGCGGACCTCGTCCTCGGTGTCGCCGCGCTTCTTCATCTCGATGACGACGGCGAACTGCTCGACACCGTCCTCCTCGAAGCCGACGGCGGCGGTGCGGCCGCCCGAGACCGCGCTGACGGTGGCCTCGATGTCGTCGGGGTAGAGGTTGCGACCGCGGATGATCAGCAGGTCCTTGATGCGGCCGATGATGAACAGCGAGCCTTCGGAGATGAAGCCGAGGTCGCCGGTACGCAGCCAGGTGTCCGACGGGGTGCCTTCGGGAGCGTCCTCGAGCACGCCGCGGAAGGTCTTCTCGGTTTCCTCGGGCTTGTTCCAGTAGCCGGCACACACGTTCTCACCGTGCGTCCAGATCTCGCCGACGGTGCCCTCGGCGGCCTCGCGGCGGGTCTCCGGGTCGACGATGCGAACCAGCGGCGACGGCGAGAAGCCGTAGCTCACCAGCGGGCTGCCCGATTCGACGCGCTCGACGATGCCGTCGGCCAGCTTTTCGGTGTCGAAGTCGACGACCGTCGGCGGCTCACCGGATTCACGCGACGCCACGTAGAGGGTGGCCTCGGCCAGGCCGTAGCTGGGGCGGATGGCCTTGCCGGGCAGGCCGAACTTGGCGAAGCGCTGGATGTAGCGCTTGATGGTGGTCGGCTGCACGCGCTCGGCGCCGCTGAAGACCGTCAGGACGCTGCTCATGTCCTTGCCGGCCATGTCCTCGTCGGTGGTCCGGGCGGCCGCCAGGTCGAAGGCGAAGTTCGGCGCGGCGGTGATGACGTTCTTGTGGCTGCCCATCAGCTGCACCCAGCGGGCGGGCTTGACCAGGAACGAGATGGGGCTGGTCATCACGGTGTGCCAGCCGCCGAGGATCGGGGTGCAGACGCCGAGCAGCAGGCCCATGTCGTGGTACAGCGGCAGCCATGTCACCACGGTGCTGCCGGCCGGCGCGACCTTGCCCCAGTCGGAGAAGAAGACCGCGATCATCTGCTCGTAGTTGGCCGAGACGTTGCGGTGCGACACCATCACGCCGGCGGCGGTACGGGTCGAGCCGGAGGTGTACTGCAGGTACGCGGTCTCCGGGCGAACCTCGCGGCGGGAGAACGGCTTACGGCGGGTCTCCAGGTCCAGCTCGTCGACGGCGAGGACGGCGGGGCTGCGGCCGTCGTCGTTCGGCGTCGCGTACTGCGCGACGGCGTCCTTGCTGGCCGCGGTGGTCAGGGCGACGACGGGCTGCGCATCCTTCATGACCGAGATGACGCGCTCGTCGTGGTGGCCCATGATCGGCTGGGTCAGCGGGACGGCGATCATGCCGGCCTCGAGGGCGCCGAGGAATCCGACGACGTATTCGAGGCACTGCGGGGCGACGATCACCACGCGGTCGCCGATCTCACCGTGCTGGCGCAGTTCGTGCGCCACTGCGACGCTCTGCTGGTACAGCTGAGCCCAGGTGAGGGTCTTGGCCACGCCATCGGGGTCGGTGTCGTAGTCCATGAACGTGAAAGCCACGTCGTTGGGTTGCAGGCTGGCGCGCTCGCGCAGGACGGCCGGCAGAGACGACTCGATCACGGACACTTCCTCCTCGGGGATGTTCGGGCAGGGGTGAAGGCCGGGTGTCGTCGAAGGTGGTGAAACACAGTCAAACTGACACCGGGTGCCGGATAGCAGAGTAAGGCATCCCCGCAGATTTTGGCGGATCGGGCCTTTTGCTGACGAGTCTCCGACGGTCAGCGGCGGAGGCTCAGTGGGCTGCCTTCGAGAACCACTTGGTCTTGATCAGCCACGAGTGCGCGGACGCGAGTGCGAAGACCCCGCCGCACATGCAGGCGAAGACCCAGACGAACTTGCCGTCTTCGAGGGGCTGCAGCTCCGGAACCAGCGACGTCACGATGCGGGTGGCGCAGGCCATGATGCCGCTGGCGGTCGCGAACAGGTAGATGTTGGCGATGCGCCGCGAGTCGGGGATCTTGCGCAACACCAGCAGGGCGCGGCCGCCGAACACCAGTAGGTAGGTCAGGGTGCCGCACAGCACCAGCCAGTACGCGGCGAGCCAGCCGTCGGTGGGCATGGTGAACAGGTCGGGGGAGTACTCGCGACCGGCCACGCTCATCGAGAACAGCGCGAGCAGCACCGGGATGCACAGGGTCGCGGGCCGCTCGATGTATTGCGTGAACATCTTCTGCATGGCGGCGTCGTCGGCCAGGCGGCCGATGGCGTTGTAGACGATGGCCGAGGCGGCCACGATGTAGCAGTCATGTCCGAGGTAGGCGGGCAGGTTCCAGACGCCGGTTGCCGAGTGGATGGCGCGGCCCAAGGTGTCGGCGGCCATCGGGGACATCAGGGCGACGGCGGCGGCCTGCAGCGCGATGTTGAGGGTCGCTGCCACTTCCCAGCGGCACGACCAGGTGACGCGACGAATCCACAAACTCCACGCCATACAGGCGAGAGTGATGGTTATGAGCAATGTGAGAGCCATGGTTGGAGCCTTTGCCAGCGCCTGCGAACGCTCAGATTCTACTGGTCAGAGCGGCGGTGCATCAGCACGTCGCGTCATTTCCGACAACTTTGTGGCGCGTTTGGGGACCGCCGGCGCCGCCGTGGCAACCGCGAGGGGCGCCGATTGGATGTAGTTGACGACCTCGTCGTGACTCATCAAGCCGAACCGAACTTGCAGGTCGGGATAGCTCAACCGGAAGTGATCGGCCACCAGGCGGAGCTCTTCCGCGTTGGGATAGTCGGCCTCTTTGATCCGCCGGTAGTACGTACTGCTCGACGTTCCGAGCGCACCGTAGATCTCCCTCGCTTCGACGTCGCCGTCGAAGATGTAGTCGAGCAGCGCCTTGAGCTGTCTGCCGTTCTGGTCTGTTCGGGGCACCCTGCCACGATAGACCCTTCCCCCCTTTGGTTGCTAGCAACTGTTTTTACGACACATAAGCCGTAATTGACATGGGCGTCACAGTTTCGGGAGCTATGTCCCAAATTTGGGAATCGTGTTGTAGTGTGCATCACATGACTGTTGCGTACGCCGGTGAGATCGATGCCGTTCTCCCTTCTGCTGCTGCGGCGACGGTGCACGTCGCCGACTACGAGTTCGGCGGCTTCGACACCGCCGGTACTGCGGTCGATATGCGGCGCCTCGAGGCCCCGCTGTCGCCGGTGATCACCGCCGAGCTCGAGGGCGCTGTCGAATACCTGGAAGTGGATGCCGAGGTGCTGCTGATCGCGGCGCTCGGCCGCGCAATCGAGCGGGTTGTCGGACCCGGCCGAGCCGCGGTCGACGTGGCTGTAGCGAAGGAACGCTCCGGCGGCGGACTGGCCGTTATCCGCCGGCTCGAGGTGGATGCCGTCTCGGCATCGGACGTGGATGCGACCGAGATGGTGCAGACGGTGCGCGGCGCCCTGGCGGCCGCCACCGCCGATCCGCAGGACGTTGCCGACGTGTTGTTCAGTTACGGCATGTCCGCGATCGATGGCGAGCATCCGGGTCCGGCGCACACACTCGAGGTGCGTGCGTTCCAGGCCGACGACGTACTGCACGTCGACTGGTGGTACGCCCGGCACCAGTTCGAGCCCTACACGGTGGAAGAACTCGCCGAGCAGTTCTCCTACGCCGTGATCGAGTTGGCCTCGGAGGCCATGCCGGTCTCCGAGTAATACGTGGTGACCCGCGCCCGTTAGACTCGCTGCATTCGCATCGATCCGGCCATCACCGGGGAGCATTCGGAAGAACGGCTGCGCCGGCCTTGGCTGCGGCAGCTCAGTAGAACCGAACGGGTAGGCCCGTCATCGCCTGCAGTTGAGCGGCGCACGTGTGCGACCTTCCGGGTCGGCTGTGCGCAAGCGGGGTGGTACCGCGGCGCTCGCGTCCAGACGCGAGATCGTCGTCCCCGTGCCTGGAACTGAGCACCTGTTGGTGCTGACGGCACTGGAGACCCTGACGTGAGCGCGTACCCCAAGACCGCCAGCGGCACACCGAACTTCCCCGACCTCGAAACCGACGTCCTGGAGTTCTGGGCCCGCGACGACACCTTCCGCGCCAGCATCGCGCGCCGCGACGGCGCCCCCGAATACGTCTTCTACGACGGCCCGCCATTCGCCAACGGCCTGCCGCACTACGGCCACCTGCTGACCGGCTACGTCAAGGACATCGTTCCCCGGTACCGCACCATGCGCGGCTACAAGGTCGAGCGACGGTTCGGCTGGGACACCCACGGCCTGCCCGCCGAGCTCGAGGTGCAGCGCCAGCTCGGCATCTCGGACAAGGCCCAGATCGAGGCCATGGGCATCGGCGCCTTCAACGACGCCTGCCGTGCGTCGGTCATGAAGTACTCGAACGAGTGGCAGTCCTACGTCACCCGCCAGGCGCGCTGGGTCGACTTCGACAACGACTACAAGACCCTGGACCTGACGTTCATGGAGTCCGTGATCTGGGCGTTCAAGCAGCTGTGGGACAAGGGCCTGGCCTACGAGGGCAACCGGGTGCTGCCGTACTGCTGGAACGACGAGACCCCGCTGTCCAACCACGAGCTGCGCATGGACGACGACGTCTACCAGAGCCGGCAGGACCCGGCGCTGACCGTGGGCTTCGTCGCGACCGACGGTCCGGTCGCCGGCGCCCGTCTGCTGGTCTGGACCACCACGCCGTGGACGCTGCCGTCCAACCAGGCCGTCGCGGTCAACCCCGAGGTCACCTACGTGCAGGTGGTGGGTCCCGACGAGCAGAACTACGTCCTGGCCGAGCCCCGGCTGGCCGCCTATGTGCGTGAATTCGGCGAGGAGCCGGTCGTCGTCGGCAGCTATCTCGGCGCCGAACTGCTGGGCACGCACTACCTGCCGCCGTTCGCGTTCTTCGTCGACAGCGACCGGGCGCAGAACGCATTCCAGGTGCTGCAGGGCGATTTCGTCACCACCGAGGACGGCACCGGCATCGTCCACATGGCCCCGGCCTACGGCGAGGACGACAAGGCCACCTGTGACGCCGCGGGCATCGTCGCGGTCACGCCGGTGGACTCCACGGGCCGCTTCGACTCGACTGTGCCCGACTACCAGGGACAGCAGGTTTTCGAGGCCAACTCGCAGATCATCAAGGATCTGAAGAACGGCACCGGCCCGGCGGCGGTCAACGCGCCGGCGCTGCTGCGGCACGAGACCTACGAGCACTCGTACCCGCACTGCTGGCGGTGCCGCAATCCGCTGATCTACCGCGCGGTGTCGTCGTGGTTCGTCAAGGTCACCGAGTTCCGCGACCGGATGGTCGAGCTCAACCAGCAGATCACCTGGTACCCCGAGCACGTGAAGGACGGCCAGTTCGGCAAGTGGCTGTCCAATGCGCGCGACTGGTCGATCTCGCGAAACCGCTACTGGGGCAGCCCGATTCCGGTGTGGAAGTCCGATGACCCGGCCTACCCGCGGATCGACGTCTACGGCAGCCTGGATGAGTTGGAGCGGGACTTCGGCGTCCGCCCGGACAATCTGCACCGGCCGTACATCGACGAGCTGACCCGGCCCAATCCCGACGACCCGACCGGGAAGTCGACGATGCGCCGCATCGAGGACGTGTTCGACGTCTGGTTCGACTCGGGCTCGATGCCCTACGCGCAGGTGCACTATCCGTTCGAGAATCAGGACTGGTTCGACGGCTCGGCGAGCGAAGAAGCCCATTTCCCGGGCGACTTCATCGTCGAGTACATCGGTCAGACGCGCGGCTGGTTCTACACCATGCACGTACTGGCCACCGCGCTGTTTGATCGTCCGGCATTCAAAACCTGTGTGGCACACGGCATCGTGCTGGGCAACGACGGCCAGAAGATGAGCAAGTCGCTGCGCAACTACCCGGACGTGTCCGAGGTGTTCGACCGCGACGGGTCCGACGCCATGCGCTGGTTCCTCATGGCCTCACCGATCCTGCGGGGCGGCAACCTGATCGTCACCGAGCAGGGCATCCGTGACGGCGTCCGGCAGGTGCTGCTGCCGGTGTGGAACGCGTACTCCTTCCTGGCGCTGTACGCGCCGAAGAAGGGCACCTGGCGCACGGATTCGACGCACGTGCTGGACCGCTACATCCTGGCCAAGCTCGCCGACCTGCGCGACACCCTGACCGCCTCGCTCGACGCCTGCGACATCTCGGGCGCCTGCGAGCAGTTGCGCCAATTCGCCGAGGCCCTCACCAATTGGTATGTGCGACGGTCGCGTTCGCGGTTCTGGGAAGAGGACACCGACGCCATCGACACCCTGCACACCGTGCTGGAGGTGACCTGCCGCCTGGCCGCGCCGCTGCTGCCGCTGGCGACCGAGATGATGTGGCAGGGACTGACCGACGAGCGTTCCGTCCACCTGACCGACTGGCCGGAGGCCGGCGTGGTCCCCGCCGACCCCGAGTTGGTCGCGGCCATGGACCGGGTGCGCGAGGTGTGCTCGGCGGGCTCGTCGCTGCGCAAGGCCAAGAAGCTCCGGGTGCGCCTGCCCTTGCCGAAACTGACTGTGGCGGTGGACAACCCGGAGGCGCTGCGGCCCTTCGTCGACCTCATCGCCGACGAGCTCAACGTGAAGGCCGTCGAGCTCACCGACGACATCGACGCCTACGGCAAGTTCGAGTTGACGGTCAACGCACGTGTTGCCGGCCCGCGCATCGGCAAGGACGTGCAGGCCGCGATCAAGGCGGTCAAGGCCGGGGCAGGCGTGGTCAACGCCGACGGCACGCTGACCGCGGGGCCCGCTGTCCTGCTGCCGGCGGAGTACAGCTCCAAACTCGTTGCCGCAGAACCGGAGTTCACCGCGGCGCTGCCGGACGGTGCCGGCCTGGTGGTGCTCGACGCCACCGTCACTCCCGAGCTGGAGGCCGAGGGCTGGGCCAAGGACCGCATCCGCGAACTGCAGGACCTGCGTAAGGCCACGGGGCTGGACGTGTCCGACCGGATCACCGTGACGTTCGCGGTGCCGGCCGACAAGCAGTCGTGGGCGACCACCCATGCCGGCCTGATCGCGGGCGAGATCCTGGCCACGGACTTCACCGTCGTGGCTGCTGAGGAACTGGCAGACGGCGCCGACGTCGGTGACGGCGTCCGGGCCGCCATCGCCAAGGCCTGACGACTTCCCGCGAGCGTGCCGTCGGCGCACGCTCGCGGTCAGGTCCGCAGCCGTCGGCCGGTGACGACCGTCCAGCCGAGAGTGGCCACCGCCAATCCGACGTACGCCACCGCGGCCCACGCCAGGTACCACGGGCGGCTGATCTGCCACAGGCTCGGTTCAGCCATGGCCAAGACACTGGGGACGCTGACAAGCGTCAGCGCGATCCAGCCCCAACCGAAGAACCGGGCGCCAGGTTCGTCCCGCCAGGGTCCGCGCAGCAGCCAGATGATCAGCGGCAGTATCCACACCCAGTGGTGCACCCAGGAAATGGGCGACACCAGAAGGCCGAACAGTTCGACGACCAACAGCGACCCCAACCGATCGCGGTCACCTGCGCTGTTCCCCAACGCCCACCACGCCAGCGCGGCGAGCACGGTGGTCCCGACGATCGCGGTGAGTACCAGGGCGCCTTCCCCCGCGTCATGGCCCACGATCCGCGATATGGCGCCTCGCCAGGATTGGTTGAACGCGATGCCGATCGGGTTGATGCTGGTATCGCCCATCACTTTCGTGAAGTAGTGCCACACCTGATCGCCGACCACCAGCCAGGACACCCCGACCGTGGCGAAGAAGACGATGGCCAAGCACGCCGCGGCGGCCCAGCGTCGCACGCCGACGAAGTACAGCCCGGTGATGGCCGGAGTCAGCTTCACCCCGGCAGCCAGGCCGACCAGCAGGCCCGACAGCCACCATCGCGTGCTGTAGGCCGCGTACAACACCGCCAGCGTCAGGAAGACGCCCACCTGTCCGAGGTCGAGAGCGACACGGGCCGGCTCGAGCCAGATCAGGCCCGCGGTCCACACCATGGCCTCGCGCGCACTGCCGCTGCCCACCATGCGTTGGGATATCCGCACGATCGCGTACACCGCGGCGAGGATCGCGACTTGCCACACCAGCCCAACGGCCGCGAATGGCAGGAAATGCAAGGGGTAGAACATGATTGCCGCAAAAGGTGGATAAACGAACGGCAGCGGCTGGGTGGGGGACTGGTCCGAGTACGCGAAGGCGTACAAGGTGTCGGGGCGGTCCAGCGCGGCGCCACCGAGGACATACACGTGGAAGTCGACCAAGTCGGGCTGGCTGGGAATCGTCACCGCAAGCAACGTCACCGCGCTCGCCAGCAGCAGCACAGGCGCCGGCAGCCTCCGGTCAGACAATGTGCGCAACGTGACCACGACGCCCCGTTCGGACTATCCAGGCCATGGTCGCCAGCGCGGCGACGATGTACACGGCCTCACCCCAGGCCAGGTACCAGGGCCGGCTGATCTGCCAGATATCGGGCTGGGCAAGGGACAGCAGGCTGGGCACGCTGAGCACCATCAGTGCCACCCAACCCCAACCCAGGATGCGGGCACCCGGCTTGTCGTGCCAGGGACCGTAGATCAGCCAGATCATCAGCGGCAGCGCCCAGACCCAGTGATGGACCCACGACACCGGTTCCGCGAGCAACCCGAACAGCTGGACCACCAGTAGTGACCCGAGCCGGTCCCGCTCGCCACCGAGGGCTCGGAAGGCGAGCACCGCGAGCACGGCCGTGCCGACGATCGCGCCGATGACCAACGGAGACATCCCGGCGTCGTGCCCGAGGATCCGCGACAGCCCGCCGTGCCAGGACTGGTTCCATGCCGAGCCTGCCGGCAGCGTCTTGCCGGCCGCGATCATCTGGCCCGGGAAGTAGCGGCGAGTCTCCTCGGGCGCCACCAGATACGCCAGCCCGACCGTCGCGAAGAACACCACGGCGGAGAACACCGCGGTGCCCCACCGCCGCACTCCGACGAAGTACATGCCCGTGATCGCCGGTGTCAGTTTGATGCCGGCACCGACACCGATCAGCAGCCCCGACAGCCACCACCGCGGGCTGTAGGCGGCGTAGAGGACGGCCAACATCAGGAAGATGCCGATCTGGCCCGATTGAATGCTGCTGCCGGGCGCCTCCATCCAGATCGCGCCGGCGGTCCACAGCATCGCGGTGCGCCGACCGCCGCCACCGACGAATTTCTGACTCAGCCGCACGCTCGCGTAGATGGCGGCGATCAAGGCGACCTGCCAGCCGAAGGCAACCACCCCGAACGGCAAAAAATGCAAGGGAGCGAACAACATTGCCGCGAAGGGCGGATAGGTGAACGGCAGGTGTTCGCCCTTGGTCGGGTCGACGTAGAAGAAGTCGTACAGGCTGCCGGAATGCGCCAACGCGGAGCCGCCGAGCACATACACCCGAAGATCGAAGAAGGCGTCACCCTTGACCAGGTAGTAGCCCATCGTCGAGGCGACCCGCAGGGTTGCGCTGACAGCGAGGATGACCGGCGCCAGCGTTTGCCAGCGGGACAGTTCGGGCCGCAATGTCGAGGCAGGCCCGGCGGTCACCGGCCGACTATATCGGCAGCGCAGCCAATACCGCCTGTGGAAATGCTGGTGCCCGCCACGTGCGCCGGCGGGGCGGGCTGCCGCCAGGCGGCCATGCCGGTTCTGACCATCCACCCGAGCGTGGCCAGCGTCAGCATCGGGTAGACGAGTCCGGCCCACGCCTCGTACCAAGGGCGCGCGATCTCCCATCGATTCACCTGCAGCTGCGCCAGCATGTTCGGCACGGCCGCGCAGGTGACCACGATCCACGCCCACCACAGCACCCTGGCGCCACGGTTGTTCCGCCACGGTCCGTGTCGCAACCAAACCAGCAGTGGCACAAGCCATACCCAGTGGGCAGTCCACGACACCGGAGAAGACAACAGCTCCAAGAGCATCACCACGAGCAGTGAGCCCAGCTTGTCACGGTCCGATCCGGCGTTGCCCAAAGCCCACCAGGCCAACGTGGCAAGCACGCCGGTGGTGGCGATCGCAGCCCACACCAGCGCACCCATCCCTGGGTCGTACCCCAAGATCCGGGCAATGCCACCGCGCCACGATTGGTTGTACACGTTCCCGATGGTGAACAGCTTGTCCCGGCCAATGAAGTCGGTGAAGAAGTAACGCACCCGGTCGCCGGCCACCAGATACGAAACCGCAAGCGTCGCAGTGAAAACAAGCGCAGCGAAGAGCGCGGTCGCCCAGCGCCGCAGTCCGAAGAAATACAGCCCGCTGACTGCCGGGGTCAGCTTGATTCCCGCGCCGAGCCCGACGAGCAGCCCAGACAGCCACCATCGGGAACTGTATGCGGCAGTCATCACGAGAACCATCAGGAAGACGCCGATCGTGGCGTGCTTGATGTTGCCGACGATGGGCTCCAGCCAGATCGACCCGGCCAACCACAGCATGGCGACGCGGCTGTCGATCACGCCGATCATCTTCTGGCACAGTCGAATTACCGCGAACAACGCCGCGATGATGCCCACTCGCCAGAGCGTGACGGCCAGTCCGAACGGCATCAAGTGGAGCGGATAGAACACCATGGCGGCGAACGGTGGATAGACGAACGGCATGGTTTCGTGGTGTGCGGGATCGAGGTACGCAGCCTGATAGAGCGCGTTCGGCTGGTCCAGTGCAGCGCCGCCGAGGACGTAGATGTGGAAATCAATGGGGTCGGTGGCCGAGTTGACGATGACGGACACCGTCACGCTGACGACCATCAAAGCGGGCGCGAGTGCCCGCCATCTGTCGGCTCTGCTCCGAGACTGCCCATGGCTTCGATCCGCCACCAACCCCGCCCCCAGAATTGTGACCACCCGGGCCGACACTCAGCGTAGGCACAGCCGCCGCTGGGGCGTCACAATTCTCAGGTCATTCAATGGTGGCTCACAGCAACACGATTGGCCTCTGGCTACGACAGCGTGCCCGAGACGAGGAGATACACACCCAACAGAGTCAGCGCCGTCGCCATCACCCAGATGCGCCTGGCCCGCAACCAATTCGGCACCAGCTCCAGGTACTGCTGCGTCTTGGCAGGCGCTATCAGGTAGCACAGCAGCGGGATCTCGGCGAATGCGAACGACACGATCGCGTACACGACCACCGCGGAGACCTGCGTTGACTTGCACTGCCCGGAAGCGAGGATCACGCCGAGTGCACCGACCAGTTCGACGTGGGGCCCCGGGCCGGCCCATAACCCGGCCAGAAACGCCATCCACAACGACTGGCTGCGCATCAGCTTGCGAGCCCAGGTCGTCAGCCGTGCCGTCAGGGACGACGACTCCGGTTCGGCCTCTTCCTGGACGTCAGCGCCCGAACCGGCACGTCCCGTCACCGCCGCGGGCACCGGGGTCTTCGTCCCGGCTCGAAACAGCAGCGCCACCGCGACCAGCAGCACCAGCCCGCCGATCGCCAGTTTGGCGTCCGCAGGATCGATGGAGTCCGTGGTCGAGTTCATGTCGGCGATGAGCCGCTTGGTGGTGCCGTGCAGCAGGTAGACGGCGCTCAGGCCGACGAGCAGGCTGGAGGCGATACCGCCGAGGCAGAATACGAACAACGCCGGGATCGGCCGATGTCGGATCACGATGAACACCGCCACTCCGAGGCGGACTGGATCCCACATCGCCATGACGGCGAACATCACTACGGCGGCCCACACGGGGCGGACCATACAGACGCTAGCTGGTGACTCTTGCCAGACTTCCGCCGTAGGAGACGACGTCGCCGGCCCGCAGCTGCCGGCCGCGCCGCGTCTCGACCTCGCCGTTAACCTCGACCAGGCCGTCGCTGATCACCGCCTTGGCATCGGCGCCGCTGTCGATCAGCGAGGCCAGCTTGAGAAACTGGCCCAGGCGGATCGACTCGTCGCGGATGGGCACGTCGTTCATGATCAGAAGGGTAGCCACCTAGCATTGGCCATTGTGGATCGCTGGGTCCTGCATCTGGACATGGACGCCTTTTTCGCGTCCGTCGAGCAGCTGACCCGACCTACCTTGCGGGACCGTCCGGTGTTGGTCGGCGGGCTCGGCGGTCGTGGCGTGGTGGCCGGCGCCAGTTATCAGGCCCGCAGGTTCGGCGCTCGCTCGGCGATGCCCATGCATCAGGCTCGGCGGCTGGTGGGGGCGTCGGCCGTCGTCCTGCCGCCGCGCGGCGCGGTGTATTCGGTGGCCAGCCGACGCGCGCTCGACGCGGTCCGCAGCGTGGTGCCCGTGCTGGAACAGCTGTCGTTCGACGAGGCGTTCGGCGAGCCGATCGAGCTGGTCGGTGCCGAGCCCGACGAGGTCCGGCAGTTCTGCGAGGACCTGCGCGCCACGGTGCGCGCCGCGACCGGGTTGGTGGCCTCGGTCGGTGCGGGGTCCGGCAAGCAGGTCGCCAAGATCGCGTCCGGACTGGCCAAGCCCGACGGGGTCCGGATCATCAGCGGTGCTGAGCAGGGTCCGCTCTTGGCGGCGTTGCCGGTGCGCAAGCTGTGGGGGATCGGGCCGGTCGCCGAGGAGAGGCTGCACCGGCTGGGCATCGAGACCGTCGGCGCGCTGGCGGCGCTCACCGACGCCGAGGCCGCCGACGTCCTCGGCGCCACCATCGGACCGGCACTGCACCGGCTGGCCCGCGGGATCGACGATCGCCCGGTGGCCGAGCGCGCCGAGGCCAAACAGATCAGCGCCGAGTCCACGTTCCAGGTTGACCTGACCACCCTGGCGCAGTTGCGCGAGAGCATCGGGCCCATCGCCGAGCACGCCCACCGGCGGCTGCAGCGCGACGGCCGTGGTGCGCGCACCGTGACGGTGAAGCTCAAGAAGTCCGACATGAGCACGCTGACCCGTTCGGCCACGCTGCCGTACGCGACCACCGACCCTGCGGCGCTGACGGCGACGGCCCGCCGGCTGCTGCTCGATCCGGTCGAGATCGGTCCGATTCGCCTTGTGGGCGTGGGCTTTTCGGGCCTGACCGATGCTCAGCAGGAGTCGTTGTTCCCGGAACTCGAGATGGCTGACGGCTCTGATCTCGCGACGCCGGCGGGGGAGGCCGGGCCGGTGAGTGCCCCGCCGGCCGAATCCCCGTGGCGCGTCGGCGATGACGTCCAGCATCCGGACCACGGCCACGGCTGGGTGCAGGGGGCCGGGCACGGAGTCATGACAGTGCGATTCGAAACGCGGGCTACCGGTCCCGGCGTGGCCCGCACCGTCGCGTCCGATGATCCGCAGATCACCCGCGCCGACCCGATCGACAGCCTCGACTGGCAGGACTATCTGGCGCAGTTGCCGACCGACGACGGCGCGGCCTGACGCTACCCCCGGTGGGGTTTGAGTCCGCGGGCCTGGTTCGGCGCTCCGCCACTGCGTGTGACCAATGTTGCCCGGCCTTGCGGATTGTCCGCAGTGGCGGGCTTGTCTCCCGGTGCGAGCAGGGACATCACATCTGAGCCGATGATCGGGGAGAGGGCTGCGCTCATGTTCACCGTGAGGTGGTGGCCATCGCGGTAGACCAACGTGTCCCCGATGATGCTGGGGCAGACGGTGTCGTTGCACAGGTAGTCGCTGTAGTCCAGATAGCTGAATGCGCCCCTGGTGGCCAGGTCGTGCTCGGCCTGACGGACCCGCGCGTCGAGTGCCTTGGCGCGCGGCAGCGCGCAGCGCTGCGCATTGTCGGGGAACAGGCCCAGGCAGAACTGGGGCGCGACACCGATCGACGGAGTATCGGCGAGCACCGCGACGCGCGATTGCGACGGAAGCTCGCTGACGGTGTCGGTCAGGGCCTTCTGCCAGTGCGCCGTCGGGTCGGCATCGTTCAGCATGTAGCTGGACCCCCACGCGCCGAGAAGGATCAGTGCCGGTTTGGCTGCGACGAGGCTGGCGAGCACGTTTTCGCGCCATTCGGCACACCGCGGGTAGCTGGCGATATGAATATGGGCCGACGGGCAGTGACTCTTGGTGCGATTGTCGAGGCGGATCAAGCCCTGATCGGCCAGTGCGGAAAGCGCCGGGTACCAGTGCGCCGCATGGGAATCGCCGAACAAGACGACAAGCGGTGCCTCCGGGTTGCTCCCCACCGTGCAGCCCGCTGGATCGGTGGCCCATTGGCCGCGGTGACAGCCATTCGCGTAGATGACGGGTTCACCGCCCGCGCTTTCGGAGAGCTGCGGTGTGAGGTTGCTCGGCACGTACGCAGTCCCGGCCGGCTTAAGGCTCAGCGTCAGGTGAGCCGCGGTGCGGTGCGCGTTCAGCAGTGGGTCCTGCACGACGGCGACCGCGAGGACGACCGCACACACGGCGGCCATCACGCCCGCGGTCGCGGCGAGCGTTCGGCGGGGGCGCGCGGCGTTCAGCCACCCCAGGCGCTGGCCCGGTTGCTCGACATACGTGTAGAGCAGCCACGCCAGCGGGACACAGGCCACGACGATCGCGACGCGCAGCCACATCGGTGATGCCTGCATGTAGCCGGTGGCGGCGACGGGCAAGACGAGTAGCGGCCAGTGCACGAGGTACAGCGAGTACGAAATGTCGCCGATCCAGGTCAGCGGGCGCAGACTCAGGAGGGCCGCTGGACCCCAGCGGACGGGGCCGGCGGCAATCAGCAGCGCGGTGCCGATCACCGGGACCGCGACGGCATCGCCCGGGTATTCGGTGGCCGTGGAGAACAGCACGCCGCTGCCGACGACCGCCGCCAGTCCGGCCCAGCCGGCCACGGCGCCGCTCCGGTCGCCGAAGACGCGGCCACGGCTGAGTAGCACGACCGCGACCAGGCCACCCACGCCGAATTCCCAAATCCGCGCGAACAGGATGAAGAACGCGTTCGGCTGCGAGAAGCCGGTCAACCACACGCACAGGACGAACGATGCCGCGACGATCGCGCAGATGGCCGCCACCCTGCGGCTGCGCAGCTTGAACAGCCCGAACAGGCCGACGAGCAGTACCGGCCACAGCAGGTAGAACTGTTCTTCCACGCCGAGTGACCAGTAGTGCATGAACAACGACGGCGTCTTGTCGGCCAGATAGTCGGTCGCGCGGTAGGCGAACACGACATTGGGGACATAGAACGTGGCGGCGATCGCGTCCTTGACGACGTAGCCGAACTGCAGCGGTGACACCCAGCAGGCTGCGGCGGCCACCGTCGCGACGATGACGGTCAAGGCGGCCGGCAGCAAGCGCCGGACTCGCCGGGCGTAGAACGCGCCGTACGCGATGCGGCCACGGTCCCGCAGTTCGCTGAACAGGTGGGTGCTGATCAGAAATCCGGAGATCACGAAGAAGACGTCGACGCCGACGTACCCGCCGCCGAATCCGGGAATCTCGGCGTGGAACAGCACTACCAGTGCCACTGCGATCGCGCGCATGCCCTGAATGTCGAGGCGCTTGTGTTGCTTGAGTTGGTTACCGACCGCCGGCAGTTCCAATGTTGTTCCCTCCGGAAGATCGGCGTGGCGAAATTATCATCGCTTCGTCAAATTGATGCGCGTTCGACAGCGCATGTGGCCCATCCAGTGGGACGGTTTCGCTAAACCCACTCAGCGAACAGGTCCGCGGCCGGTATGTCGGCCGCCAGGGCCGCCATCAACAGCACCCGCGCTTGAGCGGCCCGCAGCCCGCCCGCGGACACCGCCCCGGCGTCCAGCAATGCCCGGCCGGGGCCATAGCCCGACGTGACGCGCGTGCCGGGCACCCGCGTCGCAATCGCCACTGCAACGCCGGCCGCGCACAGCCGCTGCACGCCCGCGAGCACCTTGGACCCCGCATTGCCCGAGCCGAGGGATTCGAGCACGATGCCGCCTGCCCCGGCCGCCGCAAAGGCGTCCATGGCCAGCGCGTCACTGCCGGCATAGGCGGCGACGATGTCGACGCGCGGCGCCGACGCCGCCGACAGCGTGCCGATCAGCGGCCGCCGTTTGACCGTGTCGGGGACGAACGAGCCGTCCCTGATCGATCCGACCGCGGTGCCGACCAGACCGTGTCCGGCCTTCGTCATGCCCAGCGGTTGCCACACCCGGCCGGCCATGCTGACCAGCACCCCGAGGTCGCGAGCGGACGGACTGGCGGCCACGGTGATGGCGTCGCGCAGATTGGCCGGGCCATCGGCATCGGGTGCGTCGCTGCTGCGCATGGCGCCGGTCAGGACCACGGGAACCGCACCGCCGTACGTGATGTCGAGCCACAGCGCGGTTTCTTCCATGGTGTCGGTGCCGTGCGTGATGACGATTCCGTCGGCATCGGCGGACGAGCGCACGGCGGCCCCGATCCGGTCCCAATCGGTCGGGGTCAGCTCGGAACTGTCGACGGACATGAGGTCGACGGTGTCGACCTGGACGCCGGCGCCGAGATCATTGACCAGGTCGGTGGCGCTGCGCGTCGGCCGGGCTATTCCGTGTTGGTCGATGCTGGTGGCGATGGTGCCTCCGGTGGCGATCACGACGACGCGAGTCATGGGCGAAATTGTTCCTCACGGCGTCTTTGGGATGATGGGGGAGTGACTGATGAATCCACGGAACCCGAGGCGACTCCGGGAACCGAGCCCGAGGCGACCGATAACACCGGGCCGGAGGCGACGACGGGGACCGAGTCCGCGCTGACCGCGCGGCCTCAGACCCCGCCCACCGCACGGCGGCTGCGGCTGCTGCTGGTGGTGGCAGCGCTGGTGCTGGGCCTGGATGTGGTGACCAAAGTGCTTGCGGTCAAGCTGCTGGTGCCCGGCCAACCGGTCGAGATCATCGGCGACACCATCACCTGGACGCTGGTCCGCAATTCCGGGGCGGCCTTCTCGATGGCCACCGGCTACACCTGGGTGCTGACGTTGATCGCCACCGGTGTGGTGCTCGGCATCATCTGGATGGGCCGGCGGCTGGTCTCGTTCTGGTGGGCGCTCGGCCTGGGGATGATCCTCGGCGGTGCGGTGGGCAACCTGATGGACCGATTCTTCCGGTCGCCGGGGCCGTTGCGTGGGCACGTGGTGGATTTCCTGTCCGTCGGCTGGTGGCCGGTGTTCAACGTTGCCGATTCCGCGGTGGTGTGCGGGGCCGTGCTGCTGGTCGGCCTGTCGATGTTCGGCTTCGATTTCGACACCGAGGGCAAGCGGCCGCCCGAGGATGCGGCGGAGCCCGTGGGACCGGAGCCGGAACCGGCCGCGGTCGTCGACGAGGCTGAAACCGGCCGATGAGTAGCCGTTCGATGCCGGTCCCCGAAGGACTGGCCGGGATGCGGGTGGACGCGGGCCTGTCTCGACTGCTGGGGTTGTCGCGGACCGCGGTGGCCACGATCGCCGAAGACGGCGGGGTCGATATCGACGGCGCCCCGGCGGCGAAGTCGGACAAGCTGGTGGCGGGCTCCTGGCTGGAGGTGCGGCTGCCGGAGGCGCCGCCGCCGGTGGAGAACACGCCGCAGGATATCGAGGGCATGGGGATTCTCTACTCCGATGCCGACATCGTCGTGGTGGACAAGCCTGCCGGGGTCGCGGCGCACGCCTCGGTGGGTTGGACCGGCCCGACGGTCCTCGGCGGGCTGGCCGCCGCGGGCTTTCGGATCAGCACGTCGGGTGTCCATGAGCGACAGGGCATCGTGCACCGCCTCGACGTGGGTACCTCCGGCGTCATGGTGGTGGCGCTGTCCGAGCGGGCCTACACGGCGCTCAAGCGGGCGTTCAAGCACCGCACGGTCGACAAGCGCTACCACGCGCTCGTGCAGGGTCACCCGGATCCGTCCAGTGGCACCATCGACGCGCCGATCGGCCGCAGCCGGGGCAATGACTGGAAGTTCGCCGTCACCGAGGGTGGCCGGCACAGCATCACGCACTACGACACCGTCGAGGCCTTCGTGGCGGCGAGCCTGCTCGACGTGCACTTGGAGACCGGCCGCACCCATCAGATTCGGGTGCACTTCTCGGCGCTGCACCACCCGTGTTGTGGCGACCTGACCTACGGCGCCGATCCGACGTTGGCGAAAAAGCTTGGGCTCGAACGGCAATGGCTGCACGCGCGGTCGTTGGGATTCGCGCACCCGGCCGACGGCCGGTGGTTCGAGATCACCAGCGAGTACCCGCCGGAATTGCAGCACGCCCTCGACGTGTTGCATCGGCAGTGACCACTACCGCGACGGCCACTTCCAACCAGAACCGGGGATTGCTGCTCGGGCTCGGCGCCTACGGCTCCTGGGGACTGTTTCCCGCGTTCTTCCCGCTGCTCAAGCCGGCCGGCGCGTTCGAGGTGCTGGCCCACCGCATCGTGTGGACCGTGCTGCTGATGGTCGTGGTGCTGGCCGTCGGCCGCCGCCTGGGTGACCTGCGCAGGCTGTCGGGCCGCACCTGGGGCCTGCTGGTGTGCGCGTCGGCGTTGATCTCGCTCAACTGGGGCATCTACATCTATGCGGTCAACAACGGCCACGTGGTCGACGCGGCACTCGGCTACTTCATCAACCCGCTGGTGAGTGTGGCGCTGGGCGTCGCGCTGTTCGGCGAGCGGCTGGGTCGCGCTCAGGCTGCGGCTCTGGCCATCGCCGTGGCCGCGGTGATCGTGCTCGCGGTGCAGGGCGGGGAGGTCCCCGCGATCGGCCTCGGCGTTGCGGTGTCGTTCGGTGTGTACGGTGCGGTCAAGAAGGTGGTTCGCGCCGACCCTCGGGTCAGTGTCGGCGTCGAGGCCGGGGTGGCCGCCCCATTCGCGCTGGCCTATCTCATCGTCCTCAGCGCCGCCGGGCAGGCGACGGTTCCGTCGCTGGGACCGGGCCACACGCTCCTGATGATGCTGTGCGGCCCGGTGACGGCACTGCCGTTGCTGATGTTTGCCGGTGCGGCGCAACGGCTCCCGCTGGTCACCATGGGTCTGCTGCAGTACCTGACGCCGGCGCTGCAGATGGCGTGGGGCGTTGTCGTCGGCCATGAGCCCATGCCGGCCGGGCGGTGGGTCGGCTTCGTCCTGATCTGGGTCGCACTTGCCGTGTTCACCGGTGACGCGGTGCGGCGCGCCCGTACGCCGGTGTCGGAGCCTCCGGAGAAGGACCCGGTCGCGACCTAGACGACGCTAGGACGCCGCGGCGTGGCGGTAGTCGCAGGACCGCTGGTCGACGGTGCTCGGCTGCGGTACCGGGCGGCTGTCGACGAAGCTGCGCAGTCTGCTGCGGAGCCGGTCCAGCTCTGCGCGCGCCGCGGTGATGCGCGACGTGACCGACGCGTTGTCCGACAGCATCTCGTCGAGATAGGCGTTGATGGCGGCCGGTTCATCGGTCGGCAACGCGAAGCCACCGGGTTTCAGGGTGCGGACGGTCTTCTCGGTGGTCCAGTTCGACACCGCCAACGGGACAGCGCCTTCGGTGGCACCGATGATCAACGCGTGCAGCCGGTCGCTGGCGACGATCGCGGACTGCCGATGGAGGGCGCGAATCTTGTCCTCGCACTGGGCATGTGACTGGTTGCCGAAGAGCAGCGCCTCGGTGCCGGGATGAAGTTCACGGGCGAGCTTCGCCATGGCCTCGTCATCGTCCCGGACCTGACTGAACACCTGAATTCGCAGCCCGCGCGCGTCGGCAATCTCGCGCAGGAGGCGAATCTTGCTTGCGCTCAGGGCATCTCGGTCCCACCGCGTCGTTACGGCCAGGACCTTACGCTCGCAGGGCGGGGCGCCCAGACCCTCGGTGAGCGGATCGGGGCCTTCGCCGAATGCCCAGTCCGGCACCACGTCGCCAACGCCGAAGGAGTCCGACGTGCCCGGATCGCGCCAGGCGACGACAGCCATCTTGCGTCGCGCGTAGCGCTCCATCGCCGGCACGTCGACCGATTTGCGGACCCGCCGGGTGCCGCGACTGGCGGCCTTGCCGACCGTCGACAAACGCACGCCGGCACCGGCCTGGACCGCCGTGCCACGGTGGGCGAGCGGGAGCAGCGCACAGAGCGCCGTCCACCAGCCAAAGTAGAAGCGAGTGCGCTCGGGGTAGACGATTTCGCCCGCCGGCATGACCATCACCGTGCGGTTGGTCATCGCGCTCGCGGCGTAGCGGGCGAGCCAGCCGATCGGGGTGTTGTGTACAGCTTCGTCTCCGCGCAGTCCGACCGCGGTGAGATACCTGTCATCGTTGGGGATCGGCATGTACTTCCGGCCGACATGGACGTGCAGTCGGGCACCGTCGATTCCGTGAAATGTCCGGAGCATGCCGCGCCTGAGGATCGAATCGCCGATGTTGCCGTTGTCGCCCCATGTCGACAGGAAAACTCGCGCCAACGTCACTGCCCCCTTCGGCATCCCCGAGTGTCAGAAATTGTGGTCCCTGTGAGGATGTTCAGGACCCTAACAGGTAGCTACCAGCTTGCGCGCCGAGACGGGACGCCCATTTGGCGTTAGCTGGTCGCGCGCGGGTGCGCGGCGGCAACGCCGCCGCAATTGACGAATTCGTCGATTTTGGTCGTCGCTGGGGGTGGTGCCAGGCGCGCGGTGAGCTACCCGGTGCCCCGGGGGTGCTGGCCGGCGTTCACCGGCCGGGGAAGACCTGACGAATGCTCGCCAGCTGTGCCGCGTTGTCAGGGTGAACAAAGATGAAGTTGTTCACGTAGTCGGGCGAGCGTTTGCCGCCGACCGACTTCGCGGCCTCGGGCCGCTGAAGCGCTGCGAGATCGAATTCGGCCGCATGCCGGAGCGCGCCCCGGTGCAGAAAATAGCCCTGATATCCCACCGATTCGAAAAACGCGAAGGTCTGTGCGACACCCCCGGCGTTATGCCGCTCCTCGCATTCCACGATGCACGTCGGCTTCGATGTCTCCAGGGTTTGAATACCGCCGCGAAGAACTGCCGATTCGTGGCCTTCCACGTCGATCTTTATCACGCCGAGTCGGCTCAGATCGAGTTCGTCAATTGTCGTGATCGGCACGTTGATGGTGCGCAGACTGAAGCCCGGATTTGCATCTTGCTGCAGTGAACTGCGAGTGAGGACATCGCGACCGCCGCGAGTCGGGATGTGAAAGGTGGTTTCACCAATTCGGTCGGACAATGCCACCGGCAGAACCCGATTATCCGGCTTGATGATCCGGCGCAGGCCGGCCGCCATACCCGGATGTGCCTCGACGGCGACAACTTTGCGGAACTGATTGAGCGCGCAGTATGAATAGACGCCCACATTGGCGCCCACGTCGAGAAAGTCCCGACTTGAATCCTTGAGTAGGGCAAGAAGTCTGAGCTCGGGTTCACCTTTGCGCAGCTCCCATTTGACGAGCTGGCGGGCGCGGATGGCGTGTGCTGAGATCATGTTTGCTATTTGCCGCATTCTCTGACGAATTTGTAACGTGTTTCAGTGGCTGTCGGCACTGTCGCGGAACACCGCCGCGGTGCGCGCGGCAGCCTCGCTCCAGCTGCTGTAACTACCGGCCCACGAGCGCATCGATTCGCGGTCGACGGTGCCTGCCTGCGCGCGCGCCTCGGCGAGGCCCACCGCCAGTCCGTCGACGCCGAGTTCGACCGGGTAGAGCCGCTGTCCGCCGGCGAGATCGACGAGGTGGTTGACCTCGGGTCCGATGACGGGGCAGCCCATGCTGAGTGCCAGCAGGGCGCTGCCGGACGTGAAGAAGCCACGATGCGCGATGACGGCGCCGTCCGCAGCGGCGAAGTACAACGGGACGTCGTCCTTCGAAATCCGCTTGGCGCACAACAGGATTCGCGGGTCTTCCCGGGCGAGCTCGAGGTCCGCCGACACGTCACCCTGCGGGTTTCCGGCCAGGATCAGGCGGTCCTGGTCTCTGGCGACCTTCTGGAAGGCGCGGATGATGTCGCCGATTCCCTTGTAGGGGCGCAGCAATCCGAAGGACAGGGCGACGAAGCCGTCGATGGGCAGGCCGAGCTTGGTGCGGGCTGCCAACTGCGACGGCGGTGCCGGGTGTGAGTCGATGTAGTGCGGGTGCCGAACCACGGTGCATGGCCCCGTATATCCGAATTCCGCCGCGAGCGTCTCCTGGGCGCTGGGGAAATGGATGAACACGTGGTCGACGAGCGCGAGTAGGTCCTTGCGGATACTGCGGCCCAGTTCGGGGTGTGGATCATCGTGTGGCACGAGATTGTGCGCGGTCCAGGCAATGCGCACGCCGCGCCGTTTCAGTATTTGCAATTGCCGGTTGAATGCTGCGGCGCGCGCTTCATATATCCAGCGCACATGGCTGGTGTGCGCTTCTGTGGACCAATGCAGATGCAACCAATCACCGGCATGTAGGCGAGCGGATTCGATGCTCAGGATATGGGGCGCAGAAACTTCCAGGCCTTCGGTGCGTAACCCATTGATCATGTTGGGCAGATACGGGTTGTCCAACCAGTGTGGCCACACCGCCACTCGAATCGGCTTTGTGTCCTTGGCGGCAGAGGTATCCAGAGCGTGCGGTGCAGGCCGAGTAAGCGGGCGAGCCATGCAGCGGACTCTACAGTTCGATGCGGCAAATCTGCCATATATCTGTGAATTACGGCCGGGCGCGAATATTTCCTTTTGGTTACCAATGCGAACGGTCTCTGAACAGCGACTTCGGGCTGACCGGGAATTGTCGGAGTTTGACTGCCGAATACAATTCTGACGCGCACAGCAATTGTGTTGCCCGCATATCTCTGGCAAATAACGGACGGCGCCTGGGCGGTTGGCCCGGGTGTCGATCGGCAATCCTGTGTCGGCGCCCACCGTGATTTTTCGGTCGTCAATCGGCGACATCGCGCCTGTCGTATGGCCACGGCAACGACGCGACGGGCTCATTCGGGCCGATCGGTGTCGATCGAGCAAACCTGAGCGCCCATGCCCAAATCCCCGTCCCGGGCCGGCGCCGCAGCGCTCGCGGTCAGGGTTGGCGTCGCCCAGGTGGCCGAACGGCAGTTCGCGGCGACTCGACGAGGCCCCGGCGGGATGGTGTGGTGTACTTAGCTACGACGGCTGCTGCTCTCGAATATTCCCGGGTCCGTGCGTCCCGACCGTGCGTGGAGCGCGCTCAGAATGATTGACCGGCGACCCCTCAGTGGTCGGAAAATTGCTGCTACGACGGGGAGTTCGGCTGTATGAGATTGAGCGTGATTGGAACGGGTTATCTGGGCGCCGTTCACGCCGCTTGCATGGCACACATCGGGCATGAGGTCGTTGCGTACGACACCGATGCGTCGAAGATCGCCGCGTTGTCGGCCGGTACCTCGCCGTTCTACGAGCCGGGGTTCGAC
Organism: Mycolicibacterium sp. P4_G11; assembly: GCF_056555145.1. NCBI lineage: Bacteria > Bacillati > Actinomycetota > Actinomycetes > Mycobacteriales > Mycobacteriaceae > Mycobacterium > Mycolicibacterium sp. P4_G11. The sequence continues at coordinate 110,147 of NZ_JBFUJW010000010.1, forward strand.
GAGCTGCTCGCCACGGTGCTCGCCACCGGACGGCTGCGCTTCACCGATTCCGCGCAGGAAGCGGTGTCCGGCGCCGCGGTGCACTTCGTCTGTGTCGGAACGCCGCAGTTGGCCGGTTCCGACGCCGCGAACATCGAGTACGTCGACAGTGCCTTCCGCGCGGTGGTGGCCAACGCTGACTGCGACGGGCTGATCGTCGGCAAGTCCACCGTCCCGGTCGGTACGGCCCAGCGCCTGGCCGCAGAGGTCGCGAAGACGTCATCGGGTCTCGAGGTCGCGTGGAATCCGGAGTTCCTCCGTGAGGGCAAGGCGATCGAGGACACGTTGCAGCCGGACCGTCTGGTGTTCGGGGTCACCTCCGAGTACGCGGAGAAGGCGCTGCAAGAGGTCTACGGGGCCCTGCTCGATGGCGGCACGCCGTATCTGACGGCGGACCTGCCGACGTCGGAACTGGTGAAGGTCGCTGCCAATGCTTTTCTCGCGACCAAGATTTCGTTCATCAACGCCATGGCCGAGGTGTGCGAGATCGTCGACGCCGACGTGACGGTGCTGAGCCGCGCGCTGGGGTACGACGATCGCATCGGTAAGCGATTCCTGAACGCGGGCCTGGGTTTCGGCGGCGGCTGCCTGCCCAAGGACATCCGTGCGTTCAGCGCCAGGGCCGGTGAGCTGGGGGCCTCGGACGCGCTCAGGTTCCTGCACGAGGTCGACAAGATCAACCTCCGCCGGCGCGAGAAGGCCGTGTCCGTGGCGCGCGCGATCGTCGGCGGGGAATTCCTCGGCAAGAGCATCGCCGTGCTGGGGGCGGCGTTCAAACCCAACAGTGACGACGTGCGTGACTCGCCGGCGCTGAACGTGGCCGCCGCGATGCACTTGAAGGGTGCGGACGTCCGCGTCCACGATCCGAAGGCGATCGACAACGCCAAAGCCCGGTTCCCGACGCTCGGTTACTTCGACACCGCCGAAGACGCCTGCCGGAACGCGGATCTGATCGTGCTGGCGACCGAGTGGGACGAATACACCAACATCGATCCCGCGGCGTTCCGCTCGGTCGTGAAGGAGCCGCGCCTGCTGGACACCCGCAACGTCATCGACCGGGAGAACTGGTCGCGTGCCGGGTGGCAGGTGTATTCCCTCGGTCGTGGCGGATTGCACGTCTGATCCGCGGCCGCGCCGCTGCTCGACGAACTTGCGATAGAGGAGATTGATCCATGGCGGGTCAGACGATCGACGTGATCATTCCGGTCCGCGACATGGCTGATCACCTTCCGAACCTGCTTCGGCCGTTGCTCGATCAATTGTCCGAGGGCGACCGGGTCACGGTCGTCGACGACGCTTCGGCCGACGACACGGCGGCGGTCGCGCGTTCGCTGGGCGCCAACGTCGTGACGCTGACGAACAGCCGCGGTCCCTACTACGCGCGGCAGGTTGCCGCGAGCCGGTCGGACGCCGACATCCTGCTCTTCATCGACGGGCGCTGCCGGCCCCTGCCGGGTCTCCTCGACGCGCATCGGGCCCTCCAGGGGCAACCTGGAGTTGCGTTGTCCTGCACCAACGTTCGTACCTTGTCGGGGCCGACCGTGGCCGCCCGGATGGCGGCGAAGATGCAGCCGTTCATGTTGCCCCGCGGGGGCGGGGCGATGAAGGCGGTCGTCGGGATGGTGCCGGCGCGGCCCGACTACTACCCGACCTGCAACCTCGGCATCGACCGGATCGCCTTCGAGAAGGTGGACGGGTTCCGGGCGATGCGTGGCGGCGGTGACCTCGACATCTGCTGGCGGATCCAGGATCAGTCGCTCGGCACCATCGCCACCGACACCCGGGTGCTGATGGAGTGGGAGCCACGGACGGCGATCCGCGATCTGGCCAGCCAGTGGAAGCGTTACGGCAACAGCAACGCGTACATCCGCTGGGCGCACCGTAACGACTCCGTCAGCAAGGGCACCCACGCCCCGGCGCGGGTCTCACCGGCGGTTGCCTGGACGACGCTGCGGGCCGAGCTGCGGCGTCCGCCGTCGGAGCTGGCGGCTACCGCGATCCTCGGAATCGCTTTCCAATACGGCTATTTCGCCGCGCAGTTCAAGCGCAAGGAGTTCGAGATGCCGGTGCATTTCGACGTGGCTCGGGACACCGGCTCCGCCTAGGCGAACGCCGGTCCGCGCCGGCTGACCCGACTGGCTCAGCCGTCGACTTTGCCGCCTTCGACGGCGGCGCGGTACGAGCGCACGGCCATCGGGACGACGACCGCCGCGATCACCACCATCCACAACGACGCCACGGCCAGGGGCTGCCAGAACGCGCCACCGGTGGACAGCGCCCGCATGGCCGCCGCCGCGGGTGCGATCGGCTGGTAGTCGGCAAGGGGACGCAGTGCGGCCGGAATCCGCGCCGGCGGGATCAAGGTGGCGAACGCCAAGCCCATGCAGGCGGTATTCGTCCAGGTGAGGATCATGCGGCCCTGCGGTCGCAGGGCCAGGGTGATCACGATGGTCGCGAAGACGAGCACGATGACCACCGGGACCAACAGGTAGACCAGGAACGCGATCCAGTTGCCCGAGAAACGGAATCCCATCAGGTAGCCGGTCGCCACGACGAACGCCGATGCCGCGAAGGTGCGCAGCGCCTCGGCCAGCAGGGCGCCGGTCAGGGGAGAGGTCCGTCGAACGGGCATGATCCACAGCCGGGTGAGCAGGCCGCTGTCGCGGTCGTGGGGCACGGCCAGACCGGCCCCGATCGCGCCCGACATGGCGCCGGCCAGCGTGCAGACCGGGATCAGGATGTCCAGGCCGCTGTTGCCGGTGAGGCGGACCATGGACTTGCCGACCAGGATGCCGTAGATGAGCAGCAGCAGGGTCGGAAACACCAAGGCCTGCACCGGCACCATCGGGTACCGACGCCACTGGATGAAGAGCCGGCCGGCGAAGATCCAGCTCTCGGTGAGCAGTGAATGTTGGTGCTGCGAACTCCGATTCACGATGATCGCTCCTGAAGTCGAACGGCGAAGGCGCCGAACACGAGCAGCAGCCCGACCGTCCACGCCAGGCTGGCGCCGAGGTTGCCCGTATCGATGTGACCGCTGGTGAATCCGCGCAGTGCGTCGGTGATCTGCGAAACCGGTTGGTAGCGCACGAAAGAATGCAGCCACGAAGGAAATGCCTCGACGGGCGCGAGGCCGGTCGACAGCATCACGAGGAACAGCTGGGGGATCAGCAGCAGCTGGCTGGCCACCTCGGCGCGTCCGGCCTTCGATCCGGTGGCGTCGGCACCGAACGACACGGCCAGGGTCAGCGTCAGCGCCAGCACGATGAAGGCTGCCGCATAACCGATTCCGGTGGTCACCCGGAAGCCCAGCAGATACGCGGCGAGCACCGATGCGACCAACGCGAACAGGCCGCGGATCAGGCAGTAGGCCATCCGTGCCATCAGCGGCGCATAGGGGGAGATGGGCAAGGTGCGCATCCGGGAGCCCAGGCCGCTGGCCTTTTCTCCGGCGGCCCGATCGGTGGTGGTCAGCGCACCGAACAACATCGCCTGCACGACCACCGCCGGCAGGATGTACTGCACGTAGCTCATGTCGCCGGTGGCGATGACACCGCCGAGCATGAACGTGAGGCCGATCAGCGTGGAAACCGGCACCAGCACGGCGAAGACGAGGTCCAGCCAGCCCTTGCGAAGGAGCCGGCCCGTCAGGAGTCCGAACGCCGTCACTTGGACTTGACCGGGGTGGTGAGGTGCAGGAACACCTCGTCGAGCGAGGGCCGGCGCAGCGAGATGTCGATTAGGTCGACGCCGATCTCATCCATCCGCCGGAAGACCTCGGTCAGGGTCGCGACGCCGTTCGGGGCCGGTACCGCCACCGTCGTGGCGTCGGTGTCGACCTCCACCTCATCGAAGTCGGCCAGGGCCGTCGCGATGCGCGGCAGGTCGTCCGGGTTGAGCGGGGTCATCTCGCAGTAGCTGGAGCCGGTCTGGCGCTTGAGCTCGTCGGCGGTGCCGCGGGCGACGATCTGACCGGCGTTGAGGATGACGATCGAATCGCTGAGGATGTCGGCTTCTTCCAGGTACTGCGTTGTCAGCAGCACGGTGATGCCCTGGGCTTTCATGGACGACACCAGATTCCAGACGTCGCGGCGGCTGCGCGGGTCGAGGCCGGTGGTCGGCTCGTCGAGGAACAGCACCTTCGGCGGGACGACCAGGGACACCGCGATGTCGATACGCCGGCGCATGCCGCCGGAATACCCGCTGACCTGGCGATCCGCGGCGTGGCCCATGTCGAATTGGGTGATCAGTTCGTCGGCCCGGCTGCGGGCTTCGCCGCGCCGCAGGCCCCGCAGACGGCCAAACAGGACGAGGTTCTCGCGTCCGGTCAGCCGTAGATCGAGCGCGGCGTCCTGCCCGGTGACGCCGATTGCCTGACGAACCTTCCCGGGCTCCTTGGCCACGTCGTAGCCGGCCACGATCGCCTGGCCCGAGCTCGGCTTGAGCAATGTGGACAGGATCTTGACCGTCGTCGTCTTACCGGCGCCGTTGTGTCCCAGCAACGCACACACAGAGCCGGTGGGGACGGAAAAGCTCACGTCGCGGAGTGCGGGAACGGACCCGCCAAAAGTCTTGGCGACGTTAATGAGCTCGATCACGGAGTCATACGATACAGAGAGCCACAGCGCATTCAATTCGCACAGCGCTCGCCGCGATGTGGACATCGTCACTGTGCGCGGCTGTTTGCCCGGCGCCTCGAGACCGCGATCGGTTGCCGGATCTCTACGTTGGCGACAAATTTCCGGGCAAATGAATTGCGGCGCTCGGCGGCGTGGCGGAAGACAGCGCTGATCGGCCGGCGAACGCAGCGCCGTCTGTGCCGGTCACCGGACAGAATCGACGGATCCGGACGGTCTCGGACGGCAAGTTGGCTGAGCATTGATGGGGTAGCGGTTGACCAGGCATCAGCTATGTCTTAGAGTTTGCTGAATTCGAAAATATCCCTTTCTGTGCGAGGACGTGGCATGGTGCAACTCGAGGTTCTCCCAGTGAAGGCAACTCGCCGGAGGGGTCGCCCGGCGGGCACTGATTCTGCTCAGACCCGGGCCCGCATCTTGGGTGCCGCGCGCGAGGTGATTGCCGTCCGTGGCTACCACGCCACCACCATCCAGGCCATTGCCGAGATCGCCGAGTTGAGCCGTCCGACGCTGCATTACCATTTCCAGACGCGCGAGGACATCTACCACTGCCTGCTGAATGAGATCGCCACGACGATCGATCTCTGCATTACCCGCGCGGGCGCGGAATCCACGCTGCCGTCCCAGATTTCGGTGCTGATCACCGAATTCCGCAATGCCGGCGTCCATGAACCGGAGAGCGTCGCGCTGCTCGTCAGCTCCTACCTCGAGGCCGACCGACTGCCGGCCCCGAGGCGGGATGCGAAGGCTGCCGTCCGCAAATTCATGGATCAGGCCGTGCGCGACGCCGTGGCGCGCGGGGAGTTGCCCGCCGAGACAGCTGTGGCTCCTGTTGCCGATCTGCTGTACACCATGGTGTGGGGACTCGGGTTCTACGCCGGGCTGGTGGCCGACCGGGACCGTGTCGAGGCGGTAACTAAGCAACTGCAACTGGTGTTGCACAAGGGGTTGCTGGTGGCTCCGGTGGCAACTGAAGTGTGCGTGGCCGAAGAGCGTGTCCCCGCGGGCGTCGCCGCCTTGTCGTAGTCGTCCTGACGACACAGCACCCGACACGCCGAACCGTGTCGGTGGCCCGTTTTAGACTGGCAGCCCTATGAGCCAGTTCGTGCACCTCCACAATCACACCGAGTACTCGATGCTGGACGGTGCGGCGAAGGTCAAGCCCATGATCGCCGAGGCTCTGCGGTTGGGCATGCCCGCCATCGGCATGACCGACCACGGAAACATGTTCGGCGCCAGCGAGTTCTACAACATCGCGACCAAAGAGGGCATCAAGCCGATCATCGGCATCGAGGCGTACATCGCGCCCGCGTCCCGCTTCAACACGAAGCGCGTCACCTGGGGCGATCCGAGCCAGAAGGGTGACGACGTCTCGGGTAGTGGTTCGTACACCCACATGACGATGGTCGCGGAGAACGCGACCGGCCTGCGCAATCTGTTCAAGCTGTCGTCGCTGGCTTCGTTCGAGGGGCAGCTCGGTAAGTGGTCCCGCATGGACGCGGAGATCATCGCCGAGCATTCCGCGGGCATCATCGCCACCACCGGCTGCCCGTCGGGTGAGGTGCAGACGCGGCTGCGGCTCGGCCACGAGCAGGAAGCGCTCGAGGCCGCCGCGAAGTGGCAGGACATCTTCGGCAAGGAGAATTTCTTCCTCGAGCTGATGGATCACGGCATCGAGATCGAGCGCCGGGTTCGCGAGGGCCTGCTGGATGTCGGCAAGAAGCTGGGCATTCCGCCGCTGGCGACCAACGACTGCCACTACGTCACGCGCGAGGCCTCGCACAACCACGAGGCGCTGCTGTGTATCCAGACCGGCAAGACGCTCTCGGACCCGACTCGGTTCAAGTTCGACGGTGACGGCTACTACCTCAAATCGGCCGCGGACATGCGGGCCATGTGGGACCACCAGGTACCCGGTGCCTGCGACTCCACGCTGCTGATCGCCGAGCGCGTCCAGTCCTACGCCGATGTCTGGAAGTTCCACGACCGGATGCCGATCTTCCCGGTGCCCGAGGGCGAGACGCAGGCCAGTTGGCTGCGTAAAGAGGTGCTGCGCGGCCTGGACCGGCGCTTCCCGACCGGCCCGCCGCAGGAGTACCTCGACCGGGCTGATTACGAGATCAACGTCATCGTCCAGATGGGCTTCCCGGCGTACTTTCTCGTCGTCGGTGACCTCATCAGCCACGCGCGCGAAGTCGGTATCTGGGTCGGCCCGGGCCGAGGGTCGGCAGCAGGTTCGCTGGTCGCGTGGGCGATGGGCATCACCAACATCGACCCCATCCCGCACGGTCTGCTGTTCGAGCGGTTCCTCAATCCCGAGCGCGTGTCGATGCCCGATATCGATATCGACTTCGACGACCGCCGCCGCGGCGAGATGGTGCGCTACGCCAGTGAGAAGTGGGGCAGTGACCGCGTCGCCCAGGTCATCACCTTCGGTACCATCAAAACCAAAGCGGCACTGAAGGATTCGGCGCGTGTCCACTACGGGCAGCCGGGCTTCGCGATCGCCGACCGCATCACCAAGGCGCTGCCGCCGCCGATCATGGCCAAGGACATCTCGGTGTCCGGGATCACCGATCCCACCCATGAGCGGTACAAGGAAGCCGCCGAGGTCCGCGCACTGATCGATACCGATCCCGACGTGCGGACCATCTACGAGACCGCCCGCGGTCTGGAGGGCCTGGTTCGCAACGCCGGCGTGCACGCCTGCGCGGTGATCATGAGTTCCGAGCCGCTGATCGACGCCATCCCGATGTGGAAGCGGGCCCAGGACGGCGCCATCATCACCGGCTGGGACTACCCGTCGTGTGAGGCCATCGGCCTGCTGAAGATGGACTTCCTGGGTCTGCGCAACCTCACCGTCATCGGTGACGCCCTGGAGAACATCAAGGCCAACCGCGGCATCGATCTCGATCTCGATCACCTGGGTCTGGAGGACCCGAAAACCTACGAGCTGCTGGCGCGCGGCGACACCCTCGGGGTGTTCCAGCTCGACGGGTCCGCGATGCGCGATCTGCTGAAGCTGATGCGGCCGACCGGCTTTGAGGACATCGTGGCGGTCCTGGCGCTGTACCGGCCAGGGCCGATGGGTGTGGATGCGCATACCGACTACGCGAAGCGAAAGAACGGGCTCCAGGAGATCAAGCCCATCCACCCGGAGCTCGAAGAGCCGCTACGCGACATTCTTTCTGAGACTTACGGTTTGATCGTCTACCAAGAACAGATCATGCACATCGCGCAGAAGGTCGCGGGCTACTCGCTCGGCCAAGCAGACCTGCTGCGTCGCGCGATGGGTAAGAAAAAGAAGGAAATCCTCGACGAGGCCTACGGCGGATTCGCCGACGGCATGAAGCAGAACGGCTTCTCGCAGGCGGCGATCACCGCATTGTGGGACACGGTGCTGCCGTTCGCCGGCTACGCGTTCAACAAGTCGCACGCTGCCGGGTACGGCCTGGTGTCGTTCTGGACCGCCTATCTCAAGGCCAACTTTCCGGCCGAGTACATGGCAGGTCTACTGACCTCGGTCGGCGACGACAAGGACAAGGCCGCGGTGTACCTGGCGGATTGCCGCCGCCTGGGAATTACGGTGCTGCCGCCGGATGTCAACGAGTCGGTGCACAACTTCGCCTCGGTCGGTAAGGACATCCGCTACGGGCTGGGCGGTGTGCGCAACGTCGGCGCCAATGTGGTGCAGTCCATCATCGCGGGCCGCACCGACAAGGGGAAGTACACCGATTTCTCCGACTACCTCAGCAAGATCGACATCACGGCCTGCAACAAGCGCGTCACCGAATCTCTGGTCAAGGCAGGCGCTTTCGACTCGCTCGACCATGCCCGCAAGGGCTTGTTCCTGGTCCATGCCGACGCCGTCGACTCGGTGCTTGGCACCAAGAAGGCCGAAGCCATGGGCCAGTTTGATCTGTTCGGCGGCGGTGATGCCGGTGACGCCGGCGACGCGGCGTTCACCATCAAGGTGCCCGAGGACGAGTGGGACGACAAGCACAAGCTCGCCCTGGAGCGAGAGATGCTGGGCCTGTACGTTTCCGGTCATCCGCTCAACGGTGTCGCGCACCTGCTCAACGCGCAGGTGGACACCCAGATAACGGCCATCCTCGAGGGCACTGTCGCCAACGACACCCAGGTTCGCATCGGCGGCATTTTGGCGGGCGTGGTACGACGGGTCAACAAGCAGGGATTGCCCTGGGCCTCGGCACAATTGGAAGACCTCAATGGTTCGGTAACGGTGAACTTCTTCCCGAAGACCTACGCCGTGTTCGGCGCCGACATCATGGACGACGCCATCGTGCTGGTGAGCGGCAAGGCCCGGGTCGAAGACGAGCGGGTCTCGATCTTCGCCAGTGACCTTGTGGTGCCGGACTTTTCGAATGCGCAAGCGGACCGCCCGCTCGCGGTCAGCCTGCCGACCCGGCAGTGCACTCCGGAGAAGGTCAGCGCGCTCAAGCAGGTGTTGGCACACCATCCGGGCACGTCGCAGGTGCACCTCCGGCTGATCAGCGGGGACCGCATCACCACGCTGGAACTGGACCAGACCCTGCGGGTCACACCATCTTCGGCGCTGATGGGCGACTTGAAGGCGCTGCTGGGTCCGGGCTGCCTCGGCGGGTGATGACGGGTCCGGGCGAATTCAGAAGCGGTATCGCAGAATCCGCGCCTTACGTGCGCCGGCTTTGGTGTGCCCGGTGAGCCGAGTTGCGATACGCAGGACACCCGGAAAGAGCTCGACCTCGGGCTGGTGCGCCAGACTGGTCTCTTCGAGCAGCTGCATTCGTGGATTCCAGGTCAGCGGATGCCGTGCGTCCTTGAATCCCACGTAACCCAATTGGCTGCCAACGTCTTTGAACATCTTCTGCGGTAGGTACTTGAACGCGGCCAGGCTCAGCGGTCCGAACTGCCCGTAATCGTTGAACGCCAGCTCGCCACTCTGAAAATGTTCGGTGATGCTGCGGAAAACGCCCGCGATCACCGGCTCGGTCAGGAATGCGAACAGTCCGTCCGCGACGAGCATGGTGGGTCGGTCGGCGGGAATCGTTGCGGCCCAGTCTAGTTCGGCTACCGACGCCACTACGGTGTGAGAGTGACGATTCGGTGGTAACAACTGGTCACGCAGCGCCGAGATGCCTGCCAGATCCACGGTGTACCAGTCGACTGTCGGTGCGGGAGACACCCGGTAGTAGCCACTGTCGAGACCGCCGCCCAGATCGACCACCACCGCATGGGGATTCGATGCGACGAATGCGCGCACCCGGTCGTCGAGCATCTTGGCTCGCAGGGCAGTCTGGCAGGCCACGCTGGTCTGGACCCGTAGGCCGGCGAAGTCGTAGTCGACCGCCGCCACGACGGATTCAGCCCAGGTGTCGCCAAGAATCGGGCGTGGCCCCCGACTGTCCAAGGCTCGGGCATAGACGGTCAACAAGGCCGTCTGTTCCACCGGCGTCAGAGACGTAACAGATATTCCCATCGTTCCGACGATACGCCGCTATGCGGACTGAACGATGAGGCCAAAATGTTTAGCGCCGTGCGGATTTCGCGCTCACGTCCGGCAACGCGATGCTGTTGCGGAAGCTGCGCCGCATCGGATTCGCCAACCACCCCAGGTGCACCACGAGTTTGTGCTTCGATCATGGGGCCGAACGAGGAGGGCCCCGCATGTCCGCAGCGCAGCGTCCGACCACTTTGTGTGAAGCCTTTCAACTGAGCGCGGCCGTCGATCCCGATGCGGTCGCGTTGCGCACCGCAGGCGGCGGGCCGACCCTGACCTGGGCGCAGTACTCCGATCAGGTGCGCGCCGTGGCGGCAGGGCTGAGCGGTCTCGGCGTGACCCGCGGCGACACCGTGTCGCTGATGATGAGCAACCGGGTGGCGTTCTATCCGCTGGAAGTCGGTGCGCAACATGTCGGCGCCACGTCGTTCTCGGTGTACAACACCCTGCCGGCAGGCGATCTGGCGCACGTCTTCGGCAATGCCGGCACCAAAGTCGTGCTGTGCGAGGCGCAATACGTCGATCGGATCCGCGCCAGTGGTGCAGCCATCGAGCACATCGTCTGTATCGACGGCACCGCTGACGGAGCCCTGAGCGTCGACGACCTGCTGGCAGCCGCGCCCGCCGACTTCGACTTCGACGCCACCTGGCGCGCCGTGCAACCCGACGACATCGTCACGCTGATCTACACCTCGGGCACCACCGGCAAGCCCAAGGGCGTGGAGATGACGCACACCAACATCTTGTTCGAGTCGTTCGCGGTCGATGAGGTGCTCGGCATTCAGTTCGGTGACTGCGTCACGTCCTACCTGCCGACTGCGCACATTGCCGACCGCTTGATGAGTGTGTACTTCCAGGAGGTGTTCGGCACCCAGGTGACGACCGTCGCCGATGTGCGAGCCATCGCCGCGGCGCTGCCGGAGGTTCGGCCGACGGTCTGGGGTGCGGTGCCGAGGGTATGGGAAAAGCTCAAGGCCGCAGTCGAATTCGCGGTAGAGGGCGAACCGGACGAGATGAAGCGGGCGGCGCTGCAGTGGGCGCTGTCGGTTGGCGCCAAGAAGGCCGCCGCGCTGCTCGCCCACCAACCGGTACCGGACGACGTGGCCGCGGAGTGGGCCACGGCCGACGAGCTGGTGCTGTCGAAGCTTCGCGAACGTCTGGGCCTGGATCAGGTCCGGTGGGCTGTTTCGGGCGCGGCCCCGATTCCCACGCAGACCCTCGGCTTCTTCGTCGGCATCGGTATCCCCGTGACCGAACTGTGGGGTATGTCGGAGCTGAGTTGCGTTGCGACGGTGAGTCATCCGCGTGATGCCAAGCTCGGCGCCGTGGGCAAACCCCTGTCCGGACTCGAATGCACGATCGCCGACGACGGCGAGCTCCTGGTCCGCGGGCCCATCGTGATGAAGGGCTACCGCAAGGAACCGGCGAAGACGGCCGAGGCCATCGACGCCGACGGCTGGCTGCACACGGGCGACGTCGGCCACCTGGACGGCGAGGGGTATCTGACCATCGTCGACCGGAAGAAGGAACTGATCATCAACGCGGCCGGCAAGAACATGTCGCCGGCCAACATCGAGAAAGCCATCAAGGCTGCCTGCCCACTGATCGGCGTCGTCATGGCCATCGGCGATGCCCGCCCGTACAACACGGCGCTGATCGTGCTCGATGCGGAGTCCGCGGGTCCGTATGCCGCCCACCGTGGGCTTGCCGACGCGTCGCCCGAAGCGCTGGCAGCCGACCCTGAACTGATCGCGCAGATCGGTGCCGGTGTGGCCCAAGGCAATACGGAGTTGTCGCGGGTCGAGCAGATCAAGCGGTTCTCCGTGTTGCCGGCCTTCTGGGAGCCCGGGGGAGACGAGATCACGCTGACCATGAAGCTCAAACGGCGCCCCATCGCCGAGAAGTACGCCCCGCAGATCGACGCCCTGTACGCGCCGGAACCCGGCCCCGTCGTCCACGAGCCGACAACGACCGTCGCCGCGGCGAATTGACCGCGCGGCCCCGGATCAGGCGGTCGTGCAGGCGAACTTCAGGCCGACGCCTTCCGGCGCCGGGAGGACCGGCGTCAGGCAACCGAAGGTCTGGATGCCGGCGTTGCTGAACCGGATCGCCGTGCGGCGCGCGTAGTTGACGCACACGGGCCCGGTCGCGTCGGCACGGCACAGGTAGTCGCCGAACCGCAGGCTCTGGCCGTCTTTCAGTTTGGCTCCGGTGCCGGCGGAGAAGCGGCCCGGATCACCGTGCACCGAACCGACTTCCGCGGTCGGACCTTCGAAATCGACCCAGCCACCCACCCAGTGGCCGTAGGTGTCGGCCGGCTGTGGCGGCGGGGAGGTCAGATGCGTCAGGCACGCCAGCGTGCCGTTGAAGTCCTTGTCGGTCATGCAGTTCGCACCCGATGCGGTGGTGAACGCGATGTCGGTACCCAAGTTCGTGGGGGTGCCCTCGCGCGTGGCGGTATGGAATCCGGCCGGGTCGGCCGGGGTGCCGGCCTCCACCCAGGCGATGACGTCGGCGACGGGCGCGCCCGCGGGCGGCGGCGTGGTGGGTGCGGCCTTCGGGGTCGGAGCTGCGGGACGGCTGGACGGGGCGGCGGCGGACAGCGACGGCTCCGAGATCGCCACGCCGGGCTGTCCGTGCTGGTCTGACCCGGCGGAACAACCCGCAACCAGGGCACATGCCGCGAGGGCCACCGGAAGTCGCATGCCCGTCAGGGTAACCGGCACTGGCGCAACACGCGGCTCAGGCACCCCGATGATTACAGATTTTCGATAGTGTCCATTTATGCACGAACGTACCGTCCGCGTGACCATCGACAGCGGAACCATCGAGGGCTTCACGCGCGACGGTGTGCACCGCTGGCGTTCCGTGCCCTACGCCCGGCCACCGGTGGGGCCGTGGCGTTATCGGGCGCCGCAACCCGTGCAGCCTTGGCGCGGTGTGCGCTACTGCCATGGCTTCACCTACTGTGCGCCGCAGGAACGCAAGTTCACCATGCTCAGCGTGGGCAAGTACCAACCCACGGGTGAGGACTGTCTGACCCTCAATGTGGTGACGCCCGAGCAGCACACCGGCGAGCCGCTGCCCGTGATGTTCTTCATCCACGGTGGCGGCTACATCCTGGGCAGCTCGGCCACCCCGATCTACGACGGGGCCGCACTGGCCCGCCGCGGCTGCATCTTCGTCTCCGCCAACTACCGGCTCGGCGCGCTTGGGTGCTTCGATGTGTCGGCGCTGTCGACACCCGACCAGCCTCTTGACGACAACCTGTTCCTGCGCGATCTGGTCGCGGCGCTGAAGTGGGTGCGCGCCAACATCGCTGTGTTCGGCGGCGACCCGGGCAACGTGACCATCTTCGGAGAGAGCGCCGGAGCCCACGCGGTGGCGACCCTGCTGGCCGTACCGCAGGCGAAAGGCCTTTTCCACCAAGCGATTGCGGAGAGCCCGGCCAGCGGCATGGTGCGTACTCCGGACGCGGCCGCCCAGTTCGCCAAGCAGTTCGCCGAACAGTTGGGGGCGGGCAGCCGCGACGGCGCCGCCGCGCTGATGTCGGCCAAACCCGCCGAGCTGATGGCCGCGCTGGACCGCGTGATCCACGGCGCCGTGGTCGACATGCCGGGAGCCTTTCCGGCCGGACCGGCATGCGGCACCGAGTTCCTGCCGGAGGATCCGCTGATCGCGATGCGCGAGGGGCGGGCGCACCAGGTGCCGCTGATCGTGGGCAGCAATGCCGACGAGGGCCGCCTGTTCACCAAGTTCATGCAGCTGCTGCCCACCACTGAGGCGACGATCGAACGGATTCTGGCGCACGTCCCGGCGGAGCAGCGCGCCCGGATCACCGCGGCCTATCCCGGTTACCCGCAGTCGGCCGACGCGTGCATCAAACTCGGCGGCGACTTCGCATTCGGCACGGCATCGTGGGAGATCGCCGGCGCGCACATGCGCCACGCACCCACGTATGCGTACCGGTACGACTACGCCCCGCCCGCGCTGCATTGGACGGGTCTGGGTGCCACGCACGCCACCGAACTGCTGGCGGTCTTCGACGTGTACCGGACACCGTTGGGTTCGGTGCTGACCGCTGCCATGGACCGTAAGTCCGCGCTGCGGATCAGCAATGACGTGCAGAACCGCTGGCGAGCATTCGCGCGGACGGGTGTCCCCGGCGAGGGCTGGCCGCGGTACGACGCCGACGACCGCGCCGTGCTGGTATTCGACCGCAAGACCCGTGTCGAATTCGATCCCCGTGCCGAGCAGCGTCAGGCCTGGGAAGGCTTTTCACTGGTTCACGGCTAGCCGGTGCGGGATTTGTGCACGAAAATCCGCGCCGACCGCGKWTTTTCGTGCACAAATCGCTTACTTCTTGACGACCTGGGTACCGCCGGCCAGTTCGTCGTGCCGGCCCTGCTTGCACGGGCTGGAGCTGATGGTGACGGCGATGAAGATGTACGCGATGAACGCCAGCAGCCCGCCGACCCACGGGATGATGGTCAGCAGGGTGAACGAGTTCCGGATCGCCGACTGCTTGACGTCGGGCTTCGGCATGCCGTTGGGCCCACGCACGCTGAGGCCCAGCAGCATCTTGCCGGGTGTGGCGCCCACCGTGACCTCGAACAGCACGAAGTAGAGGAACATCCCCAGCCCGGAGAACAGACCGGTGACCATGATGTCGGACATCGAGCCGATCGAGAAGGCGCCGAAGAAGGCCAGCACGCCGACGATGATCCCGTCGATGAGCCGCGCGAAGAAGCGGGGCAGCAGGTCGCCGGGATGCACCGGGGTGGGTGCGCCGTAAGTGCCTGACGCGGGGTAGTTCTCGCCGTGAGTCATGGCGCCAATCTACTGCCGACCGGCCAGCAATATCTGGCTTAGGCGCGTGGTGGTCGCCTGGCCATCGACGTTGCCGCCGGCGCCGTTCAGCGCATTCATGACAGCCAGGGTGAAACGTTGTCCCGGCCCGGCGAATCCGACGGTGTTGGTCACCCAGCCGCCCTGCTCGTCGGACCAGCCGTCTTTGTTGCCGGGCGCCATGTTCGGGCCGGCGCCCCAGACACCCCACTGCTGAATGGGGTCGACGTTCTGCATGGCGCTCACGATCCACGCGGTTTCGTTGGGCCGCAGCCGGGTCAGCATGTAGTTGACCATCTGGTCCAGGTCGTCGGTGGTCGACTTCTGAAAACCCCAGTAGGGGAACATGTCTCCGAATCCGCGTTGCGGTTGTACCCGGGTCATGCCGAAATGCGGGAAGTCGTTGTTGAAGATGGTGTGGTCCGGTCCGCCGTACCGGGTCCACAGGGTATCGGCGGCATCGTTGTCGGACGTGTGCAGCATCTTGCCCATGAGGGCGATGTCGTTGTCGGTGAGCCGCAGCAGGCCGGCGCTCTGCCGGGCGAACAGGTCCACCACGATGCCGAGCTTGATGGTCGAGGCCGTCCAGACCATGTCCCCGGCGTGCGAATTGCGGTACACCGCACCGGTTTTGCGGTCGCGCAGCACGTAGCCGACGGTGCCCGGCCGGGTCGACAGGTAGGCGTCTGCTGCCGCGACGCGTTGCTGGGCGTCGCAGGCGGCAGTACATTCGGCCCGCGCGGTGGGCAGCGCGGGCCCGGCCAGCAGTGCCGCGACCAGTACGGCCCTGATCAGTTTCACGCCGGTAGCCTCCCAGATCTCGGTCAGTGTCATTCGGTGCCGACCGCCTCGGGACGAGGCCAGGTCGGCAGCGGCACCGGCCCGTCGCCCGGTCGCAACCGGTCGAGCACGGCCCGCAGCGGCGGCCAATTGGTGCGGCCCTTGCGGGTGACGGCATAGGCGGTGTGGATCACCGTCGGCCCGGCCAACGGGACGACCTTGATGCCCGCGCTGGTGGGCCGCTCCAGCGGCAGCAGCCCGACGCCGTAGCCGGCGACGATCAGGTCCTCGACCAGCTCGAGGCTGTCGATCTGGTGGGCGATGCGCGGGGTGAATCCGCTCAGCGCACCCAGGGTGCGGACTGCGTCCTCGTCAGCGGTGTTGCGGGAGTTGACGATCCAGGTCCGGTCCGCGTATTCGGACAGTTCGGCGGGGCCGTTCGCCTCGTCGGCCCGCAGCCCCAGGCCCCACGGAATCGACCACAGCGCAAAGCCTTCCAGCAGCGGACTGGGCGAGGCCGGGGCCAGGTTGTAGTCGTAGGTCAGGGCCAGGTCCAGGTCGTCGTTGGTCAGCAACGCGAACGCCTCGATGGGCTCGTATTCGCTTATCGCGACGTCGATTCCGGGATGCTCGCGGGTCAGCTCGGCCAGGATCGGCAGCAGCGAGACGCGGATGCCGGTCGCGAATCCGCCGATGCGCAAGGTGCCGACGGGTTCGGCGCCGGAATCGAGGTCCAGGCGCGCCGCGTCGACGGCCGCCAGGATGGTCACCGCATGGTCGGCCAGGCGCTGTCCGGCCGGGGTCAGCCTGACGCGGCGGCCCTCCGGTTCGATCAGTTGCGTGCCGGTTTCCTTGGCCAGGGCGGCGATCTGTTGCGACACCGTCGACGTCGTCAGATTGAGGTTCTCGGCGACGGCCCGCATCGACCCGAGGCGCGACAAGGCCAGCAAGAGGCGCAGCCGACGGGTGTCCATCTGCCCATTGTCCAGGGAATCTGGACGGTTCTGCCTGATGTGGCCCGAAGTTATGAATATTTAGCCAATGTGCGACGATCCGAAAATGACCGCACGTCCTGCGCACTTCACCCCGATCGACGCCGATCGGGTTCAGCCGACCCGATTCGCCCAAAGCCTGTGGGGTGAAGACCACCTGAACGGCCCGGCCGTGGTCGGCCTGGCTGCCCATGCGCTGGAGGCCGCGTTCGGCTTGCCTGACTTCCTGCCGGCCCGGCTCACCGTCGACCTGTTCCGGGCCGCCCGCGGGGTGCCGACCACGACCGAGGTGAAGTTGGTTCGGGACGGGCGCCGGGTGCGCAATTCCGAGTGTGATGTGGTGCAGGACGGTGTCACCGTCGCCCGGGCCACGCTCGTGCAGTATCGGCTCGCCGCGGCGCCGCCCGGTGAGGAATGGTTCCGCGCAACCGATTTCGAGCCGCCCGCCGTGATCGATGACGACCTGCCGCCCTACATGAACAGTGACGCCGTCGGCTGGACGCGGGCCATCGCCGAGCACCAGAACACCAGTCGCAAGCGCTACGTCAACCGGTCCATCGACGTCATCGAGGGACAGGTCAACACTCCGTTCGTGCGGGCCGCGATGGCGGCCGAGGGCACCAGCCTGGTGACCAATCTGGGCACCGCCGGCGTCGGATACATCAACGGCGACCTCACCGTGGCGTTGTCCCGGCTGCCGCGGGACTCCTGGGTGGGCGCCGAGGCTGATTCGCACTGGGCGGCCGACGGCATCGCGGTCGGCACCACCACGCTGTACGACAGTGCCGGGCCGTTCGGCACCGGCCTGACCACGGCGGTCAGTAACCCGGGTGCGCAGATCGACTTCGGCCACAGCCGGTTCCCCGACCGGATCAGGCGCGAGCTGTAGCTTCAGTTCCGTTCAAGATTCCCGAACGATATGTCCACGATTATCACGTGGACATGAACGTTCTGGCTCCCGTTCAATACAACGATGACCACCGCAGCGGCGCGCAATGGCGCTCTCATGACCGTCGCGTCCATGATGTCGGTGCAGCTGGGTGCTGCTCTCGCGGTAAAGCTGATGGACGGTATCGGCCCGGCCGGTGTGGCCTGGCTCCGCCTGGCCTGGGCCGGCGTGTTGATGCTGCTGTTCGTCCGGCCGCGGCCGGCGTCGTTCACCCGATCGGCGTTCGTGTCCTGCGTCCTGCTGGGAATCACCACCGCCGGATTCACCCTGCTGTTCATGGTGGCGGTGTCCCGTATCCCACTCGGCACGGCCAGTGCCCTGGAATACCTTGGCCCCCTTGTTATTGCGGTGATGAAGGGGCGTGGACGCGGGCGGTGGCTGTTCCCGGCGATGGCCGGCACCGGCGTCGTGCTGCTGACCGAACCGTGGGCGGCTGCCGTCGACCCGGTGGGCGTGCTGGCCGCGCTCGCTTCGGCGGTCTGCCTGGCCGCCTACATCCTGCTGACCCAGCGCGTGGGCGACGAGGTCACCGGCATCACCGGTCTTGCGGTGTCCATGCCGGTCGCCGGGCTGGTGGTCACCATGGTGGCCGGTCCGTCGGTCATCGGGCACCTGACGCCGCACCTGCTGCTGGCCGGTCTGGGCCTGGCCATCCTGCTGCCGGCGATCCCGTTCACCTTGGAGATGCTGGCCCTGCGCCGCCTCACCGCGGCAGCGTTCGGCACGCTGATGAGCCTCGAGCCCGCGTTCGCCATGATGCTGGGGCTGCTCATCCTGCACCAGGTGCCGGGGCTGCCCGCCCTCGCCGGAATCGCACTCGTCGTGCTGGCCGGTATCGGCGCCGCGCGCGCCGGGGCTCGACCCGCAGCCGAGGCTGGCCATCGGGAACCGGCGCTCGTGGTCGAATAGGGGCATGACGCCACCGGCCACAGCGCTCAACGCCGCACCGTTCACCGGCCATACCCCCAGCCGCGCCGGGGACATGTCGGTGGAAACCCATGGCATCGCGCCGGTTCCGGCAGACCGCCGGTACGGCACCCCGGGCCGGCTGTTCACGGTCTGGTTCGCCCCGCAGATCAACATGACGTGTGTCTTCACCGGCGCGATGATCGGTGCACTGGGCCTCGGGTTCTGGCTGGCGCTGCTGGCGATGATCGTCGGCACGGTCCTCGGCTCACTGGTGGTCGGCTACCTGTCCACGCTCGGCCCGCGCACCGGTACTGCGCAATTGCCCGGCGCGCGCATGGCTTTCGGTGGTCTGATCGCGGTTCCGGCTGTCCTGCAATGGCTCTCGTCGGTGGCGTGGGACGCGCTGGTCGGCCTGTTCGGCGGTGAGGCGCTGGCGGTGCTGCTGGGTATCCCATTCTGGGCGGCGGTGCTGATCGTGCTGGGCGTGCAGGGCGCGGTCGGCTTCATCGGTTACGAGTTGATCCACCGGCTGCAGGCCGTGCTCACCGTGGTGCTGTTCGCGACGTTCGTGGTGTTCGCCGTCAAACTCGTTGGTGGGCATCAGGTCGTGACGCCGCCGACCGCGCACGGCGCGGACCTGACCGGGGCCTTCGTGCTGGCCTTGACCATCGCGCTGAGCCTCGCGGTGTCCTGGGCCAGCTATGCCGCCGACTTCAGTCGCTACCTGCCCGTGGACTCCGCGCCGCGCAAGGTGTTCGGATTCAGCTTCGCGGGACTGGCTGCCGCGTACGTCTTCGTCGAGACCATCGGCATCGCCGCGGGGAGCCTGATCACCGACCAGACCGCCGAGGGTGTGCGGTCGGTGATGGGCGGGGGAGCGCTGGGGGCTGTCGCGCTGCTCATCATCGCCCTGGCGTCGGTCGGCTCGGGTGTGATGAACGACTACAGCGGATCCCTGGCCCTGCAGACGCTGGGCGTGCGGGTGCGGCGCCCGATCTCGTCACTGGTGGTGACGGCGCTGGCGTTCGGGCTCATCCTGTGGCTCCACACCGGCGACACCGCAACGCGATTCACCAATGTGCTGCTGCTGATCAGCTACTGGATTCCGGCCTTCGCGGCCATCGTGATCATCGACTGGCGCCGCCGCAGCCGTGGCCGGCAGACCGTGGACCCGGCCGCGGAGACGACGCCGCGGCGCGACGCGGTCGCCGCCTTGGTCGCGTTCGTCGTGGCCTACGGTGCCGCGATCCCGTTCATGAACACCACGCTGCTGCAAGGACCCGTCGCCGTCGCGTGGCATGGCGCCGACGTCGCCTACTTCGTGAACTTTTTTGTCGCGTTGGTGATCTACGGGGGATATCGACGCTTCCGGGCAGCGTGACTCAGCGCACCGTCGCGAAGAACGCCCGCACGTCGTCGACGAAAAGCTCGGGCTGCTCGAAGGCGGCGAAGTGACCGCCGCGCGCCATGGTGGTCCAGTGGGTGACGTTGTACCCGGTCTCGCACCAGGACCGCGGTGCCCGCAGAATCTCTTTCGGGAACGACGCGATGCCGGTGGGCAGCTCCACTTTCGTGCCGCCGCCGAAGACGCGGAAGCTTTCCCAGTACATCCGGGCTGACGACGCCGCGGTGGCGGTGGCCCAGTAGATCATCACGTCGTCGAGCATCTCGTCGCGGCTCAGCGCGCTCTCCACGTTGCCGTCGTGGTCGGTCCAGGACCAGAACTTCTCCACGATCCACGCCAATTGCCCCACCGGTGAGTCGACCAAGCCGTAGCCGATGGTCTGTGGACGGGTGGACTGCTGCTTAGCGTACCCCGAGTCCTGGTCCTGGTAGTGCTTCAGCGCCGCGAGCGCGGCTTGCTCCTCGGCGGTGAACTCCGTGGTGCCGGCCGCGGGACGACCCATCGGCATGTTGGTGTGAATCGCGATGCAGTGTCCGACGTTTCGCCCGATCTGAGTGGTCACCGCGGCACCCCAGTCGCCGCCCTGGGCACCGTACCGGGTGTAGCCGAGGCGCACCATCAGTTCTTCCCACGCGCGCGCGGTCCGTTCGACGTCCCAGCCGGTGGTAGCTGGCTTGCCGGAGAACCCGTAACCGGGCAGCGAGGGACACACCACGTGGAAGGCGTCCTCGGCGCGGCCGCCGTGCGCCGTCGGATTCGTCAGCGGTTCGATGATCTTCTGGAATTCGGCGATCGAGCCGGGCCAGCCGTGCGTGATGATCAGCGGCAGGGCGTCGGCGTGCGGGGACCGTTGATGAATGAAATGGATGTCCAAGCCGTCGATTTCGGTGACGTACTGGTCGAACCGATTGAGCGCGGCCTCACGGGCCCGCCAGTCGTAGCCATTGGCCCAGTAGTCGGCCAGCTCGCGGGTGTAGCTCAGCGGGATGCCCTGGCTCCAGTCGTCGACGCACTCGGCTTCCGGCCAGCGGGTGTTGGCCAGCCGGTGGCGCAGGTCGTCCAGCACCTCGTCGGGCACGGCGATCTGAAACGGTGCAATGTCGGTCACAATCAACCATTCTTACCGGCCGGCTCCGACGATCACCACGTCGAGGGTGCGCGGACCGTGTACGCCTTCGACGCGCTGCAGTTCGATATCGCTCGTCGCGCTCGGCCCGGAGATGAACGTCAGTGGACGCGACGGGTCCAGGGCCGCGAAGGCCTGCGGCACGGTATCGACGATCTGGTCGGCCCGGATGACGCAGATGTGATGGTCGGGTACCAGCGTGAGCGCGCGACGGCCCTGTGCCGCACCGGCATCCAGCACGATGGTGCCGGTGGCTGCGATCCCGAGGGCGCAGCCGGTCACCACCGCATCGACGCTGTCCAGCACGTCGAGGCCGACAGGTGGGTCGTCGACGACGGTGCGGATGCCGCTCACCCAGTCCGGTGGCAGGTCCGCGGGGATCGCGGCGGTTCCGGAGACCAGCGCGCCGATCGTCGTCGCCACCTCGTCCGGCCGGACGCGATGCACCTGCGCCCGGTAGTCGGCCACCGTCTCGGCGAACCGCTCGACGTCACCGCTGCCGGTCGACGGCTGCCGGTCGTAGTCGCGTGGCACCGGCACGGCGGCCGGGGTGTCGGTCCCGAGTGCTGCGCGGATGCGTCCGAGCACCACCGCCCGTGCGTTGCTCATTGGTCGCCGCCCCGGTTGCGGGCCCACCACTGCCGGAACGTCTCCGCCGGTGGTTCCGGAATGTCGCGACTGCCAGTCCATTTCGACGCCGGCCAGGGCAGCCTGCGGATGCGGTGGTCCTTGCCGGCAATGAGCCGCCCCGCGCCGAGGGCCTTCTCCGCCAACTCGAACCGCGATGCGGATCCCATGGCCCAGCCTGCCGCCTTCATCGCCAGATCCTGTCCGGAGGGCAGGACACCGCGCCCTCCTCTTTCCTGATCCACCTGCACCGCACGCAGATGCACCAGGATCGACGGGATGTCGATGAGTACGGGGCAGGCCTCGTAACAGGCGCCGCACAGCGTGGAGGCGTAGGGCAGGCTGGCGTTCGGATCGTCGTGACCGGTGGTCCCCGTCAGCTGCGGACTCAGGATCGCCCCGATGGGTCCCGGGTACACCGAGCCGTATGCGTGCCCGCCCGTGCGTTCGTAGACAGGACAGACATTCAGGCAGGCGCTGCACCGAATGCAGTGCAGCGCAGCGCGTCCCACCTCATCGGCGAGCACCCGGGTCCGGCCGTTGTCGAGCAGCACCAGGTGGAACTGCTGGGGGCCGTCGCCGGGATGCACGCCGGTCCACATCGAGGTGTACGGGTTCATCCGTTCCGCGGTCGACGACCGGGGCAGCAGCTGCATGAACACTTCGAGATCGGTGAACCGCGGGATCACCTTCTCGATGCCCATCACCGTGATCAGGGTTTCCGGCAGCGTCAGGCACATCCGGCCGTTGCCCTCGGACTCGACGACGGCCAGCGTCCCGGTCTCGGCGACCCCGAAGTTGGCGCCGCTGACGGCCACCTTGGCGGACAAGAACTTTCGCCGCAGATGTGCCCGCGCGGCCATCGCCAGCACCCGGGGCTCGTCGGTGAGCTCACCGGCGCCGGGCATCTCGCGTTCGAAGATCGCCCGGATCTCCGCACGGTTGCGGTGGATGGCCGGCACCAGGATGTGGCTCGGTTTGTCATGTCCGAGTTGGACGATCAGCTCGGCCAGGTCGGTTTCGATCGGTGTGATGCCCTGGTCTTCCAGGTATTCGTTGAGCCCGATCTCCTGCGTGGCCATCGACTTGACCTTGACGACCTCGTCGCTGCCGGTGGCCCGGATCAGGTCGGCGACAATGCGATTGGCCTCGAGCCCGTCGCGGGCCCAGTGCACGGTGCCGCCGCGTGCCGTGACATTGGCTTCGAGTTCCTCCAGCAGTTCCGGCAGCCGCGCCAGCACGTCCTGCTTCAGGGCGCTGCCGGCCGCCCGCAGCTGTTCCCAGTCATCGCACTCGGCAACGGCGGCAAGACGTTTGGCGCGGATGGTCGCGGTGGCATGGCCCAGATTGTGACGTAGTTGCGAATCCGCCAGTGCGGTGCGGGCGGCCTGCGGAAAACTCTGCTCGCCGCGCAGATTGCCCACGCCGGGCTGCCCGAGAAACACCGCGGTCATGGTGTGGCCGCCAGGATTTCGGCCAGATGCACGGTGCGGACGTCGCTGCCGGCGCGGCTCAGGCCACCCCCGATATGCATGAGGCACGACGAGTCGCCGGCGGTGCAGACGTCGGCGCCCGTCGTCGCGATGTTCGACATCTTGTCGGCAAGCATCGCGGTGGACACGTCGGCGTTCTTCAAGGCGAAGGTGCCGCCGAAGCCGCAACAGGATTCGGCCTGGGGCAGCTCGACCAGGGTCAGGCCCCGGACGTTGCGCAGCAGGCGCAGTGGCTTGTCGCCGACACCGAGCATCCGCAGTGAATGGCACGTCGGGTGGTAGGTGACGCGGTGCGGATAGTAGGCGCCGACATCGTCGACCCCGAGCACGTCGATCAGGAACTCGGATAGCTCAAAGGTGTGTGCCGCAACCGATTCGGCCCGGGTGGCCAGGTCGGTGTCGCCGGCACGCCGGGCCACCATCGCATGCTGGTGGCGCGCCGACCCGACACACGATCCCGAGGGCGCCACGACGGCATCGAAGCCGCTGAACACGTCGACGTGGTTGCGCACCAGGGGCACGGCCTCGCGCAGGTAGCCGGTGTTGACGTGCATCTGCCCGCAGCAGGTCTGCCCGGCGGGAAACGCCACCTGGTGGCCGAGGCGTTCCAGGAGCCGCACCGTGGCGATGGCGGCAGCCGGAAACATGGCGTCGGCGAGGCAGGTCGCGAACAGGGCTATCCGCACCGGCCGACAGTACCTCTAACCGGCGTACCGGTCCGCCACGTCGAGGGCGCGGTCCAGGATTGCGAGCCCGGTGCGGACCTCGTCGTCGCCGGCGTTGCACGGCGGCACCACGTGGATGCGGTTGAAGTTGGTGAACGGCATCAGGCCGTTCTCCTTGCAGAAGGCGACGACCGCGTTCATCGCGTCGCTGGTGCCGCCGTAGGGCGCCAACGGTTCCCGCGATGCCTGGTCCTTGACCAGTTCGACGGCCCAGAACACGCCCGCGCCACGCACCTCGCCGACGCTGGGGTGCCGCTGCGCGAAGTCCCGCAGGGCAGGTCCGATGATCTCCGCACCCAGGCGGGCAGCGTTCTCGACGATGCCTTCGTCACGCATGGCGTTGATGGTCGCGACCACGGCCGCGGCGGCCAACGGGTGCCCCGAATAGGTCAGGCCACCGGGGTAGGCGCGCTCGGCGAAGGTCTGGTTGATGGCGTCGCTGATCGCGACGCCGCCGAGCGGCACGTAACCGGAGTTGACGCCCTTGGCGAAGGTCAGCAGATCGGGAACGACGTCAAAGTGGTTGATGGCGAACCACTTTCCGGACCGGCCGAAGCCGGACATGACCTCGTCGGCGATCATCATGATGCCGTACTTGTCACACAGTGCGCGCACGCCCGCCAGGTAGCCGGGCGGTGGCACCATGATGCCGGCGGTCCCCGGGATGGACTCCAGGATGATCGCGGCGATGGTCGACGCGCCTTCGAGTTCGATCACGCGCTGCAGCTCGTCCAGGGCCCGCGCGGATTCCTGCTCCTCGGTTTCGGCGTGGAACACCGAGCGGTACAGGAACGGCCCGTTGAAGTGCACGACGCCGGCCGCTCCGCGATCGTTGGCGAACCGCCGCGGGTCGCCGGTCAGGTTGATCGCCAGGTCGGTGCCACCGTGGTAGGAGCGGTACCGGGCGAGCACCTTGTGCTTGCCGGTGTGCAGCCGGGCCATGCGCACGGCGTGCTCGTTGGCGTCGGCGCCGCCGTTGGTGAAGAAGATGTGGTTCAGGTCGCCGGGGGTCAGCTCGGCGATCAGCCGGGCGGCCTCGGAACGCGCGGCGTTGGCATGCTGTGGCGCGATGGTGCACAGCGTGGCGGCCTGTTCCTGAATCGCCGCAACGACTTTCGGGTGCTGGTGGCCGATGTTGGTGTTGACCAGCTGAGAGGAGAAATCGAGCAGCCGGTTGCCGTCGCCGTCCCAGAAGTAGCTGCCTTCGGCCGCGGTGATGGTCATCGGGTTGAGCGCTGCCTGGGCCGACCACGAGTGGAAGACGTGGGCGCGATCCAGCTCGTAGGCGCGCGCGGCTTCGGCGCGCATGGAGTCGATGGTGTGGCCGGCGGGCAGGACGTGGTCTGCGGCGAGGGTCATGTCAGGTCCTCTGGTGACAAGTGGCGGGCGGAAGGGGCAGTGCGCGGGGCCCTAAGGGGACGATGGGCCCCGCGCCCCGGACTGGGTTGTGCGATCAGTTGTTTTCCGGGAAGCCCAGGTTGATGCCGCCGTGGCTGGGGTCGAGCCAGCGCTGGGTGATGGCCTTGGCGCGGGTGAAGAACTGCACGCCCTCGGGGCCGTAGGCGTGGCTGTCGCCGAACAGCGAGGCCTTCCAGCCACCAAAGCTGTAGAACGCCATGGGAACCGGGATCGGCACGTTGATGCCGACCATGCCGACCTCGACCTCGTTCTGGAACCGGCGGGCCGCGCCACCGTCGTTGGTGAAGATCGCGGTGCCGTTGCCGTAGGGGTTGTTGTTGATCAGTTGCAGGGCCTCGTCGTAGGTCTCGACGCGGACGACCGACAGGACGGGACCGAAGATCTCGTCGGTGTAGACGCTCATCTCGGGGGTCACGTTGTCCAGCAGGGTCGGGCCGAGCCAGAAGCCGTTCTCGCCACCGTCGGCGACCACGTTCCGACCATCCAGCACGACCTTGGCGCCCTCGGCCTCACCGGCGTCGATGTAGGACGCCACCTTGTCGCGGTGCACCTTGGTGATCAGCGGCCCCATGTCCGAGTCCTTGGTGCCGTCACCGGTCTTGAGGGTGAGGGCACGCTCGACGATCTTGGCGACCAGGTCGTCGGCGATCGGGCCGACGGCCACACACGCGGAGACGGCCATGCAGCGCTCACCGGCCGAGCCGAAGCCCGCGTTGATCATGTTGTCGGCGGCGAGGTCGAGGTCGGCGTCGGGCAGGATCACGGCGTGGTTCTTGGCGCCGCCCAGGGCCTGGACGCGCTTGCCTGAGGCGGTGGCGGTCCGGTAGACGTACTGCGCGATCGGGGTGGAGCCGACGAACGAGACGGCCTTGATGGCGGGGTTGGTCAGCAGCTCGTCGACGGCGGTCTTGTCGCCCTGCAGGACGTTGAAGACGCCGTCGGGCAGGCCGGCTTCCTTCCACAGTTCGGCCATCCACAGCGACGAGGACGGGTCCTTCTCCGACGGCTTGACGACGACGGTGTTGCCGGCGGCGATGGCGATGGGGAAGAACCACATCGGGACCATGGCCGGGAAGTTGAACGGCGCGATGATGGCGACGGGGCCGAGGGCCTGCCGGATGTTGTAGACGTCGACGTTGGTGGAGGCGTTCTCCGAATAGCCGCCCTTGAGCAGATGCGGGATGCCGCAGGCGAATTCGACGACCTCGATGCCGCGGGCGACCTCGCCCATGGCGTCGGAGAGCACCTTGCCGTGTTCGGCGGTGATGATCGCGGCCAGCTCTTCGCGGCGGGCGTTGAGCAGCTCGCGGAAGGTGAACAGGGTCTGCACGCGCTTGGTGATCGAGGTGTCGCGCCAGGCGGGGAAGGCGGCGACGGCCGCGTTGATGACGGTCTGCGCGTCCTCGACGCTGGCCAGTGCGACCTGACCGGTGACCTCGCCGGTGGCCGGGTTGGTGACCGGTGCCGACTGTCCCGAGGATCCGGCGAAGATGTCGTTGTTGATCCAGTGCGAGATGGTCTGCGTGGTGGTCATCGTCGAGGGTGGCCTTCCTGGTCGGTGCGGGGTGTGCACTCAGCTTGCCCCGCGGCAAGCACCGAAATGGCCGTCAATCTGTATCAAGTTGCGTCCCTAGATTTACACTTTGTAAATGCCGACCGTCGCCGAGATCGTCGCCCTGCCGGTCATCCAGCAGGGCGAACCCGAGATTCTCTGTGCGCACGGATTCGACCGCCCGATCCGCTGGGTCCACGTCAGCGACGTGCCGGACCTGTCGGACGTCCTGCAGGGTGGCGAACTGGTGCTGACGACCGGCGCCGCGCTGCGGGCAGCGCCGCTGGACTATCTGCGGTCTGTCGCGGCGGCACACGCCGTCGGCGTCGTCGTCGAACTGGGTGCCGGCGCCGTGCCGCTGCCGGTCAATGTCGGGGCCATCGCCGAGGAACTGGGACTGGCCCTGGTGGCGGTGCGCCGGGTGATCAAGTTCGTCGAGGTGACCGAACAGGTGCACCGGGTGATCGTCGCCGATCAGTACCAGGAGGTCGATTTCGCACGGCAGACGCACGAGGTGTTCACCGATTTGAGCTTGCGCCGGGCCACGCCGGCCGGGATCGCCGAGGCGGCGGCGAATCTGCTCGGTGCGCCCGTCGTGCTCGAGGACCTCACCCACCAGGCGATGGCGGTGGTGACTGCGGGACATCCGACCTCGGATGTGTTGCGGGACTGGCAACGTCGATCCCGCCAGCACGAGACCGGGGCCGAGCGGACCGACGACTGGGTGATCAGCGAGGTGGGTCGCGGCGACGACGCGTGGGGCCGCCTGATCGCGCTCAGTCCTTCCGGCGACGTGGCGGCCAGGTTCACCATGGTGCTGGAGCGGGCCTCCCAGGCGCTGGTGCTGCACCGCATGGCAGAGCGCGGTCGCACGGACATCGAACATCAGGCGCAGGCCGGGTTGCTGGAAGACGTTGCACGCGAACGCATCCGGTTCGAGGACGAAGCGACCGCACGCGCGTTCGCGCTGGGTCTGCGTCCGGCGGCGCAATACCTGCCCGCGACCTTGCGGATCTCGGGATGGGCACCGAAGGATGGTTCAGACGCCGATCCCGTTTCAGAGCAGCGGCGCAGTGCCCGCCTGCTCGACGTCGTGACCCGGTCGGTGAAAGCGTTGGGGCACACCGGATTGTTCTCGTTGCGCGGGCCCGGCGAGATCGCCATGGTGTTGTCGCTGAACATGCGCCCGGGTAGCGCGCTGGAACCGCTGGGGCGGGCGTTGCGCCGGGATGCCGAACGTGCCGTCGACGCCCATGGCCTGGTGCTCGGCGTCGGCACGCCGGCGCCGGGGTTGATCGATGCCATTCACCGCATCACCGACGCCGCGCACGTCGCCGAGGCCGCGCTGTCTTTGCCTGCCTCGCAGCGGGTCTGCTTTCGGGTCGCGGACATCAGGCTGCGTGGCTTGCTGTCGATGCTGCGGACGGACCCGCGGCTGCAGCGGTTCGCCGAAGGGGAGTTGCGCGCGCTGATCCTGCACGACATCGAGTCCGGTGCCGGTCTGCTGGACGTGCTGCGCGGATACCTGGAACTCGGCGGCAACAAGTCGGCGCTGGCGTCGCGCCTGCATCTGAGTCGGCCGTCGCTCTATGCGAAGTTGAACCGTATCGAGCAGATTCTGGGCGTCGATCTCGCCGACGGTGAGTCGGCGACCTCACTGCATGTGGCGCTGCTGATCCTCGAGACACGAAACGCGTTCAGTGGCGGCGGCGCAACGCTGTGACATGCTTTTCGACGTGTCGGGCACATCGCAGAACCGCCAGGGCAATGCCACCCGCGCCAAGTTGGTGAAGACGGCCGAGAAGCTGTTCGCCGAGCTGGGCGTGGACGCCGTCTCGGTGCGTTCGGTCAACGCCGCGGCCGGCCTCGGCGCCGCGTCGGTGCACTACCACTTCGGTTCCAAGGACGAACTGCTGCGCGCGGTGGTGCTGGACCTCGGCGCCGCGGTGGGCTCGGCCATCCAGGCGAATGTCGATGTGCTGGCAGCGGATTCGGCCGCGCCGTCGCCCGACGCGTTGGTCCGCGCCGTCACCGCGCCCTATCTCGATCTGCTGCGTCGCCAACGCACCCGCGGGATGCGCTGGATCAAGATCATGGCGCAGATCACCCAGGCCGGTCCGGCCGACGAAACCATCGAGCCCAAGCTGCGCGTCGCCCTGCTGGCGCAGGTCCGCCGGACCTTCCCGAACGCGGCCGAGGACCGGCTGGAGGCGCGCTGGGCGGTGTCGATCATGGGCTTCGTACAGGGCCTGAGCCGGGCCGACGAATGGGACCGGGCCAAGCTCTCCGCCCCGGCGCTGGAAGCGTTCTACGAAGACCTCGTGACGTTTGTCGTCGGCGGCACCGAGCGCCTGCTCAATTCCTGACACCGAACGCGAAGTAGCTACCCAAAATTCGCGGATAGCTCGCGACCTCCTGCCCGCCCCGCATACCTCTACCTGGGCAAAGCCGTACCCGGCGCGGCCGATATTTATGGATCACTTGATCCAATCGAATGATCGGATTACAGTCGGCCGAGAAAGCCGAGACATCCCTCACCGAGAACCAGGAGACCACCGTGAGCAGCGCTGCCCAGTGGAGCCCGACGTCCATGAAATTCGGGGCGTTCCTCGCTCCGTACCATCCGCTCAATGCCGACCCGGCGCTGCAGTTGCGCCGCGACATCGACCTGATGACCCACCTGGACCACCTCGGTTTCGAAGAGGCGTGGATGGGGGAGCACCACTCGACCGGTGCCGAGATCGTCCCGGCGCCCGATGTGTTCATCGCCGCCGCAGCCGAGCGCACCGAGCGCATCCGCTTCGGTACCGGTGTGATGTCGCTGCCGTACCACCACCCGCTGATCACCGCGGACCGCATCACTCAGCTGGACCTGCAGACCCGCGGCCGGCTGATCGTCGGTACCGGCCCCGGCAAGATCCCGCTCGACGCGCACATGATGGGCATCACGACCACCAACCAGCGCCGCATGCAGGGTGAGGCCCTGGAGGCCGTGCTCGCACTGCTGCGCGGTGAGGTCGTCAACATGGAGACCGACTGGTTCACCCTGCGCGACGCCCGCGCTCAGCTGCCGACCTACAACCCGGCCGGCATCGAGGTCGCCACCGCTTCGACCATCTCGCCCAACGGTTCGGTGCTGGCCGGTAAGCACGGCCTGTCGCTGCTGTCGCTGGCCGCCAGCTCGCAGGCCGGCTACGAGTCGCTGGACCGCAACTGGGGTGTGTACGAACAGGTTTCGGCCGAAAACGGCTACGTCGCCAACCGCGAAACCTGGCGTCTGGTCAACCCGATGTTCATCGCCGAGACCCGGGAAGAAGCCGAGCGCGCCGTCAGCCGCCGCATCCACGCCATCGCCGAGTACGTCAACCGCCAGCAGGGCATCAACCCCGACTGGGCGCAGACCCCGGCCGGCATCATCGACTACTGGCGCAATGAGTCGCTCGGTGAGTTCGGCCAGGCGATCATCGGCACGCCGGAGGACGCCATCGCCCAGATCGATCGCCTGATCGAGAAGACCGGCGGCTTCGGCACCCTGCTGATCATGCACGTGGACCTGGCCGACTGGGAGAACACCAAGCGCAGCTACGAGTTGTTCGCGTCCGAGGTCATCCCGCACTTCCGCCGTCGCAACGTCGCCCGTCAGGCCAGTCTGCAGTTCGCACAAGACAACTCAGAGGTGCTGATCGGCAACCTGGTCGGCGCCATCACCAAGGCGTACACCGACTACTACGGGCAGCCGACCGATTTGCCCGCCACTCCGGCGCCCGGTGGCGGAGCCGCCGATCAGGCAGGCGCAACGATCTCGATCTCGACAGGAGCACACGCATGAGGGCAGCACAGTTCATCGACGGCCAGTTCACCGTGACCGACGTGCCGGAACCACCGGCCACCGGTGCCGGCCAGCTGCGGATCAAGGTGGCCGCCTGCGGCATCTGTGGCAGTGACCTGAGCATGTCCAAGGATCCCTGCCGGTTCGTGGCCGTCGCCGCAGGCGCGGGCTTCCCGTTCGCTGTTTTCGACGCCACCCGTCCGGTCGTGCTCGGCCACGAGTGGGCCGGCACCGTCATCGAAACCGGGCCGGGTGTCGAGGATTTCGCTGAGGGCGACCGGGTCACAGGGCTGGGTATCACCACCGAACAGAACGGGATGCCGACGATCATCGGCTACTCGAACGACTACCACGGCGCCTTCGGTGAGTACATCGTCGTCGACGCCCTCTGGGTCCGGCACGTGCCCGACGGCTTGTCGCTCGAACATGCCTCCTTGGCCGAGCCGCTGCACGTCGGCGAGATGCACATGCAGCAGTCGGGCCTGACGCCCGCGGACACCGCGCTCGTGATCGGCTGCGGCTCGATCGGTTTGGGCACGATCCTGGCCGCCAAGGCCGCCGGGGCGCACCTCGTCATCGCCTCGGAACCGTCGCCGAAGCGGCGTGAGTTGGCCGCCAAGATGGGCGCCGACATCGTCGTCGACCCGAACGAACAGGACCCGATCGAGGTCTACAACGAATTGCTGGCCGGCGGCAAGACCGGCGGCGGGCTGCTGATCGCCTACGAATGCAGCGGACGTGTCGGCACGCTCAACACGCTGACCCACACGCTGCCGTGGGGTTCGCGGATTCAGGTGGTGGCCTCGCCGTTCGCCGAGGAGACCATCATCCCGGTGGTGGCCCAGATGCGGCAGATCGCGATCAACTTCGGGCACGGCCCGTACGAGCAGGCCTACGAGAAGGTGCTGGCCCGACTGGCCGCCGGCGAGATCGACGCCGAGGCCCTGATCACCGGACGTACCGGGCTCGACGGCATCGCAGATGCGTTCACCGCACTGCGAAATCCCGACGAGCACGTCAAGATCCTGGTACTGCCGTCTTGATCGTGAGCAGCGTTACCGACGTGTAGCCGTGTCGATCACGGGACAGGCGGGCCTGGGTGCGGCACAGTTAACTGTATGGCCGGTCAAATGATTCCGAAGCCCAGCGACCTGAAGGCCGCAGCCCAGTCCGCGGTTGATGCCGCCCAGTCCGCCGTCGAGATGACGCAGGCGGTGGCCAGCGGTGCTTTGCGCATCCCGCCGGCCTCCGTCCAACTCGCCGCCCAGGTGCCCGATCTCATCGAGAACCTGGCGGTGGCCACCGAGCGGCTCAACACGACGATCGACCGCACCGAGCGGTTCATGGCCATGGCCGATCCCATGTTCCGCACGCTCGACGCCCTGCTGCCGCAACTCGAGGCGCTGGTGAATACCGGCAATGAGGTGTTCCGGCTGCTGTCGAACATCCCGGGGGTGTCGAGGCTGAACCCCTTCAGCGGCGGCGCCAAGCCGCAAGACAAGTGATTTCGGCGTGATTTGTAGCGCAGGTCGAGCCAGGTGAAGCGCAGCACCTGATAGCCGGCCAGCGCGATCTTGTTCTGCCGTTCACGATCGTTCTGAAAATCGGCCGCACTGCTGTGAAATGCGAAGCCATCGGTCTCGATGGCGATTCGTTCGCGGCGGAATAGGGCATCGACCTTGTATCCGGCGACCGGATGGTTGGCCTGCCAGCCGGTGATCTTGTTGTCGCGCAACAGCTGGACCAACAATCGTTCGGCCGCGGATCGCGCTCCGTCGGCAGCGGCCACAAGGAGTCGGCGCGATGCCGGCGAACCATGGCGACCTTTGTTGCGTAAATGTGCGTCCCACAACGGCTGCAATGCGACGTGACGCTGCAGAGCAGTGTCCATCAGCCGCACGCCACCGCCGCGCCGCACTGCAGCCTCGACCACTGTCAGTGGCAACGCAGTGACTCGCATGCCATTGCGGTCAACGATGTCGGCCGGATGTAGGTCTCGACGCCGTACCCGGGTCCCCGTGCGTCCTCGGCCGTTGCTGTTGCGTGGCACCGTGACTTCGACGATGTCTGGTGAGTACTTGCAGAGCTCGTGCCACCAGGCGGCTGCCAGGCCGCTCGCGGTCGCTTGTGGTCCGTAACCCCATACGGCAATACGGATCCGGGCCGCATCGGTGAGCGGCCGGTCGTCGACGAAGAAGACACCGGGCGAACACCGCAGCCAGCGGCCGGTCTTCACCCTCCGCTCGACCGCGTGGCGGTCGAGCCGGCCTTGCCGCGCAGCAGGTGTGCCTGGCCCATGTGCGGGTAGCGGTCCCGGTAGACCTGCACGTCGTCGGTGAAACCGCGGGAGAACGAGCCGACGGTCGAGCCGAGGACCAGTGACCGGGTCGCGGCGCCGATGAGCGTGGCTTCGCGGGGCGGCCAGCCGGCGCCGACCAGACCACCGTGCACGGCATCGGCGATCCGCAGACCCACGTCGCGACGGCCCGGCCCGGTCGCCAGATAGGGCACGAGATTCGGGTGGGCGGCCAGGGCCGCGCGGTGGGAGCGGGCCCACGCCGCCAGCGCGTCCTGCCAATCGTCGCCGCGGTCGAACCCCGACGTGTCGATTTCTCTCGCCACCTGGCTCGCGACGGCGTCGAGCACGTCGTCTTTGGTGGGGTAGTGCTTGTACAGCGACGACGCCTGGACGCCCAGTTCGGCAGCCAGCTTGCGCATCGACATCTCGGCGAGGCCGTCGCGATCGATCAGTTCCAGTGCGGTGTCACGGATGAGTTCGCGGCTGAGCAGTGGTACGCGGGGCCTACCCATCTGCATCTCCCTTGAATTAGCGAACGTTGTTAGCTTATTGTGACAGCAACAAGCTAACACTGTTCACCACTTTTGAGGAGATGTCTGTGAAACGCGAGGTCTACAGCGAAGAGCACGAGGATTACCGGTCGATGATCCGGTCCTTCGTTGAGTCCGAGGTGAGCCCGGTCTACGACGAGTGGTTCGAGAAGGGCCTGGTGCCGCGCGACTTCTACTACAAGCTCGGCGAACTCGGCATCTTCGGCGCGGAAATCCCGGAGGAGTACGGCGGCGAGGGCCTGACCTCGTACAAGTTCCAGGCGATCCTCACCGAGGAACTGGCGCGTGCCGCGGTGTCGTTCGGTGGCTCCAGCGTGCACGTCGGCCTGTGTCTGCCCTACATCCGCGATATCGGCAATGAAGAGCAGAAGAAGCGCTGGTTCCCCGGCATGCTCAGCGGCGAGATCATGTTCGCGATCGCGATGACCGAACCGGGCACCGGCTCCGACCTGGCCGGAATGCGCACCACCGCAAAGCTTTCCGAGGACGGCACCCACTACGTCCTCAACGGCTCGAAGACCTTCATCACCGGTGGCGTGCACGCCGACCGCGTGATCGTCTGCGCTCGTACCTCCGCTCCCAAGGAAGACGACCGTCGCTTCGGCATCTCGCTGCTGGTGGTCGACACCAAGCTGGAGGGCTACTCGGTCGGCCGCAAGCTCGACAAGCTGGGCCTGCGCTGCTCGGACACCGCCGAGTTGAACTTCACCGACGTCAAGGTCCCGGTCGAGGACATCCTCGGTGAGGCCAACCAGGGCTTCAACTACCTCGGCCAGAACCTGCCGCGCGAGCGGCTCGGCATCGCAGTCAGCGCCTACGCGCAGGCCAAGGCCGCCGTCCGGTTCGCGGTGCAGTACACCAAGGACCGCACGGTTTTCGGCAAGCCGGTCTCCTCGTTCCAGAACACCAAGTTCGAGCTCGCCGCCTGTCAGGCCGACGTCGACGCGATGGAAGCCGTCGTCGACCGCGCCATGGAGGCCCACGACCTCGACGAGCTGTCCGCCGCCGACGCTGCCAAGGCCAAGCTGTTCTGCACCGACGCGGCGGCCCGCGTGATCGACCGCTGCCTGCAGCTGCACGGCGGCTACGGCTACATCAACGAGTACCCGATCGCCCGGCTGTACGCCGACAACCGTGTCGGCCGCATCTACGGCGGCACCAGTGAGGTCATGAAGATGATCATCGCCAAGGACATGGGTCTGTAAATTCCTGCTGTCGCAGTGTGCGAAGGCGCCCGTCGGAGTAACTTCACTCTTGGGCGCCTTCGGCATTCGGGCGGGTGCCCGGATCGAAGGAACGACGTAAGTGGCAGCCCCGCGACACCACGTGCACGTGTGCGACCACCCGCTCACGCGGGCGCAGGCGCGCCGGCTGAGTCGGCGATTCGCCGTCGCCGGAGTGCAGATCGAGCCCGGACGCCTGCAGGAGATCGCGGCGGGCGCGGCCACTGTCGGGGACGAACACATCGACGTCGCCTTCGCAATGGTTGCCGTTGGTTATGTCGAGGAATGCCACAACGCAAAATTGACGCGCATTCGCCGACGAATGGGCCGCTGGCTGCTGGTTGGTGCGATGATCGTGTTGAGTCTGTGTCTGCTCATCAGTTTGGCGATGGCCATGCTGACGCTGATGCAGCCCACGTTCACCGGGGTATGAGTCACCACATCACGCGGTAGGTCCGGAGGAGTTTGAGCATCGAGAACGTATTGACGCGCTGGGCGATGGGGGTCATCGCCTTCGCGATGATCGTGGTCGCGGCCGTGCTGCCGTGGTACACCGCGCACAACGACCATGGCCGCGGCGCCATGAGCGGCTGGGGGATCTGGGACATCAGCGGGCACCTCGGCGCCGAGCTGCGGCCGCTGCCCTTCGCGGTGCTGATCCTGCTCGCGGCCGGCACGATGATCGCTGCCGCCGTGCGCGCGATGTTCGGCACCGCGTTGGCCGCGGCCATCGCCTGCTTCGTCGTCAGCCTGCTGCCGTTGATGACGGGCGGCGCGGTCGACCGGCGCTTGGCCGGAAGTGATTCTGTCGCAGTGGTTCTCGGTCAGGCGGTCTACCCGATGATCGCCATCGCCTTTGTGGCCTGTGTAGTGAGCTGGATCGGCTATGCCCGGTGCGTGCTGCGCGCGGCGCCGAAGGCCGAAGTCGAGGTGCAGCCGGTCTGACCGGCATTCCACTGATCGGACTTTCTGCCTGCCCGAGCCCCCGCCCTGCGATTTACTTCGGCCATGGGTGCACAGGAACTGTTCGGTGGTGGGGTTGCGGTCATCACGGGGGCCGGCTCGGGGATCGGGGCCGGCTTGGCCAGGTACGCGGCCCAACTGGGTATGACGACGGTGCTGGCCGACGTGAATGCCGATGCGGTCGCCGCCCTGCGTGACGAGCTGACCGCGGCCGGCGCGACCGCCGTGGACGCGGTGTGCGACGTCCGGGACGCCGAGGCCGTGCAGGCCCTGGCCGACCGGGTCAACAGCGAAATCGGCCCGGTGCGCCTGCTGGTGAACAACGCCGGCATCGAACAGTTCGGCTACCTGTGGGATACCCCGGTCGCCAACTGGGAGCGCGTCATGGACATCAACGTCAGCGGCGTCTTCCATGGCGTGCGGGCCTTCCTGCCCGCCATGCTGGCGTCGGGCGAACCGGCGTGGGTGTGGAACATGTCGTCCGTCGGCGGCGTGTCGACGGTGCAGCTGCAGGCGCCGTACATCGTCAGCAAGCACGCCGTGCTGGCGCTGACCGAGTGCTTGCGCGTCGAGGTCGAACTGGCCGGCCACGACAACCACGTCTGTGTACAGGCGGTCTTGCCGGGCCCGGTGCAGTCGAACATCTTCACCGCCGCCGGTGGCGTCGAGAGCACCGCGGATGACGACGCCGCAACAGCCTCAGCGTCCGAGCGCACCGCCATGCACCAGCTCTCCGCCATGGATCCGCTCACTGCCGCCGAGGCCATCTTCGACCAGTCGGCGGCGGGTGGCTTCTACCTGACCACGCACCCCGAGGCCATCGCCGGCGCCATGACCGAACGCGCCCGGGTGCTCAGCGAGCAGGCGGTGCCCAAGCTGCGCAACCGCCGGTTCGCCGCCAACTGAGGTCGCCGGCTCACACCAGGGACGCGAGGAGCGCGGCCAGGCCGTACTCGAAAACCGCGTCGTAGTCGGTGGGCGAGCGCAAGGCCTCGACCAGTTTCTGGTCCGGCCAGTCGTCGCCCCACAGCGACGCGTCTTCCTCGTCGTGCTCACCGCTGCGGATGGCCGAAAACTGCATCAGCGCAGACGAAATCACGTGCACCTCGATGGAGCGCAAGGCCAGGGCCGCCTGATTTCCGGTGATCCCCAGCGCGGCCAGTTCGGCGGCGAGGGTCTGTTGCACTGATTGGAACAGTGACGGTGTGCGGTCGCGTTCGTGCGCGATCGCCATCAGGTGCTGGCGTTCGATGAGCGCGGTGCGCTGCGCACGGGCCAGGGCGGTGATGCGGTCTTTCGGGTTGTCGCCGACGGCGGGAAGACTGGCCATCACGTCGATCAGCCGGTCGATCAGGTGGTCGAACAGCTTGTCCCGTCCACCGACGTGCCAATAGATGGATGTGACGGCGACACCGAGATGCTCGGAGAGGCTGCGCATGGAGAATCCGGAGACGCCGTCGCGTTCCAGCAATGCCGCGGCGGTATCGAGGATCAGTTGAGCATCAACAGTTTTCGACGTGCCGTCGGACCCACGCTGGGATGCCTGCGCCATGACCACCTGCTTCCGGTATGCCGAACACCTAATCACACCCAATCGCGACCAGTCGCTAGATCTACGTCTCATCACGGTGTAACACTGTTACAGTACTGCCGCTGACCGATGGTCGCGGGTCGCAACGAGGGAGCAGATGTGTTCGATCTGAAGATCACCGGTGGCACTGTTGTCGACGGCACCGGCGCCGACCGGTTCACCGCCGATGTCGCGATCAAGGACGGCAAGATCGTCGAGGTTCATCGGCGCGGCCCGAATGACCCTGTGCTGTCCGGTGATTCGGCCGAGACCATCGACGCCGGCGGCAAGATCGTCGCTCCGGGGTTCGTGGACATCCACACCCACTACGACGGACAGGTCAGCTGGGACAGCGTGCTGGAACCGTCGAGCAACCACGGGGTGACGACGGTGGTCGCGGGCAACTGTGGCGTCGGCTTCGCGCCGGTGCGCCCCGGCCAGGAGGAATGGCTGATCCGGCTGATGGAAGGCGTCGAGGACATCCCCGGCACCGCCCTGACCGAGGGCATCACCTGGGGCTGGGAGACTTTCGGCGAATACCTCGATGTCGTCGGCCGGCGTGAACTCTCCGTCGACATGGGTACCCAGATCGCCCATGGTGCGGTCCGGGCGTACGCCATGGGGGAGCGCGGCGCCCGCAACGAACCCGCCAACGCCGACGACATCAAGGCCATGGCGAAGCTGGTCCAGGAAGCGATCGAGGCTGGGGCACTGGGCTTTTCGTCGTCGCGCACGCTGGCGCACCGCGCGATGGACGGCGAACCGGTGCCGGGCACCTTCGCCGCCGAGGACGAGCTGTTCGCCCTGGGCCGGGCCACCGCGGCCGGCGGGGCGGCGGTCTTCGAGCTGGCGCCGCAGGGCGCTGCCGGCGAGGACATCATCGCGCCGCGCAAGGAACTCGACTGGATGCGCCGCCTCGGCGAGGAGATCGACTGTGCGTTGAGCTTCGCGCTCATCCAGGTCGACGCCGATCCGAATCTGTGGCGCGAGCAGCTCGACCTGTCGGCCGCGGCGCATCAGGCGGGCAGCCGGTTGTTCCCCCAGGTGGCGGCGCGGCCGTTCGGCATGCTGCTGGGTTTCCCTGGCCATCACGCATTCACGCACCGCCCGACCTACCGCCGACTGGCCGCCGAATGCACGCGCGAAGAGCTCGCCGAGAAGCTGGCAGAGCCCGCGGTGCGGGCCGCGATCCTGGCGGAGGACGACCTGCCGATCGACCCCACAAAGCTGTTCGACGGCATGTTCATGCTGGCGCAGAATGCGGCAAATCGCCTGTACCACATCGGTGAACCGCCGGACTACGAGCCGACCGTCGAGCGCACCGTCGCGGCGATCGCACAGCGGCGTGGCATGGATCCACTCGCCGCGATGTATGACCTGATGCTCGAGGCCAACGCCGGGGCCATGCTCATGTACCCGATGTTCAACTACTCCGACGGCAACCATGACGCCATCCGCGAGATGCTCACGCACCCGGCCGGGGTGCTGGGGCTCTCTGACGGCGGCGCGCACTGCAGCATGATCTGTGACGCCTCGTACCCGACGTTCCTGCTCACGCACTGGGCCCGGGACCGTCACCGTGGCGAGAAGCTGCCGTTGGAGTACGTCATCCGGAAGCAGTCGCACGACACCGCCCAGCTCTACGGCATGTCCGATCGCGGTGTGATCAGCGTGGGCAAGAAGGCCGACATCAACGTCATCGACCTCGATGCGCTGACGCTGCACGCACCCAAGATGGTGCATGACCTGCCCGCCGGTGGAAAACGCTTGGTGCAGGGCGCAAGTGGCTACGACGCGACGATCGTCAGCGGCACCGTCACCCGCCGTCACGGCATCGATACCGGCGCCCGTCCGGGCCGGCTGGTCCGCGGCATCCGCTAGGTCGATGCGGCGGCCCGACGGCGGGTTTGCAATCGCGATGATTTCAGGGGGCTGCGGTGTCTCCATTCGGCGATGGCGTCGGATGGCAAGCGCTGAAAGCTGCGGCGCAGATTCTCTGGTCGACTCCGCGATGTGGGCTCCCGGATTCTGCTGAGTCGCGCAACGGGCGCACACCAGTGCCAGGGCGACGGCGTCAAAGCTGCTGACCTGCAGCTGTTTTGACGGTACGGCCCCTCTGTACCGCGGCGTCGGGGGTGTCGTCGGCGACCCGGCCCGCGCGACTCTGGGTGTGGTGGTGCGATCGGTCGATGCGCGTCGGACCGAACCTGCCCGCCGGTAGCGCGATTATTCCCTTTCCCTGGCGCTGACGGTGTCTCAGCCGCCGCGATCTGCGTGCGGCTCGGCAGAGTGGTCGTATCCCGTCAGGAAAGCAGGTCGCGTGATGCCTCATTCGTCGAGCCGATTCCATCTGGCAGTGGCTTTGGACGGCGCCGGATGGCACCCGGCCGCGTGGCGGGAAGCCGACGCGCGACCCGCAGACCTGTTCGGTGCCGGGTACTGGACCGATCTGGCCGTCGAGGCCGAACGCGGCTCAGTGGATCTGGTGACCATCGAAGACTCGCTGGCGGTGCAGTCGGACGATCCGGTCGAGCCCGACGATCGAACCGATCGCGTCCGCGGCCGGTTGGACGCCGTGCTCATCGCCGCCCGCGTCGCACCTCGTACTCAGCGGATCGGGCTGGTGCCGACGACGGTGGTCACCCATACCGAGCCTTTTCATGTGTCGAAGTCCATCGCCACGCTGGACTACGTGAGCGCCGGGCGGGCCGGCGTTCGTGTGCAGATCGCGGGCCGCCGAGATGTGGCCGCCCATTTCGGGCGGCGTGAACCGGCAGTCGAACGACAGATCCGTGAATACTTCACCGAGACAGCCGATTACGTCGAAGTGTTGCGTCGCCTCTGGGACAGCTGGGAGGACGGCGCGGAGATCCGCGACGCCGCCACGGGACGATTCGTCGACCGGGACAAGCTGCACTACATCGACTTCGAAGGCCGCTGGTTTTCGGTCAAGGGCCCGTCGATCACGCCGCGCCCGCCGCAGGGCCAGCCGATCGTCGCGGCCCTGGGCCACGGCGGCGCCTCCTACGAGTTGATTGCCGGCAGTGCCGACATCGGGTTCGTGACCCCGCGTGACGCGGAGGATGCGGCAGACATCGTCGGTGAGGTCCGTGCTCTCCAACAGGCTGTCGGCCGGGGTTCCGAGAAGCTGCACATCTTCGGCGATCTGGTGGTCTTTCTCGACGACAGCGAGTTGGCGGCCCAGGCACGTCGGCGTCGGCTCGATGACCTCGCCGGATCCGAATATCGCAGTGACGCGAGAATTTTCGTCGGTACCGCGGCTCACTTGGCCGACCTGCTGCAGGAGTGGCACGCCGCTGGGTTGACGGGCTTCCGGCTGCGGCCGGCGACGCTGCCGCACGACCTGCGCCAGATCACCGAGCAGCTCGTGCCCGAACTGCGCCGACGGGCGCTGTTCCGCGACGAGTACGAAGCGAACACGCTGCGCGGGTTGCTCGGCCTGCCGCGTCCCGCCAACCGCTATGCGCTCGCCTGAACCACTGAAACACGCAGAATCCGAGGATCAGCCAATGAGCAAGCCAGTCAAGCAAATTCACCTGGCCGCGCACTTCCCCGGGGTGAACAACACCACCGTGTGGAGCGACCCGGCCGCCGGCAGCCACATCGAGTTCAGCTCTTTCGTACATTTCGCCCAGACCGCTGAGCGCGGGAAATTCGATTTCCTGTTTCTGGCCGAAGGGCTGCGGCTGCGGGAACAGAACGGACTCATCTACGACCTCGACGTGGTGGGCCGTCCGGACACCTTCACCGTGCTGGCGGCGCTGGCCGCGGTGACGGAGCGAATCGGGTTGACCGGCACCATCAATTCGACATTCAACGAGCCCTACGAGGTAGCCCGCCAATTCGCCTCGCTGGACCACCTGTCCGCAGGCCGTGCCGCCTGGAATGTCGTGACATCGTGGGATGCGTTCACGGGGGAGAACTTTCGCCGTGGCGGCTTCCTGGCCGAGGACCAGCGTTACGAGCGGGCCAAGACGTTCCTGGCGACGGCGCTCGAGCTCGTCGACTCGTGGCGCGGTGGCGAGATCGTGGCAGACAAGGCTGCCGGCGTGTTCTTGTCCGATCCCGACGCCGGGGCCTTCGATCACACGGACAGTCACTTCGACATCCACGGCCGGTTCAACGTGCCACGCAGCCCCCAGGGCCGGCCGGTGATCTTCCAGGCGGGCGATTCAGACGAGGGCCGGGAGTTCGCGGCATCTGCCGCCGATGCGATCTTCTCCAGGCACAGCACGCTGGAGGCCGGCCAGGCGTTCTACACCGATGTCAAAGGCAGGCTGGCCCGGTACGGGCGCCGCCATGACGAGTTGCTGATCCTGCCGGCCGCCACCTTCGTGATCGGCGACACCGACCAGGAGGCAGCTGATCTCGCGCACGAGGTCCGGCTTGCCCAGGTCTCTCCACAGACCGCGATCAAATTTCTCGAACAGCTCTGGAACCGGGACC
This sequence comes from Mycolicibacterium sp. P4_G11, assembly GCF_056555145.1. NCBI lineage: Bacteria > Bacillati > Actinomycetota > Actinomycetes > Mycobacteriales > Mycobacteriaceae > Mycobacterium > Mycolicibacterium sp. P4_G11. Next base: position 152,050 of record NZ_JBFUJW010000010.1, read on the forward strand.
TTTCCGACCATGATCCGGACGGCCCGCTGCCCACCGCGGAGCCGGTCGTGGGGGAGAACACGATCGCCCGCGGCCGGGCCAGCGTGCGCATGTTCCGCGACCCCCTCGCGACCGCCGCCGAGTGGAGGGCCAAAGCCGAGGCGCAGAACCTCAGCAGCCGTGAGCTGATCATCGAAGTCACCGGCAGGCAGTCGTTCATCGGGTCGGCTCAGACGATCGCGTCGACCATCGACGACTTCGTTCAGGCCGATGCCAGTGACGGATTCATCCTGGTCCCGCACATCACGCCCGGCGGACTCGATGTGTTTGTCGACCAGGTGGTGCCGCTGCTGCAGGAGCGCGGCACGTTCCGCACCGAATACGCGGGCAGCACGTTGCGCGACCACCTGGGGCTGGCGCCGCTGCCGCGGCCGGCGCGCCGCACGAACCCGTCCACCGAGGTGGCGTCGTAGACCATGGCGACTCCACTGACAGTGCTCGATCTGGTGCCCATCTCGTCGGGTTCGACTGCGCCGCAGGCGTTGCGCAACAGCATCGACCTCGCCAAGCGCGCGGAGGCGCTCGGCTATGCGCGCTACTGGTTCGCCGAACATCACCTCAATCCCGGTATTGCCGGTACGTCGCCGGCGGTGCTGCTCGCGCTGACCGCTGCGGAGACCTCGACCATCCGGCTGGGTTCGGGCGCGGTACAGATGGGGCACCGGACCGCGGTGGCGACGGTGGAGGAGTTCGGCCTGCTCGACGCTCTGCATCCCGGCCGGTTCGACCTCGGCCTGGGGCGCTCCGGAGGCAAGCCGCGGGAAGCCAAGGTGCCCGTACCCGCCGCTGCAGCCACCCGGGTCAATGGCACTGGCGGTAACGGACTGCTGATCCCCGGGAAGTTCGATCCGTTACCGCTGTTGAAGTCCCCACGGTTCGCACTCCAGCGGGCGCTGCTCCAGCTGCCGGGCGCGCAATCGCAGGACTACACCGACCAGATCGACGACATTCTTGCGCTGATCGCCGGCGGCTACCGCAACGCGGATGGGTTGACGGCACGGGTTGTGCCGGGCGAAGGTGCTGACCTCCAGATCTGGATCCTGGGCAGCAGCGGCGGTGAGAGTGCCGACGTTGCCGGCACGCGAGGGCTGCGGTTCGCCGGCAATTATCACGTCGCGCCGGCATCGGTCCTGGAGGCGACCGACGCCTACCGGGCCGCGTTTCGGCCGTCGGCCGAGCTCGGCGAGCCCTACGTCGCGGTCTCGGCCGACGTCGTCGTCGCCGAAGACGAGGCCACCGCCCGGGAACACGCCGCCGGCTACGGCCTGTGGGTGCGCAGTATCCGGACGGCTGAAGGCGCGATCCCGTTTCCGGCCCCGGCCGAAGCCCGGACACACGCCTGGACCGCCGCCGAACGCGACCTCGTCGCCGACCGAGTGGATACCCAGTTCGTCGGATCGGCCGCCCAGGTCGCCGACCAGCTCGAGCGGTTACGCGACGCCACGGCGGCCGACGAGCTCATCATCACGACCATCATTCACGACCACAACGACCGGGTGCGGTCCTATGAGCTGCTGGCCGAGGAATGGTCCCGCAGGTGACCTGTTTGGCCAGAACCCGGACGGCCCAGTCATTTTCGACGGTTTCGCGGCGGCTCGTCCCCTGGGAGTGTCGAGCGCCACTGCCGTTGGGTTGATCTGCCCCCTAATCTGGACACATGACATCGAGCAGCGCCCTGTTCCAGATCGAGGACTGCATCGACGAGGCGGGGCGGGTGACGCTGCCGCCCACCGCGACGCTGATCGCCTTGATCGACGGGAACATCGCACATCTGCCCGACATGGTGGCCTACCGCTACCTGGATTACTCAGGCTCCGATGTGCGGACGACAGAACTGACCTGGTCCGAACTCGGGGTGCGCCTGGCGGCCATCGCGGCCCGGGTACAGGCGGTCGCCGAGCGTGGTGATCGAGTTGCCATCATGGCGCCGCAGGGCCTCGACTACGTCGCCGGGTTCTTCGCGGCGATCAAGGCCGGCGCCATTGCGGTGCCGCTGTTCGCGCCCGAATTACCGGGGCATGCCGAACGTTTGGACACGGCGCTGCACGACGCGCGACCAGCTGCGATCCTGACGACGGCGTCGGCGCGGTCCGCCGTCACCGAATTCCTGTCCGCCCACCCGGATTTGGGCAGTCCGACGGTCGTCGCCGTCGATGAGGTGCCGGACGACGAAGGCGCCGCGTTCGATCCCGTCCACATCGACATCGACGACGTCTCTCACCTGCAGTACACCTCGGGCGCCACCCGACCGCCGGTCGGCGTTGAGATCACACACAAAGCCGTGGGCACCAATCTGATTCAGATGATCCTGTCCATCGACATGCTGGACCGCAACACGCACGGCGTCAGCTGGCTGCCGCTGTATCACGATATGGGTCTGTCCATGATCGGCTTTCCTACCGTGTACGGCGGACACTCAACGTTGCTGTCTCCCACCGCATTCATCCGTCGGCCGCTGCGGTGGATCCAGGCGTTGTCCGACGGGTCGAAGGTCGGCCGGGTGGTCACCGCCGCACCGAATTTCGCCTACGAGTGGTCGGCGCATCGTGGTGCGCCGGGCCCCGGCGACGACATCGACCTGGCCAACGTGGTGATGATCGTCGGTTCGGAGCCGGTCAGCATCGACGCCATCAAAACGTTCAACGCGGCGTTCGAACCGTACGGGCTGCCGAAGACGGCGATCAAGCCGTCGTACGGCATCGCCGAGGCAACACTTTTCGTCTCCAACATCGCACCTGACGCGGAGGCGACGGTGCGGTACTTCGACCGCGACCAACTCGCGGCGGGCTTCGCCGTGGCGGTGTCCGAGGATGCACCGGGTGCGGTCGCGCAGGTCTCCTGTGGGCAGACGGCGAGCAGTCTGTGGACGGTGATGGTGGACCCGGCCACCGGTACCGAGCAGCCCGACGGTCGAGTCGGCGAGATCTGGTTGCAGGGCAACAACATCGGCCGCGGCTACTGGGGTCTGCCGGACGAGACGCGTGAGGTATTCCAGGCTCGGCTTCGGTGCGTCCTACCGAAGGATAGTCACGCTGACGGCGCCGATGTCGACGGATGCTGGATGCGCACAGGCGATCTGGGCTTCTATCTCGACGGCGAGTTGTACGTGACCGGGCGGCTGGCCGACATCATCACGATCGACGGGCAAAATCACTATCCGCATGACCTCGAGGCCACCGCTGCTGACGCGTCAGCTCTGGTGCGGCGGGGGTACGTGGCCGCGTTCACCGTGCCGGTCGATGGTGGCGACCAGCTCGTGATCATCGCCGAGCGCGCATCGGGCACGGCCCGCAGTGATCCGCAGCCGGCGATCGACGCGATTCGCGCGCTGGTGGCCGAGCGCCACGCGGTGACCGTCGCCGACGTCCGGTTGCTGCCCGCGGGCGGTATCCCGCGCACCACCAGCGGGAAATTGGCCCGCCGCGCCTGCCGCGCCGCGTATCTGGACGGGACGCTCTAGGCCCGTTCTGCCGCGAGCAGACGTTCGATCCGCTATGAGTCCGATCATAGTCAACCGGGTAATCGTCCCCAGGTAGCGCGATCATGTGCGGATTGTTGGGCGCCATTGACTCCTGGTTATGATTCGGATCATAATTCGAACCGAATGATCCGCCCGCCAGGAGCTGCCCATGCCGACCGATACCCGCCAGTCGATGGTGCTTGCCGCCGTCGAGCTGTTGCGCGAGCGCGGCGTCGACGGTGTCACGCTCGACGATGTGCTCAGCCGGAGCGGGGCGCCGCGGGGGTCGATCTATCATCATTTTCCGAGCGGGCGTGCCCAGATCATCGACGAGGCCGCGCAGCTCAGCGGCGATGCCATCTCCCGGCTGATCTCCAATGCCGCGGACAACGGACCCGCCGCCGTCGTCGATGCAGTCACAGCCTTCTGGCGAAAACTACTGCGCCAGAACAATTTCGCCGTTGGATGCCCGGTGGTGTCCATCGCCGTCAGCGCCCCGCCGGACTCGGCACTGGCGCAGCACGCCAATCAGATTTTCCGCACCTGGCACGAGTTGGTCACCGATTGTCTGACGGCGGATGGCCTCGACACCGCGGTCGCGCGACGGCTCGCCACCACGTCTCTCGGCGCGATCGAAGGTGCGATCACCATGTGCCGGGCCACGTCGAGCCTGCAGCCACTCGAGGACGTCAACACCGAACTGAAGGTCCTGTTGGCGGCCCGGACTCTTTTCGCCGCCGAACCTGCGGCCGAAACCGTGGGGCGCCCAGCCAAACGGACTGCACGGAAGGGAAGTTGAAATCATGGAATGGACCGGTGCGGTATATGCCGACGCCCCGACCGTCGAGGTTTCGACGTGGATCGACGCGCCCGTGGCACGGGTATGGGAACTGGCATCCGACATCACGGTGATGCCCGAGTGCAGCCCGGAGCTACAGCGAGTCGAGTGGCTCGACGGCAGCGACGGACCTCGTGCCGGCGCCCGATTCGTCGGCTACAACAGCCACCCCGCACTCGGTGAATGGTCGACGGAATCCGAGATTGTCGAGTACGAACCACAGCGGGTGATCGCTTGGGCCATCGGCGATGCCGAGAACCCGACCGCGACCTGGCGGCTGAGTCTGAGCCCCGAGGGCACCGGAACGCGGCTCGCGCAATGGGCTCAGCTCGGCCCCGCGCCGTCGGGCTTGTCTCTGGCGATCGCCCGGATGCCCGACAAGGAGCAGAAGATCGTCTTCAACCGGCTCCGCGAATTCGAGTCCGGTATGCAGTGCGTTCTGGAGCACATCAAGCGACGGGCGGAAAGCTGATGCGCGCCGCGACGACGATCGAGGCCGCCAGCCTCGGAACCTGGGACCACCAAAGGATTTTCGTCTCCGAAGCCGAGAAGTTGGGCCTCGACATCTGCTGGGTGGCCGAGGCCTGGGGATCCGACGCGCCGTCCGCGTTGGGTTACTACGCCGCGTGCACCGACCGGATGTTGTTGGGCTCGGGCATCATTCAGCTCGGCACCCGCACCCCGGTGGCCATCGCCCAGGCGGCGGTCACACTGTCGAACCTGTCGGGCGGACGCTTTTTGCTGGGACTCGGTGCCTCGGGACCGCAAGTGATGGAAGGCCTGCACGGTGTGCCGTTCGCCAAGCCGCTGGGCCGCATGCGGGAAACCATCGACATCATCCGGCAAGCCATCGCGGGCGATCGGATCACGTACACCGGCAAGCAGTTCCAGATCCCGATGCCGGGTGGCGACGTCAAGCCGATGCGGTTGTCGATGCGGGCGGAGCACGAAATACCGCTGTACATAGCCAGTCTCACGCCCGCCATGCTGCGCCTGACCGGCGAGGTCGCCGACGGCTGGCTCGGCACCAGCTTCGTGCCGGAGGGCGCAGACGACGCCTACTTCGCCCATCTCGACGACGGACTCGGTCGCTCCGGCCGGACCCGCGCCGACCTGGACATCTGCCAGGGCGCCGAGGTGTCCTTCGCGCGCGACGAAGCGCAGCTGAAAACGCTGATCGACGCGCGGAAGTCCGAGCTGGCGTTCAGCCTCGGTGGAATGGGTTCGGCCTCAACCAATTTCTACAACCAGGCGTACAGCCGCCAGGGCTGGGCCGACGTCGCCGCGGCAGTTCGGGAACGCTGGCAGGCCGGTGACCGCGACGGTGCGGCGGCGCTGATCACCGACGACATGATCCTCGCGACCACGCTGATCGGTACCGCGGACATGGTGCGCGATCGCCTGCGGGTCTGGTGCGACGCGGGCGTCGACACCGTCCGCATCTACCCGGCGGGCGACACCATCGAGGAACGGTTCACCACCCTCGGCGCGGCGATCGACCTGGTGCATTCGATCACCCGGTAACCCGTTACGTGTAGGCGACGTGGACGCCGTGGATGCGGCCTTCGAATGGGAAGGGTGCGCGTTCGCGGTAGTCCATTGACACCGGTGAGCCGAGGCAGGTGCCGATGTCGAGGCAGTCGTTCGCGGTGAACAGCAGCGGGGCACTGATCGGAACCTGGCCCGAGGCCACTGTTTCACCGTCGACCGCGATGACGATGTCCAGCGGGCCGCCGGCACGTGGCTCGGCGTACTGGGTCGTCACGGTGATGGTGTGCCGTCCCGGCGCGACCACGCCGTCCGAGCGGATTTTCGTCTTCTGCAGGATGAACAGGTTGTACTCGTAGCGCACCTGGCCGTTCTCGAAGTAGCACGTCAACCCGCCCGCGCCACTGCCAAGGGCGTACAGCACGCCGGACGCGTCCTCCGGGATATCCGCGTCGATGGTCACCACGTTGTTCTTGTTGCCCAGCCCGGGCGCGCAGAATTCCGGCATCCGGATCATGTCGCCCGAGAACTCCCACTCCCTGAACGGCGGCGCGATCCGTAGCTCGGGGTGATACACCGGCACCCACAAGCCGCCACCGATCGGCAGCACCGCGTTCTTCGCCGCCTCGATCGCGAACATCTCGCGCATCTGGGCCAGCTTCTCAGGCATCTGCGCCGCGAGATCGTTGGCCTGCGTCCAGTCCTGGTCCAGGTGGTACAACTCCCACACGTCCTGGTCGGGGGTCCATGTTGCCATGCCGGGCGGGAGGCCGGGGATCCACGGCAGCCGCGGTCCGACCGCGCCGGCGAACCACCCGTCGTGGTAGATGCCCCGGCTGCCCATGATCTCGAAGTACTGAGTCTTCTTGCCGCCCTGGGCATCCCGATCAACCAGCGTCTGCGCGAAACCCGCACCCGCAAGCGGCATCTGCGCCTCCCCGGACACGGTGCGCGGCGGTTCGATCCCGACCACCTGGTAGATGGTCGGCACGACGTCATTGCAATGCAGGAAATGCGGGCGCGGCGTCGGATCAGCAGCCACCTTCGCCGGCCACCGCACCGCCAGCGGATTGCGGGTGCCGCCCAGGTGCGAGGCCATCAATTTCATGCCCTTGTACGGCGTGGACCCGGCCCACGCCCAGCCCGCGTGGTACTGGTTGTCGACCAGCGGAGAACCGAGGACGTCGAGCCCGCCGAGCTCATCGAGGGCGTCGATGTGCTGACGGACGGTCGTCGGAATTCCGTTCTGCGCCAGCAATTCCGAGATGGTGCCGTTCTGGCCTTCGCCCGAGGAACCGTTGTCGCCCCAGATGTACAGGAACAGTGTGTTGTCGGCGTAGCCCAGCGCTTCGAGTTCGTCGGAGATCCGGCCGACCTGGACGTCGACGTGCTCGGCGTACCCGGCTGCGACCTCCATCAGGCGCCGCTGGAACGGCTTCTCGTCCTCGGGGATGTCATCCCAGGCGGGGAGCTGCTCGTCGCGCTCGGTGAGTTCGCAGTCGGCCGGGATCCAGCCCTTGTCCTTCGCGCGCTCGAATACCCGCTGCCGGTAGGCATCCCAGCCGTCGTCGAACTTGCCCGCGTACTTGTCTGCCCAGTCCTTCATGATGTGGTGCGGGCCGTGCAGGCAGCCGCTGGCCCAGTACATGAAGAACGGCTTGTCGGCGTTGAACGCCTTGTGTCGCCGCAGCCACGAAATCGCGTCGTCCGCCAGATCTTCGGACAGGTGGTAGCCCTCTTCGGCAGTCTTCGGCGGGGCGACGACGGTGGTGTTGCGGACCAGGTTGGGCTCGTACTGCGACGCCTCACCGGCGAGGAACCCGTAGAAGTATTCGAAACCCAAACCGGTGGGCCAGTTTTCGAACGGACCAGCCGCGGTGGTCTCCTCGGCCGGGGTGTTGTGCCACTTGCCGAAAGCCGACGTCGCGTAACCGTACTGCTTGAGCACTTCCGCGACGGTGGCACTGGACCGCGGAATCTTGCCCGCGTACCCGTCCCAGTCATTGGCGAGTTCGGCGATCTGTCCGTTGCCGATCTCGTGATGATTGCGGCCGGTCAGCAGCGAGGCCCGGGTCGGCGAGCACATCGCGGTGGTGTGAAATCTGTTGTAGGAAACGCCTTCAGCGCACACCCGGTCCAGTGTCGAGGTGGTCACCTCGCCGCCGAACGTCGACGGCAGGCCCGGACCGGCATCGTCGATGAGGACGATGACGATGTTGGGGGAGTCGTCGTGCAGGTGCTTGGGAACGGCGCGCGGCTGGTACGTCGACTCCTGCAGCGTCCTGCCCGCGATGCTGGCGGACGGAACCGGTGGGAACGGCAACACACCACCGCCGGGCAGTACCGGCGCCACCACACCTGTGTCAGACAACTCGACCCCTCTTTCTGCGAATGACCGCAAGCGGATTTCCCCGAACGTGCCGTCTACTGTGCCGCACGTCACTGACGGTCACGTCAGCGGGGCGTGGTGAGCGCCGGGAAAACTCAGCCCCGGTAGCCGTCCAGGAAACCGGTCAGCCCGGACGGCGTGTGCGGGCCGATGGCGATCTGTTCGACGACGCCGATCCCGGTGCGCGCACCCATGGTGGCCTTCACGACGTTCTGCAGATGCAGCGACGTGAAGTCGGTCGGGTCGAAATCGTCCAAACGGATTGATTCCCGGCCGATTTCGTACTGCCCATGGTTGGAGCCGTGTCCCCAGTGCGGGTGCCAGTAGCCGATGCCACGCATCCGGAACGTGTAGAGCTTCTCCAGCTCGATGTGCGTCTCACCCTCGATGGGGTCGGTGAACCACAGATGAGCACGCCGGATTTCGCGCCGCCCGGGCTCCCAGTCGAGTTCGTAGCCGATGTCGTAGCACTCACGTACCCCGACCCGGCTCCACGGTGCGGCACCGGCCGGCAGCGGATCAAGAATGGCGGCGGTCTCGAGCCATCGTCGCCCGTCTTCGTGCTCGTGGAACGCGTAGTGGGTGAACCGATCCTCGAAATGCAATGGCGCCCACAGCCAGAAGACCTGGAACGGCATGGGTTGCCGCACCATCGGCAGCTGCTCGCCGACCGGCCGGATACCCCACGAGCGATCCCGCGTCCCCGGGACGTCACCAGCCGTGACCGCCAGGTCTTCGCCGTCGACAGTGATCGTGCCCTCCCACGACCCCCACTGGGTGAGCCTGGTGTGGTCGGTCAGCACGATGCCTTCGGCGGTGCGTCGCTGCTGACGTGGCTCCTCCACGGCCACCGTGGTGGCGCGGAAAGTCAGGTCGCAGGAGATGTTGTGCTCGTTGGAGTCGACGACGTAGCGGATGGTGCGCAGCGGCTCGAGCACCTCGATGCGGAAGGGGCCGATGGTCGCCGACCGGTCCAACGGCATCGCTCCCGACGCGAAGATCGAGTGCTCGACACCGTCTTTCACCACGCTGAAGGCGGCGTCGATGATTCCGCGAACGGGGTAGTGCCCCATGGCCGCACCGAAGTAGAAGTCGCCATCGCGCTGGTGGCCGTTGAACCAGTAGCGGTCGTAGTGGTTGGGGTCGCCGCTGGCCGGCACGCCCACCGGGTCGGCCGAGGCGTGGATCGGATAGTCGTCGAAGGGAGTCAGCACGGTGTCAGCTCCCCGGCTCGCTGATCTTCACCAGCATCTTGCCGATGTTGGCTCCGGTGAACAGGCCGTTGAGTGCGTCGATGCTGGATTCCAGTCCGTCGTAGACGGTTTCGCGATGCACCAGCAGGCCCTGCTGCTCCCAGCCGCTCAGCGCGGCGAAGGCCTCGTCGAAGCGTGCCCACTCTTCGAGCGCGATGAAGCCCTGCATCGTCGAGGCCGTGGCGAGCAGGTTCACGTAGTTGGACGGGCCGGGGTGATCGCCGTTGAGGTACGTGGTGATGATGCCGCACATGACCACGCGAGCCCGGTGCGCAAGGTTGCCCAGCACGGCATTGAGGATGTCGCCGCCGACATTGTCGAAGTAGACGTTGATCCCGCCCGGGCAGGCCGCCTTCAAAGCGGCGGGGAAGTCGTCGGCCTTGTAGTCGACGCAGGCGTCGAAGCCGAACTCCTCGACCACGACGCGGCACTTCTCCGGACCGCCTGCGATGCCGACGACGCGAGCGCCGGCGATCTTGGCGATCTGGCCTGCCACCGAGCCGGTGGCGCCGGCCGCGGCGGACACCACGACCGTCTCGCCGGGCTGGGGTTTTCCGACGCCCGTCATGCCGAAGTAGGCGGTCGCTCCGGTGGGCCCGTAGATCGACATCACCGCGAGGGGATCGGTGTACCCGACCACCGGCGTGCTGAACAGGTCGTCGCGGATGATCGCGTAGTCCTGCAGTCCGGTCAGGGTGGTGACGAGGTCGCCGACTTTGTATGCGTCACAGCGTGATTCGACGACCTCGCCGATACCGGCCACGCGCACCACCTCGCCGAGTTCCAGCGCCGGGAGGTAACCGGGTTCGCCGTCCAGCCAGGTCCTGGCGGCGGCGTCGATGCCGACATACCTCGTCCGCAGCAACGCCTCGCCCTCGGCGGGGACCGGAGCGGGCACCGTCACCATCTCGGTGTCGTCGGGGGAGACCAGCCCATCGGGACGGCGGCGCAGCAGGACCTGACGGTTATCTCGGTTCATCATGTCGTTTCTATGGGAGGCGATTTTTCATATTGATTATTAAAAGTCGCCTCGGTTATCGTCAACCCCGAATGTGAAAGTGGTCGCCAGGAGGGTCGGATGAGCGTGCCCAACGCAGCACCCCGCCGCGGGAGGCCGCCGCGCATCGACCAGAGCGCCATTGCCGCAGCGGTTTTGGAGATCGGCACCGAGAACGCCACCATGCGTCGGGTCGCCGAGCATCTCGGTGTCAGCCTGCCCGGGCTCTACCATCACGTGAAGAACCAGCACGACCTGCTGCGGTTGGCCACCGTCAGTGCCCTGACGAACTCGCCGCCGCCGCGCTATACCGGCGGGCACTGGGCGACGTGGCTACGCGACTATGCGTCCTACATCCGGACCGTGCTGGCGTCGGAACCCGCGCTGGTGGAGAAGTTCGTCAGCGGAGCCGTCGGTCACGACGTCGAGATGGAATACACCGCGGAGGCGGTCGAAGCGCTTGCCGCGCAGGGCTTGTCGCCGAGCGACGCCCTCGCGGTGTGGGCATCGGTGAGCACGATGGCGGTCGGCAGCGTCACCGAAGCCCATCGGGAGTATCTCTACGCCGAGGGTGGGCAGCCGTGGCTGGCTCGGATCCTCGAGCTCACCGACGCGCGCCCGCCCTCGGAGTACCCGACGTTGCGTGCCATCGCGACATCCGGCGACGACCCGTTCGGCGACGAGGCGTTCCAACATCGAATGACGTTGCTACTGGGCGGGATCGCGGCCCACTACGGTCTGCCGCCCGAACCCTGACCGCAACGCCACACCGACCGCAAACGCCGAAACGGCATTCCAGCAGAACAAGTTCGAGAACTTGCCTGCCGGAATGCCGTTTCGGCGGAAGTTGGATCAGCTGCGCGGGTACGTCGGGTATTCGATGCCCGACAGGAACTGCACGACGCGGACCACCTGGCACGAGTAACCGAACTCGTTGTCGTACCAGCAGTACAGGATCGCCTGGTCGCCATCGACGATGGCGGCGTTCGCGTCGATGATCGACGCGGCACGCGAACCGATGAAATCGCTCGACACGGCGTCGGTCGCGGCGGTGTAGTCGAGGTTGCGGCTCAGCGGACCCGACAGCGACGTCTCGCGCAGGTGCGTGAGCACCTCTTCCTTCGTCGTCTCCTTCTTGAGCTGCAGGCTCAGGATCGCGATCGAGACGTCGGGGGTAGGAACGCGGATCGAGTTACCCGTGATCTTGGCCTTGAGCTCGGGCAGGGCCTTGGCGACGGCCGAGGCGGCACCGGTCTCGGTGATCGTCAGGTTCAGCGGCGCCGAACGGCCACGACGGTCGGCCTTGTGGTAGTTGTCCAGCAGGTTCTGGTCGTTGGTGAACGAGTGGACCGTCTCGACGTGGCCGCGGATGATGCCGAACTTCTCGTCCATCGCCTTGAGCGGCGGCACGATCGCGTTGGTGGTACACGACGCGCACGAGAAGATCTGCTGGCTGACGTCCTGGCCGAGGTGGTTCACGCCGTGCACGATGTTCGGCACGTCGCCCTTGCCCGGTGCGGTCAGGACGACCTTCGAGATGCCCGGACGCAGGTGCTGCTCGAGGCCCGCGCGGTCGCGCCACTTGCCGGTGTTGTCGATGAGGATGGCGTCGTTGATGCCGTGCTCGGTGTAGTCGACCTCGGACGGGTCGTTGGCGTAGATGAACTTGATGACGTTGCCATTGGCGATGAGGAGGTTGTTCTCCTTGTCGACCTTGATGGTGCCGTTGAAGTGCCCGTGTACCGAGTCGCGGCGCAGCAGGGATGCGCGTTTCTTGAGATCGTCGACGCCACCGCTGCGGACCACGACGGCCCGCAGGTTCAGGCCGTTGCCGCCACCGGCCTTCTCGACGAGCAGCCGCGCGACGAGGCGACCGATCCGGCCGAAGCCGTAAAGCACCACATCACGCGGGCACTGCGGCTCGCCCTTGTTGTCACCGGTGACCGCGGAAAGCGCGTCGGCGACGAAGTCGGCGACCGAGAGGCCGCGTTCGTCGGCGCGGTACGCGTGCACCAGCAGGCCGAGGTCGATCTTGGCCGGACCAAGGTCCAGGTTCGCCAGAGCCTCCAGGAACGGGAAGGTCTCGACCACCGACAGCTCTTCGCCGGCGATCTGCCGGGCGAAGCGATGCGTGCGCAGGATGCTGATGACCGACTTGTTCACCAGCGACCGGCTGTGCAGCAGGACGGTGACACCGCGCGTGCGGTGCAGAGTGCCGACGATCGGAATCATCGCCTCCGCCAGGGCTTCCTGGGTGTTCCAATTGGCAAGTTCTGGTGTATTCAACTCATCTGTCCTACGGGTCGCTTGGCCGATCGCGCTGAGCAGCGCATTCATGTTAGCGATCGGCATTTCCGGCTCTGCAGGTTGCTCCCGCTGGCAGGGCACGTAGGGGTTGACAGCTGCCCTTGATCATGGGCCGAAACGGCATTCCAGCAGGAAAAGTGCGAGTAGGGGCCTGCCGGAATGCCGTTTCGGCGGGTGCTCAGCCGCCGGCCGAGTGGCTGGCGGGCTGAATCCGGCGGAGGACCGGGACCAGCCCGGCGAGCGCCGCGATGTTCGCCACCACGATGAGCGCGATGGTGTACGAGGGGGAGATGTCGTAGACGGCACCGAGCACGCCGCCCGCGACGAGCAGCGCGACACCGCGCAGCAGGGCCAGCCAGCCGAACGCGATGGCCCGCAGGTTCGCCGGGACGAGCTCGGTGACCACCGACTTGACCGTCGAATCGAGCACCCCGTTGACGACGCCCCAGACCGCGACGCCGACCCAGACCAGGGTGCGGTCGCCGGTGAAGGCGATCGCGGAAAACGCGGCGGCGATGGGAACGGCGAGCAGGGTGACCGGTCCGCGCTTGTCATAGACCCGGCCCATCACCAGGCCCGAAGCGCCGTCGACGGCCATCGCGACCGCGAACAGGATCGGTACCTGGGCGTCGGTGAGGAGCCCGGTGCGCTGGGCGTGGAACGCCAGTAACGGGAACGACGCGACGCCGCAGGAGAGCAGGCCGATGGCGACGACGTACTGCCAGAACTGGACCGGCAGCGCTGACCTGGCGCCGGCGGGCTGGGCCGCTGCGGTGTCGCCGGACGCGGCTTCCGTGGCCGTGGACTCCGCGTGTGCCGGCTCGTAGTCACGAGGGTCGGGAACGCGAAACCGAAGCCAGCCGAGCAGGGCCAGCACCAGCACACCGGGGACGATGAGTACCCCGAACGCCAGCCGATAGTCGCCGGCATGGGCGCTCAGCACCGCCGCCAACAGCAGCGGCCCGGCGATCGCGCCGGTCTGGTCGAGGGCCTGGTGCACGCCGAACGCGCTGCCACGACCCGTGCTTGTCGACGCATGCGAGAGCAGCGTGTCTTTCGCCGGTGAGCGCACTGCCTTGCCGAGGCGCTCCGTGCCGTACAGCAGTAGAGCCGGTACGAGCGAGCCGGTGACACCGATCAACGGAACGCTCAGCACCGTCAGCGCGTAGCCGGTGATCGTCCAGGCCCAGTAGTGCTGCGTCCGTGACACGGCGTAGCCGGCGACAACCCGCAGCCCGTAGCCGATGAATTCCCCTGCACCGGCGACCAATCCGACGATGGCGGCCGACGCGCCGAGGGTGGCCAGGTAGGGACCGATGATGCTGCGGGCGCCCTCGTACACCATGTCCGCGAGCAGGCTCACCACGCCGAAGACGAGGACGAAATGCCAGGGCTTGAGCGGTCGGCGGGTCACGCCCTGATTCTGCACGTTGGGCCGACGTTCGTCCGTCCGGCTAATGCGCGTGGTCGAACAGCACCAGGGTGTCGGCCAGGTTGCCGTCGACGAAATAGGCACGGCACGTGAAGGGATCGTGGATCATGCCGCCGGCTTCGGCCTGGGCGTCGACGGTTCCTGACACGTTCCACACGGTGATGCGCGCGTGGTCAACGCCTTTGAGCGGTTCGTCGGTCATGAGAGCGAACATGTCCTGGCCGTCCGCCTCCAGTGCGCCGGTCACCGCGCGCACACCTGAAAGCTTGGCTGACCCCGGTGCTGCCAGTTGCTTACGCACATCGGCTTCGCACCTGTCCTGAGCCACGTCCTGAGCCTGGCGCGGCGCTGGCCCCACGAGACCGAAACCGTGTGTCTTCACGGCGATCACGGCCAGGACCGCCAGCGCCAGGACACACACTGCCGCGATACCCAGTTTCTTCTTGGCGCCCGTCATGGCCCGAACGTAACCTGCGTCGCGTCGCACCCGGTCACCGGCTTGCCGGGTGGGAAGTCACGTGGATTCACATCGGGGATGACGGTGTCCCAGCGGTACGCATGCTGTGCGTCGCCGGCGCAGCCTTCGTTGGCGGTGTCGTACAGCACCCGGAACGTGTGTGGGTCGGCGCCGTCGATCGCCCGGTCTTGGTAGTAGGCCCGCTGATCGTCGACCGCGTAGTTGAAGACGCTGTCGTTGAGCCGACGGAAAGTCGCCGCGTTCGCTCCGGGGATGGCCGCACACCGATAGAACACTGTCCGAATGTCCTTGGTGTAGTCCAGGTTTCGATCATCGGGGGAGAAGCGCACGATCTCGAAGTGCGCCGGGTCGTCTGAAATCTCCCTGTCTTTGCAGAACACGGCCGCGCCATCCTTCGCCAGATCGCTGTTGAGCATCACGAAGTGCTCGGGTCGCTGCTCAGGGGTTGGGTGCCGGCCCAGATGTGGTTGCGGTCCTTGGCCCAGCCGTGGTTCAGCCAGTCGAAAGTGGCGACGTCGGCGCCGGCGATCTGCGCCCCGCGGTAATACGCGTGGGACTTGTCCCGTGCGTAGCCGCTGGAGAGTTTGTGGAACGAATCGGGGTCCGCGCCGGCCACTTCCCGGGGCGACGAGTCGATACCGCCCGTCCAGTAGACCTTGCCGTCCTCGACGTAGTAGCCGCCGACGACCTTGGGGCTACAGGCAGGTACCAGGACCAGTGCAGAGACAGCCAGCGCGACGATCAACCTGCGCACCTTGCCACCTCCTGCCTGTCCCCGGATTAGACGTTCGCACAAAGAAGGTGGCCGCGCATCTATCTATTGGTGGGTGTTCCGAGGGCGCCGTGCTCATCAGGCTTGGCCTACTTGCGCACGAACCGGAAGGACACTGGTGGGAATTCGAAGCCTGGACAGCACTGCCGACAAGGTGGTGGCCCACCCCCGAGAGCGTGGCCACGACATTCTCAACCGCGGGTTCGGGTTTCGGGCCGCCCTGTCGCTTGCCTTCGCCGACATCTCGCCGATCGTGGCCCTGTATGCGATCTTCGCGTTGGGTCTGTTCGCAGCGGGTCCCCGATTCTTCTGGGCGTTCCCGATCGTGCTGTGCGGTCAGCTCCTGGTCGCGCTGGTCTTCGGTGAGCTGGCGTCGCGGTTTCCGTACGCCGGCAGCGTCTACCAGTGGGCCCGGCACGTCAAAGGCACGACCTGGGGGTGGACGGCCGCATGGGCGTACATCTGGGGCCTGACGCTGACGCTGTCGACGATGGCCTACGCCGCCGCGGGATTCATTCTCGAGGTGTGCGGTGTCGAGTCACCGAGCCGGTGGCTGCTGGCCGCCGTCTCGATCGGTGTCATCTGCTTCACCACGGCGGCCAACATGATCGGCCGGCAGGTCCTCAAGGTCATGATCGTCGCCAGCATCATCTGCGAGATCGTCGGCTCGGTCGGCCTTGGCACCGTGCTGTTGCTCTTCCACCGCGTCAACCCGGTCTCCACACTGTTCGACGGTCTGCCCGACGGATCGGGCAGCTCCATGAGCACGATGCTCATCGCTGTCGCGTTCGTCGGGTGGGCATTCCTTGGCTTCGAATCGGCAGGCTCCATCGCCGAAGAGGTGGAGAACCCCGAACGCAACGTGCCCAGGGCCATCGTCTTCGCGCTGCTGCTGGTGGGCGTGATCGTCATGTACTCCGCCGCAGCGGTCATCCTTGCGATCCCTGACCTTTCGGCGGTGCTGACGGCGCAGAGCGGTGACCCGGTGTCGGCGACGTTGACGGCGCAGCTCGGTTCGTCGATCGCGAAGCCGCTCCTGCTGATGTTCGTCATCGGGTTCATGTCCGCGTGCCTGGCCGTGCAGTCGGCGGTCTCTCGCGCCGTGTACGGGATGGCTCGCGACCGTGCCCTGCCCGGTGCCGAGTTCTTGGCGAAACTCGGTGGCCCCGAGCGCATGCCGATCCGGGCCATCGGCCTGACAGCGGTCGTCGCCGCGTTCTTCCTGCTGTTCGCCGGCTCCGACCTCTACAACGTGCTCGTCAACTTCTCGGTGATGGGGCCCTACATCGCTTTCGCCGTACCGGTTTTCGCGGCGGCCCTCACGCGCCTCGCGGGGCGCTGGGTGCCCGGCGTGTTCTCGCTGGGACGTTGGGGCGCACCGGTGACGTACGCGGCGGCCGCGTGGCTGGCCTTCGAGGTGATCAACGTCCTCTGGCCGCGCACGCAGCCCGGACAGCCGTGGTTCGTGAATTGGAGCATGGTGATCAGCCTGGTGAGCCTGGGGATCGTCGGCGCGGTCGTGTACGCCCGGTGCCGCCACCGCATCACCGAACCGGTCGGCGAACGCTTGTGAGTCTGCGGTTGTGCGAATGCTCAAACAAGCCCCTGCCGCTTATGGCGGAAACAGCTCGCAACTGGCCCTCACCGGCGGCAATGCTGACTACAGAACACCCCGCGAGTCGAGAGGCTGAACACGACAGATGAGCACCCGAAACGACATCATCGGTGCAGTGCCCGCCACCAAGGTGCCCCGGTACGCGGGTAAGGGCACATTCGCCCGCATCGCCGACATCCACGAGGTGTCCGACTACGACATCGCGATCCTCGGCGTCCCGTTCGACGGCGGCACCTCGTACCGGCCCGGCGCCCGATTCGGCCCCATGGCGGTCCGACAGGCGGCCCGCGCACTGCGCCCCGGCTATCACGTCGAGCTGGGCGTCGCCCCGGTGCAGGAGCTGCAGGTGGTCGACGCCGGCGACGTCGCCGTCACGCCGTACAACATCGAAGAAGCCTGCCAGCAGATTCAGGATCATGCCGCCGAGATCCTCCGCGGCGGGGACCGGCGCATCGTGTCCATCGGTGGTGACCACACCATCGCACTGCCGAATCTCCGTGCGCTGCATGCCAAACACGGTCCGGTCGCGCTGGTGCATTTCGACGCGCACCTGGACACCTGGGACACCTACTTCAACGCCCCGGTCACCCACGGCACCATCTTCCGGCGCGCATTCGAGGAAGGCCTGCTGATCGAGGATCACTCGATCCACGTCGGTATCCGCGGTCCGATCTACGACCAGATGGATCTGGACGACGACGCGCGCATGGGCTTCAAGATCATCCGCGCCGGCGACCTGGACGTCATCGGTATCGACGCGGCCATCGATGTCGTGCGTCGCCGTGTTGCGGACGTGCCGGTGTATCTGTCCATCGACATCGACGTGCTCGACCCGGCATTCGCGCCGGGCACCGGCACGCCGGAGGCGGGCGGTCTCACGTCGCGCGAGCTGCTGAAGATGCTGCGCAAGATGACCGGCCTGAACATCGTCGGCGCCGACGTCGTCGAGGTGGCTCCGGCCTACGATCATGCCGAAATCACCTGTGTCGCAGCAGCAACGCTGGTGTTCGACATCGTGTCGCTGATGGCCGCCGGGGCGCGCACCGCCCTGCCCGTCAACGGCGAGGTTGCGAACGCCGTGACCTGACAGGCTACGATTGCCGCAGACAACTCAATACGCCGTCATACGCGCTGTGGGAGAACCTCCGGAAACGGAGGCGCCGTAGGAGCAACTCCTCCCCGGGAATCTCTCAGGCCCAAATACCGCAGCGTCGAGGCAACTCTGGAGAACAGCGCGGATCCGTCGATCCACGCTTACCGAAGGTGAACAGCGCGCACGCGCCAAAACTCTCAGGTGTCAGGACAGAGCGGGGAGGTGCTACCCAACGATGCGTCGAGCAGTTAGCGACGCCCCGCGAACCGGAGTCACCTCATGTTTGACCGCACTGCAATTACCAAGGCCCACAGCAGCTTTCGTGGCCGCCATATCGGACCCGATGCCGCTGCCCAGCAGCACATGCTCGCAGTCCTCGGATACTCGTCGCTCGACGATCTGATCGATGCGGCGGTGCCCGAACAAATCCGGTGCACCGAGGGTCTGCAGCTGCCGGCCGCACGATCCGAGCAGCAGGTACTCGCCGCGCTGCGCGCCCTGGCGGAGCGCAACGAGACCCGTATCCAGATGATCGGCCTGGGGTACCACGACACCATCACGCCGCCGGTGCTGCGCCGCAACATGCTGGAATCGCCGGCCTGGTACACCGCCTACACGCCGTACCAGCCCGAGATCTCGCAAGGCCGGTTGGAAGCTCTGCTGACGTTCCAGACGGTCATCGAAGACCTCACCGCTTTGCCGGTCGCCGGCGCCTCCCTGCTCGACGAGGCGACCGCGGTCATGGAAGCCGTGCTGCTGATGCGCCGGGCCAACAAGGCCTCGAAGTCCAATCGCGTTGTGCTCGATGCCGATTGCCTGCCCCAAACCCTCGCGGTGGTGCGCGGGCGGGCCGAGGCCGTGGGTATCGACGTGGTGCTCGCCGACCTGGCCGAAGGGCTGCCCGACGGTGAAGCCTTCGGCGTCGTCTTTCAATCGCCGGGTGCCAGCGGCGCCGTCCGTGATCTCGCCCCATTGATCGCGACAGCCCGCGAGCGCGGCATGTTCACCACCGTCGCCGCTGATCTGCTCTCCTTGACGCTGCTGACCGCCCCCGGTGAGCAAGGCGCCGACATCGCCGTCGGCTCGGCCCAGCGGTTCGGGGTGCCGCTGTTCTTCGGCGGTCCGCACGCCGGCTACATGTCGGTCCGGTCGGGTTTGGAGCGCATGCTGCCGGGACGTCTCGTCGGCGTCTCGGTCGATGTGGATGGCAAGCCCGCCTACCGGCTGGCGCTGCAGACCCGCGAACAGCACATCCGCCGCGACAAGGCGACCAGCAACATCTGTACCGCCCAGGCGCTGCTGGCCAACGTCGCCGCGATGTACGCCGCCTACCACGGTCCGGAAGGGTTGCGCGCCATCGCAACTCAGGTGCATGGCCACGCCGTGTCGCTGGCCGACGGCCTGCGGGCCGCCGGCCAGGAGGTCGTCCACGACCACTTCTTCGACACCGTGCTGGTTCGGGTACCCGGTGAAGCGGCCAAGATCGTGGCGGCAGCCGACGACGCGGGGATCAACCTGCGCCTCGTCGACGCCGATCACGTCGCCATCGCCTGCGACGAGTGCACGACCGACGATGTGATCGGCCAGGTGCTCGAGGTCTTTGGTGCGGCGCCTGTCGCGGCGGCMGGCGCCGCCGCATTACCGTCGGCAGTGCTGCGCACCTCGGAGTACCTGCAGCACCCCGTGTTTCACTCCCACCGGTCCGAGACGGCGATGCTGCGCTTCCTGCGCGAACTGTCCGACAAGGACCTTGCGCTGGACCGCACCATGATCCCGCTGGGGTCATGCACCATGAAGCTCAACGCCACCGCCGAGATGGAACCGATCAGCTGGCCCGGGTTCGCCGGCATCCATCCGTATGCCCCGGCCGGGCAGACCGCCGGGTACCTCGAGCTGATCGGAAACCTGGAGGACTGGCTTTCCGAGATCACCGGCTACGACCGGGTTTCGCTGCAGCCCAACGCCGGATCGCAGGGTGAGCTCGCGGGCCTGCTGGCCATCAACGCCTACCACCGCTCGCGCGGCGATGCCGACCGCGACATCTGCCTGATCCCGCAGTCGGCGCACGGCACCAACGCCGCCTCGGCGGTCCTGGCCGGGATGCGCGTCGTCGTGGTCGCGACGGCACCCAACGGCAACATCGACCATGACGACCTCGAGGCCAAGCTCGCCGACCACGACGGCCGGGTCGCGGCGATCATGCTGACCTACCCGTCCACCCACGGTGTGTACGAAGCCGATGTGCGGACGGTGTGCGACCTCGTCCACGACGCCGGCGGCCAGGTGTACGTCGACGGGGCCAACCTGAATGCCCTTGTCGGCCTGGCCAAGCCAGGTGAGTTCGGCGGCGATGTTTCGCATCTGAACCTGCACAAGACGTTCTGCATCCCGCACGGCGGCGGCGGTCCTGGTGTGGGTCCCGTCGCGGTGCGTGCGCACCTGGCGCCGTTCCTGCCGGGCGATCCGCTGGCCGTCGACGGCCCCGGCCCGGTGTCGGCGGCCAACTACGGTTCCGCCGGCATCCTGCCGATCACGTGGGCCTACCTGGCACTGATGGGTCCGGACGGGCTGACGGCAGCCACGAAAACCGCGGTGCTGGCGGCCAACTACCTTGCTGCGACGCTCGGTGACCGGTACCCCGTGCTGTACGCGGGCGAGACCGGACTGGTCGCGCACGAGTGCATCCTGGACCTACGGGAGATCACCAAGCGCACCGGCGTGACGGCAGAAGACGTCGCAAAGCGGTTGATCGACTACGGTTTCCACGCGCCGACGCTGTCGTTCCCGGTCAACGGCACCCTGATGGTCGAGCCCACCGAGTCCGAAGACCTGACCGAACTGGATCGCTTCATCGCGGCGATGATCGGCATTCACGACGAGATCAGCCGGGTCGGCTCAGGAGAGTGGACGCTGGAGCAGAGTCCGTTGCGCCAGGCCCCGCACACCGCCGAGCAGGTCACCGACGTCGAGTGGACGCTGCCCTACAGCCGGCAGTATGCCGCGTATCCCGTTGCGACACTGCGGCGCAACAAGTACTGGCCGCCGGTCCGGCGCATCGACGGCGCCCACGGTGACCGCAATCTCGCCTGCTCGTGCCCCGCACCCGAAGCGTTCCAGATCGAATCCGCCGACATCCTCGAGGAGGCTTTTGCATGAGTGACAAGAGCATGACCATCAATCCGGTGTCCCCATTGCTGGACGAACACCGTTCCCTGGCAGCCAGTTTCACGGACTTCGCCGGCTGGGAAATGCCCCTGAAGTACGGCAGTGAGCTCGCCGAGCACCGCGCGGTGCGCGAGGTCGCGGGTCTGTTCGACCTGTCGCACATGGGTGAAATCGCTGTCACCGGAACGCAATCGGCCGCCGCGCTGGACTTCGCGCTCGCCGGTGAGGCCTCCAAGATCGTGGTCGGGCGGGCCAAGTATTCGCTGATCTGCGACGCCGACGGCGGCGTGATCGACGATCTGGTGGTGTACCGGCTCGGCGACGAGCACTTCCTGGTCGTCGCCAATGCCGCCAACGCACCTACGGTGGCACGCGAACTGGTCAGTCGGGCAGAGCAATTCGACGCGGTCGTCGACGACCAGTCGATGGCCACCGCGCTCATCGCTGTGCAGGGACCCGCGTCAGAAGCCATCGTCAGCTCCCTCGTGCCAGCTGATCAGCGCACGACCGTCGCCGACCTCAAGTACTACGCGGTGACTGAGGCTCAGGTGGCCGGCATCGAGGTGCTGTTGGCGCGCACCGGCTACACCGGTGAGGACGGCTTCGAACTCTATGTGCCGAACGCTCAGGCAGTCGCGCTGTGGCAGGCGTTGCTCACAGCCACCACCGAGGCCGGCGGCGTCCCCGCGGGGCTGGCCTGCCGGGACACCTTGCGGCTGGAGGCGGGCATGGCGCTCTACGGGCACGAGCTGACCATGAGCACCAACCCCTACCAGGCGGGCCTCGGCAAGGTGGTGCGGCTCGGCAAAGAATTCGTGGGACGCGATGCGTTGCAGCAGCTTTCGGAGCTGCCGGTGCAGCAGGTGCTCGTCGGACTCAAGGGCGACACCCGCCGGGCCGCGCGTGCCGGGTACACCGTGCACCAGGGCGACGAGGCCGTCGTGGGAACCGTGACCTCGGGCACGCTGTCGCCGACCCTGGGGTATCCCGTCGCACTGGCCTACCTCGACGCCGCGTTGGCGGAACCGGGCACCAAAGTGCAGGTCGATGTCCGCGGGCGCAAAGAACCGTTCGAAGTCACCCCGGCGCCGTTCTACCGCCGCGCCTGAGCTGCGCCCAACCAAACCGAGCCCACCACTTCAGAAAAGGACCACCATGGCCACCACTACCATTCCCGACGATCGCAGCTACACCGAGGAACACGAATGGGTGCTCGTCGCTCCCGGTGCCGAGCTTCCCGATACGCCGGTTCGGGTCGGCATCACCTCGGTCGCGGCGGCGGCCCTCGGCGATCTGGTGTACGTCGACCTGCCCGAGGTCGGGTCGGCCATCACCGCGGGCGAAACCTGCGGCGAGGTGGAATCGACGAAGACCGTCTCCGAGCTGTACCCACCGGTGAGCGGCACCGTCACGGCGGTCAACTCCGACGCCGTCGACGATCCCAGCATCATCACCGCCGACCCCTACGACGCCGGCTGGCTGTTCGAGGTGCAGGCCACCGCGGCCGGAAACCTGTTGACCGCAGCCGAATACGCAGCACGGAACGAGGGCTAGCCATGAGCATCCTGGACGAACGGCTCGCTGATTTCGACCCTGAGATCGCCGCGGCCATCGGCGACGAGCTGCGGCGCCAGCGCCTCGGCCTGGAGATGATCGCCTCGGAGAACCATGCGCCGCTGGCCGTGATGCAGGCGCAGGGCTCGGTGCTCACCAACAAGTACGCCGAGGGCTACCCAGGGCGCCGCTACTACGGCGGCTGCGAGCACATCGACGTCATCGAACGGCTCGCCATCGCCCGGGTGAAGGAACTGTTCGGTGCCGAATTCGCCAACGTGCAACCGCATTCGGGTGCGCAGGCCAACGCCGCGGTGATGCATGCGCTGATCAAACCGCGCGACACCATTCTCGGTCTGTCGCTGGACTGCGGCGGTCACCTCACGCACGGCATGCGGCTGAACTTCTCCGGCAAGCTGTACAACGTCGCCGCCTACGGGGTGTCCAAAGAGGACTACCTCATCGACATGGATGCGGTCGCCGACGCAGCTCGGGAACACAAGCCGCAGTTGATCATTGCCGGCTGGTCGGCTTACCCGCGCCAGCTCGACTTCGCCCGGTTCCGTGAGATCGCCGATGAGGTCGGCGCCTACCTGATGGTGGACATGGCGCACTTCGCGGGGCTCGTCGCCGCCGGGCTTCATCCGTCGCCGGTGCCGCACGCTCACGTGGTGACGTCGACAACGC
Source organism: Mycolicibacterium sp. P4_G11 (assembly GCF_056555145.1). Classification (NCBI taxonomy): domain Bacteria; kingdom Bacillati; phylum Actinomycetota; class Actinomycetes; order Mycobacteriales; family Mycobacteriaceae; genus Mycobacterium; species Mycolicibacterium sp. P4_G11. The sequence goes on from NZ_JBFUJW010000010.1 coordinate 175,617, forward strand.
ACAAGACTCTCGGCGGTCCCCGCGGTGGCGTGATCCTGACCAACGAGGCCGACATCGCCAAGAAGATCAACTCGGCGGTGTTCCCCGGCCAGCAGGGTGGGCCGCTGGAGCACGTGATCGCGGCCAAGGCCGTCGGTTTCAAGATGGCCGCACAGCCCGAATTCGCCGAACGGCAGCAGCGGGTGCTGCGAGGCGCGCAGATTCTGGCCGACCGGCTGAGCCAGCCGGATGTGCGGGACGCGGGCATCACCGTCCTGACCGGCGGTACCGACGTCCATCTGGTGCTGGTGGACCTGCGCAACGCGGCCATCGACGGGCAGCAGGCCGAGGACCGGCTAGACGCCGTCGGCATCACCGTCAACCGCAACGCGGTGCCGTTCGACCCCCGGCCGCCCATGGTGACCTCCGGACTGCGCATCGGCACCCCGGCACTGGCGGCACGCGGGTTCGGTGACGCGGAGTTCGCGCGCGTCGCCGACGTCATCGCGGCCGCACTGATCGCGGACGGTGATGCCGATACCGAACAACTTGCCGCGCAGGTGCGTACGCTGGCCGAACAGTTCCCGCTTTACCCGGAGTTGTAATGGCGATCAGCGTGTTCGACCTGTTTTCCGTCGGGATCGGGCCGTCGAGTTCCCACACCGTCGGCCCGATGCGGGCGGCCGGCATGTTCGTCGACCAACTCATCGCGCGGAATGTGGTCGACCACGTCACCGATGTCCGCGTCGATCTGTACGGCTCGCTGGCGGCCACGGGCGGCGGCCACGGCACCATGCCGGCCATCTTGCTGGGCTTGGAGGGCTACCGGCCCGAGACCATCGAGACCGGCGAGATGGAACGGCGCCTCGCGATCATCCGGGCCGACGGAAAGATTCGGTTGGGTGGCCGAATCGTGCTCGCGCTCACCGAATCCGACATCGCCCTGCACCCGGCGCAGCAGCTCGACCGTCATCCCAATGCGATGACGGTCACCGCCACATCGGTGCACGGCGGCGTGCTGTACGAGGAGACGTACTTCTCGGTTGGCGGAGGCTTCGTCGTCACCGAAGAAGACATGGCCCGCCTGCCCGAAAGTGCCGACGGTGCCAACAGTTTCACGTCAGCGGCGGAACTGCTGACCCTCACTGATCGCGATCACATCTCCATCAGCACGGCGATGATGGGCCAGGAGTCCACGACCCGCACCGACACCGAGGTGCGTGAGCGACTGTTGCACATCCGCGAGGTGATGATCGCCTGCGCGACCAACGGGATGTCCAGGGACGGCTACCTGCCCGGCAACCTGATGGTCCGCCGGCGGGCCAAGGACTGGTTCCTTCGGCTCAATGCAGAAGACCCGACGCGGGATCCGGCCTTCGCCGAAGATTGGGTGAACCTCGTGGCGCTGGCCGTCAACGAGGAGAACGCTTCGGGCGGACGCATCGTCACCGCACCGACCAACGGCGCCGCCGGCATCATCCCGGCTGTCCTGTACTACGCCCTGCACTACACGGCCGCGGGCAAAGCCGATCCCGACGACGCCACTGTCCGATTTCTGTTGACCGCCGGTGCCATCGGATCGCTGTACAAGGAACGCGCGTCCATTTCCGGTGCCGAGGTCGGCTGCCAGGGTGAGGTCGGATCGGCAGCATCCATGGCTGCTGGCGGGCTCGCCGAAATCCTCGGCGGCACACCGCAACAGGTCGAGAACGCCGCCGAGATCGCGATGGAGCACAGCCTGGGGCTGACGTGCGATCCGATCGGTGGACTCGTGCAGATCCCGTGCATCGAACGTAATGCCATCTCCGCGGGCAAGGCCATCAACGCCGCACGCATGGCACTGCGGGGCGACGGCACCCACCGGGTCAGCCTCGATCAGGTCATCGAGACCATGCGGGCCACTGGCATGGATATGAGCTCCAAGTACAAGGAAACCTCGACCGGTGGCCTCGCCGTTACCGTCAACGTCGTCGAATGCTGAGTTGAATGACTATTGCCCCCGAAGGGCGCCGCTTGCTGCGGCTCGAGGTTCGCAACGCGCAGACCCCGGTCGAACGCAAGCCGCCCTGGATGAAAGCCCGAGTCCGGACCGGACCCGAGTATCGCGAACTGTCCGCGCTGGTGCAGCGCAACGATCTGCACACGGTGTGCCAGGAAGCGGGCTGCCCCAACATCTTCGAATGCTGGGAGTCCCGCGAGGCAACGTTCCTCATCGGCGGTGACCAGTGCACGCGACGTTGCGACTTCTGCCAGATCGACACCGGCAAGCCCACCGACCTCGACCGCGACGAGCCTCGGCGCGTTGCCGATTCGGTGGCGCAGATGGGGTTGCGTTATGCGACGGTCACCGGTGTGGCGCGCGATGATCTGCCCGACGGTGGTGCCTGGCTGTACGCCGAGACGGTCCGGCAGATCCACGCCACGTGTCCGGGCACCGGTGTCGAACTGCTCATTCCGGATTTCACCGGCACCCCCGATCAGCTCGACGAGGTGTTCGGCTCCGAGCCAGAAGTGCTGGCGCACAACCTGGAAACCGTGCCGCGGATGTTCCGACGGGTCCGGCCGGGCTTCGATTACGCGCGCTCGCTCGCTGTGCTGACGCGGGCGCGTGGCGCGGGCCTCATCACGAAGTCGAACCTGATCCTCGGGATGGGGGAGACCACAGAGGAAGCGCTGCAGGCGCTGTGGGACCTGCGCGAGGCCGGCTGCGAGCTGGTCACCATCACCCAGTACCTACGGCCGACCCCACGGCATCACCCGGTCGAACGGTGGGTCACCCCAGCAGAATTCGACGACCTCGACACCGCCGCTCGTGAGATCGGCTTTCTCGGTGTCATGTCCGGGCCGCTGGTGCGGTCCTCGTATCGGGCGGGAGCGCTCTACGCGCAGGCCCGCACCGTCATCCAACAACAGAGGAGTCAGTCATGACCGCAGCAGACGTCGTCATCCTGGGCGGCGGACCGGGCGGCTATGCCGCAGCGATCCGTTCCGCACAGCTCGGGCGGTCAGTCGTGCTGATCGACGAGGCGGCCGTCGGCGGCACCTGCCTGCACCGTGGCTGCATCCCGACCAAGGCGCTGCTGCACGCTGCGGAAGTGGCCGACTCCGCGCGTACCGCAGCACAGTTCGGCATCACGGCATCGTTCGACGGCGTCGACACCACCAAGCTGCACGGCTTCAAGAACACCGTGGTCTCCCGCCTGCACAAGGGGTTGACGGGTTTGATTGCGGCGCTGGGCATCACGGTCATCAGCGGCCGCGGCCGGCTCACCGGGCCGACCACCGTCGACGTCGACGGCACCACCATCACCGGCGGGGCGATCGTGCTGGCCACCGGTTCGGCGCCCAAGGTTCCGGGCATCATCCAGACCTCCGACCGGGTGCTCACCAGCGATCAGGCACTGGAGCTGGACCGCATTCCCACGTCGGTGATCATTCTCGGCGGCGGCGTGATCGGCGTCGAGTTCGCCAGTCTGTGGACCTCATTGGGCGCCAAGGTGACCATCGTCGAAGCGCTGTCGCGGTTGGTGCCCAACGAGGATGCCGCCATCTCGGCCTACCTGGAGCGGCTGTTCCGCCGCCGCAAGATCACCGCCAAGACCGGGACTCTGGTCACGGGCGTCAGCTCCGATGACGAATCCGTGCAGGTGACCCTGGAATCCGGCGACGTGCTCTCGGCCGACGTGCTGCTGGTCGCCGTTGGTCGTGGCCCGCGCACCGCGGATCTCGGTTTGGCAGAGGCGGGCGTGGAGCTCGACGGCGGCTTCGTGGTGACCGATGACAAGCTGCGCACCAGCGTGCCGACCGTGTACGCGATCGGCGACATCGTGGCCGGACTTCAGTTGGCGCACCGGGCATTTCAGCAGGGTCTGTTCGTCGCCGAGCAGATCGCCGGACGGGAACCCGAGGCCGTCGCCGAGCTCGGCATCCCGCGGGTCACCTACTGCGATCCGGAGATCGCCTCGGTCGGTCTCACCGAAGATGCCGCCCGCGAACAGTACGGCGAGGGCGTGGAGACCGTCACCTACGACCTGGCCGGCAACGGCCGTAGCCAGATCCTCAAGGCGTCCGGCGCGGTCAAGCTCGTCGTCGACCCGGCCGGCACGGTGGTGGGCGTGCACATGATCGGCGCCGGGGTCTCCGAGCTGATCGGCGAGGCCCAGCTGCTGTACAACTTGGGCGTCAAGGCCGCCGAGGCAGCCCGTTTCGTCCACGCCCACCCGACGCAGAACGAGGCCTTGGGCGAGGCGCTGATGGCCGTGTCCGGGGCGCCGCTGCACCTGCACGGGTGATCAGTCCGACGGGCGCTGGCGGAATCGTCTGTGCAGCACCTGTCGTGACACACCGAGGATCCGTCCGATCTCGGCCCACGTCCAGCCGTTGGCGCGGGCCTGCCGAACGGCCTGCTCGTATTGCGTTGTGGCGCCGGCCAGATCATCGCGGGCTTGCGCCAGCGCGCGCCGGCTGATGCCGCCGAAGACATCGGCCGCTATCGGGTCGGGCGGCACGGGCTCATCCTCGAACGCCCAATCGTCGTCGTCATCGTCGTCGAGGCCGTGGGCCTTCCGGAACGCTATGCCCGCAGCGTCGATTTCTTCGCGCGTCGGGCGGGGCAGCTGGGGTTCGAACCATAAACGCTCGGGCTGGGCCATGGCGTGTTCCTTCCGGAGCGAACAACTTGTCGCGAGTATGCCCTCGGGGACCGACACGTCCGTTCCGGACAGCGCTGCCGGGACCTCTGTCATACCTGGTTCACGCTGGGAGCCGTCAGCGTGTGCTGACATTGTCACCACATGCTGACAATGTCAGCGATTGCTGACGGCTCCGGGTGTCCAAGAGAGAGGCGACACGCCCGGCCGCGGGCGCAATCTAAGCCCCGCGGCGGTCCCCGAACTCCTCGTCCAGGATCGCCACCAGCCGGTCGACCATCCAGTCGGTGAGCATCTTGCCCTTCTCGGCGCTGGCGGCCTCCGGCGAGGACAGCGTGCCGCTGGCCGTCGACATCCGAGTGTCGATCGGCAGCACGTCGTAGTTCACGACGCGTTCGGGTGAATCGGCCTTGATGTGCTCGGGCCGGACCAGGTGCGGTGCGTGGTGCAGCAGCAGCGAGGTTTCGATGACGGCGGCGTGCTCCAGCGCCAGGCCCGGGAAGCCGCCGGGCCAGATGGCCTGCTGGCGATCGGCCGTGAAGTCCGGGTTGGCGTCTTCCATCACCAGGATCTTCAGCTCCGGGTGCTTCTCGGAGATCAGGAACGCCGGCTCGTAGATGAACCCGCTGTTCTCGTAATGCCAGTTGTACAGCACGATGTTGCGGAACCCGGCCCGCTTCAGTTCGCTGAGGATGTCCTCGAGCAGCGCGATGTACGTGGTTGCCCGCAGTGACAGGGTGCCCGGAATATGCTGTCCGCCACCGCTTCCCGGTCGACTGCGATAGCCGAAGGGGACGAACTGCCCGACGATCAGGTCGGTCCGCTCGCTGGCGGCTGCCAGCAGCTTCTCGGGGATGAGCCAGTCGGTGCAGACCGGCAGGTGATGGCCGTGTTGCTCGGTCGAGCCGATCGGAATGGCCACGGGAATGTCGGCGCGGGCAGCCTCGGCGATCTCGGGCCAGGTCATCTCCCGGTACAGCCGGGTGCGCTTCTGCTCGGTCATGGAAACTCCTTGCGGGTCAGACATTCTGGGAGACGCCGATGTTGCCGGCGGGGATACAGGTGGAGCGCCCACCGTCGACGACGAGGTGGGTGCCCACCGCGTAGCTGGCCCGGTCGGACAGCAGGAACGCCACGGCTTCGGCGATCTCCTGCGGCTCACCGAACCGTCCGACGGCGACGCTGGAGGCGATTTCGGCGATCTCGGCCTCGGGGTCGGCGCTGTCTTCGAATTCGACCATCAGCAGCGGAGTGCGGGTGGTGCCGGGGCACACGGAATTCACCCGGATGCCCCAGGACACCAATTCCGCTGCGGCACTGCGCGTCATGGCGACGATCGCGCCCTTGGTGGCGGTGTAGGCGACGAATCCGGGTTGGCCCATGAGGGCCAGTTCGGAACCGGTGTTGACGATGGCGCCGCTACCGCGGGGCTGCATGACCCGGGCGGCCTCCCGCAACACGTAGAACGACCCGGCGACATTGATCGCCATCAGATCGTCGAAATCCTGGTCGGTGGTGTCGACGAGCGGTGCGACACGGGAGATTCCGGCGTTGTTGAGCACGGCATCGATGGGGCCGAGTTCGGCTTCCACTCGCTCGAAGGCCGCTCGGACCGCGCCCGAGTCTCGCACGTCGACACTCACCGCAAGCACGCGCCGGCCATGAGCGGTCACCTGTCGCACGGCCTCGGACAGGTCGTCTTCCGGCCGGGCCAGCACGGCCACGTCGGCACCTTCGCGGGCCAGGGTCGCGGCCGTGGCCAGCCCGATCCCCGAGGATGCCCCCGTAACCAGGGCGATGCGGTTCGCCATGTCTCCCATGAAGCGTTGTCCCTTCGATTCGTCAGAGTTGTTCAGCGGACCGGATCCACTCGATCTGTGATTGCAGGCCCTTCTCGAGCTCCCACGCCGGTTCGTATCCGAGATCGCGGGTGGACCGGGATAGATCGAACTGAACCTGGCGGTCCCAGTCGGGCAGGTAACCCGGTCCGATGTCGAAGCGGGCGTCGGGCAGGTATTTCTGGAGCAGCGCAGCGGTTTCGAACACCGTCATCCGGTCGCCGCCCGAGACGAAGTAGGCCTGCTGGCTGAGCGTCGTCGTGGTGGACGCCAGCCGCGCCGCGGTGGCGACGTCCTCGACGTGCACGAACTGGAAACCGTGGTCACCACCGGACTCGAGGGTGAAGGTCTCGCCGCGCAGCCCGGCCCGGATCATGTCGCCGAGCAGGCTGGGCATCCACAACCCGGGTCCGTACACCTCGGTGATGCGCAGTGAGACGATCTCCATGCCGTACAGCGAGTTGTACGCACTGCCCAGCAGTTCGCCGGCCACCTTCGTCACGCCGTACACGGTGGTGGGTGCGGGCTTGACGTCCTCGGTGACAGGGCCCGGTTCGGTGATGTTGCCCAGGGCGCACTCCGAGGAGAAGAACACGATCCGCCGAACGCCCGTCATCCGGGCGGCTTCGTAAACCGCAAGCGTGCCATCGGCATTCGCGGCGAAGGTGGTGACCGGAAGTTCGATCGAGAGCGCCGGGTGGCTCTGGCCGGCGGTGTGGATGATGCGATCCACCTCGTAGGTGCGCAAGGTCTCGGTGAGGCGGGGGATGTCGAACAGCTCGCCAAGGACCGCGACTACTCCGGCTCGGGGGTCAACGGAGTAGTCGCGGTTGTACATGATGACGCGCTCGCCGTCGGCCAGCAGTTGGTCCACCAGATGGCGGCCGACGAAGCCGCGGCCGCCGGTGACGAGTGTGGTCATCGATATCTTCCTTTTCCTTGGCGCGGTGCGGTCGTGCTGGAGGTTGTCGCACGCCACCGCCGTGCTGATCACATTGCCGTCGCTGCTCTGTCAGCGGCAACGATCGAACTGTCGAGGCTTGTTGTTCGTCCTTGTGCGAATGCACAAGGTGACTTCGTGGGCTTGTGCGGATTCGCGGCCACCCAGCGGGTGTGATCCACGCATCATTGATCCACAGATGTGACCGACTTGGAGTGCGACTGGTGAACACACAAAACATCGACGACGAGCCCGACGTCCTGATCATCGGGGCCGGCGCTTCCGGTGGGGTAGCGGCCCTCGAACTGGCTCAACAGGGCCTGAAGGTCGTCTGCCTCGAACAGGGCGGCTGGAACCTGCCCGACGATTTCACCGCAGGCAAGCCGGAATGGGAACTGACCCGGCTCAAGCAGTGGAACGCTAGCCCCAACGTGCGGCAGAACCAGGCCGACTACCCGATCGACAGCACCGAGAGCCCGGTAGAACCGTTGATGTTCAACGGCGTTGGCGGCAGCACCATCATGTTCTCCGGCCACTGGGTGCGTCCCATGCCGTCGGACTTCCGCGTCAAGACCCTCGACGGTGTGGCCGAGGACTGGCCGTTCACCTACGACGATCTGCGTCCGTTCCTGGATGAGGTCACCCACCACATCGGTGCCTCGGGACTGGAAGGCGACCCGGCTTATCCCGACTCGCACACCTTCCCGCTGCCGCCGCTGCCGATCGGCAAGTACGGCCTGGTCGCCGCCAAGGGCATGGACAAGCTCGGCTGGCACTGGTGGCCCGCGCCGAACGCCATCGCATCGCGCAAATACAAGAATCAGGAAGGCTGCCAGCGCTACGGCGCCTGCGAGTCCGGCTGTCCGGTCGGCGCCAAGGCCAGCACCGACATCACCCACTGGCGCGACGCGATCAGGCTCGGCGTGCGGCTCGTTACCGGGGCTCGGGTCAGCCGCCTCACCATGAACAAGAAGGGCCTGGTCACTGGCGCCGAGTACATCGACCGTAAGGGCACTCTGCAGCACCAGAGTGCGCGGGTAACGGTGTTGGCGGCCAACGGCATCGGCACACCACGTCTGCTGCTGAACTCGGCGCCGGATGGGCTGGCCAACTCGTCAGGCCTGGTCGGTAAGCGGCTGATGACCCACCCCTACGCCTCGGTCTACGGCGCATACGACGAAGACATGGAGACCTGGCTCGGCCCCGCCGGCCAGGCGCTGCAGTCACTGCAGTTCTACGAGACCGACACCAGCCGAGGATTCGTGCGCGGCGCCAAGTGGAACCTCATGCCCACCGGCGGCCCACTGGCCCAGACCCTGTGGGAGCCGGGCGACAACTGGCGGGACGGCTTCGGCGCCAATTTCCATCCGCGACTGAAGCGCACATTCGGCCGTTACACCGAGTGGGGGATCACCACCGAAGATCTGCCCGACGAATCCAACACTGTGACACTGGATCCCAACGTCACCGACTCCGACGGGATCCCCGCGGCCAAGATTCACTACGAGATCGGCGAGAACTGCCGGCGGATGCTCGACTTCAACGTCGCCCGCGCCATGGAGGCACACGAAGCCGCGGGAGCCGTTGAGGTACACCCGGTTCCGGTCGTCCGGCACAGCGCCTGGCATCTGCTCGGCACCACCAAGATGGGTACCGACCCGGCGACCTCCGTCGTCGACGAGTGGTGCCGCACCCACGACATCCCGAACCTGTTCATCATCGATGGCAGCACCATGGTCACCTCGACCGGGATGAATCCCACCGCCACCATCATGGCCGTCGCGCTGCGCTCCATGCGGCATCTGGCCGAAACCCGCTCCAGTATCCCGACGGCATTCTGAGGAAGACCCATGCTCACTTCCGAACAGCGCCAGGTGTTCGCCACCTTGGCCGAAGCTCTTATCCCAGCAAGCGACACCATGCCGTCGGCCACCACCGCCGAAGTCTCCGGGGTCCTGCTCGATCAGGTCCTGCGCTACCGGCATGACCTCGTCGACGACCTGACTGCGGCGCTGGATGCCAGTGCCGGGAAAGACGCGGAAGTCGCTCTCGACGATCTCGCGGTCGGACAGCCTGAGCAGTTCGAGGCACTCACGGTCCTGGCAGCCGGGGCCTATTTCCTCAGTCCCGCAGTCAAATCCGCCATGCCCTACGACGCAGCGCCGCGTGCGGCACGCGACGATATGGATACCTACATCGACATGCTCGAGCACGTCGTCGACCGCGGCTTCGTCATCCGTTGATCCGGTTCACAGACCATCCCGAAATCATCACCACACCAACGTGTAAGGACGTGTCCCATGCCGCATGACAGTGGCTCGAGGGTCGAAACTCTGACGATTCAGCCGGTGCCGGAATCGCAGCGCACCGGAAAGGTGCGACACCTCTTCTCCTTCTGGTTTACCGTCCAGATCATCCCGCTCGCGGTGGTGACCGGTCTGCTCGGGCCGACGATCTACAAGCTGGATGTCGCATCCACCGTCATCGCCATCATTCTCGGCAGCCTCGTGGGCGCGGTGTTCATGGCGCTGCACTCGGTGCAGGGTTCGGGTCTCGGTGTGCCGCAGATGATCCAGGCGCGCGCACAGTTCGGCATGTACGGCTCACTGCTGGTGATCGTCGTCGTCATCCTGGCGTACGTCGGCTGGATCGTATCCCTGATGGTGTTGGCACAGCAGACGCTGGTCGCGGTCTTCCCGTCGCTGAATACGACTGTGGCGCTTGCCTTCAGCACTTTCGCCACCTTGGTCACCGTGGTCGTGGGTTACCAGCTCATCCTCCGGATGAACCGGGTGATGGTCTGGCTGTCCGGCCTCGCGCTGGTGCTCACCCTCGGCTACACCGCAGTCGCTGCCGCGCATGGCGGCACCGGTGGCGGCGGCAGTGGCTCATTCAACTGGATCGGCTTCCTTGGTATGGCATCGGTCGCCGGCATCTGGCAGCTGTCGTACGCGCCGTATGTCTCGGACTACTCGCGCTACCTGCCGAGCTCCACCACCCCCCGATCCGCCTTCTGGTACACGTACTTCGGCACGCTCCTCGGCGCCGTCGGCGCGATGATCGTCGGTGCGCTCCTGGTCGCCGGCCTGGGCTCGGACGCCTCACTGGCCAGCCTGTCGCGCATCATGCCCGCGCCACTGTTCGTCTTCGTGATGCTCGTGTTCTTCTTCGGGGCGATCGACGCCGGCGTCATCAACATGTACGGATCGTCGCTGTGCACGCTGACCTGCATCCAGGCCTTCAAGCTGAAGTGGTCGCCGAAGTCCTCGGCCCGGAACATCGTGGCGACCGTGATCGCGGCGGTGGTTTTCGTCGCCGCGATCGGCTTCTCCGACGACTTCCTCGTGCAGTACTCCAACTTCATCAGCATCCTGATCTACCTGCTGATCCCGTGGAGCATCGTCAACCTGATCGATTACTACGTCATCAAGAAGGGGCATTACGACGCCGCCTCGTTCAGCGACCCCAAGAGTGGCTACGGCGCCTTCAACGTCCCGGCCGTGCTCAGCTACTTCCTCGGCTTCGTCATCCAAATTCCTTTCATGTCAACGGCTTTCTACACCGGTGCCGTGGCGAACGAGATCGGCGGTATCGACACGGCGTGGATCGTCGGCACCATCGGCACGTTCTTCATCTACTTCGGCCTGATCAAGCTGTGGCAGGTCCGGTCGGCCGGTCAGGTGCAGACTGCGGTCGCTGCCGAGGTCGCGCCATAACCCAGTTGTCCGCAATCGCGTTCGGTGATCGTGTCGCAAGATACGGTTGATCGGTGAGCATCACCGTTCGCGAATTGCTGGACATGCCGCACCTGCAGTTGCGACTGCACTCGGGCAAGGCTGGTTTGGACCGCCAGGTGACCTGGACGCACACGTCGGACCTGCCCGAGCCCTGGCAATGGGTCAGTGGCGGTGAGCTGTTGATGACCAACGGGATGTCGTTTCCCGCCGATGCCGACGGCCAGGAGCATCTGCTCGACGAGCTCCATCGGATCGGCGCCAGCGGGTTGGCCATCGGCGAACAGATGTACTGCCCGAAGCTCACTCAACGATTCACCCAGGCGAGTGAACGCCTCGGACTGCCGGTGCTCTGGATCCGGTATCCCATGCCGTTCGTGGCGATCTCACGCGCCATCGCTGAGGCCACGCTGCTCGAACAATCCCAGCGCCTGATGCGCACGGCGCGAATCTACGACGCGCTCCGTCGCACCACCGGTGGCGATGTGGCTCGGTCCCGTACCGCCGATGCCCTCACCAAGGAGCTGCGGTGCCCGGTCTTCGTCTGCGACCGCGTGACTGCCGAGGCGTATCACCCCGATGGACCGCACCCACCCGAGGACGTGAAAGCCACTGTCCGAACGGCGTCGCAGGGCACGTTGGTCGCCGGCGCCCGGTCGGTGCTGACGCCGGGCGGCGTGGAGGTTCTTGTCGGTGAGGTGCCCACCCATGACAACGCGGTGCTGGCTGTCATCCGCGAGGGCGGGGTGGCGCTCGACGGCGTGCTCATCCAGCACGCGGCGACGGTCGTGGCCCTCGAGTTGTCCCAGACGCACCTGGCTCTCGAACACACCCGTCGTTCCGGTGCCGAGCTGACGGCGCAGCTCATGGACGGCAGCGTCGACCGCCGGGGTGGACGACGCCAATTGCTTTCCCTGGGACTCGATCCGGCCCACGCGGTATTCGTTTCGGCAACCTGCGCCGATGAACGGCGGCTGCGAGACCTCCATGTTGCGTTGTGGCGCCGTCGAATTCCGCATGTGACGGCATTCCGCTCGGGCGTCGCCCACGCGGTCGTTCCGGTTGCCGATGATGCCGTCGAGGCGATCGTCGGATCGCTCGGGCCGAGTGCCAGGGTCGGCGCCAGCCGGGCGCTGCAGTCGGTGTCCCGCTCAGGGGAATCGGCACGGGAAGCGACGTGGGCGCTGGGCACCGCGCAACGGACGGACGAGCAACTGGTTCGGTACGGCAGTGCCACATCGTGGCTGGGCGTCGGTGGTGTCGACGATGCCCAGGCCATGGTGGAACGGTGGTTGGGGCCGCTCATCGAACACGATGCCCAGCACCGGACGGGCCTCGTCGAAACCTTGGAAGCGTTTCTGGCCAATCAACGGTCGTGGCAGCGCACGGCCGAGGCCATGAACGTGCACCGGCAGACGGTGCTCTACCGCATTCACAAGGTGGAAGAACTGACCGGAGCCAAGCTGACCGATACCGCAGACATCGCGCAGCTGTGGCTGGCGCTGCAGTCACGAGATCTCCTGGGCGGCAGCTGATGACCGCGACGACCCCGCCGGTGAGGATCGGCATCGTCGGTGCGGCCCGCATCGCACCGATGGCGCTCATCAAACCGGCCAGGGCCTGCGATGACGTTTCGGTGGCTGCCGTCGCGGCCCGCGATGTGGCGAGAGCGCGCGATTTTGCCACGAAGCACGGAATCGACACGGCATATGGCAGCTACGACGAACTGATCGCCGATCGCGACCTGGATGCGGTGTACATCCCGCTGCCGAATGGATTGCACGGCAGGTGGATTCGGGCTGCCATCGACGCCGGTAAACATGTGCTCTGCGAAAAGCCGTTCACTGCCAACGAAGCCGAGGCCGCCGACATCGCCGAGCGGGCGGCCACCTCCGACCGCGTGGTGATGGAGGCGTTCCACTATCGCTATCACCCGCTGGCACTGCGCGTCGAGGAAATCGTGGCCTCGGGCGAGCTCGGGAAGCTGCAGCACGTCGAGACGGCGATGTGCTTCCCGCTGCCCAAGTTCTCCGACATCCGGTACAACTACGCGCTCGCGGGTGGCGCGACGATGGACGGTGGCTGCTACGCCATCCATATGGCGCGCATCTTCGGCGGCGGCGGCACCCCCGAGGTCGTATCGGCGCAGGCGAAACTCCGCGATGGTCAGGTTGATCGGGCGATGATCGCCGAATTGCGCTACCCCGCAGGCCATACCGGCCGGATGCGCTGCAGCATGTGGTCGACGAGTCTGGTCGAGATGAGCGCGCGGGTCGTCGGGGAGGCCGGCGAGCTGCGGGTCTTCAACCCGGTGCTGCCCCAGTTGTACCACCGGCTCACGGTCCGCTCCGCGAACGGCAAACGGGTGGAACGGTTTCCGCGGCGCGCGTCGTACAGCTATCAACTGGACGCGTTCGCCGGTGCGGTGTTGCGTGGTGAACCGGTCAAGACCACGCCGCAGGACGCGGTCGAGAACATGAGGGTCATCGACGCCGTCTACCGGGCCGCCGGCCTGCCGCTGCGGGAGCCCACGTGACACCATCCATCGATCTGCTCGGCATCGAGGCGCTCAGCGTGTTCGGTCTGCCCCCGGTCGAATTCGTCGATGTCGCCGCGGATCTCGGGTGCCGGTTCATCACGGTCTTCGTGCAGAATTTCGCCGCGCTGCCGCTGGGCTACCCGCCGTTCTCGCTCCAAGATGACAGCCGACTGCGGGCCGACGTGCTCGCGGCCATGGACCACCGCGGCGTCGGCATCTCGCTGGGTGACGGATTCCTCGTGCTGCCTGGCGCCGACATGCGGTCGTTCGGCCGGGATCTCGACCTGATGGCCGAACTGAGGGTGCCCCGGATCAACGTGGTCAGCCTGGACCCGGACCTTGAGCGCACCGTCGACCAGATCGGCGCGCTGGCGGAACTCGCCGCACAACGGCAGATCGAGACGGTCATCGAACCGGTGCCGGGCCTGACCATCGGCGACCTGCCGACGGCGTTGACTGTGCTCCAACATATTTCGCGACCCGATGTCCGGCTGCTGATCGACACCATGCACCTGGTGCGGTCCGGTTCCGGTGCCGCAGACCTCTGCACCGTTGCTGCCGAGCAGATCGGCTACGCCCAGCTCTGCGATACGACTCTGGCGCCGCAGGCCGGCAACTACGCCGAGGAAGCCATGTTCGAACGGATGGTTCCGGGGGAGGGTGAACTTCCGCTGTCCGAGATCCTCGCGGCGCTGCCCGACGACATCGTCATCGGATTGGAAGTACCCCAACGATCGCTGGCGCTGTCCGGCGTCGGCCCAGCAGCGCGGCTCAGACCCTGCGTCGAAGCGGCGCAGGGTCTGTTGCGGCGGTAGCTCAGGCGCTCAGCGTCTGCTTGAAGCGGCGGACCATGAGTGCCACCACCGCACCGATCGCCAGGACGACGACGGACCCGACGACGTTGACCAAGCCGTTCGCGACGTCGAAGGGAAACGTGAAGATGATGCCGAGCAGGATGACCACCTGAATCACCAGACCGACGCCGACCACCGCACTGAGCCGGATGTGCAACGCGTGTAGCGCGACGGTCGGGGTGTGCTCAGTGGCCGCGGGCATGAATCGGGCGGCGACGAACTGTGTCATGGGCTTGCCGACCAGGCAGCTCGCCAGGAACACCGCGGCCGCCGCGCCGCCGACGAGCGTCTGTCCGGCCAGCACCAGCCGGGGGTCGGTGGTCACCAGCGCGACCGCCAGGGTCAGGCCGAACATCAACATGAGGTACCCGGAGTACGGGTCGAGTTGACGCGCCTTCACGAGCCCGTACCCCACCGGGATGCCGGCGACGATCGTCGCGGTCAAGAGTGCGAAGTACTCGGACTGTCCGGTGGCGCGCAGCCCATAGAACGCGACCAACGGCGTTCCCACCTCGAGGACCGTTCGGATGATCGCGCGCCGTTTGGCAGCGGACCTTTCGGTGTCCGGGCGGTCGACCGGCTCCGGTTCGATGGTGTCGAGGGCCATGGCGGTCATGGTGGTGTCCTTCCGGGACGAGTCGGGTGGCGTCGCGATTCCGCGATATCTCCAGCGTCTCGTTCATCGGGCCGCGAGTCTGTCCGGCGACCGGCTGATACGGGGGAGGAGATCGATGTCCACCAATTGGGGGATCCGCTGGGGGAGCACACCCGCAATGCACGCCAAATGCCCACGTCAACTGATCCGTCGGCGCTAAGGTCGTCACGACGTCACCCCCGTAAGGAGACAGCGATGGGCAGCTACCGGACAGTCCTGGTTGGAACTGACGGCTCAGACTCGTCGATGAAAGCGGTCGAACATGCCGCCAAGTTCGCGGCGCAGCAGGGCGCGAAGCTGGTCATCGCGACGGCTCATTTCCACGAAGTCGAAAAGGGCAGTTGGGCACGGCCGGCCGCACCGGAGAAAGCAAGTGATCGCCGGGCAGAGGACGCGCTGGGACGTGATGGCGGCTACCGGGTGCACGGCGATGCGCACGTTTACGAGATCCTCCACGAAGCCGGCGAACTCGCGCGCGGTGCGGGCGCCCAGGACATCGAGGAGCGGTCGGTGATCGGTGCGCCCGTCGAGGCGCTCACCACGTTGGCGCAAGACGTCGCCGCTGACCTGATCGTCGTCGGCGATGTCGGACTGAACTCGACGGCAGGACGACTGTTGGGTTCGGTGCCCGCCGACGTTGCACGCAAAGCCAAGATCGACATCTTGATCGTGCACACCGTCGACTAACTCCGCAGGGTCGGGACTATCGGCCGGCTTTCGCAGCGCCTCGCGAAACCCCTGCATGTTGCGGACCTTCGACGATGGCCCGCAATGCCGCAACGTGGCCGTCAAACGCGGCGCGGCCGGCCTCGGTCAAGCTTGCGTGCACCTTATGGCGGCTGCCGTCCAAACGGCGTTCGGTGGTGACGTAACCGGCGTGCTCGAGGACCGACAGCTGCTTCGACAAGGCCGAATCCGATAGCGACAGAGCGTCTTTGAGATACGCGAAGTCGACCCAATCCGCGGCGGCCAACGTGGCCGCCAGGGACAGGCGGGTGCTCGGGTGAATCAGCTCATCGAATCGCGGTGCCGTCATGCGTGGACCCAGCGGCGGAGAACCCGCAAGATCTCAGGTCCGCCCAGGCCGACGATGACAGCGACAAACACTGCAGCTGCGATGCCGGGATGTCGGGCGCCGTCAGCATCCAGTGCGAATCCCGTGGCGATCGTGATGGCGACCAGAGCGAACAGCATGCCGATCACCACCATCGGGATCCGAGGGCTGACGGTGTCGGCGCTGACCTGCAGCCGTTCGGTGCGCCGGCGACCGCTGAGTCGGCGGGACGCAATCGTGGAATGAATGACCCCGAACCCCAGTGTCGCGCCGACGGCGAGCCACTGCGGGCCGAGGTCGCCGACGATCCCGAGAACGACCCATGCCGCAGCCAGGAGCCACCAGTACCACCGGGGGAGACCTACTTCGTCGACGACTTTCGCCCTGGCGTGATCCACTGCGTCGAGCGCGGCGCGCGCGTCCGCCGGCGTGATGTGCTCCATGGCTTCGTCCTCACTTTCCCGCTTGGAAAGTCGATCCTTCAGTTTCCAAGCAGGAAAGTCAAGGGCTGGCTGCAAGGTTGCAAGGTGCGGGAGTGACCTCCCGGCGGGCAGCTTTGGCAAACCACGAGAAACACACCGCCCGGACGTGCGAGTCTGATGCGTATGTCCACGCACGACTTTGCGACCTATGAGGAATTCGGCCGCAAATTCTTCGAGGTCGCCGTCACCGCCGACCGGGTTGCCGACGGTTTCGGCACGATGGCCGGCGATACCTTCGAATTGGGGCCGTTTCCTGCCGGGCCCGCGGGCATCGCTCGGGTGACGGCGCGCGTCAGCATCGAACAGCCCCAGGTGACTCGCCGGGACGGCGACATGATTGCGTTCGACGTTCGCATCCCGCTCGATATCGACCTCCTGATCGACCTGCGTGTCGACCGCTCCCGATTCATGGTGACCGGCGAGATCGCGTTGATCGCCACCGCCCGTGCTGCCGAGCCACTGCTGCTGATCATCGATATTCCGAAGCCGGAGCGGAAGGACATCACGGTCAACGTCACGTCCCAGACGCTGCGGGGCGAACTCCTGCGGATCGTGGCCGACGTCGACTCGGAGATCAAACGCGTCATCGCCAAGCAGGTTGGCCGCCGGATCGAAGCACCCGAAGCGCAGCAGGCGAAGGTCGTCGACATCGGCAAGCGGATCGCCAGCGCCTGGACGGGAATCTGACGGTGCAGTATCGCCGATGTCGAGTAGCGGAACCCACTATGAAAGTCGTTATTGCGCGGACCAATTCGTAGTGGTCAGACCGGCGCGATGTAGTTGCTGCTGAAGAACTCCTGGGGGATCTGCGAATGCGGGGACGGTAGATCCACTGCCAGCCACATGCCGGTGGTACCGGTCGGGATGGGCGCTTGCAGCGTGATGCTGCCGCTGCCGAAGGCATCGGCGGCGAGCGTACCCGTGGTGATGCCGCGGTCGCCCGGCATGCAGCCCAGCACGGCGTGCGGTGCCGGGATGACCCGCACCACGTACTGCCCGTTGTCGGCGCCGTTGGTCATATCGATATGGGCGACCGCGGTGTGTCCGTCAGAGGTGATCTCCGCGAAGAGCTTGGCTCCCGGACGGCCCAATTGCATTGTCACAAGCTGAAAATCGCACGTGTGCATGTTGGCGAGCAGGAACATTCGATGGGCTGGCGAAGCGGACGCCGAAGCCCCAGTGCTGGCCAGGGCTGTGCTCATTGCTGCGGCGACCGCCGCTGCTCGCAGGGTATGGGCGCGGATCGATGCCGGAGTGTTCACCATGGACCTTCTCGCTCGCGTGCGCGAAATAGGTTGTCGCACTACGTGTTCAACAGCTTATGAACGAGAAGGGCCCGCTGGGATCGTGCTGTGGTCGGAGATCGCCCGGGGGCTTCCTACGCCCGGGGTAGGTATCGAGCGCCGCCCACGGCACGATGTCCGCGGCGTACTGCGGCCGCCGAGCGGGGCAGCTAGCCCGCGGGCGCGACGCCGTTCAAGACGAAGTCGATGACTTCGCCGGTAACGTCGTGTTTGCTCTTTCCCGAGCTGACGACGTTGTGCAACAGCGCGGTCATCATGACCGCGCCGAAGATGCTGATCGCGTCGGTGCTCGGTTCTGCGACGCGCTTCAGGGTGCCGTCCGCGGCGCCGGCCTCGAGCACTCGTGCGATGGGTTCGTAGAATGCCTGTTGGACGGCCGAGGCGAGCTCGGGAAGTCTGATCGCGCGGCCGAGGTCGCCTACCAGCGCCGTGCTCGTCCCTGGCCGGTTCATTGTGTGCGCGACCTGCGCGGTGATGACGGCGACGAGTCTGTCCTTGCCGCTGCCGGCCGAATCGGCGGCAGCGGCAACATCGCGGGCTAGGTCGCCGAGCGAATCCCGCAGCAGAAAACCGAGGATGTCGTCCTTGCCGGTGAAGTAGTAGTAAAGCGTGGCTTTCGGGACACCGGATGCGGCCGCGATCTCTTCGATCTTCGTGTTTTCCAGGCCCTTGGTGGCGATCAGGTCGGCTGCGGCATAGAGCTTGCTCGCTACCGCCGCGGGGACTGCCCGTCCCGATTGTTCAACCACGAATCGAAGTGTACGAGCAGCAGGCCCACTGAATCCCGAGGCCATGGAATCCACATCCAAACTGATATGTTGTACTCAGAGTCTAAACTGCGAGTACTACTGCTTGTCGGAAGGGAGCACCATGAGCGGCGTCACGGCGGACGTGGTTGTGGTCGGCTACGGAGCTGCCGGTGTGTGCGCCGCGCTGGAAGCGCGAGCTCAGGGGGCAGATGTCCTCGCCATCGACCGATTCAACGGGGGCGGCGCCACGCAGGTGTCGGGCGGGATCATCTACGCCGGCGGGGGAACATGGGTGCAACGCGAAGCCGGTATCGACGACAGCGCTGACGCGATGTACACGTATCTGCGCGCCGAAGTCGGCGACTCGGTACGGCCGGAAACACTGCGGCGGTTCGTCGACGGCAGTCCCGCGATGATCGACTGGCTCACCGAACACGGCGTGCCGTTCGAGGCATCGGTGTGTCCCTACAAGACGTCGTACCCCAACAACAAGTACTACCTGTACTACTCGGGCAGCGAGAACTCCGGGCACTTCCGTGCGCTCACTCCGCCGGTGCAACGTGGTCACCGGGCCAAAGGGCCTGGTGCGTCAGGCAAGAAGATCTACCAGCCGCTGGCTGAGTCGGCGAGCCGTGCCGGGGTGCGCACGATGTTCCATACCCGCGCCGAGTCGCTTCTGACGGATTCCACCGGTCGAGTCGTGGGTGTGCGGACCAGCACCCTCGCGCACGCACCGGCGTGGGTGAAGCGACGCTATGCGGCATACGCGGCGCTGGCAGTGAAACCGGGCATCTACTATCCGCCGCTGCGCGCGACGCTGGAGCGTCGTTTGTCGGCCCTGGAGCGCCGATACGCCCAGACGGTCGACGTCCATGCCCGCAAGGGCGTAATCCTTTGTGCCGGTGGCTATATCGCCAATCGAGAGTTGATAGAGCAACATGCTCCGGCATATCGCGACGGTCTTCAGCTCGGAACCAGTGCCGATGACGGCAGCGGCATGCAGTTGGCCATCGACGTCGGCGCGGCAGTTGATCGGTTGGACAACGTGTCCGCGTGGCGATTCATCACTCCGCCAAGCGCGATGCTCGGCGGGCTCGTCGTCGACGAACGCGGGCAGCGGTTCATCGACGAAACCCGTTACGGCGCCGCCATCGGCAATGCGATGGTGCAACACCACAACGGACGAGGATGGGTCCTCACTGACCGGGCATTGCTCGACCAGGCACGCGAACAGCTTCCACAGCAAGCGATTTGGTTTCAGCGCCTCCAGATGGAGGCGATGCTACGGACCGACCGCGTGGAGGCCGACACCCTCGAAGCCGTCGCGACCAAGGCGGGTGTCGACCCGGCGGGACTGCGTCAAACAGTCACTGAGCACAACGAGGCCGCGGCGTCGGGTGACCCTGACCCGATGGGTAAGCCGGCCGATTTCGTCCATCCCATCGAGCAAGGGCCGTACTCACTCATCGCGATCTCGATCAAACGCAGCCTGATCAATCCATGCCCCATGTTCACCCTCGGTGGCCTCATCGTCGATGAAGAGTCCGGTGCCGTGAAAACTCCGCAGGGACAACCGATCGACGGCCTGTTTGCCGCGGGACGCACTGCCATCGGAATCTGCGCCAACTCCTACGTCAGCGGACTGTCGCTGGCCGACTGCGTGTATTCCGGACGGCGGGCCGGCGCGCATGCGGTGCATGCCGCTGCCAGCGCCTGAGCGTGGGGAGTCAGGAAGGACACCAATGTGTCCGAGTCCGCCACCCTGTGTATCGGTGCGGAGGCGGCCAGCACGGCAATGAGACTGCAGTCCTGACCGCGGATCGGGACGGCCAGGCAACCGTGGCCGGGCACCATCAGTCCGCGCTGCGTGGCGAACGCTGGGCGCTCGCCTCGCGCGTCTGCGGAGATGATGCGTCCGATGGCCGAGCAATCCGGTTCGGCGACAATCCGCTCAGGATCAGACAGCGGGAAATCTGGATCGATGTCGAACAGCTCCAGTGCCGGTTGCGTAGCGGGGGCCAGGGGCCGATGCAGCACCAGATGTATCCCGAACCTGGCTTCGGCGCGCACGGCGTCCACCGCTTCGCGGACCCGGTCCGCGGGTGTCGACGGGATGCCGACCAATCGATCGATCCGGCGTCCCAGTGCGAATCCACCCAAATCGGGTGTGCGGACGAGGTACTCGCTCTCTACCAAGACGCCGAGCAGGCGGTACGCGGCTGACCGCGACATCCGCAGCCGATGAGTGATTTCCAGCGCCGTAATTCCGGGTCCCGCGGCCGCTACCTCTTCGATGATGGCCAGGGCAGCGAGCGCGGAGCGGGACCCGGCATCCGGACGCAACGCCCGTGTCATGGCGAGCGCCGCAAGTATCCGCGCCAGACCGAGGACCTCACGGTTCCCGAATGCGCGCCAATCGATGCGAAGGCATCCGGCCGGCGGCTGCGTACCCAGTATCCGAGGGCTGCCCACAGCAGCATCCAGGCCGCCGACACCGCCGATCCAGACCACGAAGGGCCCGCGACCGTCAGTCCCCAGAATCCAGTCACCACGGCGGTGAGTACCAATGCGCAGGCGGGACCGAGTACCCAGACCGCGCGACTGGGCTCGCCCAGGCGGCGCAGCATCAGCGGCATCGCGCCGGCCAGCGCGGCATATGCCAACAGGTAGCCACCGACCGCGCCGGCCACCAATGCTCCACACACCGCTGTCGGGTCGGCTCCGACCGCGCTGACTGCGAACGGCAGCCCGAAGACGGCTGCCGTGCACACCGCAATCCCCACTGTCGGCGCCTTGCTACGGAGATCGGTGTGGCCGAGGGCTTCTGGGAGCACGCCTTCGCGGGCCAGGGACAACAAGACGCGTGCCGCCGCAGTCGTCGAAGCCAGCGCGCACGCAAAAAATGACAGAGTCGCCGCGAGGTACACCGCCGGTACCAGCATCCGGCCCCCGGGACTGGCCGCCAGCGTCTCGAACCACGAACGCGTCGTCGCGCCGCTGAGCGATTCGGCCTGCGCCAGGGTCGCAAGCAGCACAACGGATCCGCCCACCAACAGCGAGCCGCGGACGGCGGCCGGCACTGTACGCAGCGGAGCGCGCGTCTCGACCGACAGCACTGTCGCGCTCTCGAAGCCGACGAACGCCGTCATCGCCACAGCGATACCACCGGCCAGGCGGCCGAGATCGGGGGCAGGTTCCAGCACGGAATCAAGCAATGGGCGTCCGTCGCCGTGACACAGCAGCCATACCGAAACCACCACCACGAGTAGTACGGCCACGGCTTCGGTCACCAGCGAGACCCGCGCTGACAACCGGATTCCGCGAACCAGTACCAGCCCACTGGCCACCGCAAATCCGAGCGCGCCGATAGCGACGAGCGAGCCGTGTGCCGTCATCCCGGCGGCGGACGCCAAGCGCAATGCGAACGACGAGGATTCGGTGACGGCGAACATCCCGGTGCCCAGGTAGCCGAGCAACAGCGCGCCGGCGGTGATGAATCCGGACATCGGCCCGACACCGATCGCAGCACACGTATAGAGGGAACCAGCGGCGGGCACGCGCCGGGCGAATCCCCGCACCAGCCATGACACCACCAGGGTGATTGCGAACGCGATAGCCATGCTCGCGACGACCGGACTGCCTTGCGCAGCAACCAATACCGGAATCGCGGTCGCGGCGCCGCACGGCGCCATCGCCGAAACGGACTGTGCCGCAACATCGGCTGCACCCAACGCGCCGCTGTCCAACCCGCCGAGGCGGGTCCGAGGGCCCAAGCCGCGCAGTGGCAACGGTTCGTTGGAGACGAGCATCGCCGAGTATAGGAACCCCTCTGTTTCTACGGCGTTTCGCACCAGTGTCTGCGACATATCCCGCACTGGGACAACGCTTCCCAGGCGAATCGTCGCCGCGGCAACGCGGCGGACACCGTCGCGCAAACGCCTGGCCGCACGCTCGTCGGCACCCAGTTCCCTTCGATACCAACGGAGGTCACCTCATGGCCGTGGAATTCACCTCAGTCACCCCCACAGAGTGGCGCAGGCCACATGCCACCACGGACAGTCTGGTCGAGCTGAACGCCGACATCGCGACGGCACTCGCCGGCGCCAGCACGCGCCGGCGGTTCGATCCCTTCGTCGACATCGACTGGGATGCACCGGAAAACGCCGTGGGGGACAACGATCGGCGGTGGCAGCTCGATCCCGACATCGCCCCGCTCGCCGCGACCGATTGGTATGCGCGGCAGCCCCTCGAGCAGCGCATCGCGATGGGTCGCTGGCTGACCGCGAACATCCTGAAGGTGACGCTGCAGTTCGAAATGATGCTGATCCGTGGGGTGATTCACCACGCCGGCACCTTGCCGAACGGTTCGGCGGTGTTCCGCTATCTACTGCACGAACTGACCGAAGAATGCCACCACATCCAGATGTTCCAGGAGTTCGTCAACCGCACCGGTGCCGACGTTCCTGGAATGCGACGCGGCTCGCGGTTCTTCGGGCCGATCCTGGGCTTCATCGGTGGCTACGCCGACATCTTCTTGTTCATCGGAGTGCTCTGCGGGGAGCAGCCTCTGCATTTCCAGCAGACGCTGCAGCATCGTGGCGCCACAGCGGTGCCCGCGCTGCTGAACAGGGTTACTGCCATTCACCTCGCGGAAGAAGCTCGGCACATCGCGTTCGCCAGCCAATATCTGGCGCAACGGATCGCGGCCGTCGGATCGTTCCGTCGTGGGTTGTACGCCTTGGCGTTTCCGATCTATCTGCGATGGCTCATCGGCGAGATGATCACTCCGCCGCGTACGTTCGCCCGGCAGTTCCGGATTCCGCGGCAAGTCTTCAAAGCCGCCTACTGGCGCAGCGATCACTCGCGGCGAATGATGGCCGAATCCGCCGCGGACGTCCGCCGCGTTGCGGAAGACCTCGGTCTGCGGACGGTGTGGGCGCGATGGATCTGGCGCCTGTTGGGTATCGATGGGCGGCTGCCGAGGTACCGCGGTGAGCCCGATCGCAGTCAACCACTCACACGGACGGCTCAGTTTCGAACGGTGACGTGGGCACGGGTGGCGGCCACGGCGATCATGGGAGGTATCGCTGTGGCCGCCACGCCGGTCGGCATGCGGATCATCGCGGTGGCCATAGCCGGCGCGGCCGTCTGGGCGGCCTACCACCTGCTGCGGGCCCGCCTCGGTGGTGTGGTGGGCGACCAGCCATTTGAATGGCCCAGACTTGCGGTCTGGATCATGGTGTGCGGGGCCATGATTCCCGCGGGCGGGTTGATCGGACTCGCGCTGGTGGTGTCGATGATCCTTGCGCTCGCAGAATTCATCCCGGCGTTATGAGCACCGGTCTCAGCGTTCGTTCGATCCCACCAGATCATCGTCGGTGTGGTCCTGAACCGGAGTCGGCCATGGCGCGGGCACCGGACGCTGACGCACGATCTGCGGCCACCAGAACCACTTGCCGAGCAGCGCGGCGATCGACGGCGTCATGAACGACCGCACCACCAACGTGTCGAACAGCAGGCCCAGGCCGATGGTCGTACCGATCTGCCCGAGGATCACCAGAGGGCTGAAGATGAACGCCGCCATGGTGGCCGAGAACACCAGACCGGCTGCCGTGACGACGCTGCCGGTGCCGCCCATCGACCGGATGATGCCGGTGTTCAGACCCGCGTGCATCTCCTCCTTGAACCGGGACACCAGCAGGAGGTTGTAGTCCGCGCCGACGGCCAGCAGCAGGATGATGGCCAACGGCACCACAACCCAGTACAGATGGATGCCGAAGATGTACTGCCACACCAGAACCGACAGGCCGATCGAAGCGCCCAACGACAGCACGACGGTACCGACGATGACGGCCGCGGCGACGATGCTGCGGGTCACGATCACCATGATCAGCAGGATGAGCGCGACTGCCGCCAACGCGGAGATCAACAGGTCGTATTTGGTGCCCTCTTGAATGTCCTTGTTGGTGGCGCCGATACCGGCGACGTAGATCTTGGCGTCCGACATCGGCGTCGCCTTGAGCGCATCGAACACCGCTTCCTTGATGGCGTTGATGTGCGGGATGGCCTCGGGGTTGGCGGGGTTGCCCTGGTGCGTCACGATCATTCGGGCCGCTTTACCGTCGGGGGACAGGAACAGCTTGAGCCCGCGCTTGAAATCAGCGTTGTCGAAGGCTTCCGGCGGCAGGTAGAACGTGTCGTCGTTCTTGGCGTCGTCGAACGCCTTACCCATCGCGGTGGCGTTCTTGAGCGCCTCATCGCTCTGGGCGTTGGTGCCACCGTTGGTCGCGTAATTCGACAGCGTCAGTTCACGATTGCGTTCCTGGATGGCGATCTGCGGCGGGATCAGAGCCACCAGCTGCGGCTGCAGGGCATCCAACCGGTCGAGGCTGGCCGTGATGTTGCCGAACTTGTCGGACAGATCGGCGATCCCGTCCAAGGAGTCGAACACCGACCGCAGCGCCGCGCACATGGGGATGTCGAAGCAGTGCGGTTCCCAGTAGAAGTAGTTGCGCAACGGCCGGAACTGGTCGTCGAAATCGGCGAGTTTGTTGCGTAGATCGTTGACGGTCACGACGGTGTCGTGAAACGCCTGAACCTGATCATGGGTGGCCGCGGCGCTCTGCTTCTGCAGCGAGAGCTGTTGCTTGAGCACGCCGATCGTG
Source organism: Mycolicibacterium sp. P4_G11 (assembly GCF_056555145.1). Classification (NCBI taxonomy): domain Bacteria; kingdom Bacillati; phylum Actinomycetota; class Actinomycetes; order Mycobacteriales; family Mycobacteriaceae; genus Mycobacterium; species Mycolicibacterium sp. P4_G11. The sequence goes on from NZ_JBFUJW010000010.1 coordinate 201,059, forward strand.
TTGTCGATCTCGTTGGCCTGCTTGAGCAGGTCGTTCGCGCGGTCTTTCTGGTAGCCCAGGTTCATGATCTGGCTCGCGCTCGACGCGCTGATCTGGAACGGGATGGAGCTGTGGGTGATCGGTGTGCCCAGCGGACGCGTAATCGACTGCACCAGAGCGATTCCCGGTGTGTGGAGGACGGACTTGGCCGCGCGCTCGAGGATCAGCATGTCCGCGGGGTTGCGCATGTCGTGATCGGTTTCGATCATCAGCAGTTCGGGATTGATCCGTGCCTCGGTGAAGTGCCGTTCGGCGGCTTCCATACCGATGACGCCGGGTGCGCTGGCAGGGATGTACGGGCGGTTGTCATAGCTGACTTCGAAGCCCGGCAGCGCGAACACGCCGATGAGTGCGAGCGCGCCGGTCACGACCAGGATCGGTCCCGGCCAGCGCACGATGGCGGTGCCGATCTTGCGCCAGCCCCGTGCCCGCTGGGCGACCTTGGGCTCCATGAGTCCGAAGCGGGTGGCGATCAACAACACCGCGGGGCCCAGCGTCAGTGCGGCCGCCAATGTGACGAGAACGCCGATGGCAGCGGGTATTCCGAGCGTCTGGAAGTAGGGGAGACGGGCGAAGCTCATGCACGCGACGGCGCCGGCGATGGTCAACCCGGAGCCGACCATGACGTGGACGGTGCCGTGCCACATGTCGTGGTAGGCCGAGAGCCGGTCCATTCCCTTGCCGCGCGCCTCCTGGTAGCGGCCGACGACGAAGATGGCGTAGTCGGTGCCTGCCGCGATCGCGAGCAGGGTCAACAAGTTCGTCGCGTAGGTGGACAGTCCGATGACGCCGGCGTGCGCGAGAAGCGCCACGACGCCACGGGCCGCCGCGAGTTCGACGGCGACGGTCAGCAAGACGATGAGCATCGTCACCACTGAGCGGTAGACGAACAGCAGCATGATGCCGATGACCAAGAAGGTGATGCCGGTGACCTCGTTGGTGCCCGCGCTGCCGACTTCGAAGTTGTCGGTCACCAGCGGCGAAGCTCCAGTGATGTACGCCCTGATACCCGGCGGCGGCGGATCAGCGGCGACGATCTTGCGCACGGCGTCGACAGAGATGTTCGACATTGCCTCGCCCTGATTACCGCGCAGATACAGCTGCGTCAGGGCCGCTTTGCCGTCCTTGCTCTGTGAGCCGCCGGCGGTGAGCGGGTCACCCCAGAAGTCCTGCACATGCTCGACGTGCTCTTTGTCGGCCTGCAGCCGCTTCACCAAGCCGTCGTAGTAGTTGTGTGCTTCCGGACCGAGGGGCTGATCGCCCTCGATCACGAGCATTGCCGCACTGTCGGAATCGAATTCGTGGAAGACCTCGCCGATGTGCCGCATCGCGAGAATGCCCGGTGCGTCGGCCGCGTTCTGCCCGACGGAACGTTCCCACCCGACGATTTCGAGCTGGGGTGAAATTGTGTTGGTGACGGCGGCGATCCCGATCCAGATCAACAGGATCGGGAGTGCGAGCTTCTGGATGAGCCGTGCGGGCAGGGCGCCCTGGACGCCGGAGTCGGTGCGGTGCTCGCTCATGCGGTCTTGTCCAGGCACGAGATGTATCCGTTCACGTGGGTCGTGGACCTTTCGTCCTTGACGATGCCGTTGACGGTGATGCGGCAGCCGATGGTGCTGCCATCGCCCTGCGCTCGGAGGTCGGCGTACATCGTCGGGTCGTCGGTGGTGAGGGCCTGCGACCAGGGCAGGGTGACGTTCTCGACGCGCTGAGGCTGGGCGTTGATATCCAGATAGTTGATGGTGGCCGTGGAGCCGGGCGAACCGAACACCTCGAACAGCACCCGTTTCGGGTCGTAGCCGGTGTTCTCAAGGGCCTCTGAACCGGGCCGCGAAATCTCGTTGTCGGAGCCGAAGATGCCGCGCAATCGGTCGACACTGAAACCGACCAGAGCGACCACCACGATCGCCACGATGGCGATCCATTGCCGGCGTGCCAACCTGCTCACCGAAAACTTGCTCAAGCCACAGCCTTTCGACGCCCCCGTTGACGAACCGCCGTAGCAATCTCGTCAAATCGTCCCGTAACGGAGAACGGTACGGTACCGTACGCGCGATCGCAACCGGGTTGACATATGGGCAAAAGCCTGCGCTCAATTGCTGCAACGAAGTGCAACGCCGTGGTGTAACTCTGATATTCCATCTGTGCGAGGCCGGGAAGGGGTGTGGCGATGTCGGACGACATGTGCGACACCGTCGGCTGCCCATGGAGTGAGCGGGAAGCTGAACTTCTGGCGATCACCCTGGAGCTGTTGCAGGAGCACGGCTACGACCGGCTGAGCGTGGAAGCGGTGGCGACCAGGGCCAAGGCCAGCAAGGCGACGATGTACCGGCGCTGGCCGTCGAAGGCGGATCTGGTGCTGGCCGCTTTCATCGAGGGCACGCGCAGTTCCGCCGTGCCGCCCCATACGGGCTCGCTCCGTGGAGACCTCCTGGAGATCGGCCGGTCCGTCTGCGTACAGGCCCATGAGCACACCAGGACCATGCGGGCTGTGCTGAACGAGATGTCACACAGCCCCGGCCTGCAGGCGGTGATGCAGGAGAAATTCATTTTTCACCGCAAGTTGGTCATCGACGGCGTCCTCGCCGCAGCCGTCGAACGCGGCGAAATCGACTCCGCGGCTATCGATGAGGAGATCTTCGATCTGCTGCCGGGGTACCTGGTGTTCCGGGCGCTGGTCTCCGATCGGCCGCCGACCGAGGACACGGTGCGGACCTTGGTCGACGACGTGTTGCTGCCCAGCCTCACACGTCACCGCGAACGTTAGGCCGGCGCAAGAGCCTGCCGCACGGGGCTCGGCGGCAGCTCGGCCATCTGTTCGGCAATGGTTGGCATGCAATCGAATTGGCAGCTGTCGACCTGCCCGAGGAGTTCTTCACGAAGGGTGGGGCTCAGCGTCATGAGTGCGGTGGTGAGGTCGCGCACGCTCTCGTCATGGCCGAGCTGGAGCCAGTCCAGCTCGACGTCGAGCGCACGCGCATAACTGGTGTTGGTGTCGAAGTACTCGACTGTGACACCGAAAAACTCGGCCAGCATTTCCGCGGTGCGCGGGGACGGGCATGTGCGGGTACCGGAGCGGAGTTGCGAAAGGTATGGGGCCGATAGCCGGTACCCGCGATGCTCGAGGGCTTCGGTTACCTCGAAGCTGCGGTACGGCCCGCGTCCGGGCGGCCGGATGGCGGCGAACAGTCGGTTGAGTCGTTCTGCGAAGGAAGCTTCGTCCACTGAATACTGGCGGCGTTTCTTGCTGGCCATGCGATTCCCCCTTTGAATCATATTGCGGTGCAGTTACTTACGATGAGCCAGTTGATGCCGGTGCGTGTGTGGCGCCGAAGTGACCTGGTGATGACCGCCCGGGGGTGCGGCACCTGGGCAAGCTGCCGCAGGATGGTGTGCGGGCACGCGCCCGTCGCACGAACGTTAGCTGAAATTTCTGTGAATGCAATGACAGCAAATGTTCGTGAAGAGTTGACGCGCCGGTAAGTTCATGGAATTCTCGTGGTATCAGTTGAGTGCCAGTAGAGCCGGGGGGCTTGGGGCCGGTCTTCTCAAGGGGGATGCAGTGTTTCGTGTTCTGCCGCGGGTATCGCGGTGTCTCGTGTCGGCTTTCCCGTTGCTCACATTGCCGTAACGGCGATTGTGCGCGTGCCACGTCTGGCGGCTGCCGGCTTGCCGTCTCCGCGGGTTTGACCGCGCGCTGTGGGCACTCTGCTGCTTCACGGCGTCACGGAACGCCGCTGCACGATATGGAGACTTGAATGAATTCCGTTGGACGGCAGGACTGTTCCCAGCACAACCGCGGAGAGTGGGACGACGCCACGGACACGGAGGCGCTGTTACGCGGCTCGCAGCTGCTGAAGCACTCGCGCTCCGCGGCACGCAACTCCGCGCACATCCCAGGCATGATCTGTCAGCCGCCACGTTTGGTCCGGGTGGCGTACTGGTGGGCCAACGCACTCCAAGCGCAAGGATGGCGATTGCGTGCGCTGGGGGAGCAGCTCGCCGGCGGTGGGTTCATCGCGGAGATCGGCGTAGTAGGCGATGAATCGGTGTGGGTGGTCTTTCCCCGCAATATGCCCGACGACGGCACCGAGGCGTCAGCGCTGGCCAATTGCTTTCAGTGGCTGACCTTCGACCAACGGAACTACCTCCGTCGGCTCCTCGCCAACTGATCATTTCGTCAAGACCGCCACGCTTACGGTTCCAGCACCCAATCTTCAACCGGTCGTGCATGTTTCAGGTGGTGCCTGGCGGCGGTTGTCGGTGGCAGCTCGCGAACGACCACGTCCGACGTGACGAGAAGTTTCCGTCGTGCGGGTCTGCCTGCCGCTTGCTCGGCTGGGTCGATGTGCGATGTGTCCTGGATCACCCAAGTCGGACGTTCGGTTCGAGTCCTGAATCACGACTACCCATATATCGAGGTCGAAAGGGGAGCGGTGATAACCAACGCACAGGCCGATGGGGAGTCGTCCGGCAAAGAAGCCGGCCCGTATAGGGATCACGCTTGGTGAGCTTGTAGGGCAAGACGATCATCGCGGACGTGGTTATTGGCACGTCGCTGGACGTATCCCCCCGGGGTGCGGCGGCACGACGAGGGGCGCGCCGCCACACCCGGGCTACGAACTCCCAATTGCCAGTGCAACTTGGTTCCGTTCAGAAAATGATCGCCGATCGTCTCCGTCAGCAAACTTTGACAGCGTCATCGTAGTTTTGCCACAGGAAGCTGCCGCCGTCCCGGCGGACGTATAAAGGACCGTGCGCAGGGAAGTGGGCCGTCACGAGTCCGAGTCCCTGACTGGCGCTGCGATCGAGAATGGCACGACGGGTGTTGATTCGCTGTCCTGGTAAACCCAGCCGGCGTCGTTTCGCCACTGCCCGAGCGGGTCTGACTCCCATTGTGCGCGAAGGTATTCGAGCTCGACGTCGTGAAACAGATAGCTGGCATTGGGAAAGGCTGGATCGAATCCCGCCCGCGAAAGGCGGTTCAGATAATCGGTGTCGAGCATTTCCGGCTCCTCAAACCGTGGATGTCAACTCGATGACGACGTTTCGAAGTACCGACGGCAGGGAATAGCTGCATCAGCTGATGCACTCAATGCGTCACTGAGTGTGAGGAATTGAGATGGTTCACGAACTGGTCATCGCCCTACAGAGTCAGCCCGAGGCAGCCGGATTCATCCTGCGGGGCATCAAAGGAATCTTCGTCGCCATCGGTAGTGTCATCGCCGCGATCATCTGCGCGGTGATCGCCGGCACGAAGGGCAGAAACCCGTTGGGCTGGGGACTTCTGGGGCTGTTCTTCTCGATCCTGACGCTGATCGTCGTGATCGTGATCCCGTCGAAGAAATCCTGACGCATCCGCGTCGGCGGGACGACGCATTGACCGGCTCCGACACCCTGACGCCCTACTGTCTGCCCGTGGGAGACAGAGGGCACCAGCTCGTGCCAAGGCGATGAGTGGCAACGGATATTCGCTGCCACAACCCGGCACGTTGGTCGGCGCCGCGATTTCGCCATTCTAACTTTGCCGGTTAGGCATGATGTACGCCATGGCGGACCGGAGAGTTTGGGCTGGCCGAATAACGGGTATCCGCTGCCACGACACTGCCGGACGAAAGTGATTGCACCATGCCTACCAACCCGAATCCGCAATTCCCAGTTCGGCTGACTGTATGCGTCGGCGCAGTGGTGCTGGCCGTGTCCAGCCTCGCAGCGTGTGGCGACAAGGCCTCGAACGACAAGCCGACGACGACATCAGTCACAACGACGACGTCGACCACTGAAACATCCACGACCACAGTCACTCCGACGTCAGGCACGCCGACGGTGGACACGTCAGCGCCGGTCACTGGATCGCCTGCGCCGCAGACGCCCGCGCCGGAGACGGGCGGACCCATGGTCCCGGCGCCCCCGGCGATTCCCGCCCCGCCCGCCATCCCGGCACCGCCCGCCATTCCGGCGCCACCGGCGATCCCCGCGATTCCTGCTATTCCGTCGCCGCCACCGATTCCGATGCCATGACATCGGAATCGAATGAGGGGCTACGCATTCAGCGGCTCTGAGTCAGGGATTCGGACGATCTCGAGCGGGACCGAACGCGTCAGCTTGAATCCCATGTCCGTGTACAGCTTTTGAGCTGGGTTGTCGTCGGACGTATGCAGGAACGGAGTTTCGCCGCGATCCCGGATTCCTTGCGCGACCGCGCGGATCAGGCGGGATGCCAAGCCCTGTCCGCGGGCTTCGGGGGCGGTGCACACGGCGCTGATTTCGGTGTATCCCGTCGGCCGCATCCGCTCGCCGGCCATCGCAACGAGTGAACCATTGGCATCACGAATACCGAGGTAGGTGCCGAGTTCGATGGTCCGGGGGAGGAATGGTCCCGGTTTGGTCCGCTCGACGAGAGCGGACATCTCGGGTACGTCGGCAGCAGTGAGTGATATCGCTGCCGGTTCGGCCGCTGTTTCGACAGCGCTGCCCTCGTATTGGACCAAGCCAAATGTCTGGACGACGGACCACGCCGCGGGCAGTGGGGTGGCGCGGTCGCGAAGCACTGCGATCCGACTGGGACCGGCGAGGTGCGCGACGTGACCGTAGTCGTCGTCTGTCAGTTCGCGCGGGTGGCCATAGAAGACCGAGACGTCCGGGTGATACCGCCGGATTCGTCCGCTGACCTCACGGAACCGGACGTGCGGACCATCGAGTGCGGCGTTGACGGGGTCGGCGAGGACATCGGTCACGCCTTGATCATCCCAGACCACGAGAAGACGAAAGATTGCCACTGGCAGGCGGGAGGTTGCGTCGCATTCATGATGACCGAAACCAATCGCGGATTCGACAGCCAATCAGTGTGACTGTATCCGCTTCACTGGGGAGGCAGAACGGCCCACGGTCTGACTGCTCAACAGCGAGGGTGTCGGTCATCGTGAATTCCCGCCGAGCTTTGGCATTCGCTGGTAAATCTCTGCCATCGCCGCACCTATCACTGCGGGATCGTGGCGGCCCATGAGTAGCCACCGCACCGTCCCCCATTGGAGGCTGTCGGATGCGGCGCGGACGGTATCGGTGATGAATTCCGGATCGGGCATGGTGATGGTTCGGAAGTGCCCTTGTTCATATTCAGCTACTGGCATGTGGCTGTGTGTCTCGATGCCGAACCAGTTTTGGCCGTGGGCCGCTCCCGATGCCGTCTGCCAGAGGTAGGCCCAGCGATTGGGGTCGTGGTCAGTCGCTTTCGCCGCGAGCCGCACCAGGCGTTCGTAGCCAGGAACCTTGGCGGTGAGCGTGACCGGTATCGAGTGCTCATCGACCCGCGCCTTGAGGTTGGTGATTCGTTGGTCGATAGCGGCGGTGTCCATGTTGGCGGCTTCGAGCGCTTTCTTGTGAAAGGCAAAGTCGTGGTGCATCAGCCGGAGAAACCGTGCTACACATTCTTGTGGACCGTCGACTTCCGAGAGCCATAGTGCATGCGCTGCTGACTCCAAGGCCGCGCGTGCAAGGGATAGGTAGGGACGCATTCTGACGTGGTTGATCGCGTCTGGCTCAAACCGAAACGGTGCGACGATATCGGCCCACTGGCACAGGTGCTCGGCCGACGCCCGGAGGTAATCCCGGACCCAGACCGAGACTTTCTCCCACGGATAGAAAAGGTCTGCCTTCGCCCAGTCGCTCTCCGGCCGCGGGTCCACTACCCGGGACAACACAAGTTCACACGACCTGGCGGTGTACACGCATTCTTTCCACTTCTGCTCGTGCTCGGCCGGCAGAAGGAAGGGATCGAGATCGGTTGCGTCGCCGGAATCGGTCATTGCGAGATCATCCCGCATAGGTCTGACAAGACCTCGCGGCAGCAGTGCCGGAACCCCCAAGGCCGGCGACGACGTCGCGCCGGGATGGTGCGATTCGTAAGTGCGGCAGCGCGACCTCTATGGCAAGTGCGGACAACTCATCTACTCAAATACTCAGACAACTCACTTGCGTGGCGCAGTCAAAATTGACGGAAGAGCAGGACAAAATGGCCGTATGGCCCTAGCGCGTAATTGGCACAGCCCGAATATTTGGTCGTTTCCGGTTGAGTTCGACGGGAACATCGCCCGTCAACTACATGTCCCGGCAAGTGATTTTGTTTTGGTGGACGGTGACGACCAGAGACAGACGGTTAGCAACAACCATGGGCTATGGTCGGCCGCCACCGTCAACCGGCCGTTGTCAGATGACGAATTGTGGCTGAAGTTGCCCATCGGAACCGCGCCTGGTGCCGTGATACCGAAGTCATCGGCCTGGTCACGACCCGCCGAGTTCGGTCCAGACCTCCCCGGCGACGTGCTCAAGAGCTATGTCGGCGCCATTTCGTTCGAAAAAGGGGATCAAGGGCAGCCTGGCTTGCGGTCACCTCAGCTCGGCGCCATGCATGCGACGCTCGGCTACTGGACTACGAAGCGACCTGATCCCGCAACGGTCGTAATGCCTACCGGCACAGGGAAAACGGAGACTATGCTTGGGCTGCTGGTTGCCGCGCGACCAGAGCGCCTATTGGTGGTAGTGCCTTCGGACCCACTGCGCGAACAGATTGCAGCCAAGTTTGACCGGCTAGGTGTCTTGCAGGAGATCGGAGTTGTCAAGTCGAGTGCCAAACGTCCTGTCGTTGGGCGTCTCTGTCATGGTTTTTCCTCGGTAGAGAACGCACTCCTGTTTGCCAGCGCGTGCAACGTCGTTGTGACCACTCCACAGGCATTGCACTCGTCGAACCCCGAGATCGTCGCCGCGTTCCTTTCGCGTTTTTCACATCTCTTTGTGGATGAAGCTCACCACGTTCCGGCAGCATCATGGTCGAGAATTCGCGACGAGTTTGACGGTCAACCAGTGGTCCAGTTCACTGCGACGCCATTCCGTGAAGACGGGCGACACTTACAAGGGACGATCATCTACTCGTTCCCGCTTCGTGAAGCTCAGGAGCAAGGGTACTTCTCCGCGATCGACTTCAAATCGATTGTGAGTCTCGAAGACCCGGACCGTGCGCTCGCGGTTGAAGCGCTGCAGAGACTCCGAAGCGACCTAGAATCTGGGTTTGACCACATCTTGATGGCGCGGGTACGCAGCATTGCCAAAGCAAAAGCTCTGTGCCCCCTTTACGAAGAACTGGCTGGCGACCTTGGAGCCGTCATTATGTACCACAATCTTGTGGTATCGCGGAAGCGCGCGAACTTCGAAGCGCTGAAAAATCGTACGGCACGTATCGTTGTGTGTGTAGACATGTTGGGGGAAGGCTTCGATCTACCAGCTCTCAAAGTAGCTGCAGTCCACGAAGCGCATCGGAGTCTCGGCGTCACACTGCAATTCATTGGCCGCTTCACCCGAACATCCAACAATGAAACCCTCGGAACCGCATCACTATTCGTAGTACGTAACGAGCTCGAAGCAGACCCGCGGCTACGCTATTTGTACTCCGAGGACGCGGACTGGAACACGCTGCTACGGGACGTGTCAGAGTCTGCCGTTGACAAGCAGCGCCAGATCAGCGAATTCGAGGCCGGATTCTCCAGTCGACCCGATGAAGTCGCCTTACAGAGCCTGCTCCCCAAGATGAGCACAGTTGTGTACCGGACGCCGACGGCGACGTGGGACCCTCAAGCCGTTGTCGAGTTCTTTGGTGAAGAGAACCTGTTAACTAACCCAATCGGGTTGAATGCCCAGGTCGGGGTAGCCTGGTTCGTTGTCGAGAGCCGAACCCAGGTGCGGTGGGCTGACATCCGGACCGTAGAGGATGTCGCATTCGAGCTCTATGTGTTGTATTTCGACGCAGAACGCCGTCTTCTGTACGTAAATAACTCGGCTAATGACGGTGTTTTTGAAGACCTTGTGGAGGCCGTCGCCGGCACCGGGGCTGTGCGATTCACAGGTACTACGGTCTACCGAGTGATGGCTGATGTGCAGCGTCTGGTCCCTACAAATGTAGGGGTTCTTGACTCCCGCAGTCATTTTCGTCGATTCTCTATGCACGTAGGTTCCGACGTTACGGAGAGTTTCACTCCCGCGGAGGCTGGCACCAAAACCCAAACGAACATCGCTGGCACAGGGTATCGAGACGGCGAGCGGATGAGCATTGGCGCTTCGCAAAGGGGGCGAATCTGGTCGCACGCGGCCGCCACCAGCTTGAAAAACTGGTGCGATTGGTGCGACAACGTTGGCACCAAGCTGTTGGACGAGACGCTTACGATCGAGCATGTAATCGGGAATTTTATTCTTCCCCAACCGCTGTCGGGTCGACCTCAGGGGGTTCTCCTTGCGGTGGAGTGGCCATGGGAACTGCGACTCCAGAACGCTGAAGCGATGCGCCTTAGGTGCGGCGACAAAACCTTCGAAGCGGTTTGGTGTGATCTGACACCCGAAACCTCGCCGACAACTGGGCCCTTCCACTTCACCGTTGCGAATGAGGCCTGGCAAGTCAAGTACCAAGCAGCAATCGATGCCGACGGTCGGATCAAATTCAGCTGCCTTGGTGACGAAGAGATCGTCGTTGTACGTCCCCGCTCCGAATGTCCGCTGAGCGACTGGCTCGATACCAATGGTCTACTGTTCATCCTCGATGACGACCGGCTTGTCGAAGGTGGGCTACTCTACACACCTAGTACAGCGCACCCGCCGTTCAATCTTGACCAGCTAACTGTCCGTGATTGGCGTGGCATCGACCTCAGCGTAGAAGCGCAGAAGGCAGAGAAGAGACCTCATTCAATTCAGCGAAGGTCGATCGAATACGTACTGGCAGAGGGCGATTCCGTTCCGTGGACAGTGGTGCTCGATGACGACGGCTCTGGTGAAATCGCCGACATAGTGGCTTTGAGAGCTGATGACGAAGGCCTTTTGGTGCGTCTAATTCATTGCAAATACTCTGGTGAAGACCAGCCGGGTGCACGAGTCGATGATCTCTACGAAGTGTGTGGCCAAGCACAAAAATCCGTGGCATGGCGACGAAATGACCTGGGGCCCTTCTTCCGTACTCTGAGCCAGAGGGCGAGAAAGAAGTTCGATCGAACGCGGGTGAGTCCATTCGAGGTCGGTGACGCAGCAGCACTCTTGGCACTTCAGACCACCGCACAAAGTCTTAGGCGCAGAGTAGAAATAGTCGTCGTCCAGCCAGGGCTATCTAAAGCCAAAGTCAGCGCGCAACAACTGGATCTACTGGCAGCGACCGAGTCGTATCTGCGAACTACGATCAACGCTCCGTTCACCGTTTGGTGCAGTGCCTAAGCGTTGCACTCTGAATTGTGAGTGCCCGGTGATCCTCGATATTTTAGGAGCCACGTCCTCAAGCCAGATCCGAAGGTGGACGCAATCGGAATGCCCTGCGGCATCTGCACCCACGTAATAATGTTGCGGCTGATTCTGAACTTTGCGAGTCTGACCAACGCATAGCCGCCTGCACCTCCTCACCATTCGTCACTGTGACGAATGGTGAGGAGGTCCTAAACTCGATCGGGGATTGCGGGGGCCACGAGCAACCGACCCGAAGATGTCCACGCAAGTTTGCGGGCGTATTCCTCACCCGAGGCGGGGTAGCGCACACGACGGAGATGTCGAAACATCTTTCGACGTAGCAAAATTCGGACGTCGAGCTGACTGCGGACGAAACGTCACTGTGACGTATTCTCGGCGTTGGGTCATCAAGCTTAATCGGATTCGTCCCGGTCGAATGGGTGGCGTGAGTACCTCGGGGGGCGTCACCGAGGCGGCAATCAGATCCTTAGCGGAGCGGCCGGCAACGACGCGTGCGCGGCTATTCGGGGTGTGGATTCGCGCCAGGAGGGAGTGGGTGCGGCAGGTGGCTGGCATGAGCATGGATGCTCCAACGGGATTCCGCCGCATAAACGCGCAGCTGAACGTTACGACGCGGCTACTGGCCCGCACCAGTCCAAACCTAAACGCCGATAAGGTACATTATGTCAGTTAAACCGCTGCATATTGCATCAGATGAATCATCTGCAGCGACGGTGACGGGCGACCCTGGCACTCACAGATCGAGGACGATGCGTAGGGCCGCATCAACGCGGCGCATCTCGTCGAAACTGAGGAAGCCGATGCTCTTGCCGAGCCGTCCTGGATCGACCGCTGCGGCCTGTTCGGCAAGCACCCGGGTGCTTACGCCGGCTATCTCAATCTCGGGACGAAAGCTGGCGGCGCGCGCCGACGTAGACGTTGGCGCAACCAGCCAGGTCGACAGCGGCAGTTGATCTGACTGGACGACAACGGCGTAGCGCGAACCGGACTGCTCGTGGCCGCGACGCCCCCGCGGAGCGTTCAAGCGAAAGACCTCACCACGCACGCAGCGTCTCCATATCGCGCAGCACCTGCATGGCCTCAGCGCGATCAGACTCGTCTTCAGCAAGTCTTTCCGCCTCAGCGTGAATCGCCGCGCCAGCCTTCCGTCGTGCGGCATCGATAAGAGCAGATCGGACCGCCGCGGACACCGCCGTTCCATCTTTGGTCAAGACCTCCAACGCCTTCGATGTGTCGTCATCCGGCCGGAAGGTGATCGTGTCAGCCATAGCAACAGTGTAGTACATTTTGTAAGACAACCACCAGGGGCGACGTGGCCTCTAAGCTGGCGACTCGACGACTGACTCGGCGGCCTGACCGCTCAACGTCGCCCGACTGCTCGGGAGGCACCACCTGGGTGGACACTATGACGTGGCCCTTTCTGCAACAGTATTCAAAGTCGAACTTGGCGTCTCCGATGTCGATCACGGTTACTACGCCGATCACGCGCTGACCGTGGCCCGTCATCCCAGTGAGACCGATGAGCGGATGGTGGTGCGGTTGTTGGCTTTTGGGCTGCGCGCACACCGACTCAGCGACGTCGACGGCGAGTTGGCATTCGGGCCAGGCCTGTCCTCCCCTGGTGTACCGGACTTGCGGCTCGCGGACTACACCGGCCGGATCCTGGAGTGGATCAACGTCGGCCAGCCCGACGAACGCGCCTTGAGCAAGGCGGCGAGCCAGGCCGAGCAGGTGGTGCTCTTCCCGTTCGCCGCCGGCGTGGCCACCTGGTGGCGAACCGTCGGCCCCAAAGTGACGGGGCTGCCGAACCTGTCGGTGGTGCAGATACCGCATGCACCGGTGCAGCAACTGGCTCAGACTGTCGATCGACGGGTCTCGGCGCAGGTGATGGTGATCGAAGGTCAGGTGACGATGACCGTGGGTGGAATCGACGTCACCTTCACGCCCGAGCCATTGGCGTGAACGTCTGAACTCGAGGTGCTGTTGGCGCGCCGTGAGTATCTCCCCAGGTGGACGCGCGACGTCCCTCGTTCAGCCCACGATGAGCAGTTGGGCGTTCTGTTCGATTCTGGCCGTTAGTCGTCTTCGTCGTCGTGACGATGAGCGGCCTCGATCACCTCGGGTGGGGCCGGCTTCTGCAACCAGGCCCGAATCCGCAATAACCCGCTGGCGATAGTCGCGACGGCGAGCAGCGCAACGACGATCCAGAGCGCAGTGGACATGGAGCAATTGTCCGCCTCCGGCCAGCTGTTTGGGCCGGTACGCACGACCGAACGAGTATGGAGGTACGTTTTCTGATCGCGGCTCAGCCCAGTAAACGTCGCCCTGTGCCGTCGGTCCCTCATTCATCGCGATGGAACGGAGGAATACGGCGGAACTGAGTACTGCGCGTTGCCAGTGACCCACGCTTTACATACAGTGCCACAAGGGTTTTGTCGGCACCCGTCAACAATTCTCGCCGCGCGCTACACCCGATCGCGATTCACAAGGTCGTGATGATGAGCGGCGTTGGTGAGCATGGGCTCCGGCAGTGGCCGCCTGGGGCGATCGTCGTTGTTGAACCCGTCTAGTAGTAGCGACAGGTGGCGACGCCAGGCATTCGGGTTGATATGGCGGGTGGCTTCGGCGAGTGCGCCGACGCTGAAAACGACGCCGAAGAAATCGTCGGGATGCGCATCGGGCCGCAACGCTCCGCTGTCCTGGGCGCGTTGGACGAGCTTTGCGACGGCCGCCTCGATGCGCAAGCCCTGGGCCGCGACCTGGTCGCATCCGCCGCGGTGCAGGACTTCGGTCATGCCACGGCTGCCTGCCATCCGTTCACACGCGAATTCGAAATACTCCACCAGTGCCTGCCAGGGATCCTCGCCGTTGGTGGCGGCTTCGGCGGCCTCGGCCATGGCGGCGAAGTTCTGTTCAAACACCGCATCGATCAACTCGTCCTTGCCGGGAAAATGGCGGTAGACGGTTCCCACGCCGACTCCCGCGTGGTGCGCGACGTCATCGAGGGTTACGCCCACACCCCGTTCGGCGAACACCTCGTCGGCCGCTTGCAGCAGTCGTGCGCGGTTGCGTATCGCATCCGCTCGCCGCGGGCGCTGCGGTATGGCTTCGCTCACGCCACCCACCTCCTCCGGAATAGCTGAAACGGAGATGTTGTCACCGTTTGTGTTATCTTACCAATATCCGGAGATAACTCCACCGTTTACTGGCAGTACGGGCCACTCAGTGTCGATAGGCCCTGGTTGACGCTGTCTGAAAAACCTGAAGAGGCGAGGAAAAGGCGTGAGCACACCGAAACGCAGTACCGGGAGCCGGCCGCTGTCGATCGTGACCGGCGGCACCGACGGCATCGGCAAGGAGGTTGCCCGCGGGTTGGCCCGCAGCGGCAAGCGGGTCTGGATCATCGGCCGCAACCAGATCAAGGGCATCGCGGCAGAAGCCGAACTGCGCGCCGACGGTGACGTGCGATTCGTCGCCACTGACCTGAGTGTTCTCGCACAGGTACGTGCACTGTCGGACACGATCCTCGCCCACACCGACGAGATCGACGTTCTGGTCCATTCGGCGGGCATCCTGGAAATCAGTCACGGACTCAACGACGAAGGCATCGAAAAGAACTTCGCGATCAACTACCTGGCTCGGTTCCTGCTGACCGAACGTCTGCTGCCGGCGCTGATCAAGGGGCGTACGCGCATCGTGAATATCGCCGGCGCCGGGATGAACAAGCTTGACTTCGACTTCGACAGCCTGCCCGGTATCCCAAAGCTGTCCCCGTTCAAGACCTTTGCGCAATCTCAGGCCGCCAACGACGTGTGGACCCAGGATCTGGCCGCCCGGCTCGGCGACTCCGGCGTAGTGGTTACCGGGGTCATGCCCGGCATGGTGGAGACCAACATCCGACAAAACGACGCGAACAGCTTCCTGTTGCGGGCGTTCGATAGCCGCTGGCTCAAACCGGTGCTGCGCAAGTTCGTCCTGATCAGCCCCGCCGACGCGGCGATCACTCCGGTGTGGCTGGCCACCGATCCCTCCACCACCGCCGTCAACGGCGGATTCTTCGGACCGAAGAAGAAGTCCATCACCGTCACGTCCGGCCCCAAAGACCCCGCGCTGCAACAACATCTGCGTGAGACCAGCATGCGTCTCGTCGGCGGACAGCTGTGAGAGCCACCAGAACCGAACCGAGAAGACCGACAGAAACGAGTACGACGCGCCACAAAGGACAAAGCCTGTGCCCCAGATTGATTCGCACGAACGATGCGCAGGCAGAAGCTGGTTGGGCAGAGTACGAATCTGGGCCACCAAACACCGACGCAATCGCGACACTCCCCTGCCGCCCGCGTCTGCAGAGCCCGGCCCGGCATCCTCGCCACTGGGGATGGCGCTGACTCCCTTCGCGGGCATCTCCACGGACCACGTGTGGAGCCAATTCGTGCAGCTGTTGGCCGACGACCAGGCTCTTCGCATCGAGCTTGACGAACATCAGCAGCGCCAGCCGCCGGACTGGAGCGATCTGACACCCGCGGTGACGCGGATGGTGCTCGACGACAGAGGCGTCGACGGGGTGCATGCCGATGTCAGCGCATGGTGGCGGATGAACCAAGAACCCTACTTGCGTCCGACGCCAAAGGCGGCTGCGCTCTGTGTATGGCTGTGGCGCAACGGGTTACATGCCGATGCTGTGGACGTGTACGGGAAGATCTGGCATACCGTCCGCGCCCGCCACCGGGAAGATCAGCGGATCGGCTGGCCGCCTGACGCCGCGCTGGAAGCCTTCAGCCACGCGGCATACCCCCATTGGGATGACGCCAATCATGAACAGTTCTGCAGGCTGTTCCGTCAACGCCACGTCGACGTCCAAGTCGAACGTGGCCTCAATCAACTTTTCTGCTAGACGGCGGCGCGGAAACTCCTGCCGAGGCCTTCCATGATCAGGTTTTACGGACGGCGGGCAGTCGGTAGGTCTTGTCCAGCACCGGTGCCAGCGGCGTGTAGTACCCAGCAACGGACCTTTCAGCCGCCTGGATCGAACGGGCCTAAGCAACGGCCTGAAAGAGCCAGGCTCACACAGGCCAGGGTGACCGGGACCTGCCGCTGCCCGCTCTTCGCCTCGAATCACAGATAGCGAGCAGCTAGTTCCTGGTGGCCGTCAGAACTTCCAGCGCGAAAGTTTCGGTGAAGCGACCCGTGGAATCGATGGCGAGCAGAGTGTCGGTGACCGTGTCCTCGAACGCGGTCTGTCGGTCACCGAGCAAGCGGCGAAGCGGCAGTGAGGTCGAGTAGAGGTAGCCGATGATGTGCGCGATGGTCCAGGTCCGTGTGAATTCGTACTCCCGTCGATTCACTTGCCGGAATACAGAATTGGCCAATACTTGCTCATGTGTCTGGCCGGTGCGGGCTGCCGGAGTCGAGCCGTACTGGTAATCCGGCGGCAGGAAGCGGCGCTGGGCTTGTCCGACGGCCTGCTGCCACGACGTGCTGGGCAGCGTCAAGTTGCTGTCATTGGCGATGACCAAGCTGCCGTCGTCGTCGACCATCTCGGCGAGAGCAGCCAGAACTTGTTCGCGATCCATCCAATGAAACGAGCGACCCATCGTCACAAGTCTGAAGCGACCGAGGTCGCCCGGGAGAGCTGTTGAATTGCCCTGTATCCAGCTCACATTGGTGACCGCGGCGTCTCGCGCTTGCCGGGCGGCCTCTGCGAGCATGTCCGGTTCGGGGTCCAGGCCAACGGCTTCGGTGACGTGTGCTGCCAGCGGAAGCGTCAGTTGACCGGTGCCGCAGCCTATATCGAGCAGGCGACCCGTGCCGTCGAGGCTCAGATGCTTGACGATGTCGTCAAGGAATGCCGGCGGATAGCCTGGCCGGTATCGCGAATAGTGCCAAGCCGTCCCAGCGAAGAGACCGCGATCTGCGCTGTCGGACGGATCGGCTGCGTCCACCTTGCTCCCCTTCTCGACCACCCGTCAGGCAGTCCGTCGATGACGGCCTCATCCACGACCGGCTGCGCCGATCAGCACTCGACGGGCGTGCCCCGATAACAACCCCGACCCCACACATCCAGGGTGTCACAGTTGATAGATCCGCAAACCAATGTTTCGCGCCACCCGGTCGCCCGGGGCTCCCCTACATCGAGATTGACAGCGTTGTTTCACGGCCCCAATTGGCGGCCGCGAGACGACGTTGTCAATGACGTACACAAGTTCATTTCTGCCGAATCGTCCTGGCCGAAATCGAGGTCAGTTCAGGTTGCTTCGGGTGCTGCGGACGTCGATGCTGGCGTGTGCTTCCTGGAAGCTTTGGTCAGAGACGAGGGTCAGCCTTGCGGTGTCGTGGAACTGTCGGAGAGTGGTCGCGCCGCATGAGGTCATGGTGGCTTTGATCTTGGCAATGGTCACGCCTAGTCCCTCGTTGAGGTCGCCTGCGTAGGGTACGTAGCCGTCGACGCCTTCTTCGAAGGTCAATCCGGTGCCGGGTTGTTCGTAGCGCTGCCAGTTGCGAGCGCGGTAGGAGCCCTCGCCCCAATATTCTTTGACGTAGCCGTCGGCAGTGGGCACTTTTGCTCCGGGTGCCTGATCGAATCGGGCGAAGTAGCGGCCCATCATGACGAAGTCGGCGCCCATCGCCAAGGCAAGCGCTACGTGGTAGTCCAGCTGCAGGCCGCCGTCGGAGCACACCGGCACGTACTGGCCGGTGCGTCGAGCGTAGGCATCGCGGGCCGCCGCGACGTCGAGTACTGCGCTGGCTTGGCCGCGACCGATACCTTTCTGGTCGCGAGTGATGCAGATCGACCCGCCCCCGACGCCGATCTTGACGAAGTCGGCCCCGGCATCGGCCAGGTACTCAAATGCTTGTCCGTCAACGACATTGCCTGCCCCGATCACCACATGGGGATACTGGGTTTTCACCCAGTCCAGCGCGCGAGCTTGCCATTCGCTGTAGCCGTCCGAAGAGTCCAGGCACAGTGCATCGGCGCCGGCGTCCAGCAGCGCCGGTATCCGCTCGCGGTAGTCGTGCGTGTTGACCCCCGCACCGACCCGTAAACCTGTCTCGGCGTCGACCAACTTGACTGCCTGGATGTCGGCTACCTGTTCGGCGATCGGACGATTGTGATGTAGAAAGCTCAATCCGCCGTGGCGGGCGAGCGCAATCGCCAACTCTGGTGAACTGACCGCCTGCATGATCGCCGAAGTGAACGGCACTTGCAGTTGGAGCCGCGATTGCTCGCCGACGAGGTGACGCGCCAGCGGCGCCACGAGTTGCACGCCATCAGCACGGCATACGGTGGATGTCTTGTTGGGCAGGAGCAAGAACTCATTGAATGTGCGGGAGACGCCCTCGACAATCTGTGCCATAGAACAGCTTGACTTATGGCGGTGCGGGAGACAAATCAGCCACGCCCTACACACGCCAGTCATCGGCCCACCCCGGGAGAATCTCGGCACTCCGCAGCGGGAGGAATACGGCGGAATCGAATACTGAGCGTTGCCAGTACGAACTTCCTGTCGTGTTCCCCTGTCCGCCAGTGGTTCTCACCTAGGCCGCTGCACCATGTCGATGAGCAGAGCCCGTACTTGTCGGTGACGATCCACCGCCAATAGCGCGGGCGCGAGGCGCACCCGGGAATCCAGGAGGCGTATTACGTCCGCGGCGGTATCGGCTGACTTCACGCACAGATCGTGGCGACCGCGATTTGGGCGGGCGCAGTTACAGGCAGGCTTGCCTGTTTGTCGAATCGGGTCTACCGTCCCCCGTATGACCGCGAGAACGCGACGGCGGCACTCCAGCGAGCGGGTTCGGATCCCTCGTGCGGAGCGGGTGGAGACGATGCGGTTGCGACTACTCGAGGCCACGCTGTGGTGCATCGTCGACAAGGGCTACGCGGCCACGTCCACCAATGACGTCGTGCGGCGAGCTGGGGTGTCTCGGGGCGCTCTCGCTCATCACTTCCCCACCAAGGCTGCGCTGGTCACTGCGGCTGCCAGCCACCTGGTGGCCAAGCGCACTGTCGAATTCGAGTCGCGGATGGCCGGACTCGACCCGCAGCAGCGCACACCGGCCGCCGCGCTCGACATCCTGTGGTCGTTCTACGAACAGCCCGAATGCCTTGCCCTGATGGAACTTTCGATCGCGGCTCGGCACGACGCCGAATTGCGTGCCTTGATGGCCAGGTGGGACGACAAGTACATCGAGATTCTGCACGCGTCGGCTACCGAATTCTTCGGCGAAGCAACCGCAGAGCCGTCGTTTGGGGTGCTGCTGCGCACCATCACCGCGCTCTTCGACGGTCTCGGTCTATACGACATGACCCAGAGCGACCAGCGCCAGAAGGTCGCCGAAGTGCGGGCCTTCTTCACTGCAATGTTGACTCAATTGGCACCAACCATGGGGGAAGCACATGCCTGACACCGCGACACGGCCCGTCCGCGCCCGGCGCATCCACTTCAACTACCCCGAGGGTGGCCTCGAAAGACACTACGTCCAGGGCGATCTGGTCATGAGCCACGTCCTGGCGTATCTGTCCTCGACGTTCCCCGAGGGCGAGGATTTCTTCGTCCGGTCCGTGCGCCACTATGCCGATCAGGTCACCGACCCGGTTCTCAAAGAGCAGGTCAAGGGCTTCATCGGCCAGGAAGTGACGCACAGTCGTGAGCACGTCGCGCTCAACGAGCGCCTCGAGCAGATGGGCTATCCGACCCGGTACAACGACCGGTTCACCGGAAGGTCACTGCGTTGGGATGAGCGCCGATTCTCCCCGCTGACCTGCCTGGCGATGACGGCCGCATTGGAGCACTTCACCGCTGTCTTCGCCGAGTCGTTGCTCGGCGACGAGGACGCCCAAGCCCTGCTCGGGTCGACCGAGGTGCGAAAGATGTTGCTATGGCACGCTTATGAGGAATCCGAACATCGTGCGGTCGCATTCGACGTGTACCGGACGGTGGGCGGCAGCGAGCGACGCAGGATCTGGACCATGCGAATGGTGACGCTCACCTTCTTCGGCAGCATCGTCGCGTTCACCGCGCTGTCCATGCTCAGGGACCGTGCGACCTACAATCCCGTGCGCCTGTTCGGCAGCCTGTGGCGTCTGCGCCGCTCTCCCTTTCTGAAACGATCTGTGCTCCAACGGTTTCGGAAGTACAACACGGTGGGATTCCATCCGAACGATGTCGACAACACTGCGCTACTGGAACGTTGGCAACCGGAGCTTTTCGGCGAGACCGGCCAACTGGCCCACAACATGGCCGACGCCGCGGTGTCTGCGCACTACAAGTCTGTTGAGAAATGACCGAGCCGGGCGTCACCCCAGCCTAAGTCGGCTGATGTTAATTGAGGGCAGCCACAGCGCGCCGAATCGCGGATAGTGTCCAGGATCTGCGCTCCGCCAATACTAGAACGTGTTCTAATTCGGCATGTCCGGTTCAGCGGCGGGGCACACTGACCCCGCGTTTGCGGAAGTGAAAGCCGTCTTTGAAGCAGGTTTGGCCAACGGCGACGACCTCGGCGCCTCAGTAGCGGTATTCGTCGACGGTCGTGCGGTGGTGGATCTGTGGGGAGGCATCGCCGACAGGCGGACTGGACGTCCATGGACGCGCGACACCGCTTGTCCGACCTTTTCCTGCACCAAAGGGGTCACGGCGACCGCGGCCCTCATGGTCGCCCAGCAATGCGACCACGGCGCTGACGAACCGGTGAGCGCTTGGTGGCCGGAATTCGCGCAACACGACAAGCACGAGACCACGCTGAGCGACTTGATGTCCCACCGGGCCGGATTGCCCGTGTTGGAGCGCCCGGTTTCGGCGGCCCAAACGACGGATCCCGCTGCGATGGCCGACCTGTTGGCGCGCCAATCCCCTCTCTGGCGGCCGGGGACCGAACATGGTTATCACGCTTTGACTTTCGGGTGGCTGGTCGGTGAATTCGTGCGCCGCCACACCGGTCTGACAGTCGGCGAGTTCACCCGGCGACACCTGGGTGATCGGCTGCTCATCGGCGCTTCCGGTGCGGCGGCACGCGAGGCTGCACGGATCAGTTCACCACCGCCCGACCAGCGTGTCTGGAAGGCTGAGAACGCGCCCCCGATACCGGACGACGCAGTCGCCGAGATGGCGGCCGCGATCGCCGATTCAGAATCGCTGTTCATCCGGGCATCGTCGAATCCTGTTGCATCCTATAATGATCCAGAAGTATTGGCGGCCGGTTGGCCTGCGGCTGGCCTGGTCACCACCGCTCGTGATCTGGCCAAATTCTATGGCGACCTGATCAGCGGAACCCTGATCGCCCCGGGTCCTCTGCGGGAAGCGATCATCGAACGCGTACGCGGCCGCGACCGGGTGCTGCGCTTGGAAAGTGCATTCGGGCTCGGCTACATGCTGCCGTCGCAGAACTTCGTGGTGCCCGAACCTGCGCAATGCACTGCATTCGGTCACCCGGGGGCCGGTGGCTCGGTGGGGCTGGCAGATCTCGAACACAAGGTTGCTTTCGCTTTCGTGCCCAATCTGCGCCGTGACTGGCTGGCCGGTGACCGCCGCGCCTATCGGCTCATCGCCGCGGTCTACGACGCGCTGTGACACCGCGACGCAACTAGCGCGCGGCGCCCCCAGGCTCATATCTGTTCCATTCTACGGAAGTGATAACTACTCAGGGCTACTGCATCAACATCCGACCAATCTGCCCTAACAAGAGCATGAATCAACCAGGATTCTGCTACGGCCTGTTGAGTAGGGTGCAAGTACCCGTATCCAATAAGCATTACATGGAATGGATATCTTGCGTACAGTGACGTTGTGGCGGATGACGGGCCGGCGGAGGTCTTCGATCGACTGGTGCGGGTGCAGATCTTGCTCTGGAATGGGGTCGATGACCGGCTGCGCGAAGAGCACGACCTGCCGCTGACGTGGTTCGAGTTGATGCGCGTCGTCGCTCGGCTCGACCAGGCCCGCGTTCGCGACATCGCCGAGGCGTTGATCATCACCGAGGGCGGTGCAAGCAAGCTCGCCGACCGGATTCAAGCCGCAGGTTACCTAAGCCGGCAACAACACCCTGTGGACGGCCGTTCCTCACAGGTCGTGCTGACCCCTGCGGGACGAGAAATCCTACGGGCGGCCGCAGCGACCCTCGACGACGAACTCAGCGACCGCATCGGAGCGGTCCTCACGAGCGACGTCCTGGCGCGATTCGACGCCACCCTCGAACTGCTCCGGGTATCCAACCTGAGCAGCGACAAAACCGGGAATGAGTCTCAATGACCGACCTACCTGACACGATGCGCGCGGTCGTCCTGGATGCTCCAGGGCCACCCGACGCACTGCACCTGCGCGAGCTACCGATCCCGACACCCGAACCCGGCCAGGTCCTGATCCGAGTAAAAGCCTTCGGGCTCAACCGATCCGAACTCCACACCCGACTCGGCCTGGCCGACGGCGTCACCTTTCCCCGGGTGCTGGGCATCGAGGCCGTCGGGGTGGTCGCCGCCTGTCCTGGCCGCGAGGTGGCTGTCGGTCAGCAGGTCGCCGCCATGATGGGCGGAATGGGCCGTACCTATGACGGTGGCTACGCCGAATACACCTGTGTGCCCGTCTCGCAGGTCATCCCGTTCACCAGCACTCTGGACTGGGCGACGCTCGGCGCCATCCCGGAGATGCTGCAGACCTCGAACGGCTCGCTCACTGTTGGCCTCGACGCTCAACCGGGGCAATCGATTCTGATTCGCGGCGGCACTTCCTCGGTCGGCATGACCACCGCCATCCTCGCCAAAGGCCGCGGCATGACGGTGCTGGCCACCACCCGCAACCCTGACAAGACCGGGGCGTTGGAACAGATCGGCGTCGACCACATCCTCATCGACACCGGCGAGATCGCAACACAGGTGCGCGAGATCATCGACGGCGGCGTCGATACCGCTCTCGAACTCGTCGGCACCCCGACGCTGCCGGACACGCTGCGCGCTACCCGAATCCACGGCGTTGTCTGCTTCACGGGCATGCTGGCCAACCAGTGGATAGTCGACCAGTTCTACCCCATCGACTACCTGCCGCGCGGCGTCCGGCTGACCGCCTACGGCGGCGACGCGAACGACCTATCCCCCAGAGTTCTGCAAGATTTCCTGGACGCCGTCGCCGCCGGTAAGGCGATCGTCCCCGTCCACCGCATCTTCGGCCTCGACCAGATCGCCGAAGCTCACGCATACATGGAGTCCGGCAAGGCAACCGGCAAGCTCGTCGTTACGACCTGACACCGGACCGAACAAGGAATAACCCCGCCCGCGATGGACTTGCCTCAAGAGTCATCCTTTCCCTGACTCAGGAGCATCCATGACTCGTCCCGTCCGCGTCGCTGTGCAGATCCAGCCCGGCGGCGCGCCTGACTACGCCACGTGGCGCGACGCCGTCCTGGCCGCCGATGACCTCGGCGTCGACGTGATCTTCGGCTACGACCACTTCCACCGCCCGGCGATGCAGGCCATCGTCGACGGCAAGCCCGTCCTCGAAGACGAGCAGCCCGACGTCGCCAACTTCGAAGGTTGGACCGCACTCGCGTCATGGGGTGAGATCACCTCACACGCCGAGATCGGCCTCCTCGTCACCGGCGTCGGCTACCGCAACGCGGACCTGCTCGCCGACATGGCACGTACCGTCGACCACATCAGCGGCGGCCGGCTCATCCTCGGCCTCGGTGCCGGGTGGTACGAAAAGGACTACACCACTTACGGTTACGACTTCGGCACCTTCGGCTCCCGCTTCGATCTGTTCGACGAGAGCCTGATCCGTATCGAGAATCGGCTTGCCGCATTGATTCCGCCGCCCATCCGGAAGATACCGATCCTCATCGGCGGCACGGGGCCCAAGCGCTCGCTGCCTGCCGTTGCCAAGCATGCCGACATCTGGCACGCATTCCAGGACCTCGATGCGTTCCGCAGGTCCAGCGACCGGGTCGACGAATTGGCGGCGACGTTCGGCCGCAACGGCGCTGACATCGAACGCTCGACGCTCTGGGCGAATGCCGAAACCGCTGACACTTTCCGCGAGGCAGGCGTCACGCTGTTCCAGACCGAACTCACCTCCGACAACGGCTACGACCTGGCGTCTCTCAAGGAGGTTGTCGCCTGGCGGGACAACGGGTGACGACGATCCCCGCCTGGCTTCAAGCCTCGGTTGAGAGCACCTCATTGACGAATCCGTGGACCTTGCGCCGTAGCTCGCCAACCCGCTGTTCGCGAAGGCCGGCGAGATCGGTCCCCTGGTGATACGCGGGCGGTAGCTGCCGGACGTTTCGGGAACATTCGAAGTTCTCGCAGATCAGCGCTCCGATGGTGTCCCCCTTACGCCCAGCGGCACCGCCCCGGCGAACGGTGTACAGAACTGCCTCATCGGTGAGGTTCACATCGTTGCACCACGCGCACATGGCTCGGGCGCGTGGTTTCACCGCGGCCCGGGTCAAAAGTAGCGCGACTGGCCCCTTTTCGGGTCGGTCGATGAGCACGTAGGCACGGCGCGGGATTTTCGGATCGGTCCAGCCGTAGAAGTCGAGCTTGTTGAAGTCGACGGCGTCGAAGTTCGCGGCGAAGGTGACCTTCTTGACCTCGCTGCGGGTGGCACCTCGAAAGGCGCCGAGGATCTGGTCGCGGGTGTAGGAGTCCATCGGTGAATCCATCCTGAAAACGGAGCGCACGACGTGCGCACCGGCGAGTGAGGGCATGACTGTGCCGCCGACCTGAATGGGTCGGCGACGGAGCGCGGTCATCTGATGTCGGCGCGAGCGCCGACGACCTCCTCGACTCGGATGTTCACACCGGTGACGATAGCGGCACCATAGCGAAGCTCGCCACTGCGTTTCGGCACACCTCGGGTCATCATCACTGAAAACCGCTCTGCAACAGTATCTCTCGGTGATTCCACTGCGATAGCGCCTCGACCACGTCACCGGGATCTGGCTCGTCGTCGCAGGCCCACGCCACCACACCATCGGGCCTGACGAGGACCGCCCCCAATCCGAGCCGGTTCTTGGCGTCCGCTCCCAGGTACCGCACCCCTTCTCGACATCGATCGCCGATCGACCGGAGGCCGGCATTGCGCTGGAAGTCGACGAGGACGCCTACCCCGTCCCGCAGCAGCGCACCGAGCCGGGTGCCGTCAGCAAGTTCGAAATCCGGTGCACTGCAACCGATCAACGAGTGCCCGCCGCCGAGGTCATAGCGGAGGGACATCCCCCACGCGCGCTCCGCGAAGTAGGTCGCGCCATCACGGGTTGCCATGAGGTCGCGGACGACGGCCCGCATCGCACTCCCATTGGGGGTCGGCTCCAGCAGCGCGACCTGTGCCCTTGACCATTCCAGGACCGTAGCGCCCACGGGATGGCGCTCCCGGTGATATCCGTCCAGCAACTCCCGTGGCGCCGTGCCTTTCACGACGGCACCCAGCCGCCAGCCGAGGTTCATCGCGTCACCGATCCCGAGGTTCAGACCCTGCCCGCCCAGCGGCGAATGAACATGCGCGGCATCGCCGGCCAGCAACACCCGGCCCTGCCGGTAGGCCGTCGCCTGGCGGGCGCGGTCGGTCCACGTCGCCGCGGTGTGCAGCGCCGTCACGGTGATGTCGACGCCGGTGACTCGACGTAGCACGGACTGCACTGCCTCAACGGTGATCGGTTCCGTGCGGTGCGCGGCACCACCGTCGAAGTCCGCCACGGCGACGGTGCCCGGCTCGGAATGCACGTACATTCCGCCGGCTGTGTAGTGCCGTCCCAGTGGCAGTGACTGACCGTCGGCCAGGTCGGCCTGCACCGAATATCCGGTGAATCGGGGCTCGGTGCCGGCAAACTCGAAACCGGCTGACTTGCGGACCGCACTGCGACCGCCGTCGCATCCGACCAGCCAGCGTGAATGAAACGACTGCGGCCCGGCATCGACACACACCTGGTCGGCCGCCTGCCGGACGGCGACAACGGTTGTCCCTCGCCGGATTTCAACACCCAGGAGGAGCGCACGTTCAGTGAGCACGGCCTCGAGATGCGCCATCGTGGTCGCGAGGGGCGCGTCGGCGGGACTGGCCAGCCGATGAGGCCAGGCTGCCGCGTCGACCAGATCGGCCTGCCAAGTAATCCCCGCGAAGTGTCCGGCGCGCGGACCCGGCCTGCTTCCGGCTTGGACGTCGGCCAGCAGCCCGCGGCGGTACAGCGCTTCGGCTGTCGCCACCGACAGCCCGCGCAAGCCGAACGGCTCTCGCTGCAGGGGTGAGTCCGGATTGCCCGCGCTTTCGAGGACGAGCACGGACGCACCGGTCAGCCGCAATTCGCAGGCGAGAAACAATCCCACGGGTCCTGCGCCCACGACGACAACGTCGTACATCATGTCGGCAACGTATCGCTCACCCATCGATCGATCCAATGGTATGTATGCATCATGTCGATGCACGAGATCGATCTAACTCGGCTGGACCTCAACTTGCTCGTGGTCTTCGACGCGCTGATGCAGGAGCGGCACGTCGGGCGAGCCGCAGTGCGGCTGTCCTTGTCGCAGTCGGCGACCAGTCACGCACTGGGTCGCCTCCGTGCCATGTTCGACGATCCCCTGTTCGTACGCCACCCCCGCGGAATCGAACCGACAGTACGTGGTCGTGCTCTGGCACAACCCATTTCGGATGCCCTGACGCAGCTTCGTCAGATCGTCAGCCCGCAGTCGCCCTTCGATCCGGCGACGCTTCGCCGCACCTTCACCGTGGCCGCACACGACTATGCCTTGGCCGTGCTTGCGCCGGCACTCGTGGCCGACGTCCGCGCACAGGCTCCCGGGGTCGATCTGCGTTTCATCAGCGTCGCGCCGCTGGCGATCGTCGACGGCCTGGACCGCGGCGAGATCGACTTCGCACTGGGCGGTTTCATCGATGTCACGGCCGAACGAGTAGCCCGGACGCTGTTGTTCACGGATCGGTTCGTGGGTGTCGCCCGCCGCGACCACCCCTGCGTATCCGCACGACGAATGTCGCTCGATGACTTCACCGCGCTGCCGCATGTGGTGATGTCGGTCGATCGCCAGCTCCGCAGCGACGTGGACCGTGAGCTGGGTGCACTGGGCCTCACCCGTCGTATTGCGGTGACGGTGCCCAACTTTCATGCACTCCCCTACGCGGTGGAGGACTCCGACGTCATCGGCGTGCTCCCTGAACGGCTGGCCCTGCGCATCCCCGAGCATCGCGCGGTCGACCTGTTCGAGCTGCCGATTGACGTCGACGCCGTCACGTGCAGCATGCTGGCGCTCAAACCACTGATCGAACAACCCGAAATCACCTGGCTCAACGCCCTTCTGACCCGGGCCGCTACAGCGGGTTGAGAATGCGATCCAGGAACTGTCGCGTGCGCTCTTCCTTCGGGTCGCCGATCACCTCGTCCGGTGTGCCCCGCTCCAGGATGATGCCCTGGTCAGTGAACAGCACCTGATTGGAAACCTGTCTGGCGAACTGGATTTCGTGGGTGACGATCACCAGTGTCCAGCCTTCCACCGCGAGATCCTTGATGACGGAGAGCACTTCGCCGACGAGTTCGGGATCCAGCGCCGATGTCGGCTCGTCGAACAGCACCAACTTCGGCTTCAAGGCCAGCGCGCGGGCGATGCCGACGCGCTGTTGTTGCCCGCCGGATAGTTGATACGGGTACTGGTCCTTCTTGGCGGCGAGCCCCACCTGGTCGAGCAGCGCGAGGGCTTCGGCCTCTGCCTCATCTTTCGGCCGCTTCTGCACGATGACCGGCCCCTCGGTGACGTTCTGCAGGACCGTTTTGTGCGGAAACAGATTGTGGCCCTGAAAGACGAAGCCGCTCCGCGACTGGAACCTGCGCACCTCGGGTTTGGGTGTCGGCGTGGAGAAGTCGATTTCGATATCGTCCACCCGGATCACCCCGGCGTCGGCCCGGTCGAGCGCGTTCAGCGTGCGCAGCAGCGTCGTCTTGCCGGACCCGGACGGTCCGATGATGGCCGTCGCCGTCCCCTGCTCGACGGTGAACGAAACGCCCTTGAGCACTTTGTTGTCGCCGAAGGCCTTGTGGACGCCCTCGGCCACCACACGGTTCTCTGTCATCGCGCCACGTACCTTTCCAGTCGGCGTTCAATGCGACCCTGACCGAACGAGAGCGCCAGGCAGATGACCCAGTAGTACACGGCGGCGGTGCCGTACAACGCGAAGAACTCGAATGTCGGCGCCGCGATGATCTGGGCTTGCCGCAGCAGTTCGGTGACCAAGATGGTCGAGGCGAGTGAGGTGTCTTTCACCAGCGAGATCAACGTGTTCGACAGCGGCGGCACTGCCACCCTGGCTGCCTGCGGCAGGATGATGCGCCTAAGCGCACCAACGTAATTGAAGCCGATCGTCTCGGCCGCCTCCCACTGACCTTTGGGGATGCTCTGGATGGCCGACCGGATGATCTCCGCCGCATAGCCACCGACGTTGAGCGAGAACGCGATGATGGCGGCGGGGAACGGATCGATCTTCACCCCCAGTTCCGGCAGCGCGTAGAACACGATGAACAACTGCACCAGCAGCGGGGTGCCGCGGATGACCGAGATGTAGAACCGCGCCACGTTGGTGAGCACCACATTTGACGACAGCCGTGCCAGCGCCACCGCGAGCGCCAGCACCAGGCCGATCGCGAAGCTGATGACCGTCAACGGGATCGTCTTGGTGATCGCGGCCTTCGCCAACGGTGCGAGGCTGTCCCCGATCAGCTTCCATGTCGACCGTGGCGCATGCTGCGCCCCGCCGGCGTCCGGTCCACCAGATGCGTTGGCCTTCAGATACTTCTGCGAGATGCTGGCCAGCGTGCCGTCGGCGCGAAGCGCATCGAGGGCCTTGTTCAGATCGGGCAACAGCCCGCTGTTCTTACGGGCGGCAAAGCCCTGCTCGCTCTTCTCGCCGGTGTTGGCGGCAATCTTGACTGACTTGTCCCCCGTCTCGGCGAGGTAGGCGTACACCGGGATGCTGTCGTTGATCACCACGTCGACGCGACCCTGGTTGAGCAGCTTGATGGCCTGGGTGAAGCCCTCAACAACCTCAACCTTCGCGCCGTGGTCGCGAGCGACCTGCGCCCAGTTGCTGGTTGCTGTTTCGCCCGCGATCTTGCCCTTGATGTCGTCGAGCGACTTGACCGCGTGGTCGTCGGCCCGAGTCACGATGACTCCCTCGCCGACCGAATACGGCTCGGACAGGTCGTACCTGGCCTTGCGCTCGGCATTGATCGTCACCTCGTTGGCGACGACGTCGAATCGGTTGGCCTCGAGCGCCGCGAAGATCGAATCCCATGGCGTCTCGACGAATTCGACTCTCACACCGACCTTGGCGGCGACCGCCTTGGCGACGTCGACGTCATATCCGACCAGTTCGCCCGTCGCAGGATCGTGATAGCTGAACGGTGAGTAGACGCCTTCGGTGCCAACGCGCAGCACGCCCGCCGCCTTGACCGGGTTCTCGCCGTTGTTGCTGCCCGACGACCCGCATGCCGCGAGCAGCAGGGCCAAGAGCAGCAACACCGACACTCTGGCTCTTCGTGTGTAGCGCACTGGCGGAAGTTAGCAAGTCCCTGGGCGGTCACCAAGGGTTCTGCTCAATGCGGCTGATACGCCGTCGCCCTGTTGTAGCTTGGCTGCTGCTGGGTCAGGTCAATTTGATGCGACCGGAGGGCACACCATGGCACTCGAAGTTCTCAAAACCATCCATGTCGGCGGTTCCCCGAGCCGGCTGGCAGTCACTCCCGATGGCGGCCGCGTCTACGTCCTCAACGGTGGCGGCGACACCATCTCGGTGATCAACACCTCGACCAACACGGTCATCGCCACCATCCCCGTCGGCGACCTCCCCGACTCGGTGGCGATCTCCCCCGACGGCGCGCGTGCCTACGTCACGATCGAGAACGCAGGCACGGTCTCGGTGATCAGCACCGCCACCAACACGATTACCGCGGACATTCCCGTCGGCGACTTCGCGGGCGGAATCGCGTTGACTCCCGACGGCACCCGTGCGTACGTTGCCGCGGCCAATAGCCCAGCCACGTCCGGAAACGTGGTGGTACTCGACACGGCCACCAACACAGTCAGCGCGACCATCCCCGTCGACGGACATCCCAACGCAGTCGCTGTCAGTCCGAACGGCACACGCGCCTACGTCACGAACTGGAATCTCGACGGCACCGTCTGGGTGATCAACACCGCCACCAATACCGTGATCAAGACCGTCCAAGTCGGCGATTTGCCCAGCGGTGTTGCGGTAAGCCCCAACGGCTCTCGCGTCTACGTCACCAATGCCGCGCCCAACGGCACGGTGTCGGTGATCAACGGAACGACGAACACCGTCACCACGACTATCTCGGTCGGCAACTCGCCGATCGGTGTTGCAGTCAGCGCCAACGGCGTCCACGTCTACATCACCAACCGTGGCTTCCCCGGGCCCGGCTCATTGCAGGTGATCAACGCCGCTTCCAACGACGTCACCACGACAATTGAAGTCGGCGAAGACGCGTGGGATGTGGCGGTGACTCCTGACGAAAGCCGCATCTATGTGGCCAATCTCGGCGATGACTCCGTGTCGGTGATCGGCGAGAGCGTTCACCACATGCCCCACGTACCCGACCTGGTTGGTGAGATACTGGGCGGCGTCGCCGGCGACGGCGGCGGATGGCTGATCATCGGCAACCACTTCTACAAGATCCCGCCACGCCCCCTTGCGGTGGTACGGATCGCGCGGGCCATAGCGCCTTTCCTCGGTCGCCCGATCGAGAACCGTGAATTGGCCAAGCAACTGCGCGCCACTCTGAATCGAGGCAAATAGCCCCCGCATGAGCCCCGCCACCGAATTCGACTTCATCATCGTGGGAGCCGGCAGTGCCGGCTGCCTGCTGGCCAATCGGCTCAGTGCCAACCCCGACCATCGGGTGCTGCTGATCGAGGCCGGCGGCAAGGACAGCTGGTTCTGGATCAAGGTGCCGGTGGGCTATCTGTACACGATTGCCAATCCCCGCACCGACTGGTGCTTCACGACGGAGGCCGACCCAGGTCTGGCCGGCCGCAGCATTCACTATGCGCGGGGCCGCGTGATCGGCGGCTGCTCGTCGATCAACGCCATGATCCACATGCGCGGGCAGGCAAGCGATTACGACCTCTGGGCGCAGGCCACCGGTGACGAGCGCTGGCGTTGGGGTGGCGCCGACCGTCTGGGCGAGACGCTGTCGATCTACAAGGAGTTGGAGGACTACTTCGGCGGAGCCGACGACTGGCACGGCGCCAGTGGGGAAATCCGTGTCGAGCGGCCCCGGGTGCGCTGGAAGATCTTGGATGCCTGGCAGGCCGCCGCTGCGCAGGTGGGCATCGCCCCCATCGAGGAGTTCAACCGGGGTGACAACGCCGGCAGTGCGTACTTCCATGTGAATCAACGGCGTGGTCGGCGCTGGTCGATGGCCGATGCCTACCTGCATCCTGTCGCCCGCCGGTCCAATCTGACCGTCTACACCAACGCCCAAGCCATGCAGCTGCTGATGGACGATCAGGTCCGCGAGGATCAGCGTCGCGGTGCCTGGACGACGGCTCAGCACCGCGCCACCGGCGTACGTCTCCTCAAGGACGGACAGTTGGTCGACGTCCGGGCCCGCCGCGAAGTGATCCTGAGCGCCGGAGCGATCGGGTCGCCGCATCTCATGCAGGTCTCCGGGTTGGGACCGGCCGGGCTGCTTGGCCAACATCAGGTGCCGGTGGCTGTCGACCTGCCAGGCGTGGGCGAAAACCTCCAGGACCACTTGCAGCTGCGGACGGTGTACCGGGTGCAGGGCGCACGCACCGTGAACACGCTGTATCGGAACTTGATCACCCGGGCGGGCATGGGACTTCAGTACCTGCTGCTGCGGTCAGGACCCATGACGATGCCGCCTTCCACGTTGGGGGCTTTTGCCAAGAGCGATCCCGCGCTGGCCAGTCCCGATCTGGAATGGCATGTGCAGCCCTTGTCCCTGCCCAAGTTCGGTGAACCGCTGCACCCATTCGGAGCCATCACTCCCTCGGTCTGCAATCTGCGACCGAGCTCGCGCGGCCAGGTGCGCATGGCCAGTGCAGATCCATTGACCTACGCAGAGATTCGCTGCAACTACCTGTCCACTGACGCCGATCTCCGAGCCGCCGTGACCGGCCTGCGGATGACCCGGCAGATCATGGCAGCGCCGTCTTTGGCCCACTACCGCCCAGAAGAGTTGCTGCCGGGCCCGCAACGGGTGAGCGACGACGACCTGCAGCAGGCGGCCCGCGAACTGGGTACCACCATCTTCCACCCGGTGGGCACCTGCGCGATGGGTTCCTTTGACGCACAGGGCCTTCCGCGGTCAGCCGCTACGGTGCTCGACACCGACTGCCGCGTGTATCGCGTTGCCGGCCTTCGCGTGGTCGACGCATCGGCGATGCCCACCATCACGTCGGGGAACACCAATGCACCGGTGATGCTGATCGCAGAACGCGCAGCACGGGCGATCCTGGCATAAGTCGTGCTGGCCGAAAGGTGCATCGGTTAAACAGATTTCGACTCGGGTCAGCGACTCAGGTGGTCGACCAAGAAGCTCGCGAGATCTCTTTGCAGTGTGCGTGAGTCATCGAGCACACCGTCCATCCACCAGAAGCCATGAATCATCCCCGGATAGCGCTGGGCGACAACGTCCACATCGGCGTCCCGGAGCAGCCCGGCGTACGCCTCCGCCTCGTCGCGCAGCACATCATGGCTGGCGGTCGCCACGAATGTCGGCGGCAGATGACCGAAATTGTTGGCGTGCAACGGTGAAACGCGCGGGTCCACGCCGTCCCCGACATCGACGTAGTGGTTCCAGAACCAGGCCATGTCGGCGGCGTCGAGACCGAAGCCATGGGCGAAGTCGACATACGACGGTGCGGCCATCCGCCGATCCAGCGCTGGATAGAGCAGAGCCTGGGCAGCGATCGTCACGTCGGTGCCGGCCAGCTCAGCGGTAGTCGCGGCAGCGAGGTTGCCCCCGGCGCTGTCGCCGACCACGGCCAGCCGGTTCGGATCGACACCCAGTTCGCTTGCGTGGGAATGCACCCAGCGCACGGTGCTCACGCAGTCCTGCAGCGGCATCGGGAACGGATGTTCGGGTGCCTTCTGATAGTTGACGGCGAGCACGACGTACCCGGTGTCGCGGGCCAGAACCCGAGCGGGTTCATCCACGAGATCGAGGTTGCCGATCACCCATCCACTGCCATGAAGCACGACGATGACGGGCTGCGGCCCGCGATCCTGCGTCGGCCGGTAGATACGAACAGGAAGATCGGCGGTCGGGCCGGGGATGAATCGGTGTTGCACCTGCGCCATCGCCGGCGCCGGCCGCTGCAGGTCCAGGTAACCCAGTGCCGCCAGGCGCGCGTCGGACACCGACAGCGTCGCGATACCGGGCGCTGTCGCCGTCGCAGCCAGATGAGCACGCGCCTGAGGGTGCAGGCCTGATGGCCCGGTCACCGTGCCTCCTCGTGGCTGTTGGTGAACACCAGCACCGTGCCGACAAGCGCCATCGCCGCGCCCACCCACACCGGGGAACGCCAGCCCAAGCCCAGCGCGATGGTCGCGGCTCCGATCGCCGATGCGATCGCGTTCCCCAGGTTGAACGCCGCGATGTTGGCCGCCGAAGCCATGGTCGGTGCGTCACGGGCGAAACCCATGACGCGAAGTTGCAGAGCCGGTGTCGCAGCGAATCCGACGAGGCCCATGACCACCAGCAGGACTGCGACCGGTGTCCGATAGGACGCGAGTAGCCCGTACGCGATGAGCACGACCGGCAGCAGCAGTGACAAGACGCGCAGCGTCCGGGTGAGGTCTCGGTCGGCGGCCCAGCCACCGACGAAATTGCCTACGAACAAACCGATCCCGAAGAGAACCAGCAGCCACGGCACGGCGCCGTCGCTGTAACCGGTCACGCGGGTCACCAGCGGTTGGACGTAGATGAATGCGCCGAATACGCCACCGAACATCATCATGGTCAGCAGGACCGACACCACGACCTGGCGCCGGTACAGGACACCGAAGTGGCTGCTGCCTTCCGATGGTGGCGTCGGTAACCGAGGCACCAGCGTGGCCACGCCGGCGATCGCCAATACGCCGAGCGCACTGATGATCCAAAACGCGCTGCGCCAGCCGAGGTGCTGTCCGACGAACGTGCCGAACGGCACGCCGAGCACGTTCGCCAGGGTCAGCCCGCCGAACATGACAGCGATGGCAGACGCCTTGCGTTCGGGCGCCACCAGATCGCCGGCGACCACGGCGCCGATGCCGAAGAATCCGCCGTGGCACAGCGCGGTGATGATCCGGCCCAGCATGGCGATGCCGAAACCAGGCGCCAGCGCGGTCGACGCGTTGCCGGCGACGAACAGGGTCAGCAGCACCAGCAGTGCGGTTTTGGGTGGGCGGCGCGACAACACGGCGGTGACCGTGAACGCACCCACCACGACTGCCAGGGCATACCCCCAGATCAGAGCACCCGCCGTAGGCACACTGACGTGCAGTGCGTCGGCCACGTCGGTGAGCAGACCGGCGATGACGAACTCGGTCAGCCCGATGCCGAAACCGCCGAGCGCCAGCGCCGGCAGGCCAGGATGAAGCCGTCGCGTCGGTGCGGCCGGACTGTTTTTGAGCAGGGTGGAACTATCCATGGGCAGGCTCCTTGGATCGAGTGTTTCTTGTTGCCGCGCAGCGATATTCGCTACACAGCGCTACTCGGTGATGGTCGTGCTGGCTAGCAGGCGGAGCGCAGCCTCGTCGCTGGATCCGGGTTCGGCGTGATGCAACAGCAGCCGATGGCCGTCGTCTTCAGGCAGATGGAGGACCTGGAAATGCAGATCGAGCCGCCCGACCACCGGGTGGTGGTAACGCTTGATGCCGTGCGTGCACAGCGCCACGGGTTGTGCGGCCCACAACTGCGCGAAGTCCTCGCTGGCCACGCTCAGGTTGCCGACCAGGCGGGCGAGGTCCGCCTCGGCGACATAGCCGGCGCTGACGTAGCGCAGCGAGGCCACCGCCAAGGTGGCCTCGGCCTCCCATTCGCGATGCAGGCTGCGCGCGTGTGTATCGGTGAACATCATCGCCACCTTGTTGGGCGGCTCGGCGCTGTAGGGCGCAGTCGGTTCGAGGTGCGGCGCAAGCAGTGCATGGCCCAGTCGATTCCAGGCGATGATGTCTTGCAACGGTGACAATGCGACGGCGGCGACGTCGGGCATTGCGTCCAGCAGGGTGACGCAGTCGGGGCGCAGCCGGGTTCGCCCCGACCGCACCTTGGTGTCGCTGACCGAGGCCAGCCGCTGCAAATGCGCCCGCTCGGCCTCGTCGAGCCCCAGCGCCCTCGCCAGCGCGTCCAGCACCTGGAGCGAAGGATTGGTGGCCAGGCCCTGTTCCAACCGCGTGTAGTACGTCAACGACACCCCAGCTGCCTCGGCCAGTTCTTCGCGGCGCAACCCGGGCACCCGGCGAGGCCCCAGACCGACCAGCCCCGGCAGTAGCGCCGGTTCGGCGGCCGCCCGTCGGCTGCGCAGAAAGTCCGCCAGCTGCTGCCCGCCCGACTCGCGTGCTTCCGTCATGTCTTCCATCGTGCGTGACGGATGCGAGGCGCGCCTGTCCCTGTCAGTGACAGGTAGCCATCGGCGGCTACGGTCGATCCATCAGCGATGCTGAAGCGAGGTCCTACAGCCCGGACGGTACGACCTTGCCGTTGACCGTCACTTCGACCTGACCGGTCGTCGAGCTGTAAGCGATCTTGCCGTGTTCGAAGGTCGTGACCAGCTGATCGCCGACGACGTTCTCATCGCTGGTGGGTGCGCCCAGCGGGCCTGCAGAACCGTTGGTGCCGGTGATCGCAGGCACGCCATCTGGATCGCGTTGGATGTTCCAGGCCTCGCGGATTTTGCCCGAGATGATGTAGGCGGGCGTACCGGCATCGTCGTTCTTGGCCACGATCGCGCCACCCTGAAACTGCTGGAACACAACACCACTGTCCCTGGTGCCCGCGTTGTGATCACCCGTCAACGGCTTGCCGAGAGTCGCCTTCTGGCTGTCGGTCGCCGAGGTGTACTTGGCCGCGATCGGGCCGGTGAGCGTGACCTCGACGTCCCTCTCCCCGATGAGTTTCACTTCGGCGGCCGGCGCCGGGACCTGGGAGGTGACGATCAAGGCGACCTGAGGCTGCGCCGAGACATCGACACTCGTGCCACTGCTGCAGCCCACGGCAGTCAGCGCGACGGCGGCCAGCCCGACGACTGCCGCGCGGCGGTAGGTGCTCGTGCTCATAGGTGTCCCCTTGCGTCTTC
Source organism: Mycolicibacterium sp. P4_G11 (assembly GCF_056555145.1). Taxonomy (NCBI): domain Bacteria; kingdom Bacillati; phylum Actinomycetota; class Actinomycetes; order Mycobacteriales; family Mycobacteriaceae; genus Mycobacterium; species Mycolicibacterium sp. P4_G11. Next base: position 237,687 of record NZ_JBFUJW010000010.1, read on the forward strand.
CTGTGGTGTGCGTCAAGTTGCGGCTGATCCCCCGACCCGGTCACGACCATAGCCGAGCCGGTTCAGGGGCGCGCCCGACCGATTGACGGTCACTTCGCCCCGGCGAGTCGTAGGTCTGGTGTCAGGTGCCGGGTGAAGAAGCGGGCCGCGTCCTCCCCCGCGTACGCCGGGACGCCGGTATGCCCGCCCATGTTGGCGTGCAGCGTCTTCTCCGTGGAACCGAAGGCGTCGAACAGGTCCAGTACCTGCTGCCGGTTATCTACTTCGTCGTCCCACTGCAGCAGGACGTGCAACGGAATGGTGACCTCACGCGCTTCGGTGACCATGGCGCGGGGCACAAAACTCCCGGCGAACAACACAGCAGCCACGATTCGCGGTTCGATCACTGCCAGCCGGATACCGACGGCGATCACCCCGCCCGAGAAGCCAATCGGACCGCTGATCTCAGGACGCGAAAGGAGTGCGTCGAGGGTGAACTGCCATTCCGGTACCGCCTTCTCGACCAGGGGGACGACAAGCCGGTCGACGATCTCATCGACCGGCTCGCCGGCCGCCAGCGCCCGATGCAGATCGGCGCGGGCCTGCTCGGCATCGGCAGACCGCGGGCGGTCGCCGCAACCGGGCAGCTCGATCGTGGCCGCGGCGAACCCGTCCGCCAGGCAGCGCCGGGCGCGGCTCGCCAGCCGCGGGTACATCGCGCGCAGTCCGCCGGGGTGGCCGAGCAGGATCAGCGGCGCTGGTGTCGAACCGGGCGTCCACAGGATGCCTGGGATGTCGTCAAGCATGAATTCGCGTTCGAGGCCGTCCTCGAGACGCTGTTCGGAAATGAAGTGCATGGTCGTGCCTTTCGGGAGTGCTCGTTGAACGGCGCTCCCGGACGACCTATCGTCCGACCGTGACCCCGAACAGGAGCACCCACGTCGATACGTTCACGGGTACCACCTCCTCGCCAGTTGCACGGTCTCCCAGAAAGTAGCAATGGTCGCTGCTGGCCGCCAATTGTTTTTTCAGGCGGGCTCTTCGGCCGGTGGCCGCAATCGAGATGATCTCCGACCCCGACCAGGTCGGGGTCCTCAAAACGACTGCGGCGCAACGGGACTGAGTTGGGCTGCGGCACCGGCCACGACACCGAGCTCGGCCTGGGTCCACGCCCGTCCGCGGGCAATCACCACGATGTGGTGGATACCCAGTTCCGCCAGCTTGCGGCAACGTTCGACCAACTGATCGGCGGACTCACCGGGCGTCAATGCGGTGGTGACGGTGTGTTCGATCTCCTGCCGCGGCCGCCCGAGCTCATCGCAGTGCCGCCCGAGCGTGTCGAGTTGACGACGAATCACCTGCTCCCCGTTGGGGATATCGAAAAGGTTGCAGGCGTCGGCGTATTCGGCCACCAGGCGCAAGGTGCGGCGTTCACCGGTTCCGCCGATCAGTATCGGCGGCCGGGTGATCGGCGTTGGCCGACCGATGGGGCGTCCGGCGCGGTAATAGCGCCCCTCGAACGGGGATTCGTCGCCGTCCCACATACGCCGCGCCAGTTGGAGCAGCTCGGCCAGGCGATCGAACCGCTCGCCGGTCGGCGGCAGAAACAGCCCGAGCGCGCTTGCCTCGTCGGTGTTGTAGCCCGCGCCGAGTCCCAACCACGCTCGCCCGCCGGACAGCACGTCCAAGGTGGTGACGGCTTTGATCAACACCGCAGGATCACGGAACGTCGTTGCGGTTACCAGTGTGCCGAGCCGCAACTTCGCGGTCTTGGCGGCCAGAAACCCGAGGGTGGTGTACGCCTCCAACATCGGCTCATCGAGACGGCTGGCCGGGTCGGCCTGCAGCAGGTGATCCGCCACCCAGAGGGTGTCAACGTCTGTGCCATCAAGGATTTCGGCCAGCGATGCCAGGTGCGCCCGGATCGCGTCCGTCCCCTCCGGCCACGAAAAGTTGGTGACACTGACGCTCAGCTTCATGCCGGCCCACTGGTGGTTGCGTGCTCCTGCCGGTTCCGGGCGGCACGGCGCTTCGGCAGCAGGACGCCGATGGCGACAAGCCAGATCAGCGCGGAGAATCGGGCAATCGGCAGCAAGGGCGCGGCCCGGGGCCAGATGAGCACCACGGTGGTGAGCTCAGCGGCCACCGCGATCCCGAGACCGATCCACGCCAACGCCCGCGGCACCAGCTGCAGGATCAGCGCGGGGACTGCCAGGCCCGCCACCAACAGGCCGAGCATCACGACGTGCGCCACGCCGCCGGTGAGAAATGTCAGGTAGTAGAGCGCATTGATCAGCGGGCCGTCGGTGCTGACCTCGGGCCGCGACAGCGTCCACAGGAGCAGGCTCGAGAGCCCCAGTCCCCCGGCTGCCAGTACTCCGCCCGCGAGCGCGATGGTGGCTCCCGGTGCAGTGACGCCGAGCTGCCGCAGCCGCGCACTTGCCGTGGCCGCATAGATCAACAGCGGGACCGAGGACCCGAACACGAACACCGCGCTCACCTGCGCGGCCGACGAATGCGCGCGGAAGTAGTCCAGCACGGCCGCTGAATCCTGGTATGGCAGAGGCGGTGTGCCGCCCAGCGCGGCAAGCATTGTGACGCCGACCAGGAGCAGGCCGAGCGAGATCGAGCCGAGCAGCCACAGCGGTGGCCCACTCTGCTGCGGAGCGCGGCTGTGGGTCGTCGGCCGATCGTCGATGTAATCGTTCATGTATTGAACGATATTCCTATTGAATCAGATGCGTCAACATCATTCACAAAGAAAACGGTTGCACACGTGTATTGTTTGTCCATGCCGCCAGTGTCCAGTGCCCAGCAGCGGGACGGTGCTGCGTTCTTGCTCGCTCAGCTCGGCAGTCACGCCGCCCAGTTGTTCGCGGAACGCCTTGCCGCGCTGAAGCTGACTCCCCCACATGCCGGAATCCTGCGCATGATCGCTACCCAGCCAGGGCTCAGTCAGCAGGAGCTCAGTGGGCACTTGGGACTGTTGCCCAGTCGAATGGTCACCTACCTCGACGAGCTCGAAACACGCGGTGAGGTCGAACGGCGGCGCAACCCGACCGATCGGCGGCTGTACGCGTTGTACCTGACCAAGTCGGGTGAGAAATTGATGCAGACGATTTCCGAGCTCGCCCGTGAACACGAACAGGCGCTGACCGCCGGCTTGACGGGCCAACAACGAAAGACACTCAACGAGTTGCTCGCCGCCGTCGCCGAGCAGCAGGGCCTGGCGCCGGCGGTGCACCCCGGCTATCGGCAACTCGGCCGCCGACGGGGCGAAACCTAGACCGTCGGGACTAATGTCCTCTCGCCCGATGCCTTCGGTCCGTGGCGAACATGATCCTCGGGGCCGAACATTCCAGGTATGGACGCACCGCGAACCGCTTTCGCGGTCGATGAGCTGGATGCGATTTCCCGAACGTTGACCGCACGTTTCCCGGACATCGATCCCGGCGAAGTACGGCGCGTCGTCGACGACACATATCGGCACATTGCTGCCGGGGCGCGAATCACCGCGCATCTGATTCCTCTGACTCTGCACCGTGCGCGTGAGGTTCTCGCTGGTTCGGCAGCGGCGTCCTCACCATGTCGTGATCGACGTCGATGAGTGCCCTGATTTTCGTGATCGTCGTGGCCTTCGCGTTCGATGTCACGAACGGATTCCACGACTCCGCGAATTCGGTGGCGGCGCTCATCTCGACTCGGGCCGCTACCGCGGCTCAGGCACTGCTCATCACGGCGCTCGGCAATCTGACCGGTCCTCTGCTGGCAGGTACGGCTGTAGCCAATACGGTAGGCGGAGTCGTCGATGTTCCGCTCGCTGAAACGGTGCCAGTCGTGGGCGCCGCCCTCACCGCCGCGATCCTGTGGAACTTGGTCACCTGGCGGTTGGGGTTACCGTCGAGTTCCTCGCATGCCCTCATCGGGGGCCTCGTCGGCGCCACGCTACTCCGCGGCTGGAGCGGAGTCCGTTGGGGCGGGTTCGACGGCTGGCGCCCTTATGGCGTCGTGGGTGTTCTTGCGGGCCTTGCGATCTCCCCGATTCTCGGGGCTATTGTCGGCGGCGCTGCGAGCTCAATTGCCTGTCGGGCCTTGCGGCGAACGCGACGAAGGGTGAACTCGGTCATACGGCGTGGCGAATGGGTCACCGCGTCCGCTCTTGGCTTCAGCCATGGCGCCAACGACGCGCAGAAGACCATGGGCGTCGTTGCGCTGCTCTTGGTGGCCACTGGGCATCTCCATCAGTTTTACGTCCCGCTCTGGGTGCGGATCGCCGCGGCTACGGCTTTGACGATCGGCACGATGCTCGGCGGTTGGCGGATCGTTCACACCGTCGGCCACGGCATCTATCGGATGCACCCAATCGACGGATTGGTCAGCCAAGGAAGTTCGGCGGCGGTCATCCTTGCTGCCGCCGCGGTCGGCGCTCCGGTCAGCACCACGCACGTTGTCGCGTCCGGTGTCGTTGGCGTTGGCGCGCAGCGACGGTTGCGCCACGTGCACTGGGCTGTTGTCCGCGAAATCGGCGCCGCCTGGGTGATCACACTGCCGGTGACCGCGTTGGCCGCTGCGGCCCTACTGCCCGTCTGGAAGGTCGTGTTGTGAAGCATCTCCGTGCATGGTTTCTCCCACGCAACCTGGACACCCTCGCCACCCTCGTAGCTCAACTCGAAGTGGTTGAGCAAATGCTCGCGACGCTCTCAGCGTGGATTCGCGGCAAGCCGTCAGACACGTCGGTAATCGAGTTGCGAGAGTTCGCAGAAGCCGAGCAGAACTTTCGGCGGCAGTTGAACACTGAGGTCAGGCAGAGCTTCAGTACCCCGCTTGAGTCCGAAGACTTGTTTGAATTCGGTGAAGCCCTCGGTGAAATTGCCGCCTGCACGTATGCCCTGGTGCGGGAAGGCGACCTATCAAATACCGGGCCCGACGGGTGTTTGCAGGACATTGTCGAGGCGATCTCGAACGCATTCGTGTCGCTGGCATCGGCGATTCGCGCGTTGCCGCACGCGCGCGCCGCAAAGATGGCGGACGAAACACTGAGACGGTTGACCGTCGTCGAACACTCGTATCGAGCAGCCATCGAGGATCTGGAGAATGAACCCAACCTGCACCATGAGCTGCGCCGCCGCGAACTCTACCGCCGCAGTGAGCATCTCGCGGCAGCGGTGCAGGCCCTGGCTCGTCGGGTGTCGTACGCGGTATTCAAGACCGAGTGAGTGGCGTGCACGGTGAAACGTAGGGCGGCCCGATGGTTTGGGTCGCGCAGGTCGGCGAAACTGCGGCGCACTTTGCCCACCGTCAGCCGAAGCCCAGTAAAGCCCGAACGGCTGATCATCGGTTCTGACGGCGGCAGCCTGTCTACTGGCATTGCGCGTTACCGCTAGCAGGGGGGACGAAGTAGTGCTGCCGGCAACTCGTGATTGCCGCCGCCGTCCATGACGGCAGCCTCCCAGCCGACGAGACTGACATCTAACGGCTTGACCAACCAGGAGGCTTCCAATGACCAAGTCCATTGCCCGCAGCAGCCACACCGTTTCACTACTCAACGGCGAGATTGTCGAGGAATCCGAACTGGGCTCGATGCGCCGAGTCACCGTCGATTCCTTGCCTATCCTCAAGAACCTGTCGATCAAGCGCCTATTGCTCAACCCCGGAACCATGCGCACACCACACTGGCACGCAAACGCCAACGAACTCACCTACTGCGTGTCGGGGACCGCATTGGTGTCCGTCCTGGACAACCACAGTGTGTTCTCAAACTTCATCGTCACCGCAGGGCAGATGTTCCACATCGAATCCGGCGCGCTGCACCACATCGAGAACATCGGTGCCGACGTCGCCGAGTTCATCATCGCCTTCCGCAACGAACGCCCCGAGGACTTCGGCCTGGGCGCCTCATTCGGAGCGTTCACCGACGCCGTGCTGGGCAACACGTACGACCTACCGTCTTCCGACATTGCCAAGATCCGCCGCAGCACCGTCGACCACAAACTGGCAGCTCGCAGCGGCAAGGCGGACGTCCCCTCCGCAGCCCATTTCAATAGTCCGCACAAGTTCGACATCGAAGCCCAGGCCCCTGGTCTCAACTTCGCCAGCGGTAATGCCCGCTTCGCCCGCGACCAGTTCTGGCCCGCCCTGAAGGACATCTCGATGTACTCGCTGCGTATCACTGAAAACGGTATGCGCGAACCACATTGGCATCCGGTCACCGCCGAGATGGGCTATGTGCACTACGGCGACGCCCGCATGACCATCATGAACCCGGACGGCACTCTGGACACTTGGAACCTCACCACCGGCGACATGTACTTCATCCCCCGCGCCTATCCCCATCACATCGAGAACATCGGTACCGACGACTGGCATTTCCTGATCTTCTTCGACCAGCCGTTCCCCGCCGACATCGGCTTCAAAGCCTCTGCCAGCGCCTATTCACAAGAAGTCCTCGCCGCCACGTTCAACACCCACATCGATGATCTGCCGACTTTTCCATTCACCCCCGCCGACCCACTGGTGGTCTCCCGTGTCAACCCGGTCGACGCACACGGAGTCGGCCGACTCTGACCGCCATTAGTGGTCGACCAGTGTGTGTCAGCGACAGCTATCACCGCTGAATACCTTCAGAGCGACGCACCCGGTGGGCACAGCCGATATTCACGGCTAGCCTTAGTGCTAGTCAATCCGCCGGGGGGCGAAAATCGTGAATGTGGAGATCAAGACCCGGACCCACTGGCTGTTGGGGTACGGACTTCCCCGCGCGACGCTCAAGGTGCTGGCACGTCGCGGCGACCCATTCGCTCAGCTACTTCTTGATGACGACCAGCATGACCGCGCATACGACCTGATCGAGCAGATTCGTCAGCAGGGGCATATGTCGACAGTGTTCGGTGGCAACGCATGGGTCACCGCCGATCTACAACTCGTTCGAGACGTATTGCGCGACAGCAGATTCCGCACCGCCAAACCGCGCGACCGGTCGCCATTCCGTAGTGTTCAGCGACTGTTCGCAAGAACCAATCCCGGCGTGATCAACCCCGTGGAGCCGCCGTCGCTGCTGATGGTCGACGCACCCGAGCACGTGCGGCTGCGCCGCCTGGTGTCGCGGGCGTTTACCCCTAAAGCGATCGAGGGGCTTCGGAACCGCATCGACGAGGTCGCCGACGGCCTGCTGAACGAGTTGGGCGCGACCAGTAACTGCGATCTGGTCGCCGCCTACGCTTCCAGGATTCCGATCGAGATCATTGCCGAGATGTTGGGCATTCCCCGCGGGGACACGTCCTACCTCTACGGAGTCGGTGAAACGGTCTCCAAGTTGATCACCACGACTGCGCCGTCCTGGCGCAATTTCGCAACGGCGATCAACGGGTTACGTGAGTTCGAAAGCTACCTCGCCACGCACATCGAACGACTCCGCGGCGGAAGCGCCGACGACAGCATCCTGTCCGCCGTTATCCAGGACACCGAACTCTCCGACTTTGAGGTCAGGACCTTCGCCGGTCTGCTCCTGGGGGCCGGATTCATCACTACGGCACATCAATTCGGCACTGCAGTCGTCGCGCTGGTCAATCATCCAGACCAACTGGCCACGCTCCAGGCGCACCCCGAGGGCTGGGCCAATGCCGTGGAAGAGGTGCTGCGCTACGACTCCGTCTCCCAAATCGGAGTCAGGGTGGCCACCGAGGACCTTCAGGTCGGCGGCTACACCGTGCGGGAGGGCGCGGCCGTCTTCCTGCTCCTTGCCGGCGCCAATCGCGACCCGGCGGTTTTTGACCGCCCCGACGAGTTCGACACCGCCCGCAACAACGCTCGCGAGCACATCAGCTTCGGCACCGGGAGCCACGTCTGCCTCGGCGCTCCGTTGGCCCGCATGGAACTGCAGCTCGGGCTGCAAGCACTGTTCGACCGGTTCCCTCGGCTGTGCCTGGCAGGCGTTCCGACCATGAACGACAGCACGCTGTTGCGAGGAATCAGCCATCTCCCGGTCGCGCTCGGACCCTCGATGGTTAGTCCTAACTAGTCGTGAGCAAGTAGCTGTGGCGTTGAATTAGATAACACCATCCAGCGACTTCGCGATCACCCGAATACTGTGAATTACTTGGCCAGTCCCACCGATCGCATTACGGGCCTGGCTACGCGCGGTCAGAAAGCGCGAAAGCCGGAAGTAGCGTTACCGCTTCAACCGGGCATGACCGAAACGGTCCCCGGACCGCCGCCATCCACTTCAGAAGTGCCGTATCGATGACGAACTAGTCGACCGCACGATCGTGTGGCCTCCGAGACCAAGGCCGCGCCCCTCATCGCCCAAGACCACCATCGAGGCCATTACTGGCACTAACGCGCCTTGAGGGGCTCTTCGTGCGTCAAAAATGCGCAAGACATCGGTAGATCAGCGATTTTTGAGGGCTGTGGCTGGTTCTCGTCGCCTAACCGTATGTAGTAACTTGTGCTGGTCTCGCCAACTAGTATCCCGGTGATAGTGCTATCCGGCGATTCCTTAAAAGGCGCTGGGCGCTGCGGAGCTGGGCAAATCCACGTGACTTGCACCTTTTCGGCCGAAACGTCCAAAAGTGGAATTCCGAGTATGGTGACCGGAGTCGACTCTTTCCCACGTTTTACCAAGTCTGCTCTGATGTAGGCGGAAACGATGGCTGCAGCGACCGGTACCAGCACAATCGTTGTTGCGGCGATGGCCAACCCGACAAGCGCAATGGAGCGGTCCCGCTGAGAATCATGTGAGAACTGCGCCATGGCAATGCATGCAACTATGAGTACCGCTCCCATCGAAGCAGCTAGCTTATTTTGTGGATAGTCGAGTGCCACCAAGCACGCCGACACGATAATCCACAACGTGGAAACTGCAACTATGTGCACAACATGGCGCCGGGTCCAAGGGCGCTGCTTGAGCGCCCTGTTGAACCACGCGGTCAGCAAAACCGCCAAAACGGTGAGCACACCGGCGATGAGAATGAATCCAATGCTCCGCACGAGTACGAATGTGCTGCTGACGCCGACACTTTCAGGCCGAACACCGAGGAGGTCGTAGTACTTGCGATAGCCGAGGAACAGGCCGGCATAGATAACACCGCTAGCAATCGCGGTGGGCTTCAAGGCCTCGCTGAGGCTGGGGAGCTTCAAAAGCCAACGAGGTTTTTGTTCGTCATCAACAGCCTGACCGCTGTCGCGTAGGCGATCCGTTGTCATGGCATCCGCTCCGAATCACGATTTCGCAGGGACCATTTCTCAACTCATGCTCCATGCTCACGGGCATATCATTGCATCACAATTTTAGCCGCCCATGGCCCGAGGCGACGGGATTATCGTGTTGCTGTCTCGCGTTCTGACAAGCCGTCGACAGGTGCGATCGCTCAGGAGTTTAGGCGCCAGTGCATGTTTGGGTTGTCACTATCCGCAGCCCACCTCGTCGATCCGGTTGCTAACAAGAACGCGCACCTGAATCGTGGTTCTTACGTCCTGCTGCAGCCAACGTGCAGCCACGGTGCGGTACCCAGGCTCCAGCAATCGCGAACACCGGATGCCGCCCTCGCGGCGACGAAGTGCTGGGCCAGTGTCGTGAAGGTCAGTGCTCATGAATGCGAACTCGTTGCGCAATCTCAACATCGCGATGATGCGCAAGAGAGAAGAATGTCTCTATGGCGAACCAGAGCGCCCTGACCGAGCAGGAGAAGCAGGCCCGGCTCGATGTCAACCAGCTCAAGCAGCTGGTGGGCCTGGTGGAGTACGACCCGAGCAACGATCCATTCCCCGTAACTGGTTGGGATGCCATCGTTTTCGTGGTCGGCAATGCCACCGAGGCGGCGAGCTACTTCCAGTCCACGTGGGGCATGGAACTGGTCGCGTACTCGGGGCCGGAGAACGGCAACCGCGACCACAAGGCGTTCGTCCTACGCTCGGGCTCGGTCCGGTTCGTTCTGAAGGGCGCGGTCAGCCCCGAGAGTTCCCTGGTGGCGCACCACGCCAGCCACGGCGACGGCGTCGTCGACATCTCGTTGGAGGTGCCAGACGTCGACCGGTGCATCGCGCAGGCCAAGAGCGCCGGTGCCACGGTCCTGGAAGAACCGCACGACCTGTCGGATGAGCACGGGACCGTGCGCGTCGCGGCCATCGCGGCCTACGGGCAGACCCGCCACACGCTGGTGCAGCGCGAGATCGCCGGCACGCGCTACGCCGGCCCCTACCTGCCGGGCTACGAACCGGCGACGAGCGGCTACGTCAAACGTGACGGTGCTCCCCCACGCCTGTTTCAAGCTTTGGACCACGTCGTCGGCAACGTCGAACTCGGCAAGATGGACGAGTGGGTCGGCTTCTACAACCGGGTCATGGGGTTCGTGAACCTGGCCGAGTTCATCGGCGACGACATCGCCACCGACTACTCGGCGCTGATGTCGAAGGTCGTGGCCAACGGCAACCATCGGGTGAAGTTCCCGCTCAACGAGCCGGCCGTGGCCAAGCGCAAGTCCCAGATCGATGAGTACCTGGAGTTCTACCGCGGTCCCGGCGTTCAGCACCTCGCACTCGCCACCAACGACATCCTGAGCAGCGTCGACGAATTGCGCAGGGCGGGAGTGCAATTCCTCGACACCCCGGATGCCTACTACGAAGACCCGGAACTGCGTGCCCGTATCGGTGAGGTGCGCGTACCAGTGGAGGAACTGCAGCAGCGCGGCATCCTCGTCGATCGCGACGAAGACGGGTATCTACTGCAGATCTTCACCAAACCGTTGGGTGATCGGCCGACGGTCTTCTTCGAGCTCATAGAGCGCCACGGCTCACTGGGTTTCGGGAAGGGCAACTTCAAGGCCCTCTTCGAGTCGATCGAACGTGAGCAGGAAAAGCGCGGGAACCTGTGATGGCCGAATACCAGTCCGGCTTCGGCAACAGCTTCGAAAGCGAGGCGCTGCCCGGCGCGTTGCCCGTCGGCCGCAACTCACCACAGCAATGCGCCTACGGCCTCTACGCCGAACAGCTCAGCGGCTCACCGTTCACCGCACCCCGCGCCTCCAACAAGCGGTCCTGGCTGTACCGCATTCGGCCGAGCGTGGCCCACTGGGGCCCCTTCACTCCTGTTGACGCCGAAGGGGCGTCGCACTGGCGCTCGGCGCCCGACGACGCGCCCCCGGTGCCCATTGCCCAAATGCGTTGGAACCCATTGCCACTGCCGGATCCAGCAGTCGAGGACACCACATTCATCACGGGCGTACGCACCATCACGACCGGCGGAGACGTCAACACCCGCACCGGATTCGCCAACAGCATCTATTCCATCACGTCGTCGATGGTGGACTCGTACTTCTACAACGGCGATGCCGAGATGTTGTTCGTCCTGGAGCACGGCGATGTGCGGTTCTGCACCGAGTTCGGGATCATCGACGCCGAGCCCGGCGAGATCGTCGTCATCCCGCGCGGCGTGAAACTGCGCGTCGAGGTGCCTGACGGTCCGGCCCGCGGCTACCTGTGTGAGAACTACGGCGGTATCTTCACTCTCCCTGAGCGCGGCCCGATCGGCGCCAACTGCCTGGCCAATTCGCGCGACTTCCTCACCCCCGTCGCGAACTACGAGGATCGCGAGGTCCCGTCGACGATGTATGTGAAGTGGGGTGGCACGCTGTGGCAGGCCGACCTGGACCAGTCACCGTTGGATGTCGTTGCCTGGCATGGAAACTACGCACCCTACAAGTACGACATGCGGCGCTTCTCCCCCGTCGGCCCGGTGCTGTTCGACCATGCCGACCCATCCATCTTCACGGTGCTCACCTCGCCCAGCGAGACGCCGGGCACCGCCAACGTCGACTTCGTGTGCTTCCCCGAGCGGTGGATGGTCGCCGAGGACACCTTCCGCCCGCCGTGGTACCACATGAACGTCATGAGCGAGTTCATGGGACTCGTGCGCGGTGTCTACGACGCCAAACCCGACGGCTTCGTTCCGGGCGGCGTCAGCCTGCACAACTGCATGACCCCACATGGCCCTGACACCAACGCATTTCACGCCGCCAGCACCGAAGAGCTGAAGCCGGTCAAACAGGAGAACACGCTGGCCTTCATGTTCGAAACGCGGTTCCCACAGAAGGTTACGACCTACGCGGCGAATCTGCCCCAGCGGCAACAGGACTACGCAGACTGCTGGAGCGGCCTGATCAAGCGATTCGACCCGGACAAGCCGTGACCGCACTGGATTTCACTCACGACCCGGGCCGGCGAAGTTGGGTCACCACGGCACAAACCGGCAGTGGGTTCCCCCTGCAGAATCTCCCGTTCGGTGTGGTGGCAGGTGCCACCGGTGAACCGCACGGCGTCGTCCGCATCGGAGATGAGGTCCTGGATCTGGGCGGACTGGCCGCGTCGGGGTTGCTCACCGGTGAGGCTCACGCGGCGGCCGAAGCGGCCGCACATGGAACGCTGAATGCTCTGTTCGCCTTGGGTTCTGGACCGCGGACCGCGCTTCGCAGGGCGCTGCACGCACTGCTTGTCGAGGGCGGACCGCACCAGCAGACCGTCGTCGGTCTACTCACCCCGCTCAAAGAGGTCGACGTCCTACTGCCCGCCCGGATCGGGGACTACACCGACTTCTACGTCGGAATCCACCATGCCCGCAACATCGGTGCCCTCTTCCGTCCGGACAATCCGTTGCTGCCCAACTACAAATGGGTTCCGGTCGGCTATCACGGTCGTGCCTCCAGCGTGCGGGTCAGCGGCACCCCGATCACGCGCCCGCACGGCCAACTCAAGGCCGACGAGGCGTCGGCTCCGGTGCTGGCACCCACCCGGCGGCTGGATTTCGAGCTGGAACTCGGTGTGTGGATCGGTCCGGGTAATCGCCTCGGCGCGCCGGTGAGTCTCGATGATGCCGAATCTCATGTCGCTGGTTACTGCCTGCTCAACGACTGGTCCGCGCGCGACGTGCAAGCCTGGGAGTACCAGCCCCTCGGCCCGTTCCTGGCCAAGAGTTTCGGCACGACGGTCTCTCCCTGGGTGATCACCCCAGAAGCGTTGGCGCCGTTCCGGTCACCAATGCGCAGACCTGAGGACGACCCCGCTCTCCTGCCCTACCTCGACAGTCCTCGTCACCGTGCCAGTGGTGGACTCGACATCGAGCTAGCAGTCCTGATCCGTACCGCCCAGATGCGCAATGACGGGGACGCACCGCAGCTGATCTCGCGTTCGTCCAGCCGGCACATGTACTGGAGCGTCGCGCAGATGGTCACTCACCACACCAGCAATGGATGCAACCTCCAACCCGGCGACCTGCTCGGCAGCGGCACTCTCTCCGGGCCTACTGCCGGTTCCGAAGGCAGCCTGATGGAGCTCAGTCACGGCGGCAAAGAACCGATCACCTTGCCCAACAGTGAAACTCGTACGTTCCTCGAAGACGGTGACGAAGTCGTGCTGACTGCCCGCGCCCATCGCCCGGGCGCGGCCAGCATCGGATTCGGCGAGTGTGTCGGGATGATCTACGCAACAACATGATCGGTGGCCGCGCGTGAGCTGATCAGAGTCATCGCCGGCTCGATCAGTGCGAGCAGACGTTCACGCGAAATGCCGTCCCGGGCCTGAACGGATATCCCGTGTAGCACGGCGGCATACATGTCGCCCAAGGCCTGAACATCGGTACCGTCAGGAAGTTCGCCCATGGCGACCGCATCGCGTAGCCGTTCGACCAGCGACGCGGTTCGCCTGCGGCGGTGCTCGGTAAGCCATTGGCGCACCTCATGATTGGCCGGTGAGCAATTGGCGGCCGAGCTGACGACCATGCAACCGCGGGCACCGTGCCGCGTGTACACGTCGACCGCCTCCCGCAGTGTCCGCTCGATTGCGCGGTGGGCCGTCGGCTCTTCGGCGAGCGCTCGTTCGGCGAACCCGCCTTCCTCCTGTTCGTACCGCTCGATCGCCTCCCGGAACAACGTCTCCTTCGAGCCGTATGCCGCGTACAGCCGAGCCGATGCCAGTCCGGTCGCCGAGACCAAGTCGGTCATGGACGTGGTCTCGAAGCCGCGCTCCCAGAACACATGCTGAATCTGCTCCAGCACCTGGGCCCTGTCGAACTCCCTCGGCCTACCGGACATCTCCCACCCTCAGAATCGGTCGATCACCACGACACCGGCTGTGCCGAAGGTCTCCATCGATTCAAGCACCGCGGTGACCTCATCGAGACCGACGGTACGGGAGACGATCTCGTCGGGTTTGAGCCGCCCGGCCTCGATCATCGCGATCATCGCGTCGAATTGGTGCCCCGCCATTCCGAAGGCGCTGAGGAACTCGAGTTCCTTGATGAGCATCAGATCGATCGGCACCGCGATACGACCGCCCGCTGCGGCGACGGTATGGCCCAACTGCAAATGACGGCCGCGCGAACGCAACGAATGCACCGATGCCTCACAGGTCTGCGCAAGTCCGATCGCATCTATCGACACGTGGGCGCCACCGGCGGTCAGCTCCACAATCTCGGACGCGGCGTCCAGCGCCGTCGCCTTCGTGACGTGAACCGCCCCGAGTCGACGCGCCTCGGCGAGCTTGTCGTCGGAAATGTCCACTGCGATCACGTTGGCGCCGGCAGCCGCCGCGATTTGGACTGCGGCCAAACCCATCCCGCCGCCCGCGCCGTAGACCGCAACCCAGTCACCAGGGCGTACCCGGGCTTGGTTGACGATGCCGTGGAACGCCGCGATGTAGCGGCACCCGAGACTGGCCGCCGCGACAAACCCCAATGACTCCGGCAGCGCCACCATGTTCACGTCGGCAAAGCGGACGACTACGTACTCGGCGAATGCGCCCCAGTACGAGACTCCGGGCACCAACGTGTCGCCGTGAGCGCACACGTGCTGATGGCCCGCACGGCACATCTCACATGTGCCGTCTCCCGGGTTCATCGGGAAGGTGACTCTGTCCCCCGCGCGCCAGCGACGGACCTCTGAACCGACTTCCTCCACAACACCCGCGAATTCGTGGCCCAAGACGAAGGGAGCGCTGATCCGAGGGCCGCCCGCCCAGAAATTATCCGACCACAGAGCCCAATCCGTACGGCAGATCCCGTTGGCCATGACCCGCACGATCGCACCGTCGGCCGGACAGCTCGGGTCCGCCACATCTCGAACAACCAATGGACGCCCGAGTTCCTCGATCACTGCAGCCCGCACTGTTGCCTCACTTCTTTGTTGATCGACAAAGAATAGCGCATGGAAGCACCCCTGGGCACGCGGTGTGTATCTATGCGTGCGCTGACGCGTCGTGCACCAAGCGCTGCACCATGTCGTCGTCGACTGTGGCGAAGAATCCGCCGATGACATCTTCGATCTCGTTGAATCCTCTGGCGCAGAAGAGAACTGGCTGATAGTGCGTGATGTCGTAGGTTTGCACACCCATCCGGCCGATGTTCAGTTGCCGGAGGTCGGCCACATCGATCTGCTGAATCTCCCCATATGACGACAGCAGACCGGCGCCGTAGGCCCGCACTTCCCCATGCTCGCGGACCACCCCGAATTCGAGGGAGAACCAGAAGACCTTCGAGAGAAATTCCAGCGCCTCAGTCGTTTTCACGCGCTGGGCCGCCTGGCCGGCCAACCGGTACAACGCCGCGAAACGATCGTGTGCCAGGCAATTGCCGTGGCCGACCACCTCGTGGATCAGGTCGGGCTCGGGCGTGTAGAGCGGCACGGAGTGGTGCCGGATGTACTGGGTGGAATGGAAGATGCCGTCCGCGAGGAGTCCGTAGAACTCCCGCAGTGGCACCAACCCGGCGGCCGGTACGTACTGAAAGCCGGTGAGCGGCCCCAGCAATTCGTTGACCTCGACAAGTTGTGGGATGCGGTCCTCGGGGAGCCCGAGCCGCTCCCGTCCCTGCAGATACACGGCGCACGCCCGGCGCTGGTGTAGCCGGTGCAGCTCGGCGCACGCGATGCGCCAGACCTCCTGCTCGTCGTCGGTGTAGGTCGCGATGGGCGGTGGTGTTCCGGGCTGCCAGTCGATGGCGAGCGCAGCTATCGCGTTGCGGCGGGCGCGGTATTCCGGATCTACTGCCCCTGGGTGATTGTCGGCGAGGTGAACGGTGACGCCATCTCCTGAGCGCGTCACCGGCGCATATAACTGCGCTTCTTCGAACATCGCTGCCTCCCGGAGGTCCGGGCGTCGCACTGAGCGGCGTCTACAAACCAGGATATGCGCGCTGGTTGCGTGCGACCGTCTAGGCGTTGCCCGCGAGTTTCGCCGTCAGGCCGGCTGCTTCCGGGTGACCTTGACCATCATCTTGGAGTAACCCTTCACGAAATTGGACTGCGTGTACTCAGGCTCCCCCACGACCTCGATGTCCTCGAATCGTGCCAGCAGCTCCTCCCACAAGATCTTGAGCTGCAACTCGGCGAGACGGCTGCCCATGCAGCGGTGGATGCCGATGCCGAACGCCAGGTGATGGCGGGCGTTGTGGCGGCCGATGATGAAGTCGTCCGGATTCTCGAACTTGCGCTCGTCGCGGTTGGCCGAGGCGTACCACATGACGAGCTTGTCGCCCTTCCGGATGAACTGCCCGCCCAGAATGGTGTCTTGCTTGGCGACGCGGCGCATGTACGCCAACGGTGTCTGCCAGCGGATGATTTCGTGGACCGCCTTGTTGATGAGTGCGGGGTCTGCCTTGAGCCGCGCGAACTCCTCGGGGTTCTGGTTCAGGGCGAGCACGCCACCCGTCATCGAATTACGGGTGGTGTCGTTGCCGCCCACGATGAGCAGAATCAGGTTGCCGAGGAACTCCATCGGCCGATCAATCAGGTCCTTGGTGTCCTCGGACGACTGCATCAGCGTGATGAGGTCGAAACCGGGCTTCTCACCGGCCGCCAGCCGCGCCTTCTTGTCGTGCCAAAGGGCGCTGAATGCGCGCGCCATATCGGCTGCGGCGCTGAACATCTCATCCATGTCGGCCTCACCGCCGGTGGCCGAGGCGCTGCCGGCCACGGTGTCGGTCCAATAGACCAACTTGCGGCGCTCGTCGTAGGGGAAGTCGAGCAACGTCGCCAGCATGCGTGAGGTCAGTTCGATCGAGACGGTGTCGACCCAGTCGAACGGTTCGTCCATGGGCAGACCGTCGAGGACCTCCTGCACCCGGGTCCGAATCAGTGCTTCCATCTCCTGGAGGTTCTGGGGTGCCACCACGCCCTGAACGGCCCCGCGCTGCTCGTCATGACGCGGCGGATCCATCGCGATGAACATCTCGACGTCCAAGCCCTCGGGCGGGTCGCCGATGATGATCTGCGGCTCGGCGGAGAACCGGTCGTGGTCCTTGTCGACGGTGACGATGTCGTCGTATCGGGTGATCGACCAGTAGGGCCCGAACGGGCTGTTCGGCTGGTAGTGCACCGGCGCCTCGTCACGCAGCCGCTTGAAGTAGGACTGCCAGCGACCCTGGCGGAACATGAACGGGTTGCTCATGTCGATCTCGGCCAGCGGCACATCCGCGGCGTCGGGAATCGGGGATTCGACGAAGACGGGCGACTTGTCGCCGACGACCGATTTCTTCGTCTTCTGATAGAGGTGCATGCCCTTGATCTGCAGGGGCATCGGGATCGTCGACTGAGCCCGGTTGAGCACCGGATCGAGAATCGCTTCCTGCGCCTTGGTGATTGCCTGATCGAGAATGTTCACGAGTTTCTCCGTCTTGTCAGATCTGGAATTTCGAGTAATGGATCGGCAGGTGACCAATTCTCGTGCCGTTTGCTGCGCGGCAATGCGGGAATGGTCAGTTCTGAGTCATGTGTGCACGGTGTGGTTCCGGTGCTCGAGTGCGTCACGGTTCCGGCGCACGAATTCGAGGTCGCCTTCCAGCAGTGCGACGAAGGGCCGGGCGCCGTCGTTGCCGGCTTCTGCGGCGGCACGGCATGAGCGGACCGCCGCACTGATTCGAGCGATGATGTCGTCGACGAATCCATCGCGGTCATCGAGTCCATATGCGTCCAGGAACATTTCGAGGCGGCGGGCGACATCAGGTGCCTTGGACCAACCGCGAGCACGGGCGTGGGCGCGGGCGTGGAGGCCGACGACGTGCCACGCGGCATATGCCAGATCCGCGCGCCGCGTGGTCGGGCCGGCGTTGTCCCAGTCGATCAGCGAGTGGATTCGGCCCGTGGAGTCCGCGACCAGGTTTGCGAGGCTGACGTCGTTGTGACCGATGATCTCGCCGTCCCGCAGGCCGCGGCTGCCGTCACGCCACTGCAGCTCGGGGCCGGGGCGGAAGCTCTCGACGGCGTCGTGGAACCGGCGAAGGAGGCGCGCGACACGAACCAGGTTCGCCTCGAAGCGCAGCCACGTGGGCCAGCCGTCGGCGCTGGCCGCCGTCTGCCCGTCGATGAAGGTCAGGACTTCATGGCCTTCGGAATCGACGCCAAAGACCCGGGGTGCACCGTCGAAGCCGACGGCTTCCAGGTGCTTGAGGAGTTCGTGCACCGCTGGTGTCCAATGGCCGGTCGAGCGGCGGACGGTTCCTCCGGTTCGAAGGACAGTGCCGCCCCAGCCGCCGGCCAGCCGCTCCGCGTGGTCTGTGACTGCAACCATGGGACCCTCCTCGCATCGACTGTTCGTTGACAGCAACGCTACGAATGAAAAGGTGCAGCTGGGAGACCCTAAGCGGCCGAATACTTACTCGAAGTGGCAACGTCGAGAGCGGATGTAAGCTACCCGCCGTGGCCGTCCTCGATCAGTACCACCTCTCCGGTGCCTGGAACTTCCGAGACGTCGGCGCACTGCGGACCGACGACGGACGCGAGATCCGACCCGGAGTTCTCTACCGATCGTCAGAGCTGTGTGCGCTGGACGCCGACGGTCAAAGTAATCTCCGCGACCTGGCGATCACCGACGTCATCGATCTGCGCAGCCAAACTGAAATCGCCTGGAATGGGCCCGACGTCCTGCCGCCGGGTGTGACGCTGCATGTCGCGTCGGTGCATGACGACGCGCAACAGAACGCCCCGCATGAACCCGGACGCGTGGTCACACCGGAGCTGTTCGAGGCGGCCCTCGAGCACGCCTACAGCCGTTTTCCGCTGCTGCCAACCGGCCAGCACGCGCTCGCGTACACCATTCGCGTGGTGGCCGAAGCGCACGGTGGCGTCCTCATTCACTGTGCGGCGGGCAAGGATCGCGCCGGCTGGATCGTCGCCGCACTACTGCGCGCCGCCGGCATCTGCGGGTCGGACATCCTGGCCGACTACCTGCGGAGCAATGAGTCCGTCGAACCGCTGCGCAGGCACGTGCTGGCCCGCAACGGTGATCTCTCCCAACTCTCGGACAAGACCCTGGGCGTCCACGACGATTTCATCGCCGCATCGTGGCGAGCGGTTGATGAGCAGTACGGCACCTTCGACGTGTACCTGAGTCAGATCGGCGTCGACGAGACCATGGTCGCCGCACTTCGCCGCCGGTTGCTCGGCTGAAACCGAAACGCGCACAACCAATTCGGCGAACCAAACGATCTCTGTGCAGCGACTTACTAGATTTGGCAACGTGGTTGACTGGGATATCCCCCGCACACCGGCAAGTGTCGGTGTGCTGCTCGGCCTGGCCAGCGAACGGGGCGTCACCCCGGAAGCTTGTCTGGCCGGCTCTCGCCTGACCGTTCGCGGTCTGCAAAGCTCGAGCGCCGAGGTCACCGCACGCCAGGAATTGACTGTCGTCGCGAATCTGCTTGAAGCGCTTGACTATCCCGACGATCTCGGTGTCGAAGTGGGGCTTCGCTATCGCCTGGCCACCTACGGAATCTTCGGATTCGCATTGATCAGCAGCCCGACCTTGCGCAGTGCGATCGATGTCGGCGTGCGGTATCTCGATCTCACGTTTGCCTCATCGCGGCTTGGCACCCGGGTGGTCGACGACGAGTTGCAGTTCGTCCTGGAGGCGCCGGGGACACCGGACCGCATCCGCAGGTTCGATATCGACCGGTTGGCCACGGCCATCGCCGTGATCAAGCGCGAACTCTCAGCGGAGCTGCCGCCCTTCGGGGTTCGTTTCACTCATCCGCGCCCGGCCAGTGTCGACCGGTACGTCGCCGCGTTCGATACCGAGCCGGAGTTCGATGCACCCGAGAACCTGCTGATTCTGCCCGCCGGCTTGCTCGACCTCCCACTGCCACAGGCCAACGCCTACAACTCCGCTGCCACCCAGGAGCAATGCCGCAATCTCCTCGAAGAACGCCGCAGCCGGACCGGGCTCTCCGGTCAGGTTCGCGACCTGCTACTCGCGTCGCCGGCGCAACCGCCGAGCGCGGACGAGATTGCCCACGCCCTGCTGATGAGCCCGCGGACGCTACGCCACCGACTCGGCGCCGAGGGAACTTCCTATCGCGAACTGCTCGACGAGATTCGGCAGCGGCTCTCGGAGGAAATGCTGATCGGCGGCCGCTTGACGGTCGCCGAGACGGCTAGCCGACTCGGGTACGTCGAGTTGTCGAGTTTTTCGCAGGCGTTCCGCCGTTGGCACGGGATGAGCCCGCGCGCCTTCCGCGCCGCCCGAAGCTGAACCCGAGGAAGCGAAAAGTATTGCGCCCAAAGGTCATCGAAGAGCTGAGGTCGCAGCGTCCCACCAGACGAGCACCCGTGTCCCGTACAAGGTGAGCCACTTCGACGGCTGTCCGGGTGGCACGTCGACTTCGAACCACACTCGGCCTGGTTGCCGGCCCGTCTGCAACCACGTGCCGTCGGGCTGCCTGGCAGCCCGAACGATGGCGATCGCCTCGCTGATCCGAGGATCGGGAGCTGTGCCCTCGTGTAGTGCGGCGAGGCGGAAATACTCGCAGGCGTTGAGGGCGCTATAGGACCACCGAATGGGATAGCTGAAATCGTTGATCCATTGCCCCACTGGCTGATTCGTCGTGAGCCGATTGATCAACCGGCGTTCGAGTAGGTACTCCTCGCCGCGACGGCGCGCAGACCGGATCTCGGTGGCGCCCCCAGTGGCCGCCTCGAACGCGAGCAGCCCTTTCAGCGAGTTCAGCGTGGAATGAAACGACGACCGGCGCGACCCCTCGACCCACTCGCAGTTCCACCCGCCGTCAGGCAGCTGATGTTCGAGAAACCAGTCCGCGATGCCGTCGACGTTCGCGCCCAGCCACAGCCCGTTGGCCAGGGTCCAGGCGTTGATGCAGCAATCCACCTCGCCCGCCCAGTAAGGCAGGTTGTCGTACTCCCAGCGGCAGTGTTCATCGAGCAACTCGACGGTCCGGCGGTCCCGCAACACCGAGGCGTCAAGGCCCCACTCTCGCAGTGCGTTCAATGTCCACGTTGTGGCGGTCCACGGCTGACCATCATCGGAGCCAGCAGGGTCGTCGAAGTCGTAGTCTGCCGGGAAGAAGGCGCCGCCGGCCCACTGGCCATCGGCGTCCTGCAGAGTGAGCAGACGCGCGCCGAAGCCCTCGGTCGCGATCCGCGACCGCGTCGCCTCCCATACCTCGGGCGGGGCATCGAGCAGATCGCGCTCGACTTGCCAGCGCAACGTCGGGTCGGATTCCAGCAGCCAGTCCTGCAAGGCCCCGCTCGTCATCCGACCGCCATCACACTACGAGCAATAAACTTGGCCGTTGAGCACACAATTCGACGGTGGCGTGTAGGTGCCACTGAGCACGCCCCGAATCCCACCGTTGGCGGAACCGCCGGGCGGGATCACCCGATTCCAGCTCGCGGGCGTGATCACATAGTGCGTGCCGTACTGGGTAAAAGTGCTGCTCCACGCGTGCGAGATGGACTGCCCCATCGGCATGTCGAACTCGAGCTTCCAATCCGTCATCGGCACCGTGCTGTAGTTGGTGATGACGTAGCGTGCGATGAAGCCGTCCTGCCACGTGTGTTGCACCACCAGCCGCGCTCCCGCCGCAGCCGCGTGAGCCACCGCAGTGCCGGCAAGTCCGAGCACGACGACCGTCAGTGCGGACACGACAATGTGAAGCGCTGTGCGCCAGCGCTTCACATGAGAGCCCAGTCCAGTCATCGCATCCAAGGTTAGGCCCGCCGAGGAACGTCTCCGCCAACGGCGCAGGTGAGCAGCCAGACCTTTGCATGATTGATACCGTCACGAGATTTTCGCCGCGGTCGACTGCGATGGCGGATTTCCGCCAGCACCCCACGCGCTGCGGCCCATAGCGTCGATGCGTGACCACAACTGCACAACGCAATCCGGTAATCACCGGCACCACGGTCCTTTTCATGTCGCTGGCCGCGGCCTTGGGTACCGCGACGATCTACCCGCTGCAGCCGGCCATCGTCGACATCGCGCGATCGCTGGAGTCGGGGCCGGCGGCAGTCGGCGCGGCCTTGGCCTGCGGTCCGATCGGCTATCTGCTGGGTCTTGCTCTGCTGGTGCCCTTGGTGGACAGATTCTCGCCGCGGCGCGTCATCGCTGTGCAGTTCTTCGCGCTGGGCGGCGCACTCGCGTTGACCGCCGCTGCCGACGCTGTCTGGGTGATCGGCGTTGGATTACTACTGACCGGCGCCTGCTCCTCCGTGGGTGCGGGCTTGAGTTCTGTCGTCGGACGGCTCGCGCCCGAGCATCGGCGTTCGACCATTCTGGGTATCGTCACCGCCGGGATCTCCGCGGGCATCCTGGCCGGTCGCATCGCCGGTGGCTGGTTGACCGACGTGATCGGCTGGCACGCAATGCTTCTCGTTGTCGCCGCAGCCACCTTCGCTGTCGCGGGTGCATGTCTGATGTTCCTGCCGACCGAGCCCGGAACGGTCGGGCAGAACTATCTCGCCGGATTGGCATCGGTGCCTGGACTACTGCTGCGAGACCGGGTGCTACGCCGTGGCGCCGTGCGCGGCGCCCTGTGGTTCTTCGCGTTCTGTGCGGTCTGGTCGGGAATCGCCATCGCGTTGTCGCAGAAGCCATTCTCATTGTCCGCCAAGGACATCGGACTCTATGCGCTGGCGGGCATCGCCGGGATCTTCGCGACACGCATCGCGGGCGGATGCACGGACCGGTTCGGCTTCCGGCCAGTGCTTTTGGTGGGTCTCGCGGCCGCTGGCGCCGCATGCCCGGTTCTTGCGTTCAGGTTGGACAGTCCTGTGGCGACGATGGTCGCTCTCGCGGTGTTCGATGCCGGGCTGTTCGCGGCGCAGGTCGCGAATCAGACCACCATCTTGGCGATCGACCCGTCCGCGCCGGCCCGCTTCAACAGCGCGTACATGATGGTCTACTTCGTCGGCGGGAGCCTCGGGACCGCGTTCGGTGCGGCCGCAGTCACCTCATGGGGTTGGCCGGCGACTGTCGGCGCTTGTGGTGCAGCACTTCTCATCGCCGCGCTGCTCAGTGGCGATCGACTGCGGCGCATGCCGTGAGTGCCGCCTCGATGGTGGCGTCGATCAGGACGTCATCGATGGGCCCGATCGGCGGTAGCGCTGCCCGCAGCAGCAGTGGACCGGTCAGCAGGTCGGAGATGACGTCCGGGTGCGCGGGCGGCGCGATCTCGCCGCGGTCGGCGGCGCGGGCGAGCAACGCGGCGACGGAGCGGCGGCGTGGTTCCATGAACCGCGCGTAGAACACCCCGGCCAGCTGCTCGTCGTTCCTGAGGTCGCTCAAGACGCCGGCCAATCCCGCCTGCACCATCGGGTCGGTGAAAAAGAAGCGCTGAAGCTCCTGAATCGCCCGCAGGTCATCGCGCAGATCGCCGCTGTCGGACGCGGGATCCAGCCCGAAACGGCTCACCAGCAGCGCGACCACCAACTCCCCCGGAGTCTTCGCCCGACGGTAGATCGCGGCCCGGGTGGTGCCTGCCATCTTGGCGATCCGGTCGATGTTCACCGCTGAATAGCCATGCGAAAGCAACACCGCCTCAGTCGCATTCGCGATGGCGGTGTCCAGGACAGTGTCGCGTGGACGACCTCGAAGACCAGACATGTGCTCGTCCGAACTTTAGCGTTGACCGATTAACGATGCAGACTGTACCGTAAATGAATGCAGACAATCTGGATTCTCGGTGCGACCGGCAAGGGCGGCCGTGCCATCGCTTCTGAACTGATCGGCGCCGCCGGCGCCGAAGTGGTTCTCGTCGGACGTGACCACGACCGGCTCGCCGCAGTTGCGGCATCGTTGGGCGGTCAGAGCCGGATCGTGGTGTCCGCCGGCCCGGCCGAGTTGACCAAGCTGATCGCAGCCGAAAAGCCGACCGTCGTGGTGAACACCATCGGCCCGTTCGGTGAGACCACGGCCCCGCTGGCCCGCGCGTGTCTGGCCGCCGGAAGCCACTACGTGGACCTCGCGAACGAGCTGCCACCGGTACAGGAATTGCTGGGCATGGATGCCGACGCGCGGCGGGCGGGCGTCACGCTGGTCACCGGCGCGGGATTCGGTGTGCTCGCGACCGAGGCGCTGGTCCTCGAGTTGGCCGACGGTCGGTCGGCGGCGGCCCGCGCGACGGTGGCGGCCATGCCGACGGTGGATGGCTTGGGTTCGGCGGTACTGGCCAGCGTGGTCGATGCGCTCGCCTATGGCGGCCGGCACTACCGCGACGGGCAGCTGCAGCGGACCCGGCTGGGCGCCGACCACGCCTGGATTCCCTTGCCCGACTTACCCGCAATTCAAGCCCTCGCGGTGCCCACCGGCGAGCTGGAAGCGGCGCGGCGCGCATCCGGCGCCGGCGACGTGCTGGCCTTCTCCAGCGAAGTGCCCAGCGGACGCGCCGTCCGCGCCGTCCTCCCCGTGGTGTCGGCGCTGCTGTCCGCACGCCCGGTCCATGCCGCGGTGCAGCGTCTGATCAGCCGGACCAAGATGACTCCCCCGGCCAAGTCCGGCGACGTCTCCTGGGCGTATGCCCGGCTCGAATGGCGCGACGGCACACGGGGTGAGGCGTGGCTGCGGACCGGCGAGGGCTACGGCTTCACTGCCAAAGTCGCCGCGTTGACTGCCATGCGGTTGAGCGAAGGGCAAGGCCGTCCGGGCGCGCTCACGCCGGGCGCGTTGTTCGGCGCCGACCTGGCTCGGGACGCGGGCGCGCAGATCATCGTCGCGGGTTCGGTGGCATCGTGAGCGACCACACCATGAGCCGGCGCCAGTTGCGGATCCCGGCACGCGGAGGCGAGGAGCTCGACGCCTGGGTGTACCTGCCCGACCGGTCCGGCCCGGTTCCCGTCGTGGTCATGGCGCACGGCATCGGCGGCATCAAGGCCGGCGGGCTGGCGCCGTTCGCAGAACGTTTCGCCGCCAGCGGTTTTGCCGCGGTCGTCTTCGACTATCGCCATTGGGGCGAATCGACCGGCGAGCCTAGGCAATTCCTTTCCATCCGGCGCCAGCTGGAGGACTACCGCACTGCCCTCGCGTGGGCTCGCAGCCAAGAGGAGTTCGACTCGACGCGAATGTTCGTGTGGGGCACGTCATTTGCGGGCATGCACATCGTCGAGCTCGCCGCGAGTGAGCCCGGACTGGCCGGCGCCATCGCGCAATGCCCATTGGTGGACGGGTTCGCCGGGCTGACCAAGATCCCGCCGCAACGCGCACTCCGCCTGACCGGATACGCCCTGGCCGACCTGGCCGGGTCTGTATTCGGCCGGCGCCCAAGGTATTTGCCGATCAGTGTTTCCCCCGGACAGCTCGGGGTGATCGCGACCGAAGACGCGTTGGTCGGCATGGACAGACTCGACCCAGGTGACGGTTCCTGGTCCAACGACATCACCGTGCGTTCGTTGCTCGACATATCGGTGCATCGCCCGGTGCGACGGGCCCGGCACGCGCAGTGCCCGCTGCTCATGGTTGTCGCCGAGCAGGACACCATGGCGCCGACCGGACCGGCGCTGACGGTGGCCACCACGGCGCCGCGGGGCGAGCTGTATCGCAGCCGCGGCGGACATTACGACGTCTACGCCGGCGGGCTCGATCACGAGAACGTGGTGCGCGTCGAAACGTCCTTCCTGCAACGGCACTCAACGATTCCCGATCGCTGAGTCGAACCACTTCGAACGGTGGGTGCCGAATCAGATGGTGCGTTTCAGGCCGACGTGGGCGGCGTGGTAGCCAAGGCGGTCATAGAACGCACGAGCCTGTTCGCGCGCTTCGTCCGTTGTCACCTGTGCCAACCGAGCCCCGTGTGCCCGGCCGTATTCGTGTGCCCACTGCACCAGGGCCGTACCCAAACCCTGTCGACGCTCGGCGGCGGTAACGCGCAATCCTTCTATCTGCAGTCGGGTCGAACCACCACGGGACAGCCCGGGAATCACGGTCAACTGGACCGTCGCGACGATCACATCGGAACCGTTGCGGACCACCCCGAGATAGTTGGAATGGTCACGGACCAGGACGTCATACGCCGCCTCGTAGTCTTCCAGGTCCGCGGTTTCGCGATCCTGACCGAATTGGTCGTCGGACAGCAGCGCGACGATCGACGCGACATCGTCACGGCCCGCCCGTTCCACGCGGAAACTGCGGTCACCCACATGCAGCAGTCCCCGAACCGACGTTCGTGCCTGCGCCTGCAGACGCGTCACCAAGAGGTCGAGCCACGCCCCGACGTTCGTTCGCGCTTCACGGGTGTCGGGGTAGCGACACCGCAGATGCAGGCCTGACTCGTCCAGGATGAACCAGAGCATGACTCCGTCGGTCTGGATGGCGGCGCTCACGTACTGAGCATCCAGCCCGACGTCGTCGATGCGGACCGGAAGCCGCCGCAGGTCCAGCCAGGAGATCGCGAACATGCCGGGCGACATCGGCATGCCGCCCCACGGCGACAGCACGTCCGCCAGCGGCCAGGACCCGAGCTGCACTGCTTCTTTGACGGCGTTGGCCGCGGCGAGTGGTTCGGCGACGGTCGACTCCAGTACCGAGTTGGTGATGAACCAACCCACCGAATCGTGCCAATTGGTATCGAAGCGACTGTGCACCGGGAAAACGGCGCGCAGCGGCGCGTCCGCCAGCTCCCGGGTCACGGAGGTCATCGCAGCCACGGCCAGCGCCAGCGTCGATACGCCGTCGTTGCGGGCCTGCACGGCGAACGCCGCACCAGCATCGACATCGAACACATCCCGGACCTCGACGCGCTCTGGACCCAGCTCGGGCTCGCCCAACGGCAGCGGAAATCGCGGCATCACCCCTCCGCTGTCGGCGATGATGCGTGCCCAGGTCTCTCGGACGTGGTCTGGCGCCGCGGGACGATCGAGCAGCGCCTGGGTGTGCTCGACAAACGCGGGTGCCTGCGGAAGCGACACAGTACGTCCGATTCGCGCGTCGGTGAGCAGCGCCAGCAGATCCCGCGCAATCACCAGCATCGACCACATGTCGACGTGGCTGTGGTCGGCGGCAATCACCACGGTCAACCCGGCCGCGGTTTCCAACAGACACAACCGATGTGAGGGCCGCTGATACGGCGAGCAGGCCGCATCCAGAACACCCTGCAGCGCATCGTTCACCGCCTGGCCGGCAGATATCTCGTGTTCGACCCATCCGCCGGGACTGACATCGATCTCATGCAGTTCCGGATCGCCGTTCGGACCCGCCGAGAATGCGGTCCGCAACGTGCCATGGCGGGCTACCACCGCCAGCCACGCGTCGGCCAGCGATTGCCGGCTCACCCGCGCCGGCAAACGAATGGACAACGCCATCCACGAACCGGGCCGGGCCCCGGCCGATACGTGAATCCGCTGATCAAAGGACACCGGAAGGCGCCGACCCAGTGCGGACGCCGTGACGTCATAGCCCCAGAGGCGACCGAACGGTAGTCGCAAGTGCGAGACGTTCGTGAGCCGCATGGCGGTACCCTAGCGCCCCGGTTAGCCTGAATGCTCAGTCGGCGGGTCGACTCCGCAGCGAGCCGATCGGTTACGGAAAGAGTTGCCTGATGCCTACTTTCGCAGTTCCCGGAGCCGAGCTTGCGGTCGAACTGAGCGACGAAGGTGGTCACCCCGTCGTCCAGTTACACGGACTCACCTCCAGCCGGGCACGCGATCGGGTGCTCAATCTCGACCTCGGCCGGGGGCTCAGCGGAACGCGGTTGCTGCGCTATGACGCACGCGGACACGGCAAGTCGACGGGTCGGAAGGTCCCCGAGGACTACCGATGGGAACAGCTCGCCGATGACTTGCTGCAGCTGCTCGACCGGTGGTTTCCCGGTGAACCAGTGCACGGAGTCGGCCCGTCGATGGGCACCGGCACGCTGTTGCACGCGGCTTCCCGCGAGCCTGAACGGTTCGCGGGTCTGACGCTGATGGTGCCGGCCACCGCGTGGGAGACTCGGCGTGCACAGGCCGCGACCTACGAGGTGGCGGCCACGCTCATCGAGACCGAGGGCGTCGGGGCATTCATTGCCGCTACCCGTGGCGCGACACGGCCGCCGGCCACCGTGGGTGCGCCCGAAACAGTGCCCGACGTCGCCGACGCCCTGCTGCCGTCGCTGTTTCGCGGTGCCGCGCTGAGCGACCTGCCGGCTCCTGAAGCCATCGCGCGAATCGATGTGCCGACGACCATCCTGGCTTGGATCGACGATCCGGCCCATCCGATCTCGACCGCGGAATCCCTTGCCGCCCTGATGCCGAGGTCGACACTGACGCTGGCTTACACCCCGGAGGATGTCGAGACCTGGCCCAAGATTCTGAGCCAGGATGTCGGCCGCCGGGGTTGACCTCTACTGAACGCCGCCTTTGACATCGACGTAACACTGCTGCCATGAGGCGTCCCTAGTGTGAAGCGGTCATTCATGTAGGGAGAGGAATTCCATTGAGCGGAAACGCCACCCGCTTGCGAGCGATCGCCGGCGTCCAGGCCTATGCGCCCCCGGCGTATACCTTCGACCCTGCTGAAGCGCCCGGTGAGATCTTTGGCACGAACGTATTCACCAAGGCCGAGATGCAGGCACGCCTGCCCAAGGCGATCTACAAATCGGTGGTGGCCACCATCGAGAAGGGTGCCAAGCTCGATCCGACGGTCGCCGATGCCGTCGCGGCCGCGATGAAGGACTGGGCGCTGGAGAAGGGCGCGACGCACTACGCGCATGTCTTCTATCCGATGACCGGCCTGACCGCCGAGAAGCACGACAGCTTCCTCGAACCGGTCTCTGACGGACAGGCGCTGGCCGAGTTCGCCGGTAAGACCCTGGTGCAGGGCGAGCCCGATGCATCGAGCTTTCCGTCCGGCGGCCTGCGGTCCACATTCGAGGCCCGCGGGTACACCGGCTGGGACGTAACCAGTCCGGCCTACATCCTGGAGAACCCGAACGGCAACACCCTGTGCATCCCAACGGTGTTCGTGTCGATGACCGGCGAGGCGCTGGACTACAAGACACCGCTGCTGCGCAGCCAGCAGGCCATGGGCATCCACGCAGAGCGCATCTTGACGCTGTTCGGCCACAAAGACCTGGAGAAGGTCGTCTCGTTCTGCGGTCCCGAGCAGGAGTACTTCCTGATCGACCGGCACTTCTTCCTCGCGCGGCCCGACCTGATCAACTCCGGTCGCACCCTCTTCGGAGCCAAACCGCCCAAGGGCCAAGAGTTCGACGACCACTACTTCGGCGCGATCCCCGACCGAGTGCTGGGATTCATGATGGACACGGAGCGGGAGCTGTTCAAGCTCGGCATCCCCGCCAAGACCCGCCACAATGAGGTCGCCCCCGGACAGTTCGAGGTGGCCCCGATGTTCGAGCGGGCCAATATCGCGTCCGATCACCAGCAGTTGCTGATGACCGTGTTCAAGACCATCGCCAAGAAGCACGGCATGGAATGCCTGTTCCATGAGAAGCCATTCGCCGGAGTGAACGGCTCGGGCAAGCACGTCAACTTCTCGGTCGGCAACGCCCAGTTGGGGTCGTTGTTGGTACCGGGCGACACGCCGCACGAGAACGCCCAGTTCCTGGTGTTCTGCGCGGCCGTCATCCGCGCCGTGCACAAATTCGCTGGGCTGCTTCGGGTTTCGGTCGCATCGGCGACAAATGATCACCGATTGGGTGCCAATGAGGCGCCGCCCGCGATCATCTCGATCTTCCTGGGCGATCAGCTCGCCGACGTCTTCGAGCAGATCGCCAAGGGTGCTGCGACATCGTCAAAAGGCAAGGGCAGCATGATCATCGGTGTCGATACCCTGCCGGTGCTGCCGACCGACCCCGGCGACCGCAACCGCACCAGCCCGTTCGCGTTCACCGGCAACCGATTTGAGTTCAGGGCGCCGGGCTCAGGTCAGACGGTGGCGGTGCCGATGATCGTCCTCAACACCATCATGGCCGACTCGCTGGACTACTGCGCGACCATCCTGGAGAAGGCGATCGCCGACGGTGAGGAGTTCGACACCGCGGTGCAAAAGCTGCTGACGGACATCGTCACCGAGCACGGTGCGGTGGTCTTCAACGGCGACGGTTACTCGGAGAACTGGCAAGCCGAGGCGGCCGCCCGCGGGCTACCGAATCTGAAGACCACGCTGGACGCCATTCCGGAACTGATCAAGCCCGAGGCAATCGCGGTCTTCGAGAAGTACGGCGTTTTCAACGAGCGGGAGTTGCACAGTCGGTACGAGGTACGTCTGGAGCAATATGCGCTGACGATCCGCGTCGAGGCCAAACTGGCGCTCGAGATCGGTTCCACCACCATTCTGCCGGCCGCCCTGCGCTACCAAACCGAACTCGCGCAGAACGTCGCAGCATTGACGGCGGCGGGTATGACACCGAGTTTGACGCTGCTGCAGTCGATCTCGGAGCCGATCAGTGCACTCAGTGACGCCTTGGCAACGTTGACGACGGCGCTGGCAGATCATTCGGCAGCGTCGGCCTATGACGAGGCCAAGCACGCTCAAGTGGCGCTGCTGCCCGCGATGGACGCAATCCGTATCGCGGCCGATGCGCTGGAGAGCGTCGTGGCCGACGACCTGTGGCCGTTGCCGACGTATCAGGAGATGCTCTACGTCCTCTAACTGACGTCCGACCGACCCGGTTTGCAGAACGTCAGCAAACCTTTGGCCACCAGCGCATACTCGACGCGAGATCGTTTCGGCGGCCACAGGGAAGCGGCGGTGAATCTTGCCATGACTGGTTCACAGCACGCCGATCAATGCGAGGTCTGCATTCTCGGCGCCGGTATCGCCGGCCTCAACGCGCTTGTCGTTGCTGCCCAGTATCTGGGCACCGCAGGCAACATCAAATGGACGCTGGGCAAGGAACGCGGTTACCTGGCAAGCAAGCCGGAAATCCTCGACCACTTGCAGCACTGCCTGGACGTCGTGTCCCGGCAGGTCGATGTCGACGAGCGCTTCGGCTGGTCCTATGTGTCGCACGAGGAGACCGACCGCGGGGTTCAGGTGACCTTGCAGGATCCGGCCGGACAGACGCGATTGGTCGAGGCCAAACGATTGATCAAGGCGTTCGGCTTCCAGGTCGAGCCGAACCCGCCACTGCCGGTCTCCAGCAAACGAGTCCGGTCGACCACACCCAACGACCTCGGCCAGGTCGTCGAATCCGATGCGCCGGTCTGGATTATCGGCGGAGGCAAAACCGGCCTCGACACCGCACACCTGCTCATCACGCGGTGCCCCGGACGCGAGGTGAACATGGTGGTCGGCCGCGGGTCGATCGCGCTGCGACGTGACGTCCTGCTGCCGGCAGGATTCCGTGGGCGCTGGTTTGGTGGCATGCCGTTCACCACCCTCGGCGCTCAACTCGCGAAGCGATACGACGGCACGAACGAAGACGAGTTGCTCCGCTGGTACTACTCGGCGCTCGGCACCGGCCCGACGGGCGAAAAATGCGACTTCGCCTATGGCTTCGGTGGGGTCACGTCCGACGCGGAGATGGCAGTCATCACGGGCGGCCTGCGCCGAGCCGACAACGAGCGTTTCGCTGACGCGGTCGACCGCAACGGTTCAGCAGAACTCGTGTTCCGCAGCGGGCGAACCGAGAAGGTGCCCGAAGGCACCTGGTTGGTCAACTGCACGGGACTGTTGCTGCGTAGTTCGCACGCGTACGAGCCTTTTGTGTCCCCGTCAGGCCGCACGCTGTCGATACAACAGCGGTCGACAGCCATCCCCCTCACGCTCCAAGCCGCCTACTTCCTGACCCACCTGATGTTCACCGGCGGATTGCACACCCTGCCGTTGTACGAGCTCGATGCCGAAGGTCTGCGCGACAAATTGGGACGGTCGCCGCTACCCGCAGGATTCCCCCTGACGCTCTACAACCTGAGTCTCGCATTCGACCATCTGCCGGCCAAGGTGTTCGCGGGTTTCGGCTCGGACCTGCTGCTCTGGTATCCGCTGCCCCGACGACTGGCCGCCATGCTGCGATTTCAGCGCACCCACCGTCGGGACCGGGAACACCATCGGGCCACGCTCGACACGATCCGCGAGCGGTACGACGTCCGCTGCGGGCCGCTGGAGCATCTCGCCGGCCGGGCATGAATCACGCTGTGCGCCCCTGTCGATTCAGACGCCCGTCACACCGTCGATACGTTCGCGGAGGACGTCGGCATGCCCGCAGTGGCGGGCGTACTCCGCGATCATGTGCGTGTAGATCCAGCGCAGGCTCACCTCGCTACCCATGAACGGGCTGACCTCATCGAGCCGACGAGCCGCGCAGTTGGCACGCGCATGGGCAATCTCGTCCTGCCAGATCCGAAATGCGATCTGATACGACGACTCCGCCGACAGCTCGAACCCGCCATCGTGGCCCGCGGGGTGATCCGTAGGCCCGAAAATCGGTGGTGCCTGCTCGCCGGCGAGCACCCGGCGAAACCAGTTCCGCTCCACCTCCGCGGCGTGCCGCATCAACCCCAGCAGCGTCAGCTCGGACGGCGGCGCTGACGCACTGCGCAACTGGTCGTCGTCGAGACCCTCGCATTTCAGTGCCAACGTCGCACGGTAGAAGTCCAGCCATCCTTCGAGTGTGGTGCGCTCGTCGGCGCTCATGGGCGGCATTGGCCGCTGCACGGAAGTCACGCTTCTCGATGGTGCCAGCTCACCCCGACATCCTGCAGATTGCCAACGACAATCCCTGGTCTGTCGAAATCCGGGGTCGCCGTTCGTGTAGAAGGTGAAAGGTGGCATCAGGCCGCCCCCTGATCAAGGAGTACCGGTGACCCACTACTTGCTTGCGATGCATCAGCCGGTCGGCGATCCGCCGCCGCCGGACGTGCTGGGACCGATCATGGATGCGTTGGACGCGGTCGAGGATGACATGCGGTCAGCCGGGGTGTGGGTGTTCTCCGGCGGTCTGCACGGGCCGGAGGCGTCAACCGTCGTGCGAGTTCATGATGGCGCGACAGTGACGACCGACGGTCCGTACGTCGAAGGCAAAGAGCACCTCGGCGGGTTCACCATCATCGACGTGCCGGACCTGGACGCCGCCCTCAGCTGGGCGCACAAGCAGGCAGAAGCCGTGCGACTCCTGCCCATCGAGGTACGCCCGTTCCGGGGCGACCTGAGGGGCTGATCGCGACCGTGCCCCAGCTGCCGCCCACCGAGATCGCCGATGTGTTCCGGCGCGAGTACGGACGGGCAGTGGCAGTTCTGGTCCGTCGCTTCGGTGACATCGACCTCGCCGAAGAGGCGGTCCAGGACGCCTTCACCAAGGCGCTGGACCGCTGGCCGCACACCGGGACCCCGCCGAGCCCTGCGGGCTGGATCATCACGACCGCCTCGAACTCGATCATTGACCGGTTCCGGCGAGAGTCGGTTCGCGATGAACGGCACGCCCAAGCGGCACTGCTCTATCCGGAGCCCGACGACGAAGTGATCGAAGGGGGTCCCGTGCACGACGACCGCCTGCGCTTGATCTTCATCTGCTGCCACCCGGCGCTGTCCTTGGAGGCCCGCGTTGCGCTGACATTGCGGTTGCTCGGGGGCCTGTCCACGGGCGAGATCGCTCGCGCGTTCCTGATCGCGGAATCGACTGTCGCCCAACGGCTCGTCCGCGCCAAGCGCAAGATCCGGGACGCGCACATCCCCTACCGCGTGCCACATGATGCCGACCTCCCCGAGCGCGTGCACGGCGTGCTTGCCGTGGTGTACCTGATCTTCAATGAGGGGCACACCGCAAGCTCCGGCGCGGATCTCGTGCGCGCGGATCTCACCGACGAAGCGCTACGTCTCGGCCGGCTGCTGGCGGAGTTGATGCCGGACGAACCTGAGGTCCTGGGCTTGCTCGCCCTGATGCTGCTGACGGACGCGCGACGATCTGCGCGGACAGATGCGAAGGGACATCTGGTCCTGCTGGCCGACCAGGACCGCAGCCGGTGGGACCGCGGTCTCATCGCCGAGGGGCAGGCGCTGGTCCGCACGTGCTTACGGCGAAATCAACCGGGGCCCTATCAAATCCAGGCGGCCATCAACGCCGTTCACAGCGTCGCGCCGGTCGCATCCGCCACCGACTGGCGCCAAATCCTGACGCTGTACGACCAGTTGATGGCCATCGCCCCGACTCCCGTCGTCGCGCTCAATCGTGCGGTGGCAGTGGCCGAGGTGCAGCACCCGCAGAAGGCCTTGGATCTGGTGGACGAGCTCGAGCTGCCGGACTATCACGTCTACTACGCGGTCCGTGCGTCGCTGCTGTCTCGCCTCGGTCGAACAGCCGAAGCGGCCGATGCCTATGACCGGGCCGCCGCCTTGGCGGCGAACCCCATCGAAGAGGCGTACCTGCGCGGCGCTCGTGATGCCGTGGACGGTTGAACGGATCTCGGCCGTCACCGCGGCATCGTGAGCATGTCGACGAGCTCGACCGGATGCGACAGCATCGCCATGTGACCGCCGGGCATGACCTCGGGCTCTATCCCGAGCCGGTCGGCAACCACACCCCGCATGAATCGCTCGGGAAAGAACCGGTCATCGCGGAACAGGATGAAACGCGTCGGCACATTCGGAAGGGCTTCTGCCGGCCATGGTTTCAGCGACGGGGTGTCCGATTGTGCGCGTTCGATCTCCGCGTCGATCACCGCGCGGTCGACTCCGTTGTAATACAACGCGACGGGATCATCGACGTCATATCCTCCGGCGGCAGCGGCTTCACGTTGTGCGCCAACGCATCCCGTGGCACTCCACCAATCGCCGGGGCACTCGCCCGGACGGGGAATCATCGCCGAGACATAGACCAGTTCCGCCGCATCGACCAGCGGGCAGGCAAGCGGTGCTGTGAAGCCTCCGAACGAATGCGCGACGACGACAGTCCGCTCGCCATCGTGGTGATGCTGAGCCGCGACCGCACGGGCGTAGGTGTTCAAGTCAGCCGCATCGTCGTCGCAGGGCAGGTCGATCGCAATCCCACGGTGCCCGCGAATCGACAACTCGCGCACGACAAATCGCCAGTACGCGCGATCGCAACCGCCACCCGGTACGAGCAGGAACGTCGTCATGGGCGCTGTCGTCACAGCCTTCCGACGACGAAAGTCGCGGCCTGATCAGCCATCCCGTTCGATCCGTACGTGATGTGGGCGAACGACGGCCCGCCTGCCGGTGCCCCGTTGCAGATGGTGTCGTCAGGTACGCACAGTTCGATCGTCTTGGCCACGTACGCGGGCCCGATAGCGATCGGTGGTGCGCCGATGTCCGCCATGAACTCCGTCGACGGCTTTCCGAAGAGGACAAGTGCCGCAACGTGGTTCGCGATCGAGGGCGGCATCGGCTTGGGTGCGTACCAGGCGTACTCCGCCAGATCCGCCGGGATCTCTTTCGGTACCGCGTTCGCGGTCGTGAACCCCGCCACGACCGCGCCCTGGGAGTATCCGCCGAGCACGATCCGGGTGTTCGGGCAGTTCGCCGCGGTGGCCTGGACGTGGTTGGCGGAATCTTTGACTCCGTCGACAACGCTCTGCACGAAGTCGAGGCGGTTCCCGAAATCGCTGCTGGCGGCATAGTTGACCGGATACACGGCGACCGACTTGTTCCCCGCCTGTGCCTGCAGGGCATCGACGAACGCCCGTCCGGCCATGCCGACACCCGGCGGTTCGCTGGTGCCGCGGGCGAACATCACCTCGACATCGGGACACGGCTCAGCGAACGCCGGCGGTGCCGGTGCACTCACAAAAGCGGAAGCGACGACCGTGGCGACCCCGGCGAGGCGGGGTAACCGCATGACTTGGAACAGCTTGATGACATCCATATCAGCTCCAGCGTCTTGCGCCAGCGAACTGCTACCGGCCTTTTCCATGCTGACACACAGCGGGTGGCGGCGATACCCGTCAGCCGCAGGAATCTGCCAAGAATCCGCCAAGGTCGGCACCCCACCATTGCTGTCAACGGTCGACGCAGGCCGAACCAGCGAGAGGGAGAGACACCATGATCACCACCAACATCAAGAAGGCCGCGGGGACGGCACTCCTGTCGGGCGGTCTGACCCTGATCGGCTTCGGACTGGCATCGGGCACGGCTCAGGCCTTCAACCCGCAGCCCGAACCCCCGACCAAGCCGAGTGTCTCGGTCCAGACACACACCACCTCGCCGAGCTCCATCGGTGGCGTCAATTCCACATCGCCCAAGGTGGCGACCGGCGGTGTCCGCGGCTGCGACGGTTCGGTGTAGCGCAGGACCAGCGGAGGTCAGGCGACGGTCAGCGTGTCCCCGGCCACCGTCACCGTCTTCGGGGCCAGTGGCTGATCTGCCGGACCCTCGACGACTGAGCCGTTGACGGCGCTGAACTTGCTTCCGTGACAAGGACAGTCGATGGTGCCGTCGGCGACCTTCGACACCGTGCACTGCTTGTGCGTGCAGATCGCGGTGAACGCCTTGAACTCACCCGCCTTCGGCTGAGTGACAACGACTTTGGCCTCCTTGAGGACCACGCCACCGCCGACTGGCACCTCACCCGTCTTCACCGAATTCGATGCCGCCGCAGTGGTTCCACCACCCGAGGACGGGCCGGCCGAGGTACCTGACTCCTTGCCACCGCACGCCGTAAGCACCACTCCCGCGCCGACGGCGCCGGCGCCGAGGAGAACTCCACGGCGGCTCGCCACGGCGGGACGTCGGTGCAGTCGGTCAGAGTTCTCGATCTCGGCCACGAGCCGCTACCGGTGGCCGCCGCCTCCGGCGTTGTATCCGGGCGACGCGACTTCGCCTTCAGTGAGCTCGAAGGGTGGCGTGAACAAGCTGGGATCGTCGAGCGACGATTCCGGCGCACTGAAGGGGCCTTGTGCCGCTTCCGGGGCCGCGGGGCCATCCGCTGGGGGCACGCAGGTGCCTTCGGACGCGACCAAGCCGTCCGAGCACGTGAGCTCGTCGGCATGCGCGATCGGCATGCTGATCAAGCCAGCCACCGCCGACGCGACGCCAAAGGTTGCCGCCCCCACTGACATGCGAGCCAAAAGCGACGTTGTTGCGCTCATTGCACACCCACTTTCCGGTGCTAGCTGGTCCGGTGAAAGTAGCACCATAGCGCCCGCGGTGATGGGTCGTTTCAGCACTTGAGTCAATTGCGTTTACATACTGTTTTCACGCCAGGCCGTAGGCGCTCTCCAAAGTGGCCAGTGCCTCACCGGTCTTGATGGCGAGCTTCTGCATGTGCGGCATCGAGTCGCGGCAGCCGGTGAAGCCGAAATTCAAAGTGCCCGAGTAGCTTTGGCACGTGATGTTCAGGCCGACACCATGGACGGGAATCGACACCGGGAACGTGGACACCAGCTCATTGCCTCGGAAGTACAGCGGGTAGTCCGGGCCGGGCACATTCGACAGGATGACGTTGTAGGACGCCGGGGCCACCTTCGGCGCGCCCACCGTGGCCGCACCTGTCTGCACGAGAAACGGTGCCATCAGTGCCGCGGTGTACGCGAGGATCGCGTTACTGGTCATGCCCGACAACTGATCTTTGGCGGCCTGGGTGGACGCGCTGATCGCTTCGATGCGCTCGCGGGCGTCGGCGATGTCGGTACCGAGCGTCGCGAGGATGGCGCCCACGGCATTGCCGCCGCCGGGATCGTCTTTCGGCCGAATGTTGACCGGCAGCATGGCAATCAGCGACTTCTCGGGCAGGGCATCGAGTCCCAGGAGATAGTCACGCAGTCCGCCGCCGCAGATGGCGAGCGCCACGTCATTGAGTGTTGCGCCGGCGGCATCGGCAACGGCGCGCAAGCGCGCGATGTCGTACTGCTGCGTGGCGAACCGGCGGCTTCGGCCGATCCGACCGTTGAAGATGGTGTGCGGCGCCTGGCCGGGCCCGACGAGCGGATTGCTCTTGCTGACCGCGGTCATAGCCAGCTTGGCAAACGCGGCAGGCAGATCGATGACAGTCGACAACTCCGAGGTGACGGACCGCAGTAGCCCGCCGAGGTCGGGGATGAGGCCGCTGTCCTTCTCGTCCTTCTTCCGTTCCCGCTTGGGCACCGGGTTCCGGAAGAACAACGGGGTGTCGGCATCGGCCGGGTCGGTCGACATCGACCGGATGAGCGTCTTCATCGCAGTGTAGCCGTCGACGAGCGAGTGGTGCATCTTCACGTACAACGCGACGTTGCCGTCGTCCAGGCCCTCGATGATGTGCAGTTCCCATGGTGGCCGGGTCAGGTCCAACTGGCGAGCGTGCAAGCGGGAGATCAGGATTCCCAACTCGCGCTGGTCACCCGGACGCGGCAACGCAGAGCGCCGAACGTGATACATGACGTCGAACTTGGTGTCCTCGACCCACCGCTGCAGCGGATTGAGCAGGAACCACGGCGTCTGCAGCTTCATGTTCCACGGGGGTTCGATCTCATTCGACCCGTAGATTTCGTCGCGCAGCTGATCCAGAATGTCGCCCGCGTCGCCCGATGTCGGGCGGAACTGCATCAGTCCCGCGACATGCATCATCGTCTCGGGCGATTCGGCCGCCAGGAACATCGAATCGAGCGGGGACAGTCGTTTGCCGGTCACTCCGGTCAACTTACTGACCGCATGCGACTTCGACCGCGAAACGGGCGAACATCGTCGCGCGTCTACTGATCTGCCGTCATCAACTCGGCGATCGCGGTCCGATCGGCCAGCGACGGTACGCCCCAACCTCTTTCGTACCCATAGACTTCGCGCAATGGGGTCTTCGACCCGACGCCCTCGAGTATGTCCAGGTCGTCGGTCGAGATCAGGCCCGGATGCTCGACACCACAGGCCTCCGATACCTTCAGCAGATCTCGGCGCAGTGTCATGAGGTAGTTCGCTGCTCGCTCCGACTTCAAGGTGGGGTCGAGTCCCCTTGCCAGCCAGGCATTTTGGGTGGCGATTCCCGTCGGGCAGGAATCGGTGTGGCATTTCTGGGACTGGATGCAGCCGATCGAGAGCATGATCTCCCGACCGACATTGACCATGTCGGCGCCGAGCGCAAAGGCGACAACGGCGTTGTCGGGCAACCCGAGCTTGCCCGATCCGATGAATGTCACGCGGTCACTGATCCCTGCCGCGGCAAAGCGTTTGTACACCTCGGAAAACCCGATCCGGAACGGGTAGGCCACCGATTCGCTGAAGATCAGCGGCGCGGCGCCGGTGCCGCCCTCGCCCCCGTCCACCGTGACGAAGTCGACCCCACGTTGACCGTCGGCCATGTGCTCCACCAGCTCGTCCCAGAAGTCCATGTTGCCGACCGCGGACTTGATGCCGACCGGCAATCCCGTTTCTGATGCAACGAATTCGACCCAGTCGAGCATGCTGTCGATGTCATGGAATTCGGTGTGCCGGGACGGACTCTTGCAATCGACACCCACCGGGATGCCACGGATGGTCGCGATCTCGGCGGTGACTTTCGCGCCCGGGAGCATGCCGCCGAGGCCCGGCTTTGCGCCCTGACTCAGCTTGATCTCGATGGCCTTGACCGGACCGGAGTGGACCACTTCTTTCAGCTTGTCGATGTCGAAACGACCATGCTCATCGCGGCACCCGAAGTAGGCGGTGCCGATCTGGAGGATCAGGTCGCCGCCGTTGCGGTGATAGGGCGACAGGCCTCCTTCGCCGGTGTTGTGCATCGAACCGGCAATGGCCGCGCCCTTGTTGATCGCCTCGATGGCCTTCGCCGACATCGAGCCGAAGCTCATCGCCGACACGTTCACCACTGATTGCGGCCGAAAGGCCTTGGCGCGACCACGTGGTCCGCCCAGGATCTTTGCCGACGGGACAGGGCTACCGGGCCGGTCTGACGAATGTGTGACCGCGGCGAACGTCCGGTGCTTGATGATCGGGTAGCCGGGTGTGTACTCCACATTGTTGTCAGTGCCGAAGCCGTAGTAGTTGTTCTGCATCTTCGACGACGCGTAGATCCAGCGCCGCTGGTTGCGGCTGAACGGGCGCTCCTCGTCGTTGCTCGTCACGATGTACTGGCGGAGCTCAGGGCCCATCTCCTCGAGCAGGTATCGAAGGTGCCCGAGCACCGGATAGTTGCGCAGGAGGGCGTGGGGCTTCTGGGTGAGGTCGTAGACAGCAAGCGCAGCCACACCGACGACGGGTGCTGCGGGCAGAATGCTCTTCCACTTCATCGGCATAGCTAATAACAGATACACCCCGTACCGGTGGAGAACTGGCAAACATCAGGGCAGTAATTCGTGAACTCCGATCCGGACGCCCGCCGATGGATTTCACCGCACCCACGGGGTCTCACCGTCGTGGACATTACGTGACACTGCGCGAGGCGAACCGCAGAGTTCGCCTCGCGGCTACCTGGTCGATGCCGGCTCATGACACAGTGCCCGCGTGACCGTCGAGTCGCCGAGCGGGCTGCAACGTGCCGTCGACCGATTCCACCGAGCCTGCGAACTGGTCGTCAGTCGCTTGCCCTTCGGCCTCAAATCGATTGTCGCTCCGACATTTCTGGGTTTCGCACTGATCAACGGCTGCACGTTCGCCGTTGATCTGCTGTTGCTCACCGGCCTGCGTGACGGGTTGGGCCTGCCGCTGGCGGTGGCGGTCACGGGGTCGTACGTGTGCGCGTTCGGACTCAGCTACGTCCTGAACCGGACCTTCAACTTCAGCTCGCACAGCGCGGTCGGCCCGCAGCTCGCCGTGTACGTCGTCGTGGTCGCGGTGAACTATCTGGCGTTCATCCTCGGTGTCTCGACGGGATTGTCGGCCCTGGGCGTCGAGTACCACGTCGCCCGGATCGTCGCCGGCAGCTGCGAGGCGGTCTACATGTACGCGGCGATGCGCTGGGTCGTGTTCCGGCACTGACCAGGGGCGCCACGTGCGGTGACCTGCGTCTCATGACAAGCGCAGATGCTGCAAGGGTGTTAATTTCGCCGAGTCAATGTTGTACGGAGGCAACAAACGGGGGTAGTCGGGGACGGCAGGGCATCTCATACGCGTCGGCGAGAATCTTCCGCTCAATGCCGCCATCACCGTCGCTGACTGATCAGCGAAATTCCCCAGTACGTCACCACGGCGACACCGTCGCTCCAGTGGTGCCGCGCTGCGCATATCTCAGAATCCCCTCCTCGCGTACAGATTGGACATTGCCCCGTGGCCGGTTGGAACCGCTGCAGTGCAACAGGTTTCGTCGTCGCGCTCTGCGCGGCGATCGGTGTGCATCCGTCGGCGGCCGCTTCGACCGAGAGCCCCGACGTCACCTTCTATCTGCAGGGCACCTGCCTGTGTGACGTCTCGCCTACCTCGCGCGAGGCACTCGGGCTGGCCGACGGATATCTGGATTCCGCCGGCACCATCCACGGCATCGGCTATCCCGCGGGATTGCTGTTCGCCGCGGATGCGGTCATCGGATCCACCAAGGTGAACGCCACCCTGTCCACGGTGCCAGACGACACTGCCGTCACCCTCGCCGGACTGAGCCAGGGCGCCATCGTGCTGAACTATGTGAAACTCGCTCGGTCGCTGCGACATTCGCTTGGCCAACGCGATGCGGACAACCTGCAATTCGTGACCTTCGGCGACCCGCAGAACACCACGGGCGGTATCACCACCAAGAATCGTGCGCTACAGCTGTTTGCGCCGAACACTCCATTGGCGACCTCCTACCCCACCACCGAGATCGTCCGCGAGTACGACGGCTTCTCCGACTGGCCCGACAAACCAACACGTTTGGCCGTCCTGAACGCGGTGATGGGTATCGGTTACGTGCACACCGACTACGGGTCGGCTGCCAATCCGATGACGCCAGGCACGCTCAAGACGGTCCGCACCAACGCCGCAGGCGGCACCACCACGCATTACGTCGTGCCCACGGCCCGGCTGCCACTCACGCGGCCGTTGCGTGACATCGGGCTGAACACCTCCCCCATCGACGCCTGGCTGCGACCGCAGATCGACCGCGCCTACGTCCAGCGCCCACAGCTCGCGCCCCGCGGTACCACGACTCCGCCGACGCGGCAGGCGCCGAATCGTCCCCAGGCAGCGATGAACACCTTGGCGGCAGCGGTGCTCGGCAAGCCGACCGCCAAGGCGGCGCACGGGCCGGAGGCCGGCACGCACGACGCCACATCTGGTGCCGCAGACAAACCATCTGACAGCACCAAGGACGCCAAGGAGAAGGCGTCGAAGCCCCGTCGGGACTTTGGATTTCGGAAATCTCGCCGCGGCGGGGAATCAAGGAGGTAGTTCTCATGTGGGTCAAGACCCAGACAGTGACGCTGTCCGTGCTGTGCTCGACTGCCGTCGTGGTGGCCAGTGCGGCACCGGTTCTGCCGACGACACACCCGACGTCGGTGGGCAGTGCCGAATACCGATACGCGCTCACGGCAGCGGCCTTCGATACCGCGTTCAATCCGATTCGGTATCTCGGCAACGTGGGAGGGGCGGCGCAGGCCGTTGCCTCCGACGTGATCTATTGGCAGACACCGGACTTCCCGCTGCTGGTACTGAGTGCGCAAGTCGACCCCAGCTCCGGCCAGTACGAGGCCGTGCAGAAGGTGACATCGACGACGACGCACCTGCAGAGCCTGGTCAGCTCAGTGACGGCGTTTCCCGGCGCCTCGTCGTCGCCCCAGGTGCAGCAGGTGGTCAGCGGGATCGGAGCGGCGGGTGCCGCTGCCGCGGGCGTGACGCAGACCGTGACCGCCACCCTTGCGCCCCACCTCGCTCCGTTGACCCCGGTGATCTACGTCGTCAGGGTGCTACGAGCGGCCGTCGGCGTGTACTACGCCGTCGCCACGCTGTCGACCACCGGGGTCGGCACGGTGCTCAGCGGGCAGAACCCATTGACTGCCGTCGCCAACGTCGTGTCATCGGTCCAGGGGTTGGCAAATGTCCTCGCCCATGCACCGCGACCAACCTCTTCGATTTCAGCCGGCTCCACCGCGGCACCGACGAGCGCCGCATCGACGACTGCGTCATCGCAGGTCGCCGCGAAGTCCACCACCGCCGGCGATGGCGACCAACCGGAATCGCGATCTGGCACTGGCAGTTCCGGCAAGCGGACTGCGAAAGCGGCCAAGTCCGAAGAGGCGCAAACAGAGTCGTCGACCGCAGATCGTAAATCGAAGGCCAAGAAGTCGGCGGACGACGACGCCGCGCCGAAATCGCCCGCCGCACCGGCCAAATCGAAGGCGTCCGCAGCCGACAAGTCGACGGACTCCCCCGACCCGCAGGCTGCTCCGGCGGCCGCAACGCCGAAGAAGTCCAAGCGCACACCGAAGAGCGCCGACCATGCCGGCAGCGACGACGCGTCGCCCAAGGCAGCCGCCCCCAAGACAGCCAAGGCCAAGGAGAAGGGCGACCACGAGAGTCGTAAACACTGACCGTCGATGGGCGTGCGCTAGAACAGACGTAGGCGACTGCACTACGAAGGGGGACGCCCGCGATGGCGAAGACGCACCACTACGAACTCGACGTGACGTGGACCGGCAATACCGGCACCGGAACCTCCGGTTACCGCGAGTACGACCGCGGGCACGACGTCAGCGCCGACGGCAAGCCCACCATCGCCGGTACCGCCGACCCCGCCTTCCGTGGCGATCCGCAACGCTGGAACCCTGAGGAGCTTCTCGTGGCCTCTTTGTCGCAGTGTCACATGCTGTGGGTCCTGGCCCTGTGTTCGCAGGAGGGCATCGTCGTCACCGGCTACACGGACCACCCGTCGGGCACGATGGCCCAAACCCCGGACGGTGGTGGGTATTTCACCGAGGTGGTGTTGCGGCCTGTCGTCGAGATCGCCGACGGCCGGCACCGCGACGCTCTCGCCGACGTCCACGAGCGGGCCCATCACCTGTGTTTCATCGCCAATTCCGTCAACTTCGACGTCCGGTGCGAAGCGCAG
The DNA here is from genome assembly GCF_056555145.1 of Mycolicibacterium sp. P4_G11. Lineage (NCBI taxonomy): Bacteria > Bacillati > Actinomycetota > Actinomycetes > Mycobacteriales > Mycobacteriaceae > Mycobacterium > Mycolicibacterium sp. P4_G11. Next base: position 281,737 of record NZ_JBFUJW010000010.1, read on the forward strand.
GTGACCGTCGCCGAATCGGGGTAAGCCGCGGTGTCCCCGTGGGAAGATGCCGCATGGCCATCAAGATCGATGCACTCGATTCGGCGCTGCTGTCGGCGCTGGCGACCGACCCGCGCACCCCGATCCTTGAGCTGGCGTCGCGGCTGAAGGTCGCCCGCAACACCGTGCAAGCGCGGATGAAGCGGCTCGAGGAGTCGGGTCTGGTCCGTGGCTATCCGCCGAACATCAATCTGTCCGAGCTCGGCTTCGCCGTGCACGCTCTGGTCTTCGTCGAGACGGATCAGACCAAGATGGACGCGATCATCGAGGCGTTGCGGGATGTGCCGCATGTGTTGGAGGTCCACGCGACGACCGGGCGGGCGGATCTGCTGGTCCGGATCGCGGCGCAGACGCAGGAGGAACTGCTCAGCGTGATCCAACGGGTGCACCGGATCGACGGGGTCAAGCACTCCGAGACGATGCTGGCGATGGCGACTCCGGTCGAATACCGATCACTCCCCCTTGTGCAGCACGTGACGCAACGTCGAACAAAATGATGCGTGCGTCACAGTGCGCCACGTCACAATTGAGCAGTTTGATCAACATTTCCGCCCACTGTTGACGCAGAACGCATACAGGAGCAGATTTCGCTGCACCGATTGCATTTAGTTCTCGCTTTGCAGCTCACGATCTGAGTTGTGACAAGTGTGGAGGTTGTCAGTGACCAGCGTTCTGTCCCGATCCGAACTCACCGCGGTGGAACCCGCCGCGCCCTACGACCTCGACGACCGCTACCGCTCCGGCGCCGGCCCCGTCCTGCTCACCGGAGTGCAGGCGATCGCCCGGATGATGGTCGAGCAGCATGTCCGTGACCTCCGCGCCGGCCGCCGCGTCGCGACCTTCGTTTCCGGCTACCAGGGCAGCCCCCTCGGCGGTGTCGACAAGATGCTGCTGGGCATGCCGAGTGTGCTGACCGAGCACGACGTCGTCTTCACCCCCGGCTTCAACGAGGAACTCGCCGCCACCGCGGTCTGGGGCAGCCAGACCGATCTCCCCGCCGGAAAAGCGACCCACGACGGCGTCATCGGCGTCTGGTACGGCAAGGGGCCAGGCGTCGACCGCGCGACCGACGCACTGCGTCACGCGAACATGTACGGCGTCAACCCCCGCGGCGGCGTGCTGCTGCTGGTCGGCGACGACCCGGCGTCCAAGTCGTCGACCGTCCCCGCCGTCAGCGAGCGATCCCTCGCGGCCCTCGGCATCCCCGTTCTGTTCCCGCGCAACGCCGAAGAGATCATCACCATGGGCATGCAGGGTGTCGCGTTGTCGCGGGCCTCGGGCTGCGTCGTGGCGATGAAGATCGTCGCCGACGTCGCTGACGGCGCCTGGACCGTCGACGCCGACGTGGCCGATCTCGCGATCACCGCACCCGAAATCCTCTGGGACGGAAAGCCGTTCACCTATCGCCAGCGTCCGATGGCCGCACCCGCCGACAGCCTGCTCGCCGAGGCCGACCTCTACGGCCCGCGCTGGGCGACCGTCCGAGCCTTCGGTGACGTCAACGCCCTCGACGTACTCGAGGTGGACCCGGTCCGCGCGAAGGTCGGCATCGCGGCCACCGGCACCACCTTCGACGCCGTCCGTCAGGCACTGCTCGACCTCGGTATCGACGACGCGGCACTGCACCGTGCGGGAATCCGCTTGCTGCGCATCGGAATGCCGTATCCGGTGGGCCAGCAGTCGGTCACGGAGTTCGCCCGCGGCCTCGAGCAGGTGATCGTTGTCGAGGACAAGACAGCGTTCATTGAAACCCAGGTCCGCGAAATCCTTTACGGCACAGCCGATGCCCCGCAGATCATCGGCAAGCACGACGCCGCCGGGGCACCACTGTTCCCGCTCGGTGGCGAGCTGACCGCCGCCCGCGTGCTCGCCCCGCTGCGTCGGGTACTGCGTGATCACGTCGAGCTGAAGCGCACGCCGCCGCCCGCCCTGTCGCTGGAAGTGTTGTCCGCCAAGCGAACCGCGTACTTCTGCAGCGGCTGCCCGCACAACCGCTCCACCGCGATCCCCGAGGGCTCGATCGGCGGCGGTGGCATCGGCTGCCACACCCTGGTCACCATGTCGGGCCGCAGCGACAGCGCCGTGGTCGGCCTGACCCAGATGGGCGGCGAGGGCAGCCAGTGGATCGGGCAGGCCCCGTTCACCGATGTGCCGCACCTGTTCCAGAACGTCGGCGACGGCACCTTCTTCCACTCCGGACAGCTCGCGGTGCAGGCCTGCATCGCCGCCGGCGTCAACATCACCTACAAGCTGCTCTACAACGAAGTCGTCGCCATGACCGGCGCCCAGGACGTAGAAGGCGGGCTCGGCGTCGCGGGGCTCACCCACAAGCTGACCACCGAAGGCGTCAAGCAGATCATCATCTGCGCCGATGAACCCAAGCGGCACAACAAGAAAGCACTCGCCAAGGGCACGCTGCTGTGGCACCGCGACCGGCTCGACGAAGCACAGAAGGTGCTGCGCGAGATCCCGGGCGTCACCGTCCTCATCTACGACCAGCACTGCGCTGCCGACGCGCGCCGTCAGCGCAAGCGCGGCACGCTACCCACCCGCAACACGCGCGTGGTGATCAACGAGGCCGTGTGCGAAGGCTGCGGTGACTGCGGCACCAAATCGAACTGCCTGTCGGTGCAGCCGGTCGACACCGAGTTCGGACGCAAGACTCGCATCGACCAGACGTCGTGCAACACCGACTACACGTGCCTCGATGGCGACTGCCCGTCGTTCGTGACGGTCGAGCTGACCCCAGAGAAGAAGGATCGCAAGACATCCCGGCGTACGGCGGCAGAGCCGCCGCGGGTCACGGATCCGGGTCTCGGCGCCCCCACCGGCACCCAGAACGTCCTGCTGGCCGGTATCGGTGGCACCGGGATCGTCACGGTCAACCAGGTCCTGGCCACCGCCGCTCTGCGCGCGGGCTACCAGGTGGAGAGCCTCGACCAGATCGGCCTGAGCCAGAAGGCGGGACCGGTGGTGTCGCACCTGCGGTTCTCGACCACCGCTCTGGAGCCGTCCAACCGGCTCACCTCCGGCAGCGCCGATTGCATCATCGCGATCGACCTGCTGACCGCGACCGACAACCGGAACCTGGCCTACGGCAGTGCCGAACGCACCATTGCCGTCGCCTCGACGAGCCAGACTCCGACCGGTGACATGGTGTACGACAAGTCCGTCGCGTATCCGCAGACCCAGTCACTGCTGGAGCGGCTCACGGTGACCACGCGAACGCTGACCCACTTCGACGCACTCGCCGCTGCCGAGGCCTTGTTCGGCAACACGGCTGCGGCCAACTTCCTCGTCGTCGGCGCCGCCTTCCAGAGCGGCGGCCTGCGACTGCCCGAGGCCAGCATCGAAGAGGCCATCGGCATCAATGGTGTCGCGGTCGCCGCGAACGTCGCCGCCTTCCGCTGGGGCCGTGTCGCGGTCGCCGATCCGGCAGCGTTCGCCGGCGCGGTCGACGCAGCACGGCCGAAGGCGGTGCCGGCGGTCACGAGCCCGGAACTGTTGGCCAGCACCACCTTCGACGGCGAGGTTCGCCGGCTGGTCGAGCTGCGGGCCGGCGAGCTGGTGCGCTACCAGAACGCGAAAGTTGCCCGGCGCTACGTCGACACGGTCCAGGCCGTCTGGCAGTCGGAGCGCACCATCACCGAGAACACCGCGTTCAGCGAGGCCGTCGCGCGCGGGCTGCACAAGTTCACCGCCTACAAGGACGAGTACGAGGTCGCGCGGCTGTTGGTCGACCCGGCCTTCCTCGCCGACGTACAGGCGCAGGTGCCCGGCGGCGAAAACCTCACCTATCGGCTGCATCCGCCCGCCCTGCGGGCGATGGGCCGCGCGAAGAAGGTCGGTTTCGGGCCGAAATCGCATGGGGCACTGAAGCTGCTCGCCAAGGCCAAGGTGTTGCGCGGCACCAAGCTCGATCCGTTCGGCTACGCCCACGTCAGGAAAGTGGAGCGGCAGTTGCTGTCTCACTACACTGCGATGGTGCTCCGGCTCGCCGCCGAGCTGACCACCGCCAACTACGCGACGGCCGTCGAAGCCGCCGGGTTGCCCGACATCGTGCGGGGCTATGAGGACGTCAAGCTCGGCAACGTCGAGCTGTACTGGGCGCGCCTGCAGGACCTCGGCATCACGGCCTGAGCGCCCACCTCTCCATATCTGTCCTGCCGCCGAACATGCGGCAGTGTCACCCCATGCCGCCAAACATGCGGTACCAGAAAGGAAGTAGTAGTGACTTCTGTGTCCACCTCATCGGTGTCCACCCCTGCCGGAGTCTTCGATCGCTCGCACAAGCTGAGCTCACGTAGCCACGAGCAGGTCGTGTTCTGTGAAGACGCCGAGTCCGGCCTCAAGGCCATCATCGCCATCCACTCCACGGCACTGGGTCCGGCGCTCGGTGGCTGCCGCATGTACCCGTACGCCGACGAATTCGAGGCTCTCGAGGACGTCCTGCGGCTGTCGTGGGGTATGTCGTACAAAGCCGCAGCGGCCGGGGTGAACCTGGGCGGCGGCAAGTCCGTCATCATCGGTGACCCCACCAGCGACAAGAGCGAAGCGCTCTTCGCCGCGTTCGCGCGCTACGTCAACACCCTGGGTGGCCGGTACGTCACCGCCGGTGACGTCGGCACCAACACCGACGACCTGGACGTCATGGGCAATTACACCCAGCACGTCACCGGCCGCAGCGCCGCGGCCGGCGGCTCCGGCGACAGCGCCCGCCTGACCGCGCTGGGCGTGTTCAACGCCATGCGCGCGGGCGCCGAATCAGTGTGGGGTGCACCGACGTTGGCCGGCCGGACCGTCGGCGTCGAAGGCGTGGGCAAGGTGGGCCGCGAACTCATCGCGCTGCTGATTGCCGACGGAGCCGACGTGTACGCCACCGATGTGAACGACGCGGCGCTGCAGCGCGTCTCGACCGACCACCCGTCTGTGCGCGTCCTCAATTCGGTTGCCGACGCCCCGGTCGATGTCTATGCTCCCTGTGCCCTCGGGGCTACTCTGACGCCTATGAGCGCTGAAACCATCGAGGCGAAGCTGGTCTGCGGTGCCGCGAACAACCAGCTCGCGACACCGGACGTCGAGCTGTTGCTCGGCCGTCGCGGCATCACCTGGGTACCTGACTTCGTGGCCAACGCCGGTGGCCTCATCCAGGTGGCCGGTGAGTTGCACGGCGCGGACCGCGCGGCCGTCGAAGCCGACGTGACCCGCATCTTCGACCGGTGCCGCGACATCATCGCCACCGCCCGCCAGGCGGGCATCAGCATCGGTGCCGCCGCCAACCTGTTCGCCGAACAGCGGCTCGACGGGGCCATCTGATGGGCGCCGGCGGCGGGCTTTTCCGCACCAAGTCAGTCGAGCAGTCGATCCGGGACACCGATGAACCCGACTCGAAGCTCCGCAAAGACCTGACGGCAAGGGATCTCACTGTTTTCGGCGTTGCCGTCGTCATCGGCGCCGGCATCTTCACCCTTACCGCTCAGACCGCGGGCAACATGGCAGGGCCGGCCGTTTCGGTCGCCTTCGTCATCGCGGCGATCACGTGCGGGCTCACCGCACTGTGCTACGCCGAGTTCGCCTCGACTGTGCCCGTCGCCGGCAGCGCCTACACCTACGCCTACGCCACCTTCGGTGAGCTCGTCGCATGGATCATCGGCTGGGACCTGATTCTCGAATTCGCGCTCGCCGTAGCCGTTGTCGCCAAAGGCTGGTCGCAGTATCTCGGTGAGGTACTCGGCGGCGCGGTGTCGCCCGTCGTGCACCTCGGGTCCATCAAGTTCGACTGGGGTGCACTGGTGATCATCGGGATCGTCGGCGTTCTGCTGGCGACCGGAACCAAACTGTCGTCTCGGGTGTCTGCCGTCGCCGTGGCGATCAAGCTCGCGGTGATCGTGCTGATCCTCGTCGTCGGTGCCACCTACTTCAAGGCGTCGAACCTCACCCCCTTCATCCCGGCGGCGCAGCCGTCGGCGAAGGCCGACGGGGTGCACCAGTCGATGTTGGCCTGGCTCACCGGAACTGGCGGTACGAGCTTCGGGTGGCTGGGCCTGCTGACAGCGGCCAGCATCGCGTTCTTCGCCTTCATCGGCTTCGACGTGGTCGCCACCGCCGCGGAAGAAACCCTCAACCCGCAGCGCGACGTACCCCGCGGCATCTTCGGCGCGTTGGCCATCGTCACCGTCTGCTACGTCGCGGTGTCCTTCGTGCTCACCGGAATGGTGTCGTACAAGCAACTGCAGGGCGAAAATGCCACCCTGGCAACCGCGTTCGCCATCCACGGCGCGACGTGGACCAAGAACATCATCTCCATCGGCGCGCTGGCCGGCCTGTCGACCGTCGTCATGGTGATGTTCCTCGGCCAGACCCGCGTCCTGTTCGCGATGTCCCGCGACGGTCTGCTCCCCCGCCGCCTCGCACACACCGGCAAGCACGGCACCCCCGTGCGACTGACGGTCATCGTGGGCGTCGTCTGCGCGGTGCTCGCGGCGTTCGTCGACTTCGGCACTCTCGCCGGCATGGTCAACATCGGCACGCTCGTCGCATTCATCCTCGTTGCGATCGGCATTCCTGTCCTGCGCCGGACCCGACCCGATCTCAAGCGCGGCTTCCGCGTGCCCCTCGTGCCGGTGGTCCCGATCCTGGCTGCGCTGTCATGCCTGTGGCTGATGCTCAACCTCGAGGTCGAGACCTGGTTGCGGTTCCTGATCTGGATGGCGATCGGCGTGGTCCTCTACTTCGCCTACGGCAGGTCCCACTCGATGATGGCGCGACCGCGCCCCGAGCCGCACAAGCACCTCAACGTCACCCAGATAGCGGCCTGACCCTCATTTGCAGGTGACCCGGACCTCGAAGGGCTTGGTCACCATCACTGGCGGTAGCGCTGCCGTCACCCCGGTGGCGCTACCGCTGATGATGTACGTATCACCGTCTTTGGACGCCGTGGCCTCGCCACCGGACATGCCCTGCTGATAGCCGAGGATGACGCCATTGACGTTGCCGAGGATCACCGAATGCACGGTCTTGGCGTCCGGCGTCAACACCACCGCCACCCCCGAAACCTTTTGGCCTATCGCGATATTGAAATTGCCGACCGCGTTGGTACAGACCACATTGCCGGTGATGTTCTGTCGTACACCGTCGACGGTCACCTCGGCCTGACCTGGCGGCGGATTGCCGGTGGCGGATTCGCTGGGCGAAGCCGCAGCGCTGGACGTCGACGACGACGTGGTCTTGGCGGTGCTGCTGGTCGAGCTACTCGCCGAACTGCTGGTCGAACTGTCGCTCGGGCTCGTCGTCCCGGTGAACGGTTTCTCACCGGTGCAGCCGACACCGACGAACCCGATGACCACCGCTGTGCCCGCCGCACCGATCGCTAACCGTTGCCTCACCTTGGCACCCTTCTTCGTCGTCACAATCCGGTCCCACAACATGTACGCCGTTGAACCGGCCGGCGCAGCTAATGCGTCGAGTGGCTGGGGAGAAAGACGTCGTTGAAGGTGACCGTACGGAGGTTGCGGCTACGGACGACGTCAGCCAGGCGATCGAAGACGTGCGTCACCGGAGCATGGTTGAGATGGCCGAGGACGATGTTCTGCGGCCGGAAATGAATGTCGGCCATCTTCACGATGTAGTCCTCGGTGATGACCGTCGAGTCGGCCAAGGAACCCGTCCACATGGTGGTGAGGGTGTAGCCGAGGTCGGCAGCCACCGCCCGCACAGCGGCGTTGTGCCGGCCGTAGGGCGGCCGCAGATACGGCCGCGCGTCGACCCCGAATGTGTTGGACAGGAACGCATGATTGCGCTGGATCTGGTCGGCGATCTGTGCCGGCGACTGCGTGGTGAGGTCCGGATGCGACCAGGTGTGGTTACCCAGCTGGATCTGGCCCGATTCGACGAGCGGCCGCAACAAGGGTGCGTTGTCGGTCCAGGACCGATAGGTGCCGTTGACGAAGAACGTCAGCCTGATGCCGGTGTCCTTCGCGAACTGCGTGTACAGCCGCACGACGTTGCTGTCGACGCCGTCGTCGACGGTGAGGGCGAGCAGATCTCCTTGGCCCGGAAGAACGCTCAGGACGCCGTTGCCGGGCAACGCGACGCGGGCGGCGGCCGGTGGCGGAGGCAGCAGCGGTGGTCGGGCCGCGCCGGGTGCACCCAGCAGCTCCGGCGCGTGCGTCGCCGAGGCAGCGGCGGCGTGGGGCGCAGTTAACGCGGTGGCCAGCGCCGTACGCGCCACCTCGATGGTCGCCACGGCAGGCGGAATGGTGATGGCTGCCCCGAGGCCGGCCAGGAAGGCTCTTCGGTTCAGCACGGACACGGCCCGCAAGCTATCAGCAGTTCCTGGCAATCGCTGACCGACCGACCGCGGTCAGTCGAGGCAGAACTCGTTGCCCTCCACGTCCTGCATGACGATGCACGACTCGTTGATGTCGTCAGCGGGAAGCAACCGCACCCGGACCGCGCCGAGCGCGATCAACCGCTCGCATTCGGCCTCGAGCGCTGCCAGGCGCTCTGCCCCGACCGATCCGGGGCTCACGCGTACGTCCAGGTGGACCCGGTTCTTCACTGCCTTGTCTTCGGGCACGCGCTGGAAGAACAGGCGCGGACCGACACCTGTGGGATCGACGCAGGCGAACTTCGACCCCTGGTGTTCAGGGGGCAATGACCGGTCGAAATCGGCCCATGACGCGAACCCCGGCGGTGGCGGCGGCACGACGTACCCGAGCACGTCGCACCAGAACCGCGCGACACGCTCGGGTACCGCGCAGTCGAACGTGACTTGAAATTGCTTGACCGCAGCCACCTTTCGCCTCAGCGGTCGAGGTTGCGAAGGCCGGCGACGGTATCGGCCAAGGTGATTCGCGGATCACGGTAGGTGACGCCGAGGTCGCGTTCGCTCGGTGTGTCGTCCGATGCCGGCATCTGCGTGTAGTACTGCATGCCGGCTTCGGTGAACGGTGTCTGGAACGGCAGGAACGGCCCGAGGCGGTCGAGCACCTGCCCGGCCATCCGCAGGACGGTGTCGGGGACCGGCACGGACAGCATGGTCTTGTCGCCGACCTCGGTCAGCAGCCGCGCCAGCTCATCCACCGGGATGCGGTGGCCGCCGGCCATGTAGCGCCGGGGACCCTTGCCCGACTCCAACAAGGCCGCGTGCAGGTCGGCCAGGTCGCGACCGTCGACCACCGTCCACGCCGCGCTCCGACCGGGAATCGCCCCGAGTTGAAGTGCTTGGGCCACGCCCTCGCCGGCCTCACCGAACTGGTTGCCGACCGGCGGGCCCATGACCATGCCGGGGTAGGTGATGTTCACGGGTGCGCCGGCGTCCTGCATCCCGCGGGCATAGATCTCGACCTGCGCCTTCGACCGTCCATAGCCGTCGGTGCCGCCGAACACCGGCAGGTCGGCATCCAGCTTGTCGACATCGGGGTTGAACAACGCGGTAATGCTCGACACGTGGATGATCGGGTCCAGGCCCAGTTCGACGGCGCCGCCCAGCACGTTGCGCGCACCGTCCATGTTGGTGCTCAGCATCTGCGCCGTCTGGCTCGGGTCGGTGGCGACCAGCGCCGCCGCGTGCAGGACGGCGTCGCAGCCATCCAGCGCACGCAGCACCGAGTCACGGTCGGTGATGTCACCGACCACGTGATCAGAGACGTCCACACCCAGCTTGGCCACGCTCGTCTGCAGCCGGGCCGCGTTGCGCACCAGAAAACGGACCGAATGTCCCTTGTCTGCAATGGCTTTCGCGCTCCAACCGCCGACAAATCCGGTACCTCCGGTAACCAGGACCCGCATTACGCTTACCCCCTCAGATGTGAACCGCCGGTCCCTGACGCTAGTACGGCAGCGCGAGCGACGGTCACGAACGTGTCATTAGGCCGCGGGGTTGATTCGCGCGATGTACACGTCGCGCGTGAAGATGCGTAGCCCTTCGGGCCCGGGTGGTGCGGTCGAGGTATAGACGGCACCGGTCGGAGTCGTGAGCTTTACGGTGTGCCGACCGTGTCTGTCGTAGGTGGTGGCCGCGTGCCAGCCGGGTTCTTCTTTGACGTAATTGCAGTGCTCGCACAGGCCTTGACCGTTGTGCACGCTGGTGGGTCCATCGTGGTGGTGCGGCTTGACGTGATCGGTGTGCCGGATGCGGGCGTTGCAGTACGGGGTCCGGCAGATTTGATCCCGCAGCGCGATGAACCGCGCCAGTCCCTTCGGGAACGTCCGCGCCGTCGATTCCATCGCGACCAACTTGTTGGTACCCGGCTGGGCATACAGCCGCCGCACCGCGGCCGCGGCCTGTGGGTCGGCTTCGGCGGCCAGCACCAAATGCCGGGCCAGCTCCGCCGGGACCGGCCCATACCCGTCCAGGTGAGCAGGTTCCTCACCGCCGGCGAGCAGCGTTTCATCGGAGAGCACCAGGTTCACCGTCACTGACACCGGCGCCTCGACCGGGTTGCGTCCGGTGACCCGCTCAACCACCAGGTCGGCCATGATCTGGCCATGCGTGCGGCCCAGCCCGGCCGGCACCGACGTCCCCGGCAGCGTCGACGCCAATGTCGCGGCCGCCCCGTCGGACAAGGCCTGATGCACCGCCCGGCCCTCGTGCGCGGGCAGCCGCACGCTCACTGTGGCCATGCCGTCGCCGGCGGCCCGGAACCGCACATACCGCTCCTTTCGAGCCTGCTGCGCCCGCTCCAATACCGCCTGCTGATCGAGCCGGTAGACGATCCGCTTGGACTCTGCGGCGATCTCGGCATCCCCCATACCGTCGATGGTGGCGGGGTCCGCGCACAATTCGGCGTCGAGCAGCTGGCGACGGAACACAGACAGGCACGCCGCTTCCTTGGTGATCAGCTCTGCCCGATGCTCCGACAGCCGCCCCGACTCCAGGGCCGCCAGCGTGCACGGCATATCGGCGACCAGGATTCGGGCCATCGCCATCAACCGCTCGCCCCGATGTGGGGACTCCTGCCGAGCCAAACCGACTTCCGAGCCCAGCGCGGCCCGCGACACCCGCGGCCCACCCGCCCGCGCCGCCGCCACTCGCCGGGCCTCCAACTCGACCGCCACCCGTGCCTGCTCCGCCGCCGCCGCGGCCTTCACCCGCTCGAGTTCAGCCATGCGACCCAGCAGCGCCGACTCATCGGCATCGGGGTCCATCACGACCAAACGTTCGAACATACGTGCGATACTACTCGCTACTCCCGACAAGTGCCACAGCTTGTTCAACGCCCCGCTGCACCGCCACTAGGGTGGCGCAGAGGGGCGACTTTGCCTGCGATGCTGGGTATCTCACCGTTGTCCAGCGCCACAGCCGTAGGCTGCCAGCGTGCACGTCGACGTGATGACCGTTCCGCAGCCATTGGCTCAGATGGGTGCGCTGGCCCAGCGCACTCAGGCCGCCGGATTCTCCGGCCTCCTGCTGACCGAGACCGGACGGACCGCGTATCTCAGCGCCGCGGTCGCCTCCCAGACCGCTCCCGGACTCGAGCTGTCCACCGGTGTCGCGGTGGCGTTTCCGCGGAGTCCGTTCGTCACGGCGGCGTCGGCGTGGGAACTGCAGGAAGCGACGGGCGGCAAGTTCCGGCTCGGCATCGGCACCCAGGTCCGCACCCACGTGGTGCGGCGCTACGGCATGCCCTTCGAGCAGCCCGGCCCGCGGCTGCGTGACTACGTCCGCGCGGTGAAAGCCTGTTTCACGGCGTTCCGGACGGGCAAGCTCGACCATCACGGCGATTTCTACGACCTCGACTTCATCACGCCGCAATGGAGCCCCGGGCCCATCGACGCACCCGATCCCAAGGTCGACATCGCCGCGGTGAATCCGTGGATGCTGCGCATGGCCGGCGAGGTCGCGGACGGTGTGCACATTCACCCACTCGGCGAGCCGGGCTACATCGCGCGCCACGTGCTGCCCAATGTGGCTGCGGGAGCAGAGAAAGCGGGCCGGTCCCTCGCCGACATCGACACGATCATCCCGGCCATGACGATCGTCGGCGACACCGACGAGGAACGGCACAACGAACGCGAGTTCGTCCGCGCCAGCATGAGCTTCTACGGCAGCACACCGAACTACGCGTTCATCTGGGACGAAGCCGGTTTCGACGGCACCACCGCGCGCCTGCGCGAGAAGCAGAAGGCCGGCGACATGGCAGGCATGATGGCGCAGATCACCGATGACCACATCGCGGCCTTCGCCACCGAGTCCACCTGGGATGAGTTGGCGGACAAGCTCATTGCCAAATACGAGGGCGTCGCGACCCGCGTCGTGCTGTACAACGCCCTCGGCGGATCCGACCGCTTCGAGCGGTACGGCGAGATCGCGCGGAGACTGTCAGCGCAATAGCGTCAGGAGGACTTCTTGACGACGCTCGACTTGAGCTGAAGGCGACCGAAACCCGGCACGTTGGCGTCGATGTCGTGGTCACCGACACCGTCCGTGATGAGCGTGATGCCACGGACCTTGGTCCCGACCTTGATGGCGCCGCCCCCGCCGCCCGAGACCTTGACGCTCTTCACCAGCGTGACGCTGTCGCCATCGGCGAGCACGTTGCCCACGGCGTCCTTCACCACTCGCGCACTGTCGGCATCGGAGTCCCCGCTGTCGCCGGCGGCCCACTCATGGGCACACATCGGGCACGCGTAGAGCGCACCGGACTCGTAGGTGTACTCGCTGGCACACGCAGGGCAGGGTGGCATCGGGGCAGTGTTCGTCACCCCACCATTCTCGCCCGTGCCATCGCCGCTCATCTCACGGGATATCCCCCGTTCGGTTGGTGACACTCGAAGGCAGCACCAAGGTGCGGTACATCGCCGTCAGCCACTGCGGGCCGTTGCAGAAATCGTGGTCGATCCACCACGCGAGCAGACCCAACGTGGCTGAGGTGTAGAACTCCGCCGACACCTCAGCGGGCACAGCGGGCTCCGCAGAGGTGAGCTCGGGTCGCAGGTGCTTACGAAGGACGTCGCCGATCAGGTGGCGCAGATGGCGCTGAACCACGTCACCACCATGTCGGCCGCACAGTGCGCGGTAGATCGGTTGATGCCGGTAAGCGTGGTCGAAAAGCATTGTCGCGGGCAAGGTTACGTCGACGGCACCGGACGCCGGAATGGCGGCGAGCGCGTCGCCGAGTTGATCGCGCATGTCGTCGAAGCTCGCGGTCAGTAGTGCTTCTTTGTCACGAAAATGGACATAGAAGGTCGATCGGCCGACGTCGGCGCGGTCGAGGATGTCCTGGATGGTGGTCTTGTCGTAGCCCTGCTCAACGACCAGTTCCAGGAAGGCGGAGTGCAGCAGTTTCCGAGTGCGCCGCACCCGGCGGTCGGTGACCGGCGTGCCACGATTCCCCGAATTCCGAACAGATTTCGACTCTTGTTCGGTTCTGGACATCTCGCCCCCATTGGTTGTTGACGGAATTTCGGCCCTCTCCCCTCAATTGAACAAGCTGTTCGGAAACTAACCAAGTGTCCGACAAAATCAATGAATCGGGAGAACGCCATGAGCTATGCATGGGCGATTGTGGCGGCCGGGTTGGTCGGCACCATCGCGACAATCAGCGCAACGTTGTTCCGTGGCGCCATCGCCGCGAATCTAGGGAGGCGGCGGGCCACCCGAATCGCCGTCATATTCGGAACTGTCTGGACCACTTGGGTTTTGGTGAGTGCGATGCTTGCCCACGCCGACGTGTATCGGTTCGCTCCGGCGAAGATCGAACCGTGGTTGGCCGTGGCCATGGTCGTACCCCTCGTGACGGTCCTGCTCGCGACCAGGACTCCGGTCGCGTCCCGAATCCTGGATCAGCCGGACACCCAGTGGTGGCTGACCGTGGCGCAGATCTTCCGGGTGGAAGGGGCCGCTTTCCTGATTGTGATGGCGCTGGGCGAACTGCCTGCCGGATTCGCCCTGCCCGCCGGATTGGGCGATATCGCAATCGGTTTCGGCGCGATCTACCTGGCCCGCCACCTTCGGCACGGGAACGTGGGCCGACGACTGGTGTGGTTCAACATCCTGGGTCTGCTCGACCTCGTGGTCGCGACCGCGCTCGGCGTCACCGCAGCGCCGGGCCTTGCGCACGTGCTGCAGCTGTCTCCGTCGACCGAGCAGATCGCTCTGCTGCCGCTCGTGCTGATTCCGACCGCCCTGGTGCCCCTCGCCGCGGCGCTGCACATCGTGTCGTTGCGCAAGCTCTCGACGGCCGCACCTACGGCGTCCAAGTCGATCCTGGTCGGAGCCTGACATGACCACGACCATCCGCCATCAGGTCAACCGCTTCGTCGTCGACACCGATGACACCTTCGATGGACTGCGCCGGCGTTTCGAAACCCTGGTACCCACCATCGATTTCGCCGAACTCACCGAAGTGATCGAATCAGGTGACCTGGCTGCAGTACAGCGCTACACCGCAGCGCGCGCTCCGCATTCGTTCGTCAACTTCTGGGCGTTCGACCCGACGCCGATGATGGCACTGGCGGGCAACCCGACCCGCGCGGTCACCTACATGGTGGGCAACAACGTGATCGCCGAAACGATGTTCCGCCGAGATCCTGGCATCATGCTCTACGCACCGATGCGCGCCGCCATCTACGAGGATGTCGACGGCGCAGTGCATTTCAGCATCGACCAACCATCGAGCCGGTTCGGTAGCTTCGGCGACCCACAGATCTCGGCGGTGGGCAGGCAACTGGATCACAAACTCGCGGAACTGCTGCGACTGCTGGGCCTGACCGCGCCGGCAGAGCTGGACGCCGCGTGACTGTGAGCCCTGTGCAGGCAATTCCGCGAATGTCCCTGTATAGGGCTCACAGTCGACGAGTGGAAGAATCGAGGCATGATCGAACAGAGCCTCTGGATGCAAAAGGTCGAGGCGAATCCCGCGCACTCGCAGTGGTACATCGATCGCTTCCGGACATTGGCCCGCGCCGGTGAAGACCTGGTCGGCGAGGCCCGCCTGATCGACGCGATGGCTTCCCGCGGCGCCCACATTCTCGACGCCGGTTGTGGACCCGGCCGGATCGGCGGATACCTCGCCGCGGCTGGGCACGATGTGGTCGGGGTGGACGTCGACCCTGCATTGATCGCGGCCGCCGAGGAGGATCACCCCGGGCCGCGCTGGCTGGTGGGCGACCTCGCCGAGCTCGACCTGCCGGCGCGCGGCATTCCCGAGCCGTTCGATCTCATCGTGTCGGCCGGCAACGTGATGACGTTCGTCGCCCCGAGCACCCGCGTGCAGGTGCTAACCCGGCTCGGCGCCCACCTGGCCGACGACGGCCGCGCGGTGATCGGTTTCGGTGCCGGCCGCGACTACCCGTTCAGCGAGTTCTTCGCCGACGTGACCGAAGCGGGGCTCACCCCCGACCTGCTGTTGTCCACGTGGGATGTGCGGCCGTTCACCGACGATTCCGACTTCCTGGTCGCAGTTCTGAGACCGAACAGTCCCCGGTAGCGTGGCAACGATGAACTTCTCCCGCGTGTCCTCCTCTGTTGCACTGACCGCCTGCGCCGCATCACTGGCCGTCGCCCTGACCGCCTGTGGCTCCGACGAAAAGCCGGCAGCGGCGACCACGACCCAGGCACCGCTGGTGACGACGACCCCGAGCCCGGTCACTGCCCTGGACAACTCCACGACCGCGGCCGCCCGCACCTGCCCGATGGCCGAGGGACAGGGCGGCGCGCCCGAGTGGACGCTCAATGGCGCCACCGGCAGCGTCGCGGTCACCGGCTCCACCGACAGCGCGGCCCCGGTCGTCACGGTCAAGGGCCCGTTCAGCGTGAATCAGACCCAGGTGCAGACGCTGAAGGCCGGCACCGGGCCCGTCGTCCCCGAAACCGCGACGGTCTCCGTCTGCTACGCGGGCTTCAACGGCCGTGACGGATCGAAGTTCGACAGCGCGTACGACCGCGGCGCCCCGGCCACCTTCTCGCTCATGCGCGTCGTGCCCGGCTTCCAGAAGGCCATCGCCGGCCAGAAGGTGGGCTCCACCGTCGCCGTCGCGATGACCTCCGCCGACGGCTACCCCGACGGCCAGCCGAGCGCAGGCATCGAGAAGGGCGACTCGCTGGTCTTCGCGATCAAGATCCTCGACGTGTCGAACTGATCTTTGCCGTGCAGCGTCGCGGCGAACCTGTTATCAAGAACATCGTTCATCGTTACCGCGAAACACCGTCGTGCAGGGGCGGCCCGGCCCCAATTGACGCCACAATAGAAATGTTGGAGTGCCGCGCTGTGGAGGACAGCGTGGTGCGTCAGTAAGTCGCCGCTGCCGCGACGGGAGGGTGTATGCGCAGCTCAGTAGGCATAGTCACTGTTGTCGTGGTTGGTGTTCTGACCGCGGGCTGTGGCAGTACGCAGGGCAAGGCCGTACCGGTGACCACGCCGCCGATGGTGCCCCGGCCGCTGGTCGAACGGGAACTCGACGGGCTGCTGCTGAACCCCGAGCAAGTGAACGCGACGATGGGTTCGACGGCCATGGCGGTGCTCGGCGCCCAGGCGACCATGTCGGACAACAGCAGCACGATGGCACCACCGGAGTGCCTCGCCATCGACGGCGCGGCCGAAGCCGCCGTGTACGCGAGCAGCGGGTTCTGGGCCGAGCGCGAGCAGAGCATGAACGACGGGGACAAGTTCACCCACTACCTGAAACAGGCCGTGGTCCTGTTTCCGACACAAGACAAAGCGCAGGAGTTCTTCAACGCGTCAGCGCAGCTGTGGCCGGCGTGCAAGCAGTACACGCACACGCAGAGTCAGTCGCAGTGGACCGTCGGGCCGATCACCAACGCCCACGACATTCTCAGCGTGGTCTCGACCGAACAAGACGCGGCCGCACCCGGTTGGGCGTGCGGCCGCGCCTTGGCACACAAGAACAACGTCATCATCGACATCAACACGTGCAGTCCCGACCCGGCGGACACGGCGGTCCAAGTCGCCAATCAGATCGGCACCAACGTCGCGGCGCGATGGTGACGGCAGCGGTTATCCGCCGTTGGTGACCGGGTTCGACGTCAGGGTGATGAAGCCGTCGTTGATCCACACACCCCAGCGTCCACCCCAGGCCGAGGTCCACACCACGGGCTGGCCGTTCCAAACTTCAGCCGGCTTCTTCGGCGCCCACGGCGGGACCTCCTCGCCCTGCCCGGGCGCAGGTGGCGGTGGCTGAGCCGCTGCCAGCGGCATCCCGAAGCCCAGCGCGGCCGCGGCAAGCGATCCCGCGATGGCTGCGGCAGACAAGGTCTTCTTGATCGAGGTCATGTGCTCCCCTGCGTCGACTGCGATTACTTAGCGTATGTAATCACATTACGCCGAACCGTCACTGCGATGGGGTGGCCACAAATCCGGACTGCGGCGGCGCCGCGTCAGGGCCACCCGGCGCCGGAGCCGAACCGGGCTTCGGGTCGTAGTACCCGGGCGGCGGCGGGCCGTTCAACGGGTAGTAGCCGGGAGGCAGCGCGGGTCCGCCGGTCTTGGGACCGGTGTCGACGATCGGGTTCGATGACGCCGGATCGGTCAGCGAGATGAAGCCGGGCGGCAGTTTGGGCGCCGGCCCCGCATTGGGTGGTGCTCCGGGCGCCTCCTCGGGCGGCATGGTGAGCGCCTCGATCGGGTTACCGCTGTGGAATGTGTGCCAGATGTCCCGCAGGTAGCCCAACTGGCCCGGGGTACTTCCGGCGCCGTAGGTCGGGTTCTCGATCTCGGGGACTGTCGGAGCTCCGATCGGCGGCGCGGCCACCGGGCCGCTGGGGCCGCCTGCGGGCTCCACGACGGGCTGGCCGGGTGCAGGTGTCGTCGGCGTGGCAGGGTCCGCCGCAGCCGGACCGGCCGCGGCGAACGCGCCGACAAGCAGAATGCCGCCGACGATCATCGGCGGTCGGAAACGCTGTCGTTCGGTCTTCAAATTGCTCGTCCGTTCTGTCAACCGGCTTCCGTAACGGGTCAGGCTATCGCGTGAGCGGGCCTCCGTCACCTTGTTCGGACCTGCATGGCCCGGTATGCCGACCGAATTTCGTCGACCCGAGCCGCCCCGATCCCCCACGGCTTGTCGACTCCGACCTGCTCGTCGAGGTCCCACAGCACGCAGACCTCGTCGGGTCCGGCGACCTTTTCCCAGGCGATGACCGTGCGCCTGAGCTGCTCGTGCATCGGCTCGGCCACCGCATCTGCGGGCGCGCCGCCCTCGGGGTGATGATGAAGGAACTGGCCGTAGGCCGTGTCGCAGAATGCCGAATACCTTGCCGTACAAAGGATCAGGCCATGCCAGGCCTCATCGACGGCGTGCGACGGCATGCCGATCACCTGACCGTCCCGCATGGCCGCCCCGCAACACCGCAGCCACTGCCGCAGGCCCTCCGCCACGAGATCCCGTGGCTGCCAAGGGCAGGTCTTGAACACCGCGGGCGGCAATTCGAGATCCGCCACCGCGGCGTTCATCTGGCCCAGCGGCCCCTGGCGCTTGAATCGCACTCTGCCACTGTAGGTCGTGGCGGCAGCTAGCCGGCTCCGGTTCGCACGGGCATCCGCGACCAGCCGCGCACGCTCGAGGTCCGGGCGCGCTGCGCGTTCGCATAGTCGACCTGCCAGTCAGTCCACCGCTTGAACACCTCCTCGAACGCGACGCGGGCTTCCAGCCGGGCCAACGCGGCGCCGAGGCAGAAGTGGATGCCCTGACCGAAACTGAGGTGACCGGTCTTGCGATGGATGTCGTAGCGATCGGGGTCGGCGAATTGCCGATCGTCCCGGTTCGCCGACCCGTTGAGCAGCAACAGGTACGAGCCTTCGGCCACGCGCTGCCCATGCCAGTCGACATCGCGCGCGACGTACCGGGCCTGCACCGGGGATGGCGCCTCGAACCGCAGGGTCTCCTCGACCGCCGCCGGAATCAGAGCCGGGTTCGCCACGAGTTCGCGGCGCTGATCGGGGTGTTCGCCCAGCAGTTGACCCATGAATCCGATGAGCCGAGCACTGGTTTCATTGCCGGCGCCCGCAATCATCGTGGTGTAGGCCAACACCTCGCCGCGTTCCAACGGCCGCAACTCCCCGTCGGATCCCTCCACCTCGGCGGTGAGCAGATCGGTCATCAGGTCGTCGGAGGGATGGCGGGCCCGCCAGTCGATGTACTCGACGAAAGCTGCCATCGAATCTTGGAAGATCGTCGTACTGATGTCGCAGGCGCTGCCGTCGGAGCCGACGGTGATGCGCTCGTCCGTGCCGTCCCGGATCACCTGTTGATCTGACTCGGGGATGCCCAGCAGATAGCCGATGGTCCGCATCGCCAGGACGGCACCGAGCTGCGTCACGAAGTCGAACCCGTCGAGATCACGTAGCGGATCGAGGGCACGGCAACAGAATTCGCGCACCTGGCCCTCCACCGCCGACATCCGGCGCGGCGTGAACACCCGCGACAGCAAGCGGCGGTGCAGATCGTGCAACGGCGGATCCTCGAACAGCAGAATGCCCGGCGGCACCTCGATGCCGCTGAACAGGATGTCCGGCGCGGTGCCGTGCCCGGACCGGTAGGCCTGCCAGTCCGGAAGTGCCTGCGCCACATCGCCATAGCGGCTCAGCGCATAGAAGTTGTACTTCTCGTTGTAGTACAGCGGCGCCTCGGCCCGCATCCGCTGCCAGATGGGGTACGGATCGTCGTCGATGCCGTAATCGAAAGGGTCGTAGTACAACTCGGCCTGCTCGATCATCTACCGTCCTGTCATCGGCTGGTTGGGCACCCCGGGGAAGAGCTCGGTCTCAGGTCCGGCAGTCACCCAGCCGGCCAGTTTCGTCGCCAGATGCGGCGCGAACACCGCGCCGTAGAGCAGGTTTCCCACTACGACGACCGCGACTACGGACAGCACGGCGGACTGGGTGCGCGTCGCCGCCCGCTTGTCGGCCCAGACCTCGATGACGCTCCGCCCCTTGGTGTCGGTGCGGCCCAGCAGGTAGGTGAACACCATCATCTGGATGCCCATGGCCAGCGAGTCATAGATGGGGTACTGATTCCGGGTGCCCTCCCACAGGCCGAGACCTGGGATCACCCTGCCGTAGTAGAAGACCCCGAGCCTGGCCCCGAGGATCGCGTTGAACATGAAGGCCCAACAGAATCCGACGACCAGGCCGACGGTGAGCATGGTCGTCGGCTGGCGCAGTTGCCACCGTCGGCACACCCACCGCCCGATGGCCGCCGCGATGACCGCGGGCAGCGCAAAGTAGGACATGTAACCGATCGGCACCGGTGCCGGCAGCCCGCCCCAGGTCATGTTCAGCGGCCACCAGGACGGCATGCGTGGGATGGCCGGCGCGAACTGGGCGTACATCGCCCAGTCGTAGGGGGCTTCGATCCACGAGAACGACATGGCCGAGATGCACAGCAGCAGAAGCGGATGCAGCCGCCCGCGGCGGACGCTGAGGTACACGCCGAGCAGCACGAAGGCGAGTCCGCCCACGTAGGCGAAGCCGATGGCGGCCGCCATCAGCGGCGTCAGGCCGGAGTTCATCGCGGCTCGCCACTGTCGGTGCTGCGACGGGCTTCCGGGTCGAAATGCAGTACCGCGGCGTAGATCACGACCACCAGCCCGAACAGCGTGCCGAGCATGACGACCGCACCCATGTCGATTCCTTTCTGGCGGAGACCAGAGTTTGTGGATAGTAGACACTATCCACAAATCCGCCGTCAAGGGCCGCTATGTTTGAACCGTCCGGGAGCCGGACGAGTCAGAGGAGCTTGCCACCGTGACCCTGCCCGAAACGCCGCCGCGTACGGCCACGCCGCGCCGCCCGCGTGGCGAGGCTCGTCGCCTGCTGCTCGCCGAGGCGCAAAACCTGTTCTCCCGCAAGGACTATCGCAGCACCACGACCCGAGAGATCGCCGATGCGGCCGGCGTCACCGAGCATCTCCTGTTCCGGTACTTCGGTTCCAAGGCCGGTCTGTTCCGCGAAGCACTGGTGCTGCCGTTCACCGACTTCGTCCACGGCTTCGCCCAGACCTGGCAGTCATTGCGCCCCGAAGACACCGATGAACAAACCCTGGCACGGCATTTCGTCGGTCAGCTCTACGACGTACTCGCCGAGCATCGAGGGCTGCTGCTCACGCTGGTCGCGGCCGAAGAGCTCGGTGACGAGATGGAAAGCGCCGGGATCGCCGACATCAGAGCGGCCCTGGCGACGCTGGGCCGGATCAGCACCGAGGGCATGCAGCTGCGCGGGATGACGTCGGACCAACCTGCCCTGCCTGCACATTCGACGGTGGCGATGATCGTCGGAATGGTCGCCCTTCGCCCCACGCTGTTCGGTGCCAACCCGCCCTCCCGAGACGCGATCGTCGACGAACTGGTGCAGGCCACGCTGCACGGCTTCTTGCACCGCACCGGCTGAGCCGTCAGGCGGCCTGCGCCGGACTGTCTTCGGCCACAACGGCCTGCCGCCGGGCTTCCCAGCGCCGCAGCGCCATCCGGCACGGCTCCTCCAGCAGCGCATAACTCACCGCGGCCACCGCGAGTCCGAACGTCGTCGTCAGGACCATCACCACCGGCAAAGCCCCCGGAAATGACGTCGGCCCGACCATGGCGAGCACCATGTCCAGTGCGGCGAGGTGCCACAGGAACAGCCCGTACGACCAGCGACCGAGCGTCACCATCGGGGCACTACCCAACACCCGGTGCTGATCGCCTGGAGCGCCGAGGACCAAGGGCGCCAACAGCGCTCCGGCGACAACGGCCCCCAAGGCCGTCCGCGTGATGAACTGGCCGAGCGTGGCGTGGTGGTGCCCGGCCGGCAGGGCCAACGGAGACGCCGCGACCAGAAAGGCGGCGACAGCCACGATCATCAGGATGGTCCGCTGCCGGGCCAACTGATGCAGCCAGCTGTAGGGCCGGAACATCCACTCCGCCAACAACATCCCGACGGCGAACCACGAGGCGTAGGCCGGCAACCAGGTCAGCGGATTGGCCCCGTGGTACGCGGGGATCGGTAGATAACCCCAACCGAAACTGAGCAGCGCCACCCCGGCGATCACCGGAACCCGCAGCCGCGGCCGCAATTTCGCGGCAAGGAGCGCCAGCAGCGGCACGACGAGATAGAACGCCATCTCGACCGACAGGCTCCACATCTGCGTGAGCCCGGCGATGAGGGTCTTCGGCACGAAGACCTGCGTGAGAGTGAGGTTCGCGATCCACACGGTCCGGTCCGCGCTGCGCGCGTCCGGCAGCAGGGTCAGAACCACGACCACCGTCAGCAGATAGGCCGGCATGATCCGGACCAACCGAGAACGGTAGTAGGGCGCCGCCTCGGGTTCGGCCCGCAACCCGTGCGCCGCAGCGGCATGGCCACGCCACAGCAGGAAGCCCGACAACGCGAAGAACACTGCCACCGACAGGTCGAAGCGGGCCAGCAACCGGCCCACGACACCATCGGTGTAGCCGGTCTGCAATGCCACATGCGTGAGCACCACGCCCAACGCCGCGGCGGCCCGCAGCCCCTCCACCGCAGGCAGGAACCCGCGGGTTCCGCTGACGGGCTCCGGGACAGCTGCGGTCATGCGCGATCCGCCTTCGGCTTCTCGCGGGTGGTCATGCGCCCAGTGTGCCCGAGAACCGCGCTCAGCTACCGAAAAGTCCCGCTTCGACGACTCGGATGACCGGTGCGCCGTCCTCGTCCGACGCGGCGAGATCGATCTCCACGTCGATCCCCCAGTCGTGGTCGTGAGCCGGGTCGTCGAGGATCTGGCGGACGCGCCATACGCCCGGCGCGCGGTCGAAGATCAACATGGCGGGCCCGCGGGCGTCCGCGCCGGTGCCGAGGTCGTCGTGCTCGGCGAAATACTGCTCCCCCACCGCTTCCCACCGCGGCGCCGTCCACCCCGACGCGGCGTCGAGTGCACCGAGCTCGTCCCAACGGCGTCGGGCCCACAGCTCCACCCGGCGGAACAGGGCGTTGCGGACCATGGCGGTGAAGGCCCGCTCGTTGCCGGTCAGCGGCCGCACCGGAGCCATCACCGCTACCTGGTCGACCTGGTCGGCACTGGTCAGCTGCTCCCATTCGTCGAGCAGGCTCGAATCCACCTGGCGGACAAGCTCTCCCAGCCATTCGACGATGTCCGTGAGCTCGTCGGTCCGCGCGGCAGCCGGAACTCCCGACCGCAGCGCCTTGAAGGCGTCCGACAGGTAGCGCAGCACCGCACCCTCGGTGCGGGTCAGCCCGTAAGCGCTGACGTACTCCTTGAACGTGAGTCCCTGTTCCCACATCTCGCGCACGACGGACTTGGGGGCCGGATGTCCGTCGGCCGCCCACGGGTTGCTTCTGCAGTACACCTCGAAGCAGTGCGCCAGCAGCTCGTCGAGCGGGCGTGGATAGGTGATGTCGTCGAGGAGTTCGATGCGCTCGTCGTATTCGATGCCCTCGGCCTTCATGGCGGCGACGGCCTCGCCACGGGCCTTCTTCAACTGGGCCGCCAGGATCTGGCGCGGATCCTCGAGCGTCGCCTCGATCACCGAAACCACGTCGAGCGCAAAGGTATCCGATGCCGGGTCGAGCAACTCGACGGCCGCCAGCGCGAACGTCGACAGCGGTTGGTTCAGCGCGAAATCCGGTGGCAGGTCGACGGTCAGTCGGTACCGCCGCCCGTCCGGCTCGGGTTCGACGAGCCGTTCCAGCACCCCGGCTTGCAGCAGCGAGCGCGCGATTCCGACCGCTTCGCGGATGTGCCGCAGTTGGCGCTTGCGAGGTTCATGGTTGTCGCCGAGCAGCCGGCGCATGGCCAGGCAGGGGTCACCGGGGCGGTCGACGACGTCGAGGATCATTGCCGTCGACACCCGCATGTTGCTCGTCAGCGCTTCGGGTGCGGCCTCGACCAGACGGGTCATGGTGTTCTCGCCCCACGGCACCATGCCCTCGGGAGCTTTGCGGCGCACCAGCTTTCGCCGCTTCTTCGGATCGTCGGCGACCTTGGCGAACTGTTTGAGGTTCTCCACCTCGTGCTCGGGGGCCTGCACCACGACGGTGCCCGCGGTGTCGTAGCCGGCCCGCCCGGCGCGGCCGGCGATCTGATGGAACTCCCGGGCGTTCAGCAGCCGGGTGCGGGTGCCGTCGTACTTCGACAACGCCGAGAACACCACGGTGCGGATCGGCACGTTGATGCCGACGCCGAGGGTGTCGGTGCCGCAGATGACTTTCAGCAGCCCCGCCTGGGCCAGTTGCTCCACCAGGCGCCGGTACTTGGGCAGCATGCCGGCGTGGTGCACACCGATGCCGTGCCGGACCAGCCGCGACAGCGTCGAGCCGAACGCCGTCGTGAACCGGAAGCCACCGATGTGGTCGGCAATGGCCGCCTTCTCCTCTTTGGTGCACACGTTGACGCTCATCAGCGCCTGTGCCCGCTCGAGCGCGGCGGC
The DNA here is from genome assembly GCF_056555145.1 of Mycolicibacterium sp. P4_G11. NCBI lineage: Bacteria > Bacillati > Actinomycetota > Actinomycetes > Mycobacteriales > Mycobacteriaceae > Mycobacterium > Mycolicibacterium sp. P4_G11. The sequence continues at coordinate 306,137 of NZ_JBFUJW010000010.1, forward strand.
CTGGGTGAAATGCACGACGTAGATCGGCGACTGTTTGGTCTGCAGCAGATCGGCGATGGTCTCGTGCATCGCAGTGGTGGCGTAGCTGTAGTAGAGCGGCACGGGCCGCTCGGCATTGGCCACCAGCGCCGTTGGCCGGCCGGTGCGCCGGGTGAGGTCCTCGCGCAGGACGGTCACGTCGCCGAGCGTCGCCGACATCAACAGGAACTGGGCCGCGGGCAATTCCAGCAGCGGCACCTGCCAGGCCCAGCCGCGGTCGGGATCGCCGTAGAAATGGAACTCATCCATCACCACCAAACCGATGTCTGCCTGTGCGCCCTCGCGCAGCGCGATGTTCGCCAGGATCTCGGCCGTGCACGCGATGATCGGCGCCCCGGCGTTGACCGCCGCGTCGCCGGTGAGCATGCCGACATTGGCGGCGCCGAAAACGTCACACAACGCGAAGAACTTCTCACTGACCAGTGCCTTGATCGGCGCGGTGTAGTAACTGCGCCGGTTCGAAGCGAGGGCGAAATAGACCCCGCCGGTGGCCACCAGCGACTTGCCGGAACCGGTCGGCGTCGCCAGCACCACATTGGCGCCACTGACCAGCTCGATCAGCGCCTCCTCCTGCGCCGGATACAGCGCGGTGCCCGACGCCTCGGCCCACTCGGCGAACGCCGCGAGCAATTCGTCGGGGTCGGCGCCCGTGGCGCGCAGGGCGGTCAGGTCCGCAGGGTCGTCAACAAGTGCCATCGTGGGGTCAAGCGTGCCCGATCACTGGCCGCGGGGCTGCGGCGGGCAGCGATTGGCAGGATGGCTGGTGTGACGTGGTTGATCCCCGACGCGCTCATCGTGGCGCTGTCCCCGATGGCGGTGCTGCCGCCGGTGCTGCTCCTGCTGTACTCGGACCGGCCCCGCAGCACCGGTCTGACCTACCTGTGCGGGTGGCTGGCCGGGCTGACGGTGGTGATCAGCGCGGTGGTGTTGGTGTCCCCGGTCGGCCAGTCGCACGCCGCCGCGACCAGTTCGCGCCTGCAGCTCGGCATCGGCATCGCGCTGATCGTGCTCGGCGTCGTCACCTGGCTGCGGCGCAAGCACTACGCGCAGGCGACGGGCTGGCTGACCCGGCTGCAGTCCGCGTCGCCAGTCGTCACGGCCGTCACGGGAGTCGTCTTCGCGGTCGCCAATCCGAAGTTCATCCTGGCGTGTATCGCCGGCGGCGTGGCCATCGACGCATTTCTGACAACTCCCGCCGAAAAGGCCACTGCCATCGGCTATTTCGTCGTGATGGCCGGATCCACCACGGCCGCGCCGATCTTCGCACACCTGGTGGCCTCGCGGTATGCCGAGAAGGGCCTGGAGCGGATGCGCCACTGGGTGCAGGAACACACCGCCGCGATCACCGCGGTGACGCTGACGGCCGTCGGGGCGCTGCTGGTCGTGGTGGCGTCGTTGTGAGACTCCTGATGGCCGCGGTAGTGCTGGCGGGCTGCGCGGCAGTCCCGACCGCCGCTGCCGATCAGATCGCCAGGCTCCGTCCCGTCGTCCTCGAACAGTTCGACCACGACCCCGTCTCCTTCACCGAGGGCATGTTCGTCGACGGATCGACCCTGTATGAGAGCTCGGGCCTGGAAGGCAAGTCCGCGCTGCGTGAACTCGACGCCGCCACGGGGCAGCTACGCCGCGCCGTACCGCTGCCGCCCGCCTATTTCGGTGAGGGCATCGCCGATGCCGGCGCGCACCTGTGGCAGGTGACGTACGAGAACGGCGTCGCGATCGAGTGGGACAAGGCCACCCTCACCATGCTGCGCGAAGTACCGCTCGCCGGCGAGGGGTGGGGCCTGTGCCGCGCGGGCGACCGGCTGATCCGTAGCGACGGTTCCGCCCTACTGCATTTCCACACCGTGGACGACATGCGCGAAACCGGTGCCATGACCGTGACCTACAACGGAATTCAGGTGTCTGGGCTCAACAGCCTCGACTGCGTCGGCAACCGGATCTGGGCCAACGTGTTCCCGACCGACCAGATCATCGAGATCGACGCCACGACAGGCGCCGTCACCGCGGTGGTGTACGCCACCGGTCTGCGCGACCCGGCCTGGCAGGGCGAGGTCGGGGTGCTCAACGGCATCGCGCATCTCGGCGGGCCGAGCGGCAATGAGCAGTTTCTCGTCACGGGCAAGTACTGGCCGGCGCTGTTCCGGGTCCGCTTCGATCCGGCCACAGCGGCAGAAATTCAGGTGCGCTGACGGCTGCCGGGTGTGACGATCTGGGCCATGCCGAGTTCACTGATCGAGGTCCGCCGTCAGTACAGCCAGCCCGACGAGGTCGCCATCATCGATGCCGTCCACAGTGCACTGGTTGCCGCGTTCCGGATCCCGGTCGGCGACAAGCACGTCCGGCTGCTGGTCCATGAACCGCACCGGGTTTCGCATGCCCCACACCTCGAACACCCCGAGCGGTACACGCTGGTGACCATCGACTGTTTCGCCGGCCGATCGGTGGATGCCAAGCGGGAGCTGTACCGCGAGATCGTCGGCCGCCTGGCCGCCTTCGACATTCCGGCCGATCACATCACGATCCTGCTCCGCGAGAGTGCGCTCGAGAACTGGGGCATCCGCGGTGGGCGGGTGGCCTGCGACGTCAACCTCGGGTTCGACGTGAATGTCTGAACGCGTATTCACGGCCGCCCCGCGGCGATAGGCTCGGAAGGCTCATCGGAACCAGGCTCAGCAAGGAGCAGTCCATGACCCTCGAAGCAGTCGCGACGTCATTCGAGCAGAACGTCGCAGCCGTGCAGGAGTATTTCGACAGCCCCCGTTTCGACGGCATCACGCGGCTCTACACCGCGCGTCAGGTGGTCGAACAGCGTGGCACCATCCCGTCCGACTACCCCGTGGCCAGGCAGGCCGCCGAAGCGTTCTATCCGCGGTTGCGCGAATTGTTCGCGCAGAAGAAGAGCATCACCACGTTCGGGCCGTACTCCCCCGGCCAGGCGGTGGTGATGAAGCGGATCGGCATCGAAGGCATCTACCTCGGTGGTTGGGCCACCTCGGCCAAGGGTTCCATCAGTGAAGACCCCGGTCCCGACCTGGCCAGCTACCCGCTGAGCCAAGTGCCCGACGAAGCCGCCGGCCTGGTGCGCGCGCTGCTGACCGCGGACCGCAATCAGCAGTACCTGCGCCTGCAGATGACCGACGAACAACGTGCGACCACCCCCGCCGTCGACTACCGGCCGTTCATCATCGCCGACGCCGACACCGGCCATGGTGGAGATGCCCACGTACGCAACCTGATTCGCCGCTTCGTTGAGTCCGGTGTGCCGGGCTACCACATCGAGGATCAGCGGCCCGGTACCAAGAAATGCGGCCACCAGGGCGGCAAGGTGCTGGTCCCGTCGGACGAACAGCTCAAGCGCCTCAACACCGCGCGCTTCCAGCTGGACATGATGGGTGTGCCGGGAATCATCGTGGCGCGCACCGACGCCGAGGCCGCCAACCTCATCGACAGCGCCGCCGATGAGCGCGACCAGCCGTTCCTGCTGGGCGCCACCAACCTCAAGATCCCGTCCTACAAGTCGTGTTTCCTGGCGATGGTGCGGCGGTTCCACGACAAGGGCGTCACCGATCTGCGTGGGCACCTGCTCTACGCGCTGCCCCAGGGCCAGTACGCCACCGCCGAGGCCTGGCTGGACAGCCACGGCATCGCAGCCCTCATCGACGACGCGGCCGCTGCCTGGGATCCGAACTCCGGACAGTCCGTCGACTCGGTGTTCGACAAGGTCGAGTCGAAATTCGTCGAAGCCTGGCAGGCGGATTCGGGCCTCAACACCTACTGCGATGCCGTCGCCGAAGTGCTGCAGTTCCGGGCCAAGGAGGGCGAGGCCGTCGCGATGAGCCCGGATGAGTGGCGGACGTTCGCCGCCCGCGCGTCGCTGTACGCGGCCCGGGAGAAGGCCCGCGAACTGGGGGCGGACGTGGCGTGGGACAGTGACCTGGCCAAGACCCCCGAGGGCTACTACCAGGTGCGCGGCGGCATCCCGTACGCGATCGCGAAATCGCTTGCGGCCGCACCGTTCGCGGACATCCTGTGGATGGAGACCAAGACCGCGGACCTGGCTGAGGCCCGCGAATTCGCGGAGGCCATCCACGCCGAGTTCCCGGACCAGATGATGGCCTACAACCTGTCGCCGTCGTTCAACTGGGACACCACCGGCATGACGGATGACGAAATGCGGGCGTTCCCAGAGGAACTCGGCAAGATGGGCTTCGTCTTCAACTTCATCACCTACGGCGGCCACCAGGTGGACGGTGTGGCGTGCGAAGAGTTCGCGACGTCCCTGCGGCAAGAAGGCATGCTGGCGCTGGCCCGGCTGCAACGCAAGATGCGGCTGGTCGAATCTCCTTATCGCACACCGCAAACGCTCGTCGGCGGCCCGCGCAGCGACGCCGCGCTGGCAGCATCGTCGGGCCGCACCGCGACCACCAAGGCGATGGGTGCCGGTTCCACCCAGCACCAGCACCTGGTCCAGACCGAGGTGCCAAAGAAGCTGCTCGAGGAGTGGCTGGCCATGTGGAGCGACCACTACCAGATCGGCGAGCAGCTGCACGTGCAGCTGCGTCCCCGCCGTGCCGGATCGGACGTCCTGGACCTGGGCATCTACGGCAGCGGCGAGGAGCCGCTGGCCAACGTCGTCGTCGACCCGATCAAGGACCGGCACGGACGCAACATCCTGACGGTGCGCGACCAGAACACCTTCGCCGAGAAGCTGCGGCAGAAGCGCCTGATGGATCTGATCCACGTGTGGCTGATCCACCGGTTCAAGTCCGAGATCGTCTACTACGTGACGCCGACCGAGGACAACATCTACCAGACCGAGAAGATGAAGTCGCACGGCTTGTTCAGCAACGTGTACCAGGAGGTCGGCGAGATCATCGTGGCCGACGTCAACCAGCCGCGGATCGACGAGCTGCTGGCACCGGACCGCGAGGCCCTGGGCCGCTTGATCCGTAAAGAGGACTAGACCGACGCGGTCGCCACGCGCTCACGCCTGAGCCGTGGCGACCGCCGGTTCCTCGTCTGCCGCCCCGAAGATCGCGATCGCCACCGCACCGGCGACCGCGGTGGCGAACGCCACCCCCACCAACCAGCCGTAGCCCGGTTTGGCCACATCGCCGAGCAGCAGAACGCCGACCGCCCCCGGAATCACCGTCTCTCCCATGACAAGTGCGGCCGCCACGCCGTTCACCGAACCGATCTGCAGTGCGACGGTGAACAGGTAGAAGCCACCGCCACCGGCGATCACCACCGCCCACGCCGCCGGGTCGGAGATCAGGACGTCCCAATGAAACGGGTCGAGCCCGTGGACGATCCGGACTGCAACAGCCATGGCGCCGTACAGCACCCCGGCGATCAGCCCCGCCGGCACCGCGGCTTTCTTACCGAGGACTTGGACGAGCACCACCCCGAACATGAAGACGAGCACCGATGCGACCAGCACGCTCCAGTGCATGTGCCGGCCCGGTACCTCCGTGCCGAGTTCACCGGCGCTGAATCCCAGAACACACAGCGCCACAAGGACTATCGCGATGGCGGCCCAATCGCGCGTACGCAGGTGCGCCTTGAGGACCACCACGCTCAGGACTGCGGTCACTGCCAGGTTGGCGCTCATGATGGTCTGTGACAGGAACAGCGGGATGAGCCGCGCCGACACCAGACTGCCGAGAAATCCCAGTCCGTCGAGCAGCATGCCGGCGAGGAACAGCGGCGCCAGGATCGCGGTCACCGTCGAACGGAACGTCGGACCGGTTTCGGTCGTGTCGTCGACGGCCGTACGCGCGGCGTGGGACTGCAGAACCGACGCAGTGCCGTAGCTGAAGCACGCCACCAGCGCTGCGATGACACCGATCAGCATTGCGCAGTTCCGACTCGAGGGAACCGAGGATTGGCAGCCATCGGCCAATTGTATGGAGCCCCATGAGGGCCAGGTTCATCCGCGAGTCCAGGTCGGCGATCGCGCACCAAATCGAGACCCACCACATACGTCAGGCACAGCTGATCCACAACCTGACGGCGTTCCATGATCAGACCGGAGATCGATGCCCTTCTGTCCAGCTCCGAGAACGGAGACGATTGACAATGAAATCACCGAAACTGATTGCCGGCCTGGCGATCGCCGGCAGCCTGGCGGCCGGCGCACTCGTATCGGGTACCGGAGTCGCCAGTGCCGACGCGCACATCGGCAACAGCCCGTTGCCTTCTGACTGGGGCCCGCCACCGCCACCACCCGGCCCTGGTTGGGGACCGCCTCCTCCGGACCACCACTGGGGTCCACCGGACCGGGATCGGAACTGGGGCCCGCCGCCGCCCGCGTGGGGCCCGCCGCCCCCACCTGACGGGAACCCGCCGGGCACCTGGAACGGTGGCTGGGAGCCCGATGGCGGTGTGTGCCTGTTCGGCGCCTGCATCTAGAACCGGAAAACCGAAAGCCGTCGCCTAAGGCCCGCACAGGCCATACATAGCTTGACTAACGACAATGGCTACAGACCGAGAAACAGCGAGAACCGCAACGTTGTTGTGGCAATCGATTGAGTCGAGGAATGGAGTAGTCATGAAATCGATAAAACTCATTGCAGGACTGGTCGTGGCCGGCGGACTCACCGCCGCCGCAGCGGGATTGGGCGCCGGCACTGCCAGCGCCGATACCGGGATGACCCCGGTCCCGGCCCGCTGGGGTCACGGCCACGATTGGAACGGCCCAGGACCCGGCTGGGGTCCGCCGCCGCCTCCGGCCTGGGGCTGGAACCCGCCGGGCACCTGGAACGGCGGCTGGGAACCTGACGGCGGATTCTGCATCTTCGCCGCCTGCATCTGACTCAGTCGGATTCGGGATGCGGCGCGGGTAGTTCCAGCAGCAGCCGGGCGCCGCCGAGCGGACTCTGCGTCAAAGACGCTGTGCCACCGTGCAGTTCGGCCTGCTGAGCAACCAATGCCAAGCCGAGACCGGAACCCGTGTGCGAGGCCGTCGACCCCCGGGCAAAGCGGTGGAACACCGCATCGCGTTCGTGTTCCGGTACACCTGTGCCATTGTCGTCGATGGCGATCTGCACGCCGTCGTGCGAGCTGACCGCCGACAACTGCACGCGTGTCGCGCCGCCATGCCGGACCGCGTTGTTGATCGCGTTGTCGACGACCAACCGGAGCCCGACGGGCAGCCCCAGCATCAGCACCGTCGCGGACGGCACGAGCGAGACGTTCAGGTCCGGGTACACCCGCACCGCGTCGTGGGCCGCCCGGTCGAGCAGCTCGGTGATGTCGACGGGGACCAGATCGTCGGCGGTGGTCAGCTCGCCCTGTGCCAGCCGTTCCAGTGCCGTGAGGGTCGCCTCGATGCGGCTCTGCGTGCGCATGACATCGCCGATCACCTCGTTGCGTTGGTCCGCGCCCAAATCGAGCGTTGACAACACTTCGAGGTTGGTGCGCATCGCCGTCAGCGGGGTGCGCAGTTCGTGCGAGGCCACCGACGCGAAGTCGCGGGCCGATTCCAGCGCGGCCTTGGTACGGGCCTGCTCCTCGCCGATGCGGGCCAGCATGCCTTCGACGGCCTCCGCGATCTCCACGGCTTCCGAGACGCCGCGCACGTGGACCTCTTCAGGTTTCGATTGCGAGTTGATCTGCCGGGCCTGCTGGGCCAGCTTGCGGAACGGATTGATCATCACGAACCACATCGAGCCGCCGACCAGGAATGTGCCGACGATGACCCCGCTGCAGATGGCCAGGATCCGAATGTGCAGCGTGCGGATCTGACGCTGCGCCTCCGACAGCGGTGCCCCGAGCGCGATCGACGCCGACCCTGTGCTGACGGTGCGCACCCGGTACTCGACGCCGTTGATCGTGGTGTTCGCGTATCCGTTCTCGAACTGCGGCAGCACGATGTCCTCGGGCATCGAGACCGTGGCGGCACCGATACGGACGGTGCGCACGAGGGAGCCCTCCGACTGGGGCGTCCCCGTGGGGCTCTGCTTGGCGATGCTCAGCAGGGTGTTGACGTCCGGCAAGCTGCTCAGGGAGTCCAGCCGGCGGTCGAGCTGGCTGTACTGGTCCTTGGTGACACCGATCCACACCCAGGTACCGATGATCAGCACCGTCGCGACCACCGACAACGCGGCGACAACGACGATGGCCCGCAACGACAAGGCCGGTATCGGTGATCGCAGCTGCACCAGGTCATCATGCCCGATGCAAAAACGCGGACGGGGCACATGCCCCTGGCACGTGCCCCGTCCGTCGAAGAGCTGGTGTTACTTGGCGGCGGCCAGCGCCGCGTCGTAGTCCGGTTCCTGGGCGATCTCGGGGACCAGTTCGGTGTACGCCACGTTGCCGTCAGCGCCGATCACCACGATGGCGCGGGCGAGCAGACCGGCCATGGGGCCGTCGGCCAGCACGATGCCGTAGTCCTGGCCGAAGCTGTCGCGGAACGCCGACGCGGTGATGACGTTCTCGATGCCCTCGGCACCGCAGAAGCGCTTCTGCGCGAAGGGCAGATCCTTGGACACGTTCACCACGGTGGCACCGTCGGCCGCCGCGCGCTCGTTGAAGGTCCGCACGCTGGTGGCACACACCGGGGTATCGATCGACGGAAAGATGTTGAGCACCACGGGCTTACCGCTGAACTGCTCGTTGGTGACCGCACCGAGGTCGACACCGGTCAGGGCGAAAGCCGGAGCCGCGGACCCGACAGCGGGCAGGTCGCCGACGGTGTTGAAGGGGTTTCCACGCAGGGTTATCTGTGCCATACCCGACAGTCTGTCAAGACCACGTCACGTTCGCAGAGTGGGGGTGGCTACTGCCACTCGATGATGCGGCTCAGGTACGGGTCCATGCCGTTGGTACGCACCTGGGTCACCGACACGGAGGGCTCGGTGCCCTCGATCATCTGGCCGTTGCCGACGAACAGCGCGACGCTCTGCGAGCCGGCCGGTCCGTAGAACAACAGGTCGCCCGGCAGCGCCTGGTCCGCGGTGATCTTGCGGCCGACCTTGTACTGCTCGCCCGACGACCGCGGCAGCTTGATGCCGACCCCGGCGAACGCGTACTGGACCAGGCCGGAAGCATCGAAGCCTGGCGTGGTCGGCACCGGCGTGATGGCGCTCGCCGTCGGCGACGGACCGAACAGACCCGACAGACCCGGGATGACGGTGTTGGACTGAGGCGCGGCCGCGGGCTGCGTGACACCCATCGGTTGCAGGCCGACCTGAGGCGCAGGCTGGGCCACCGGGGCAGCCGCGGTCGTGACATTGGCCGGAGGCAGGCTGGGTCCGTTGGCGTTGCCGCCGCCGTAGACGAACGGCACCCCACGCTGCGACACCGCGCGCTGGATGACGAAGTCGATGGCCTGCCGGTGGGTACCGCCGGTCCAGGTGGTGTCGGCCGATGCGAGGGGCGCCGATACCAGCGGGGCCGCCACCGCCATGGGCGTCGCCAGCAGTGCTGCGCTCGCCACCATCACAATCATCCGTCGCATTTCGGCCACCTCTCTTCGTGCGCCACCGAGACGTACGACGCTGCGTGGTCTACGCAGGGCTCGCGTCCCCGGTGGTCCCTCTCTCCACAAATTTCACTACCGTCACTTTTACCCCACGCGCGCGCCTTATCCCACATAAATGCAGGTCAGCGCGCGATCTTTATCGAAAATGTGATCGAATGGTGATCAGGGCCAACGAATCTCGGGGCTGCGGGTGACCCGTGCCACTTGCTTCCGCGAACCGGTGCCGCAGCCCCTCTAGGCTTGTCGCATGGCAGCGATCCTGACGGTGAATCTGGCAGTCCCACAGCCGAACCCCGACAAAGAGCAGTTGACCACCGGCATCGACAAGCGCCCGACGTCCGAACCGGTGCCGGTACGTGCGCCCGGACCCATGCACGGCGGCCTCGGCAGCGGCCTGGTCGGCGACACCATCGGCGACCAGCAGTTCCACGGCGGTGACGACCAGGCGGTGTACGCCTATGCGCGCGAAGACCTCGACGAGTGGCAGGCCCGCCTCGACCGTCCGCTGACCAACGGCTCGTTCGGCGAGAACCTCACCACCGCCGGGCTCGCGGTGAACGACGCCCGCATCGGCGAGCGCTGGCAGATCGGCGACGGCGGCCCTCTGCTGGAAGTCAGCCGGCCACGCATCCCCTGCCGCACCTTCGCCGTCTGGCTCGAAATCGGCGGTTGGGTCAAGACTTTCACCACACAGGCGGTACCCGGCGCCTACCTCCGCGTGGTGACACCTGGAACACTGCGCGCCGGGGCCACGATCGAGGTGGTGTCCCGCCCGGCGCATGACGTCACCGTCGCGCTGGTGTTTCGCGCCCTGACCCTGGAACCGGAGCTCCTGCCGAGCCTGCTGCCGGCCGATGCGTTGCCGGACGTGCTCAAGGAGCGAATCCAGCAGCGGGCGAACTAGCGCTCAGTCCCGCAGCACCACAGCGGCCGCCAGCCCTGCGACCACCTCGAGCAGCACTATGACGGCGGCCACCGCCGACCACCCGGCCGCGTCGAACGCGATGCCGCCGACCCATCCGATGACACTCGAGCCGGCGTAGTACGCCAGGTTGTACAGCGAGCCCGCCTGCGCCTTGCCGACCGTGGCCAGCTGGCCGGTCCAGCCCGATGCGGTGGCATGGGCGCCGAAGAATCCCGCGGTGGCGACCAGGAGCCCGGCGAGGACAGTGATCACGTTGTGACTCAGCGTGATCACCACGCCGATACCCATCACCACGACACTGCCCAGCAGCACCGGACGCCGGCCGTAGCGACTGGCTGCGGCCCCGGCCCACGCCGATGCCCAGGTGCCTGCCAGATAGGCCACGAACACCAGGCTGACGACGGTCTGCGGCAAGCCGAATGGCGCCGCGCTCAGCCGGAAGCCGAGGAAGTTGTACATCGCGACGAACCCACCCATGAGCAGGAAGCCCTGCAGGTAGAGCACCAGTTGCCGGGGATTTCGCAGATTGGCGGCCAGGCGGTGCGCCAGCGAGCCCTCGGTTTCCTCGTCGGCCGGCACGAACCCCTGAGGTTCGGGGGCCAGCCGCATGAAGCCGACAGCCGCTGCGCTGCAGAGCAATCCGACGACGAACATGGCCCACCGCCAGTCGGTGAGTTCGGCCACGGGCGCGGCCACCAGCCTGCCGAGCAGACCGCCGATGGTGGTGCCGGCCACATAGGTGCCGGCGGCCCGGGCGGCATGGCCGGCTTCGATCTCCTCGGTCAGATACGCCACCGCGATGGCGGGCACTCCCCCGAGCGCCAGGCCTTCGGCGAAGCGGCCGGCCAGTAGCAGCTGGAACGTCGGCGCGAACGGCACCACCAGTGCCAAACCTGTTGCGACGCAGACCGAGTAGGACATCGCCCGGACCCGTCCGATGCGGTCGGCCAGTGTCGACCAGCCGATCACCCCGACCGCCAGCCCGATCGTGGACGCCGACACCATGAGCGCCGACGCAGCCGCACCGGTATTCAGGCTGCGGGCAATCAGCGGCAGGACGGCCTGCGGCGAGTACAGCTGCGCGAAGGTCGCGACGCCCGCGCAGAACAATGCCCCGAGCAGCCTGCGATAGTCGGTGGACCCACGCACGTGGCCGGTCCAGACAGGCGCTTCAACAGTCACGAAAGCAGGCTAGGAAGCCCGGCGATCATGTGTCCAATACATTAATCGAGGTCGAATCATGCGTTCTACGCATGATCAGCCGTGGTACTCACGAACTCCGCGAATCGTGCTGCGGCGGGCGACAATTCGCGACCCTTGACCCACGCCATGCCGATCTCGCGCTTGACCCGGGTATCGGACAATGGGACGTAGATCACCGAGGGATCGCCGCGGCCGGGCCGCGGCACCGGTACGACCGCCACCCCGAAACCCGCCGCCACCAATCCCTCCATCGTCGGTATCTCCATGGCCTCGAACGCGATCTCGGGCGTGATGCCGCTCTCGGCCCACACCTGATCGGTCAGCTGGCGCAGCCCGAAATCCGCCCCGAGGGCGATGAAGGTCTCGTCGGCCACCTCGCTCAAGCGCACCCGGGCGCGCCCCACCAACCGGTGCTCGGCGGGCACCGCCAGGCACAACCGTTCGACATACAGCACCCGCCAGCTGCACGGCACCTGCACCGGCCGCGGCGAAGTGATCGCGACATCGGCCTGCCCCGTACGCAGCCGCTCCGCGATGTCGTGCGCCGCGCCCTGGAACAGCTCGAAGCGCACCGCGGGAGCCAGCGCCCGGAACTGCCGAAGCACCTCCGGCACAAACCAATTCGCGGTCGAATGCAGAAAGGCCAACCGCACCAGACCACTGTCCGGATCCAGCAATGCGGCGATCCGGCTGCGCGCCGCGTCCATTTCGGCGATGCCGCGGCGCGCGTGTTCGAGCATGATCTGCCCGTACTCGTTCAGCCGGAGCCGTCGGCCCGTGCGGTCGAAAAGCGGTGTGCCGACCTGACTTTCCAGCCGGGCCAGGGCCCGTGACAGCGTCGGTTGGGTGACGCCCAATTCTGCGGCGGCGTCGGTGACGTGCTCGGTCTCAGCCAAGACGACGAACCAGCGCAGTTCGTCGAGGAGCACAAAAGCACAGTACCCCGTGAGCCCGAAGGCTCACGGGGTACTGAGTCAGGCTGCTACGCCGGTCAGATGTCGAACCGGTCGGCGTCCATCACCTTCGCCCAGGCCGCGACGAAGTCCTTGACGAACTTCTCCTTGGCGTCGTCCTCGGCGTAGACCTCGGCCAGCGCCCGCAGCTGCGAGTTCGAGCCGAACAGCAGGTCGACCCGGCTGGCGGTCCACTTCGGCGCGCCGCTGGTGCGGTCGGTGCCGACGTAGGTGCCGTCATCGGCCGGCGACGGCGCCCACTTGGTGGACATGTCGGTCAGGTTGACGAAGTAGTCGTTGGTCAGGTGACCCACGTTCTGCGTCAACACGCCGAGGTCCGAACCGCCGTGGTTGGCGCCCAGCACGCGCAGGCCACCGATCAGCACGGCCAGCTCGGGAGCCGACAGGCCCAGCAGGTTGGCGCGGTCGATCAGCCGGTACTCGGACGGCAGGGTGTCGCCCTTGCCGACGAAGTTCCGGAAACCGTCGCCCTTGGGCTCCAGGTAGGCGAACGACTCGACGTCGGTCTGGTCCTGGCTGGCATCGCCACGACCCGAGGTGAACGGCACCGCGACGTCGAAACCGGCTGCCTTGATGGCCTTTTCGAGGCCGACGACGCCGCCGAGTACCACCAGGTCGGCGAACGACACACCGGTCGACGACGCCTGCTGGATCTCCTCGAGCTTGCGGATCACCGGTGCCAGCTCGTCGGGCTCGTTGACCTCCCAGCCGAGCTGCGGCTGCAGCCGGATGCGGCCGCCGTTGGCGCCACCACGCATGTCGCTGGAGCGGAACGAGGCCGCCGCCTTCCACGCGGTGTTGACCAGCTGCTGTACCGACAGGCCAGACTCGGCGATGGCGGTCTTGAGCGTGGCGACGTCGGCTTCGGACAGCGACTTACCGGCCGGGACGACGTCCTGCCACAGCCACGTCTGCGTCGGAACCAGCGGGCCGAGGTAGCGCACCACCGGACCCATATCGCGATGCAGCAGCTTGAACCACGCCTTGGCGTATTCCTCGGCCAGCTCCTCGGGGTGAGCCAGCCAGCGCTTGGTGATCTCGCCGTAGATCGGGTCGAACCGCATCGACAGGTCGGTGGTGAGCATCGACGGGTGGGTCTTGCCGGCCCCCTGCGCCATCGGCACCGAGTTGGCCCAGCCGCCATCCTTGGGCTTCCACTGGTTGGCGCCGGCGGGGCTCTTGGTCAGCTCCCACTCGTTGCCGTAGAGGATCTCCAGGAACGAGTTGTCCCACTTGGTCGGCGTATGGGTCCAGGTGACCTCGATGCCGCTGCTGACGGTCTCGTTGCCGACACCGGGGTTGGCCCAACCGAGGCCCATCTGCTCCAGCGAGGCGGCCTCGGGCTCGACGCCGTTCTCGATGTCGGTGGCGCCGTGGGTCTTACCGAAGGTGTGGCCACCGACGATCAGGGCGGCGGTCTCGACGTCGTTCATCGCCATGCGGCCGAAGGTCTCGCGGATGTCGATGGCAGCGGCCAGGTAGTCCGGATTGCCTTCGGGGCCTTCGGGATTGACGTAGATCAGACCCATGTGACTGGCGGCCAGCGGGTTCTCCAGCTTGGTGCGGTCGGTGCCGGCGTAGCGGTCCTGCGAACCGAGCCACTCGTGCTCCGAACCCCAGTAGATGTCCTCCTCGGGCTCCCAGAAGTCCGGGCGACCGAAGGCGAATCCGGCGGTCTTGAAGCCCATGTGCTCCATGGCGCGGTTGCCCGCGTAGACGATCAGGTCCGACCAGGAGATCTTCTTGCCGTACTTCTTCTTCAGCGGCCACAGCAGACGACGGGCCTTGTCGAGGCTGACATTGTCGGGCCAGCTGTTCAGCGGGGCGAAGCGCTGCATGCCGCGACCGCCACCACCGCGACCGTCCTCGACGCGGTAGGTGCCGGCGGCGTGCCACGACATCCGGACGAACAGCGGACCGTAGTGGCCGAAGTCGGCGGGCCACCAGTCCTGTGAATCGGTCAGCAAGGCGTCGAAATCACGCTCGAAGGCCTCGAAGTCGAGGGTCTTGACGGCCTCGCGGTAGTCGTATCCCTCGTCCGTCGGGTCGATCGCCGGCGGGTTCTTCTGCAAAATCTTCAGGTTGACGGCGTTGGGCCACCAGTCGCGGTTGCTGCCTCCCTCGACAGGCGGCTTGATGCGCATCGGGCAACCGCCTTCGGCGGGCTCGGTCTGTGCTTCTCCGATCGGAGGGTGAGTTTCCTCAGGCACTGCACTTCCTTTCGCGGGTGGTGAAATTGGGCTGCGATCACGGATGTGATCGTGAAGTTGTTGCCGCCGCGCAGTCGGGACATACGCCCCAATAGATGACTTCGGCCTCGTCGACGACGAAACCGTCGAGCACACCGAGACTGTCTGACGGGGTCAGGCAGGGCGCTTCCCCGGTGGCACAGTCGATGTCGGCGATGGCGCCGCAGGAACGACACACGACGTGGTGGTGGTTGTCCCCCACCCTGGTTTCGTATCGAGCCACTGAACCCGAGGGCTGAATGCGGCGGATCAGCCCGGCGGTGGTGAGGGCGGCCAACACGTCGTAGACCGCTTGGCGGGATACGTCGGGCAGGATCGCGCGGACCGCGTCGAAGACGCTTTCCGTATCGGCGTGCGGCCGGCCGGACACCACCTCGAGTACTGCGAGGCGGGGCCGTGTCACACGGAGATCTGCGGAACGCAGCTGCTCCGTGTAGTCGGTCGTCACGTGTTCACTTCTACGCGCTTTTTTGGACTGAGTCAAGACTTGTGAGTGATTTGCGTCACGCCACATCGGGCGAGTGCGAAACGGCGACCGTCATTCGCAGAGGTCAAAGCCGTTGTTCCGCAGACACTTTAGGCGACGTGCTGCGCGCCCGCAGGAAAATCACCCGAACCGGCGAAACCGGCGTGCCAATTCGCCGACGGCTGCCGAGTCTCAGGCTGAGCGTCTGCGCAGAGTTTGCCGACGACCGCCAATACCACCTCACGCGGTTGTTAATCTGCTGCATATGCAACGGAGCGTGACACGCCTCCCGGTTCGCCGGTCGGCTGCAGTGGGAGACCGTCGGGTACCCGCATGACCGCTGCCGGACAGAATCACTATTACTGGCTCACCTCGCTGCTCGCCGCCAGCGGCCTACAGACCCGAACCTGCCGGGTGATCGCCGCGCTCAACGCGCTGCTCGGCGTGGTTCCCGTGGCGCTGATGCTCAGTCCGGCCGGGCCGCACGGCCCGGTGCGCCAGGCGATCGCCATTGCGATCGGGGTCTTCGCGATCGGAGTCGGCGCCGTCTGGCTGCGGCATGCCTGGCCATCTCAGCGGTTCTCGGCAGTGTCGGTGTCCCTCGGCGCCATTCCGATGAGCGCGGCCTGCCTGATCATGTCGGATCCGATGCTCGGACTCCTCGCGACCACCGCATTCATCTTTTCCAGTGGATACGTGGCCTTCCTGCACCGCCCGAGCGTGCTGGCCGGTCCGTGGACTCTCGGCGGACTCACCGCGGGCTACCTGGCGCTGCAGATCGGATCGGATGATCCCGCACTGGCGGTCTGCGCCGTCTTGATCATCGCGCTGCTCAACGTCTTCGTGTTCTTCACCTGCCGCGTGGCGATCGGGCTCAGCTCAACGGACATCCACCACAGCGAGATCGAACCGCTGACCGGTCTGCTGAACACCGACGGCTTGTACTCGCGCGCCGCCAATCTGCTCGCTGCCCGCAACCGGCAGGACGACCGTCACATGGTGCTGGCCGTCGTCAGCATCGACAGCTTCCCGCTGCTGTCGTCGATGTCCGGACCCCGGCGCGCCAACCGGGCCCGCATCGACGTCAGCCAGGCGCTGCGGGAGACGGTGCGCCGCAACGCGATCGCCGCGCACATCTCCGACAGCGACTTCATCGTCGCGGACACCTTCACCACCCCCGATGCGTCGCCACTGATCGACCGCGTCCAGGGCGCCATGAAGTCCACGCCATCACGGGTGACCGCGAGCATCGGCGTGGTGGTCACGCCATTGGCCCCGCTGACGGTTCACCCGCCCGAGATCGTCATCGACGCGTTGCTGGCCGCCGCGGCGAGAGCCATGGAACATGCGCGCGAGGACGGCGGCAACGACGTCCGCTACGACGTGCGGGACGACCTGCCGATCAACGAATAGGCAGTTCGGCTCTGATCCGCGGCGCGATGAGGCCAGCCAGGTAATCGTGTCCGGCGTCGGTCGGGTGGACGCCGTCGGGCGCGATCAGATCGGGACGGTCGACGAACCAGCGCTCGGCGATCGGGTCGATGAACGTGGCGCCGGCCATCCCGGCCTGCATTCCCAGCACGTCCCGAATCTGCAGCACCGCGGGCGGCACGTCGGCCGTGGGCCACGGCGGCCCGATCACCAGCAACTTGGCACCGGGCGCCGTCGCCCGCGCCTGCATGAACGCGTCGTGCGCCATCCCCGACAGCTGCATGAGATCGGCACCCTGGTCGTTGCGGGAGCCGAAGAACACCACGAGGGCGTCGTCCGGCCGCACCGCACGCGCCGTCAGATCCCGGAAGATGCTGCCGTGGTCGCCGCGCACCACGTACCCGGCCCGGCCTTCGGCCGCGACGTCGGCGGTGATCGGCACCCCCCACGCATCCAGGTTCCGGTCCGCTTGCGCCGGCCAGCTCCGCGGACCCTGGCCCCCGAAATTGGTGCCATTGGTGTACGAGTCACTGATCACCGCGACGCGGTCGGGCGGCGTCCCCGGACGCACGCTCGAGTATGCGTGCGCCGACCCGGGTGCACTCACCACAGACACCACGCACAGCACAGCTGCCAGCAACAAAGCGGTCAGATGACGCACTGCTCTCCCATGATCCAGTCGGTCCTACGACGTTTTCCGGTCAGCCCGCCCGTTCGGCGCGCTCGACGTCGTCGTCAGATATCGCCTGCAGCTTACGTTGTCCTGCAACAGCTTTCGATCCGTCCGCCGGGCCGACCATGCGGCGCATCCAGTGCCGCGCCGGTTCTTCGACGTAGTGGAACAGCACCACCGCGCCGGCGAAGGAACCGGCCAGCAGCGCCAGCACGATGAACTTGGTCCCCCAGCTCGCGGTCATGTCGATGCGGTACTGGGCAGCGGCCCAGTTCCAGCTCTGGTGCACCAGCTCGTGGACCATGTACAGGCTGAACGACACCTTGCCGCCGTAGACCATGACCCGGGTCGACAGCAGCGCGGGCAGGGTCCCGGTGCCGACCGACAAGGCCACCACCAGCGGCAGGAAGAAGATGTCGACGAGGCCGAAGTCGTCCCGGATCGTCGGGATCGGATGTGCGTCGAACCAGTACACGAGGCCCACGATCACAGCCAGCAGCACCACCGACAGCACGCCGGCGACGGTCCGGCCGCGATCGGTCAAGTTCAGCTTGCGCACGGCGGCGCACGCCAGGGCACCTGCCGTGAACTGCAGGACGATGCGCGGCAGCCAGCTCCAGGGCGTGTAGAACTCGCCCGTCGCGGCCAGGAAGAGTATCGGCGGCAGCGTCGCGGCGAACGCCAGCCACAGCAGGGCGCGCGCCCGGCTGGCCCGGGCGACCCGGAACAGCACGATGACGAGCAGCCCGAACAACAGGTAGGCCAGCCATTCCGCGCTGATCGACCAGGCCGGGCCGTCCCAGCTGGAGTTGTCGAAGTACGGCACCACCCACAGCTGGACCAGGAACAGCTGGCGCAGGTAGTTGGGGCCGGTCAGGGTGGCCGCCGCCTGCGACGGGAAATCACCGACGTTGAGCGTGAAGATGATCCAGGCGACCGCGAGGTGCATGGTGACCAGGTAGACGGGCCAGACCCGGGCCAGGCGCAACCAGAGGAAATGCAGCGTCGCGCGGGTCGACCAGGCCGGACCCATGCGCTCGAGGTAATTCCAGGTCAGGACGAAACCGCTGAGGATGAAGAACAGGTCCACGCCCTGGGCGCCGCAGTCGAGAATCGGGGCGAGGGCCTCGCTCAAGGGCGGTGATGCCTGCTGCAGCAGCGGACGAAAGTGGAACAGCACCACCCACACTGCGGCGACGATGCGCAGGCCGGACAGTGCCTTGATCTCACCGCTCGGCACAACACTCATGACGGGAAAAGGGTAACAGCGGTGACGACGTGGACCCTGATCGGAAACCTGTGACTTTCCTTGGCTGACACTCCCGACCGCGGGATACCCGATCGAAATTTTTTGTCGGCGAAAATGGCGCTGCTACCAGTAAGGCTGCTCACAGAATTCAACTGAGAGGGCAACGGTGGCTGGAATATCCAGCCTTTCGGGAGCATTCTGTAGACATGCTAATTAGGCGGAAGTTCACGACATCGGCGGTCGCCGCGGTGGCCGCCACAGCAGCGATAGTGGCCGCTCCAGCGGCTGCGATGACGCTCTCCGGAAGCTTCGGGCCGGACCGGACTGTGGTTGCCGACAACGGCTACGGCGGACCTGACGGCCAGGGCGGCGGAGGCGGCTGCGGCGACGGAGCCAACTGGCGGGGCTGCGGCGGCTGGAGTCCGGGCAGCGGCGGATTCGGCCACGGCTGCATCAACGGCATCTGTGGCGGCTGGGACGGCAATCGCGGCTGGGGCGGATAGCTCCTCACACCCGGTTCCGGCGCGGTAATTGAATTTACTTCGGACGGGAAATCCCTAAGCTCGCGGCCATGGATGTGCCGAGCCCGTCACCTGACGCATTGCATCTGGCCGACGTGGTGCCCGCCGTGTTGGCGGCCATGGGAGTGACCGACGCCCAACTCGAAGGCGTGCACCACCCCATCGACCTACCCGACGGCATTCGGGGCGCGTGCGTCCTGCTCATCGACGGGCTCGGGGCCCAGTTGCTCGACACCTACGCCGACGACGCCCCCGTGCTCGCCGGACTTCGCGGCCGGAATCTGCGTGTCGGGTACCCCTCGACCACCAGCGCGGGCCTGGCGGCGGTGGGCACCGGCCGGCGCTCCGGCGAGCACGGCATGGTGGGTTACTCGTTCCGGATTCCCGACCACGGGATGGTGAACGCGCTGCGCTGGACGCCACATCCGTTCGGCGCCGATCTGCGCGACGTGCTGGTACCCGAGGATGTCCAACCGCTGCCGACCACGTTCGGTCAGGCCGCCGCTGCCGGCATGGCCGTCAGCGTCATCTCGGGTGCCGAATTCACCAATTCGGGATTGACCCGGGCAGTGCTCCGCGGCGGACAGTACGTCGGGGTGCATCGGCTCGGTGACCTCGCGGCGCGGGTGCAGCAAGCCGTCGCCGATGGCGGATTCTGCTACGGCTATCACGCCGATCTCGACATGCTCGGCCATCTGTACGGCGCTGGGTCGACGGCCTGGCGAATGCAGTTGCGACAGGTCGACCGGCTGGTCGAATCGATCGTCGATGCGCTACCAGCCGGTGGACTGCTGGCGGTCGTGGCCGATCACGGCATGGTCAACCTCGACGAAGCCGACGTCGTCGACCTCGATTCGCGTCCTGATCTGCTGGACGGCGTCGTCGCCGTCGCCGGGGAAGCCCGGGCCCGGCACGTCTACGTCGCCGACGGGGCGGCCGACGTGGTCGCCGACCGCTGGCGAGAAACGTTGGGCGCCAAGGCCTGGGTCCGCACCAAAGAGCAGGCCATCGCCGAAGGTTGGTTCGGTGCGCGGGTCAGCGACGCGGCGCGGAGCCGGATCGGTGACGTCGTGGCAGCGGCGCGGGACAACGTGGGATTGGTGCGTCGGACGGTCGAACCTCTGGAATCAGCCCTGATCGGACAACACGGGTCGTGGACGGATGCCGAGCAGCTGGTCCCGCTGCTCATCGCGGGTGGTTGACCGGAGGCTTTCGGTAGAGCGGAGCGCTCGGACAACCGAGAAGGAAGGCGCCGGATTACTCCGGCTTCAGATGCGCGTCATCGGCGAAAACCAGGGTTCCGCTGTCGAGCAGGACAGCCCAGCGGCGTGCCGCGTCGACAATATGGTTCTCGCCGACATCGACCGAATAACCCGCATGATCGCCGTAATCCTCGACGATCACGCCACGCACGTCCTTGGCGTCGCCGCGGTTGACACGAACCCGCATGTCAACGGCGAACTTGGCGTTCCTACCCATAACCACCCCAGCATTCCCTGGTAATCACCGCAGGTACGGAACCTCGGCCTACCGACCTCAGCCCCGACGTCAGTAGGTACCGAACTTTAGGCCACCGCGACCACAGCGGCAAAGCAAACACCCACGATTGACAGGTCGATGGTACGCGCTGTACCAATCGCCGTCGGATACCGTCTTCGCCGTGATCGTGCTGCTACCGCCCTCGGAGACCAAGCGCCCAGGTGGCGACGGACCACCGCTGCGGCTCGGCACACTGAGTGTGCCGGAACTCACGCCGCTACGGACGGCCCTCGTCGACGAACTCGTCGCGCTCGCCGCCGATCCGGAAGCCAGCCGCAAAGCCCTCGCCATCTCCGCCTCGCAGGATTCCGAGATCGCCCGCAACGCGGAGCTGCTCAGCGCCCCGACCATGCCGGCCATCGACCGCTACACCGGGGTGCTGTACGACGCCCTCGACGTCGGGTCGCTGCGCGGTGCCACCGCGACCCGCGCCCGTGCCCGCCTGGCAGTCGGATCGGCCCTGTTCGGGCTGCTGCGCGCTGACGACCCGATTCCGGCGTACCGACTGTCGGCATCGTCGAAGCTGCCCGCGGGCGGCACCCTGGCCAGCCGGTGGAAGCCCGTCCTGGAACCCGTGTTGGCCCAGCTCCAGGAGCAGGAACTCATCGTCGACCTGCGGTCCGGCTCATACGAGGCGCTCGGCAAGATCCCCGGCGCGGTGACGGTCGACGTCTACACCGAACACCCCGACGGGCGCCGCACCGTGGTCAGCCACTTCAACAAGGCCCACAAGGGCCGGTTGGCGCGTGCGCTGGCCGGCAGCCGGGCCGAACCGAGCGACGCCACCGCGGTAGCCGCCGTCGCACGTCGCGCCGGCATGCGGGTCGAGCGCGACGGCGCACAACTGACCGTGCTGGTCACGGCGTGACACCCGCCGCGGCGCCGGTCTCGACCACCGTCTGCGATAATGGATACCGAGGGGAGTATTCCTTCGCCGCGGTGTCGTCATCACGTTGCCCAACGTCGGGTAGCCGGTGCCGCGGGCCGTTGCGGCGGCGGTAGAGACCTCGGTCGCTCACTGACGCCCGGAGGCGCCCCCGCATGAATGTTTCTACGCTCGAATGGTCCATCACCCTCGGGGTGACGATCGCCGTACTCCTCTTCGACGTGGTGGTGATCGGCCGCCGGCCACACGAACCAACCACCCGCGAAACCGCCGGCTACCTCGCCACCTACATCGGGCTCGCGATCGCGTTCGGCATCTGGGTGTGGCGCTTCCACGGCGGTGACTACGGAGTTCAGTACTTCGCCGGCTGGCTCACCGAATACAGCCTGTCGGTCGACAACCTCTTCATCTTCCTGATCATCATGGCCAGCTTCAAGGTGCCCAGGGTCCTGCAGCAGCAGGTCCTGCTGATCGGCATCATCCTGGCGCTGATCTTCCGCGGCATCTTCATCGCCCTTGGCGCCGTTGCCATTTCGCAGTTCTCGTGGATCTTCTACGTGTTCGGCGCGTTCCTGGTGTACACGGCGGCCAAGCTGGTGCGCGACACCGAGCACGACGACGACGCCGAGAACTCGATGGTGCGGTTCGCCCGCAAGTACCTCAAGGCCTCCGACCAGTGGGACGGCTCCCGGCTGCACACCGTGGTGAACGGCAAGCGTGTGCTGACCCCGATGATCCTGGTCATCATCGCCCTCGGCACCACCGACCTGCTGTTCGCGCTCGATTCGATCCCGGCGATCTACGGCCTGACCCAGGAGCCGTACCTGGTCTTCACCGCGAACGTCTTCGCGCTGATGGGTCTGCGCCAGCTGTACTTCCTGCTCGGCGACCTGCTCAAGCGGCTGGTGTACCTGTCGCAGGGCCTGGCCTTCATTCTGGCGTTCATCGGCGTGAAGCTGGTCCTGCACGCGCTGCACGAGAACACGCTGCCGTTCATCAACGGCGGTGAGCCGGTGCACGTGCCGCAGATCCCGACGCTGCTGTCGTTGGCGGTCATCATCGTCACGCTCATCGTGACGACGGTGGCCAGCCTGTGGAAGACGCGCGTCGACGCCCGCAGCGCGGGGTAGCCGCAGGCCGCCGCCGGTTCCGGGGGTGCGACAATTCGGCCATGGTCATGTCGATTGAGCGCCCGAAGCTGGAAGGCAACATTGCCGTCGGCGAGGACCGTCAGATCAGTTTTGCCGAGTTCGGGAACCCGCAGGGACGGGCGGTGTTCTGGCTGCACGGGACACCCGGTGCGCGCCGCCAGATCCCGACCGAGGCCCGCACCTTCGCCGCGCGCAAGAACATCCGGCTGATCGGCATCGACCGGCCGGGCATCGGCTCGTCGACGCCGTACCAGTACGAGAACGTGCTCGGATTCACCGACGATCTGCGGACCATCGCCGACACCCTCGGCATCAACCGGTTCGCGGTGATCGGCCTGTCCGGCGGCGGCCCCTACACGCTGGCCACCGCGGCCGCGATGCCCGACCGGGTGGTGATGGCCGCGGTGCTCGGCGGCGTCGCCCCCTTGATCGGTGAGGACGGCATCAGCAGCGGGCTGATGGAGCTGGCCAAGATCGTCCGCCCGGTCCTCGAGGTCGCCGACACCCCGATCCGCTGGGTAGCGGGGTCACTGATCAAGCTGATCGGGCCGTTCGGCTCCCCCGCTCTCGACCTGTATGCCCGGATTTCCCCGGACGGTGACCGAAACCTGTTGAGCCGTCCGGAGTTCAAGGCGATGTTCCTCGACGATCTGCTCAACGGCAGCCGCAAGCAGCTGGCGGCGCCGTTCGCCGACATCGTGGTGTTCGCCCGCGACTGGGGCTTCCGGCTGGAGGACATCAAGGTGCCGGTGCGCTGGTGGCACGGCGATGCCGACCACATCGTGCCCTACGCCCACGGCGAGCACGCGGTGGCGCGGATTGCCGATGCCGAGATGTACACGCTGCCAGGCGAAAGCCACCTGGCAGGCCTGGGCGTACCCGAAGACATCCTGACCAAGATTCTCGAGGTCTGGGACGCCGACCTGGCCGCGCAGTAAGGGTCAGGCTGCTCCGTCAGACACTGACGGGCAGACCGCTGAGCACCCGGCGCAGCATGTGCATCGCAACGGTCGTCGACCGCTCACGGATGTCCGACCGGTTGCCCGGCAGGTGGATGGTCCGCGTCTGGGTCGTGCCGTCGGCCAGGCCCACACTGAAACACACTGTGCCGACCGGCTTTTCCTCGCTGCCGCCGCCGGGGCCGGCGATGCCGGTGATGCCCACGGCGATGTCGGCACCGAATCGCCGCAGCGCGCCGGCCGCCATGGCCTCGGCGACCGGTTCGGATACCGCACCGTGGGTGGCGATCAATGCGGGATCGACGCCGAGCAGCTCGGCCTTGGCCTCGTTCGAGTACGACACGACGCCACCGGCCAGGTAGGCCGACGAGCCGGGCCGGTCGGCCAACCGGGCCGCGAGCAGGCCGGCCGTGCACGACTCGGCGGTCGCGATGGTGCGGCCCGAAAGCAGTTGCGCCACTTGGTCATCGACCAAGGTTCCGTCCTCGGAGAAGACGTCCCGCGGATGGCGTTCGCGGAGCAGCGCGGCCAGTTGCCGGTAGCTCTCGGCGGCGTCGGGTTCATAGCGGGTGACGATCTCCAGCTCGCCGCGGCGCAGACATGTGGTGATCTCTAGGCCCGCGAAACCGGGCACCAGGGTTTCCGCATCCCGCAGGGTTTCAGCCAGCCCGGACTCGGGCAGACCGAACATCCGGATGGTCTCCTGCCGGTAGATGGTGCGCCCGGCGACCGCTCGCTCGGCCGTCGCCGTCTCGATGGCGCGGTGCCACATCGGCCGTAGTTCGCGGGGCGGCCCGGGGAGCACGATCACCGTCGGCCCGCCCCCGGCCCGGGTGACCACGACGCCCGGCGCCGTACCCACTGGGTCCAGAATCTCGACGCCGTCGGCGCTCCCACCCTTGGGCACCAGCGCCTGCTTGCGGTTGGCCGCGCGCACCGCGTCGAAATCGGCGCCCGGGAACCGGCCCATGAAAGACCGCAGGATTTCTGCGATCCGTTCCTCGAGCGGCTCGTCGAGCACCAGCTCGCGGCCACAGAACTTGGCGACCACGGCGACGGTCATGTCATCGGCCGTCGGCCCGAGACCGCCGCTGGTGACGATCAGGTCGACGCCCTGGCCGGCGAGGAAATTCAGTTGGGCCTCAATGTCTTCGGGCCGATCCCCACAGATGGTGATGTGGGCGAGCTCGACGCCGAGTTCCAGCAACTGATCCGCCAGCCACGGCCCGTTGAGGTCCTGGACCCGTCCGGTGAGAACTTCGGTCCCGGTCACCACGATGCCCGCACGCACACCCATGGCGATCACAGTACGACGGAGCCGGACGGCACTGCGGACTGAGTCAGCCCGCCAGCCAGGCGCGCACGGTGTCGAGGTCGCGCGTGTAGGTCTCCATGATGTCGTCCTGGAAGCGGGAGCTGCCGCTGATCGCGTCGTCACCCTGCCAGATGACCCGGACCCGGGACGCGCCACGCAGGTAGATATCGACGCGGTCGTCCGTACGGCGCTGCCACCCCTTTTCGGCGGTGTATGCGGCGAGTGCGGAACGTTCGTCAGCCACCTCGTGGGCCATCAGCTTCTCCTTCGTCTGTGCGTTCATCATGTCTCATGCGCCGGGCCGCGGGACCCGCGGTACCGCATCGGGCGCCGCGGGCCGGACGTCCGGCTCAGCCAGACCAGGACCGGCCACCGCGGCCCGCGAGGCGGCGTCCATCGTTTCCTGCGGCGCGGGGCCGCCCGCCACCGGGACCGTCACGGGTGGCGTGTTGTAGCCACCGACCCGGACCCAGCCCGCGTTCACCCCAGGTTTCGGCACCAGCCCGCGAACATGCGCGGTCTCCCCCGGATAGACGGTCACGTAGTTGTCGCTGTACTCGATGGGCAGGATCTCGTCGGCATCGGGAGCGGTGGTCAGCTCCGCCCGTTCGAAGAACGCGACCTGCTTGGTCGGATTGCGCAGCGTGATGTCGACGACCTGCTGACCGTCACCGTTCACCGAACCGGCGGCGCTGACCTCCAGCCGGGCCTTCGTCATGTAGTTGAGCGGCGTCATGTCCGCCCACGCGGTCTGGTGCAGCTCGAAGGCGACGTCCTTGCCGGGTTCTCCGATGTCGCCCTGCTGGGACTGCCAGTAGTCGTTGTCCGCGACGACCTCACCGATCGGGTTCACCAGCTCGCACCGGACGAAGAACACCCGGGAATCGGGCACCACCCGTGGCAGTGTCAGGGCAACCGCGGCGGCGCCGGAGGCCACGTCGTACGGGTCACTGATGCGGTCGTCGCGCATGGTCCCGTTGATGTCGTACACCCGGGTACGGACGCGGAGCCCGACGACGTTCTCCGGGCTCTGGTTGACGATGCTCACCTTGGCGGTGCTGTGATCGCCGGTCGCGTACGAGTCGAACGTGACCGACAGCGGCTGCAGGCCCTTCTTCGCGCCGTAGTACGCACCGCCAGGCCGTAGGTAGTAGTCGAAGATGTTGCCGAAGAACGACGGCCAGTGGTTGTTGAGCATCCAGTAGATCGTCATCTTGCGGTCCGCCCAGCCCAGAGCGGCGAACGACTCGAACTGGGCCCGCGTCGCCTCGTAGTGGGCCAACTGTGCCTTGCGCGCGAATTCCTCAGCGCCAGTAGATGATCCGTATCGCTGGACGATCGCGGTACGGATGCTCGCCAAGGCCTCGTTGCCGGGGTTGGAACCGGCGTGGAAGTACCACATGTCGTTGATCGGCCAGAGCTTGTCCGGCGGAATGAACTTGCGCAGGCTCGCGAACGGCGGGATGTGCTCGTTGTCGCCCTGCTCGGCCGACGCGCCCCGGGCGGCGGCGTACTCGCCGTCGAACCAGTACGCGGGCGCGCGCCAGGTGTACGGGCCGGCCATCTGGATGCCGTCCCACAGCCGGTTACCCGACGAATCGGTGGTGTAGGACGACACCGTGTCGACAACAGCGTTCTGCCAGTGCAACTTTCGCAGAATCTCGTGGTACTGCTCCAGGATGTCGGCCGGCGGATGTCCGTCGCTGGCGTTGGCCCAGACGAATGCGGACGCATGTGAACGCAGCATCAGGATCTGCGAGCGCAGACTGTCCTGCGCGACCCGGTGATCCTCCTGGTCCCACTGTGGCCACTTCTCCCACTGGTTGCAGCACATCCAGCCCACCATCAGCGGGATGCCCAGCTCGTCGGCCCGCTCGATGAAGCGCGCACCGGGAATCTTGGATTCCATCCGGATCATGTTCAGACCCAGATCCTTGACGTAGCGCAGGATCGCGTTGTCGCGGTCGGGATCGTCGCGGTACAGCAGGTCGGGGGTGTAGGTGGCCCCGCGCGCCAGGAAGTCCCGGCCGTTGACCTTCAGGTAGAAGTTGCCGCCGGAACCCAGCTGCGGGAACTCCTCGCTGCCGTCGCGGCCCTGCTCGATTGAGCGGATGCCGAACCGCTGCTTCAACTCGTCGGTGGTCTGGCCGTACTGCAGGAACTGCAGCCGCAGGTCGTACAGGTCGGGCTTGCCCATCGTGTACGGCCACCACAGGTCCGGGTTGCCGATCCGCAGCGCCTCGTAGTCGTTGGGGCTGAACGTGACGTCGCGGCTCTCCCCCGGCCCGAGCGAGACCGGTCGCTCGATCTCGATGTCCGGCTTACCGGCACGGGTGATGGTCGCCCGCACCACGCCGTTGACCCGTTGGCCGGAGTAGTTGGTCAGGCCGGACCGGACGCTCAGCTGGGCGCTGTCGGTGCGCGGCAACGGCAGCTGGCTGTTCACGGTGGCATCGGTGATCGCCACATCGCCGGACATCTTCAAGGTGACCGGCTTGAGGATGCCGGCATTGCGGTCCGAGACGAATGAATTGCCGTTGGCCGGGTTCTTCCCCGGTCCCTGGTAGCCGAGGTAGTTCCAGTTGATCCAGTCGAACCAGCTGTCGGCCAACTCCACGCCGTCGACATCCTGCAGCGCCCGCTCCGGGGTGACCTTGACGGCCAGCGTGTTGGCGCGGCCGCGGTCGATCCACTTCGACACGTCCAGGGTGTGGTCGACGTACATGCCCGCGATCTGTCCGCTGTCGGCGATCCGGTGCCCGTTCAGCCAAATCTCGGCCCGGTAGTTGATACCGGGAAAGTTCAGCCGATAGGTCGAGTGCCCGGGCGGCGCGACGAACGTCGTGCGGTACCACCAGTCCTGCTTGTACAGGTCCTGCGGCACCTTGGTCAGCAGGTTGTCGCCGTAGTAGAGGTCCGGGTAGGTGCCGTCGTCCTCGAGCGCCTGCAGCACCGTCGCCGGCATGTGCCGCACCTGGTGCCAGCCGGCACCGGTCGCGCCGAACCCGTCGGTGCTGAGCTGCGCTCCAGTGGCCGCCATGCCCTGCGCCGAGGCCAGCTGCCAACCCTGCGCCAACTCGACCTCGGCGGCCGGGCTCATGGGCCTCAGCAGGCGCGGCAGATCACCGGTGCAGGCGAACAGCAGCACCAGGAAAATGACAGCACCCAGCACTGCACCGCGGCGCAACTCGGTTGATATAGCCCTGCTCCCTCCGGATCTGAACGCGCTTCAACAAGGGGGATACGCGATGTGGGGGCTCCTCATTGTGCCCCGTCAGACCGGTAGTTCCAGAAACGTTGAGGTCAGAACTTGTGCGGCACGTCGGTCGTCAGACCGCCGTCGACGACGAACTCGCTGCCGGTGGCAAACGACGATTCGTCGCTGGCCAGGAACACCACAAAGGTCGCTACCTCATCGGCCTGCCCGGGCCGGCCCAGCGGCGCGGTCATCATGTCGTCGGGGAAATATTTGGTCATCGGCGTGCGGATGAAGCCGGGCAGCACCGAGTTGACCCGGATCTTGTCCTTGCCCAGATCGATCGCCGCGGACTTGGTCAGCCCGCGCACCGCCCACTTGGACGCAACGTACGGATGCAGCAGCGTCGCGCCGCGCATGCCCTCGATGGACGAGATGTTGATGATCGAACCGCCACCGGCCTCCCGCATCGGCGCGACCACCGCCTGCATGCCGAGAAAGGTGCCGGTGAGGTTGACGTCGATGCACTTCTGCCACTTGGCCATGTCGAACTCGCCGATCTTGCCGAGGGCGGTGATGCCGGCGTTGTTGACCAGAACGTTGAGCAGACCGAACTGCTCGGTCGCGGTGGCGACCGCGGCGGCCCACTGGTCGGCGTCGGTGACGTCGAGGTGCACGTACCGCGCGGCGTCACCGAGTTCGGTGGCCAGCGCCTCGCCCAGTTCATCGAGGATGTCGCCGATGACGACCTTGGCGCCCTCGGCGACGAGCATGCGGGCGTGCGCCGCACCCATCCCCCGTGCGCCACCAGTGATCAGTGCAACTTTGCCGTCCACGCGTCCCATGACGGGTCAGGCTACCGCCCGGCCGATGGGCAGCCGGGCATCCCGGCATACTGGGAACATGTCTGCGCCGAACGCCGGGCCGAACGCCGGGCCGATCACGGGGCCGATCACTGCGATCGACGCCGATGACCGTGGCGCGACGAGCTCGAACGTCGGTGCCTTCTTCGACGTCGACGGCACACTGGTGTCCGGTTTCATCGCGACGGTCCACGCCGCGCACCGGTTCCGGCAGCGGCAGGCCGCCTTCGGCGAACTGACCGGCATCCTCGAGGCAACAGTGCGATACAAGTTGCGCCGCATGGAGTTCGAGCGACTGCTGATTCGCGCCGCCGGTTATATGCGGGGCGAGTCGCTGGCCGAGCAGGAGTCACTCGGCGAGCAGCTGTTCCACAGCCACGTCCAGGCCAGGATGTTCCCGACGATGCGCGAGATCGTGCGTGCCCATCAGCGGTCGGGCCACACGGTGGTGCTCAGTTCGTCGGCGCTGACGATGCATGTCATGCCGCTGGCCCGCTACCTGGGTGTCGAGCACGTCATCTGCAATCACTTCACCGTCGACGGCGACGGCACCCTCACCGGTGACATCGTCCGGCCCATCGTCTGGGGCCACCGCAAGGCCGCCGCGGTCGCGGAGTTCAGCCAGGCCAATTCTGTTGACCTGCAACAGAGTTACTTCTACGCCGACGGCGACGAGGATCTGCCGCTGATGCATGCCGTGGGTCACCCGATTCCGGTGAATCCGCGTCCCGGGCTGGCGGCCGAAGCGGAGCGCCTCGGCTGGACGGTGGTGCGCGCGGCAGCCCCATCCGGCCACCGGACCGGTTGGCTACGACGACTAGTGCGGCGCTGACCGCCAGGAACGGTATTCGCCCCGAATCTGGGCCCCAATGCGCGCGTAGTCTTGCGCGCTGGGCTGTCACGCGGTACTAAATTAGAACACGTTTCAGTTTTGCCACTTCGGCCTCGGCACCAGCACAAGGAACTCCTATGCGCACCGCTCTCTGCGATCAACTCGGCATCGAATACCCGATCTTCGCCTTCACCCACTGCCGCGACGTGGTCGTGGCGGTCAGCAAAGCCGGCGGCTTCGGCGTCCTTGGCGCCGTCGGTTTCACTCCTGAGCAGCTCGAGATCGAGCTGAAGTGGATCGACGAGAACATCGGCGACCACCCCTACGGCGTCGACATCGTCATCCCCAACAAGTACGAGGGCATGGACCAGGTCGACCTGGATCCCGAGGTGCTCAAGAAGCAGCTCAACGCCCTGGTGCCGCAGGAACACCTCGATTTCGCGAAGAAGATCCTCGCCGACCACGGCGTGCCGGTCGACCACAGCGACGACGACGCCCTGCAGCTGCTGGGCTGGACCGAGGCCACCGCAACCCCGCAGGTCGAGGTCGCTCTGCAGCACCCGAAGTGCACCCTGATCGCCAATGCGCTGGGCACGCCGCCCAAGGACATGATCGACCACATCCATGCCGAGGGCCGCAAGGTGGCGGCGCTGTGTGGCTCGCCGTCGCAGGCCCGCAAGCACGCCGACGCGGGCGTCGACATCATCATCGCCCAGGGTGGCGAGGCCGGTGGACACAGCGGTGAGATCGGCTCGATCGTGCTGTGGCCCCAGGTCGTCAAGGAGGTCGCGCCGGTACCGGTGCTGGCCGCCGGCGGCATCGGCAGCGGCCAGCAGATCGCCGCGGCACTCGCCCTCGGCACGCAGGGCGCGTGGACCGGTTCGCAGTGGGTGATGGTCGAAGAGAGCGAACACTCCGAGCAGCAGCACGCCGCGTACGCCAAGGCGAGCAGCAAGGACACCGTGCGCAGCCGCTCGTTCACCGGCAAGCCCGCGCGCATGCTGCGCAACGACTGGACCGAGGCCTGGGAGCAGGAAGGCAACCCGAAGCCGCTCGGAATGCCGTTGCAGTACATGGTTTCCGGCATGGCCGTCGCCGCGACGCACAAGTACCCGAACGAGAGCGTCGACGTCGCGTTCAACCCCGTCGGCCAGGTGGTCGGCCAGTTCACCAAGGTCGAGAAGACGTCCGCGGTGATCGAGCGCTGGGTGCAGGAGTACCTGGAGGCCACCGGCCGGCTCGAGGAATTGAACGAAGCCGCATCCGTGTGATCGAGGCCGCCGGTGCTGGCGTCCATCGCCGCCTACCACCGGGAGCCTGACGATGCCTGCGCCTCGGATTGCGGTCAGCATGTGACTGCAATCCGAGGCGCAAGCGTTCGGCACGCGCAGGCATAGACCGCGGTCTGCCGATTATGTATGGTTGCATACATAATCGCCGAAGGGGACCACAGCCATGGCCAGCCCGCGTGACCGCATGATCGTTTCTGCGGCGCTGCTCATCCGCGAGCGGGGCGCGCATTCGACGGCCATCGCCGACGTGCTCGCCCACAGCGGAGCGCCGCGCGGCTCGGCTTACCATCACTTCCCCGGCGGTCGGACCCAACTGCTCTGCGAGGCAATCGATTTCGCGAGCGATCACGTCGCCCGCCGAATCGCCAAGGCCGGCACCGCACTCGAAGCGCTCGACGTGCTGGTCGACGGGTTCCGCACCCAACTGACCGACAGCGGATTCCGGGCTGGTTGCCCGGTGGTCGCGGTCGCCGTCGAGGCCGACAACCCGCCCGTCATCGAACGGGCCGCCGCGGCCTTCACCCGCTGGCTCGACCAACTCGAAGAACAGTTGCAGGCCGACGGAGCCGCCCCCGAGCAAGCCGCCGAGTTGGCCATGCTCGCCACCACCGCCATCGAAGGCGCCGTCCTGGTGGCCCGTACCACCGGCTCGACCACCCCACTGGACCTCGTGCATCGGCAGCTACGCGCCCTCGTGTCTGCCGCGACAACACAACGGAAGGCGTCGTCATGACCGAAACCCAGGAGTGGCAGTCCACTGCCTGCATCCTGTGCGAGTGCAACTGCGGCATCGTCGTGCAGCTCGACGGCCGCACGCTGTCGAAAATCCGTGGCGACAAAGCGCATCCAGCCTCGCAGGGTTACACGTGCAACAAGGCACTGCGCCTGGATCATTATCAGAACAACCGCAGCCGCCTCACCTCGCCGATGCGCCGCCGGCCGGACGGCAGCTACGAGGAAATCGACTGGGACACCGCGATTTCCGAGATCGCCGAGGGTTTCTCACGCGTCCGCGACGAGTACGGCGGCGACAAGATCTTCTACTACGGCGGCGGTGGCCAGGGTAATCACCTGGGCGGCGCCTACAGCGGCGCCTTCCTCAAGGCACTCGGCGCCCGGTACCGGTCAAATGCGTTGGCGCAGGAGAAGACCGGTGAGTTCTGGGTCGACGCACAGCTCTACGGCGGACATACCCGCGGCGAGTTCGAGCACGCCGAGGTGTCGGTATTCGTCGGGAAGAACCCGTGGATGTCGCAGAGTTTCCCGCGCGCACGCACCGTGCTGCAGGACATCGCGAAGGATCCGCAGCGGTCCATGATCGTCATCGACCCGGTACTGACCGACACCGCCAAAATGGCCGACTTCCACCTGCGGGTGCGGCCCGGCACCGATGCGTGGTGCATCAGCGCGCTGGCCGCGGTCCTGGTTCAGGAAAACCTGTGCGACGAGGCGTTTCTCACCGACCATGTGACCGGCGTCGAACCGGTCCGGGACGCGCTGCGCGCAGTGGACGTCGACGACTTCGCCCAGCGCTGCGGCGTCGACGCCGAGCTGTTGCGCGCCGCTGCCCGCCGGATTGCCGGTGCGGCAAGCGTTTCGGTGTTCGAGGATCTCGGCGTTCAGCAGGCGCCGAACAGCACGCTGGTCTCCTACCTGAACAAGATGTTGTGGATCCTGACCGGCAACTTCGCCAAACGCGGTGGGCAGCACCTGCATTCGTCGTTCGCGCCGCTGTTCGCGGCGGGCGGCGTCGGCCGCTCGCCGGTGACCGGTGCTCCCATCATCGCCGGGCTGCTGCCGTCCAATGTGGTGCCGCAGGAGATCCTGACCGACCATCCGGACCGGTTCCGGGCGATGATCGTCGAGAGCAGCAACCCCGCCCATTCCATCGCCGACTCGGCCGCGGTACGCGACGCGCTCGAGGCGCTGGAACTGCTGGTCGTCGTCGACGTCGCGATGACCGAGACGGCGCGGCTGGCCCACTACGTGCTGCCCGCCGCCAGCCAGTTCGAGAAACCCGAAGCGACATTCTTCAATCTCGAGTTCCCGCACAACACCTTTCACCTGCGGCACGCCCTGATGACGCCGCTGCCCGGCACGTTGCCCGAACCCGAGATCTGGGCGCGGCTGGTCCGCGCGCTCGGCGTCGTCGACGACGCGGAACTCGACCCGCTGCGCCGCGCCGCCCGCGACGGCCTCGACACCTACCTAGGGGCATTCTTCAGCGCAGTGGGCGCCAACCCGTCACTGGGCCGGGTGCTGCCCTATGTGCTGTACGAAACCCTGGGTCCGGCGCTGCCGGACGGTCTGGCCGGTGCGGCAGCGTTGTGGGGACTGGCCCAGAAAGCCGCGATGACGTATCCCGACGCGGTCCGCCGGGCCGGCCATGCCGATGGCAACGCGCTGTTCACCGCCATCCTCGAAGGCAAGTCCGGGGTGACGTTCACGGTGCACGAGTACGAGGACGACTGGAACCTGGTCAGCCACAGCGACCGGCGCATCGCCTTGGAGATCCCCGAGATGCTTTCCGAACTCGGCGCGCTCGCCACCGATCGGCCGCCGCTGATCTCCGACGACTATCCGATCGTGCTGTCGGCCGGCGAGCGCCGGGCGTTCACCGCCAACGACATCATCCGCGATCCCGGCTGGCGCAAGCGTGACGCCGACGGCGCGCTGCGGGTCAGCGTCGAAGACGCCGCGGCGCTGGGCCTGGTCGACGGTGGCCGCGCCCGGATCACCACCGCGGCCGGCAGCGCGGAAGCTTCGGTGGAGGTCACCGACGTCATGCTGCCCGGACATGCCTCACTGCCGAACGGTTTCGGGCTGGACTTCACCGACGCAAACGGCGAACAGCAGGTGCCGGGCGTGGCCCCCAACAACCTGACCTCGGCCGACTGGCGCGATGAGTTCGCGGGCACCCCATGGCACAAACACGTGCCGGCCCGGATCGAAGCGCTGACGGCCTAGCTATTCCGGGGGCGCCGCAACGTCCACGGGGGCAGGCGGCTCCGGGGCCGGCGGCGGAACCGGAACCGATGCCGGCGCCTGCGGCCCGGCCGGCATGCCTGCGGGAGGTGCTGCGTCGGCATCCATGGGGCGCTGCGCCAGCAGCACGAGGGCCTGCTTCGGGCTGATCTCGCGCTCCTGGACGGCATGCCAGACGTCGCGCAGATACGACAGCTGGTCGGTGTCCTGGGACCCTTCCGCGGTGCTCGTGGTGTACGGCGGCAGATTCTCCGGGCTGGACAGGTGCGGCACCGGGGTGGCATTCGCCACCGGGACCGGCTTACCGGCCGGCACCGGCTTGGGAGCAACGGGCGGCGGCGGGTCAATCGGGGCCGCCGCGAGATCGACCGCCGAGCTGTCCCCGGACTTGGTATCCGGCGCGGCGTCGTCGGCCCATGCCGCCGCGGCCGACCCGATCGGCAGCAGCAACGCTGCGCAGGCCAGTCCTACGGCGCGGATTCTGGCGTCGTCAAGGATCCTCATCTGAAGCCCTCCCGTGCATGTCCGGTAACCAATGGTGCTACAGGTGACTGCGGTAATGCTGGGAAATTGCCGGATCAATCTGGTGCGACCGTACGAATCCCCGATCGCGGACATCGGCCCGACGACAACTCACGCGCCGAAATTGCTACGACGAATAGTGCACGGCAAATCGGCAGCCATCGGCATTCACCCAGAATCTGAGCCGAATTATCGGCATAACCTTGCGGCCCCGACCTCCACGCGGTACTAAATTGAAACACGTTGCAGAGTGAGGAGCGCCACATGTCGGCACCCAACATCCCAGCTGGATTCGACTTCACCGACCCCGACATCTACGCCCAGCGGCTGCCGGTGGCCGAACTCGCCGAACTGCGGCACGTCGCGCCGATCTGGTGGAACGAACAGCCCATGGGCAAGGGCGGTTTCGATGACGGTGGCTACTGGGTGGTGACGCGGCACAAGGACGTCAAGGAGGTGTCCCGTCGCAGCGACGTGTTCTCCAGCCAGGAGAAGACGGCCATCCCCCGCTACCAGGACGGCACCGTCACCGAACAGATCGAGCGCGGCAAGTTCGTGCTGCTGAACATGGACGCGCCACACCACACCCACCTGCGCAAGATCATCTCGCGGATGTTCACCCCGCGGTCCATCGAACTGCTGCGGGACGAACTGAGCAAGCGGGCACAGCAGATCGCGCAGGAGGCCGCCGCCAAGGGCTACGGCGACTTCGTCGAGCAGGTCTCCTGTGAGCTTCCACTGCAGGCGATCGCGGGCCTGATGGGCGTGCCACAGGAAGACCGCAAGAAGCTGTTCGACTGGTCCAATCAGATGGTCGGCGACATGGACCCCGAATTCGCCGGCAACGACGCCATCACCGCGTCGGTCGAGCTGATCATGTACGGCATGGCCATGGCCGCCGATCGGGGTGCCAACCCGCGAGACGACCTGGTGACCCGGCTGGTCCAGGCCGACGTCGAGGGCCACAAGCTCTCCGACGACGAGTTCGGATTCTTCGTCATCCTGCTCGCGGTGGCCGGCAACGAGACCACCCGCAACACCATCACCCAGGGCATGATGGCCTTCGCCGAGCACCCGGACCAGTGGGAACTGTTCAAGCGGGAACGTCCCGCGACGGCCGCCGACGAGATCGTCCGCTGGGCCACCCCGGTCACCTCGTTCCAGCGCACGGCAACGCAGGACACCGAGCTCGGCGGCGTGCCGATCAAGAAGGGCCAACGGGTGGTGATGTGCTACCGGTCGGCCAACTTCGACGAGGAAGTGTTCGACGACCCGTACGCGTTCAACATCATGCGCGACCCCAACCCGCACGTCGGCTTCGGCGGCACCGGCGCGCACTACTGCATCGGGGCGAACCTGGCCCGGATGACCATCGACCTGATGTTCAACGCGATCGCCGACCACATGCCCGACCTGCGTCCGCTCAGCGAGCCGGAGCGACTGCGGTCCGGCTGGCTGAACGGCATCAAGCACTGGCAGGTCGACTACACCGGCGCTAACGCGAAACCAGCTGTTGCGCAGTGACCTTGGGCCGATCCGGGTAGTCCAGAAGCGACTGCCAGTAATCGTCGGACAACTCCTGGCCGGAGCGCAGCACCATCGCCAGGCCGGTCGCCATCGCGACGCCGAGCAGGCCGAGCCACAACCCGGTGACGGAGATGATCACCCATAGCGCCGTGGTGAGCGCCGGCCACGGCGACACCACTAGCAACACCGGCGCGAAGAAGAAACCGGTACCGACGTACCAGGCCGATCCGGTTCGATCGGCCGCCATGACCGCCCGCAGCCAGATCGGCGGCGCCTTCGTCGCCGGTTCGCTTGCGGGGTGGGTCGTGCGCATCTCGATCGCCTCCTGGTGCGTTGTCGGACGATTCGAGCCTGTTCCCATCAGGTAATTGCCGCAATTACCTGACAGGTAGTCGCCACCGAGACGTGCAGCCGCGACACTGGAGAGCGTGACCGCCGCCACCGCTGCCCCACCGCACTCGCCGCAACCGTTCGGAACCCTCATGCGGCAGTGGCGGCAACGGCGGCGCATCAGCCAGCTCGACCTGGCGATCGAGGCCGACGTGTCCGCGCGCCATCTCAGTTTCATCGAAACCGGCCGTTCGACGCCGAGCCGGGCCATGGTGCTCAAACTCGGCAGTGTGCTGAATGTCCCTGCGCGAGAACAGAACCGGCTGCTGCTGGCTGCCGGGCACGCGCCCGTGTACGCCGAGCGGGCACTCGACGACCCGGAAATGAGCGCGGTGCGCACGGGGATCGACCGCGTGCTCGCCGCGTATGAGCCGTTCCCGTGCCTGGCCGTCGACCACCTGTGGAACATCGTGGCCGGCAATGCCGGCATCGTGGTGCTGCTCGAGGGGGTGGCTCCCTCGTTGCTGGAATCGCCCAACGCCCTTCGCATTTCGCTGCATCCGGACGGATTGGCACCCCGGATCCGCAATCTGGGACAGTGGCGCCACCACGTGATCGGGCGGCTGCGGCGCGAGGTGGCCGGCAGTGCGTCGGCCCAACTTCACGACCTGTTGACCGAGATCGAGGCCTACCCCGGTGGAAACGTCGAATCGTCCGATCTCGGCGGCGTCGCGGTACCGCTGGAGATCGACGGCCCGGACGGCCAGGTGCTGACCTTCCTCAGCACCGTGACCACCTTCGGCACGGCGCTGGACCTGACCGCCGTGGAATTGAGCATCGAAGCATTCCTGCCCGCCGACGACGCGACGGCGCAGGCGCTGCGGTCTACGAGTTGATGATGATCGGGTCGCCGATGTTCACCTGGTTGTAGTACCAGGACGCGTTGTCGGCGCTCAGGTTGATGCAGCCATGGCTGACGTTCGAATAGCCTTGCTGCCCAACGGACCACGGCGCGCCGTGCACGTAGACGCCACCCCAGGTGACCCGCACGGCGCTGTACACCGTCAGCTTGTAGCCCTCGGGATCATTGAGCGGGATGCCGATGGTCCGCGAATCCATGACGACGGGGTTCTGCTTCTCCAGCGCCGTGAACGACCCCACCGGTGTCGGGTGCTTCGGCTTGCCCATCGATGCCGGCATGGTCTTCACGACCTGGCCGTCGATGCTCACTGTGAAGGTGTGCCCGCTGATGCTCGCGACTCCCAACGTGGCCGACCCGGTCTCGAACGACTGCTTGACCCCGCCGACCGACACCTTGATGGAAGAGTGCGCAGGCCAGTAGGTGCTGGGCGTGAACTGCACGCGGTTGTCGGCCAGCCAGGCGAACGTACCGGCGGGCGCCTTCGTCATCTTCGGCGACGAGAACTCGATGGTGCGTTCAGCGCGCACCCGGTCCGCGACCGGCTGGCTGAAGGTCACCGTGACGGGCATCCCGACACCGACCACGGCACCACTGCCTGGCGTGATCATGGCGACCGGAAGGGACTCGGGCAACGCCGCGACAGCAGCACCCACGGAGCCGCTCAGCATCATCACCGCAGAAGCGGCAACGGCCAGCGCATAACGCACAGTTTTGGGCAAGGGGTCCATCCTCAGGTCCGAGATACGTTCACTACATATCGTAGTTCGACGGCGGCGTTACTTTCGTTAGCCGCACGCCGTCGGCCCGGCCGAAGCGGTTCGACCTCAGGGTTTACTGCGGCGGTGCGGCGGGCTCGGCCGGCGGGGCCGCATCGGTGGGCGCCGGAGCGACGGGAGCTGCCGGAGCCGGGGCCTCCGCGGGCACCGCGACGGCGACGGAATTCGACGGCATTTCCGCCGGTGGGATGTCCGTGGCGGCGGGCGGCACATCGGCGGGCGGCAGGCCCTCGGGATGTGCTGCCGGGTCCGGTTCGAGGATCGGTGCGTCAGGCAGCGGTGCCTCGACCGGTGCCGACACCTCGGCAGCAGGCTCGGCGGCGGGCACCACGTGGACCGCAGGCGGCTCGACCGGCGCCACCGCCTGCTCGGCGGCGGCGGGCCGCGGGCTCTTGGTGACGGACGTCGACCCGGCGCCATGGGCGGGCAGGAACTGCAGCGTGACCGCCATCGACACGGATGCCACGAAGGCCGTCGACCCGACGGCCAGCATGGTCAGGGGCAGCGCGGGCGAGCTCGACACATGCTGCCACCGCGACGAATTGCCCGACCGATGCCGTCCCACCGGAACCACCGCGTTGCGCTCGAACGCAGCGGCGGCCTCGAACGGGTCGAAGGTCGGGTCCCAGCCGAAATCCTGACCGGCCCATT
This sequence comes from Mycolicibacterium sp. P4_G11, assembly GCF_056555145.1. Classification (NCBI taxonomy): domain Bacteria; kingdom Bacillati; phylum Actinomycetota; class Actinomycetes; order Mycobacteriales; family Mycobacteriaceae; genus Mycobacterium; species Mycolicibacterium sp. P4_G11. Next base: position 345,103 of record NZ_JBFUJW010000010.1, read on the forward strand.
CGTCCGGACGGGGCTCGTCGCCGAAGAAGTACGGCTCGGACAGGTCGGATTCGCCCGATCGCACGGACACCAGCGCCGCACCGCGGGCCAGCGCCAAATCTGCTTCTTCCGGGGTGAACACCGGCACCGAGAGCGCGTCCTGCAGGCCCGGCAGAATCGCCTCGAAGTTACCGGCCGACCCGATGACCACCAGCGCCTCCGGCTGCCAGTCCGCGCGGGCGAAAACGGAGCTGAGCCAGCTGGTCAGCACCGACCTGGAACCGATGGAGTGGTTCACGGCCGTGTGGACGGCGCCGCTGGCCGCATGCACGATCATGGTGATCGCGAATTCCGGCTCGATGGTGCACACCGCCGTCGTCCCGCAGCCCAATGCGTCCGCGATGCCGCGGGCCACGGCCTCGTTGGCCTCCGGGAAGCGAACCGGCACCACATTGTCGAAACCGGAATCCGAGAGCGACTGCATCAGCATCGAGGCCTCGACGTCGGCGTCGTCGCTCCACGTCAGTCCGATCGACTTGAGTCGCAACCCGCGCGTCGCCGCCCGCGCCTCGCTGCGCAGCACGGCAGCGGTGGCGTCCCCGGAGTTCATGATCTCGACGGCGTCGTGGTCCATGGTGAACCCGTCGACGTCATTGCCCTCGACCAGCACCAAGCCGATGGACGACGGAGTCATGGCCAAACCGAGCACCGCGTCCACGCAAACAACCCCTTCAAAACCGCACGGTGGCGCCGCACGATCCGCGATGACGCGCGCTTGGGCGGGCGAAAACTATCCGGAATCGTGGTGAGAAAAGCCACCCTTTGACCGCTGACCTTACCCGTTACCTGGGCCACAGGGCACCCGTCCACAGGCCATCGACCTGCGATGATTTGCCAGCTTCCGACCGCCCTGTGTTCAAACCGTTATCAGTATTTGCCATCTTCACGCCGGCCGGTCGGCGTGGCAGCGAACCGCCGCGGCCGAATAACCGCGCGGCGTTGGCCTAGTTGTGACCTGTCGCTGCTGGTTCCTGTGATGCGGCGGCGCGAGAATTGTCGAGAAGACCGGCCAGGAGGTCAGCATGATGACGGCACCGCCCCTCACCCCACCCACCGTCGTATCGCATGACGAGGTGGGCGTACATGTTCGCGGGCTCGGCTGCTCCTATGCGACGTGCACCTGCGGCTGGACCGCGCGCCCCCGGCACCTGCGGGCTGCTGCCGAGCAGGACGCCTGGACGCACTCCATCGAATCGGGCTGCGCGCTGGCATTCCCCCTGGTCAACCGGTAGCGCTCACTCTTCCCGGCCGCCCGGACCCACTCGACGTCGCGCGTTGTTGCGCGTCGGGCCAGGTCGTAACACAGTGGGTTATGACCGAACAGTGGATAAATGGATGCGCAGTGCAGCGGATCTCCTTCCGCGACGGACTGGTGCTGGACATGGAGGACTACAACGAGCTCGTCATCTCGGCGCCCCTGGCACTGACCCTGCCGGCCACCGAGACCGACCCGCAGGAAGTCGTTGCGATCAATCCGGCCGACGTGCGCAAGCAGGAACGGCCGTTGTTCGATTTCGCCGGCCAGAAGTGCACGCACGCCGAATGGGACGACAACGGCAGCCTGCACCTGGCGTTCGCGGACGGACACCGGATCGACGTGCCCACCGACCAGGAGCACACCTCTTGGGAGCTCTACGGCAAGCGCCATGGCTACGCCGCGTGCCTGCCGCGCGGGCAGGTACGCGTCGTCCGGCACGACTTGCCGGACGACGAATCCGTCAACAGCTGACCGCGCGTCCGTTCACCCGAAGGTGTAGTCCTCCGGGTCGGCATTTCGCGTCCAGGTCCAGTAGTCGACCAGGCGCCACGGGCTGAGCGTGTAGATGTCGCCGTCGGCGTTCTTGTAGAACGAGTGCCGCACGGACGGCTGCGACCACACCATGGTCCGAATCTCGGCCTGGCTGCGCTGCACCCAGTCATCCAGCCGCTCGGGCCGCGGTTCCATCCAGTTCCCGTGGCCGGTCAGCAACAGGTCCAAACATTCTGAGATGTAACGCATCTGGCATTCCGAATGGAAGATCAGGCTGCCGCCACTGGCGAGATTGGTGCCGGGCCCGTACATACAGAAGAAGTTCGGGAATCCCGGGACGGTGATGCCGAGATACGCGGTCGGCCGTTCACCCCACTGTTCGCCCAGCACACGGCCCTCGCGGCCGACGATGGTCATGGGCCACAGCACCTTTCCGGCGTGAAAGCCGGTGGCGTAGACGATCACATCAGCGGGATGCCGCCGATCGTCGGCCGTCACGACGGCGTCGGGTTCGATACGCGCGATGGGGGTCCGGATCAGCTCGACGTGATCCTGCGTGAGCGTCTGGAGCCAGCTGCCGTTGTCCTGCAACGTCCGTTTGCCGGTCGCCGGGTAGTCCGGGATGACCTTGGCCAGCAGGTCCGGGTTGTCACCGATCTGGCCTTTGATCCACTCGGTGAACATGATTCGCGTGACGTCGTTGATCTCGCTGACCGCGCGTTGCTGATCGGGATAGTCCGGATCGACGCGGGCCGCGGCCAGGCCCTTGTCGCAACCGGGCCAGAACAGCAGGAAGCGGTACCAGCGGCCGTAGAACGGCAGGTGCTTCAGCGCCCACTTGACGCCGTCGCCGACCATGGCGTGGTAGTTGGGGTTGGGGAACATCCATTGCGCGGTGCGCTGAAAGATGTTGAGCGAAGCGACTTTCCCGGCGATCGACGGCGCGATCTGGAAGCCGCTGGCGCCGGCGCCGACCATCGCGACATGCTTGCCGGTGAGGTCGACGTCGTGATCCCACTGCGCCGAGTGGAACGACGGACCGGCGAAGTCGTCCTGCCCCGAGATCGACGGCAGGTAAGGACGATTGAGTTGCCCGACGGCGCTGATCACCGCCCGTGCCGACACCGTCTCGGCCGTCCCGTCCGGCGTGCGCACCACCACCTGCCACGTCGCGGTCGTTTCGTCCCACGTCGCGCCGGTGACCTCGGTTTCGAACCGGATGTGTGGGCGGATTCCGTACTTGTCCAGGATGCGTTCGAAATAGGCCTGCAGTTCAGGTTGTTCGGCGAAGAACTGCGTCCAGTGGTCGCTGGGTTCAAAGCTGTAGCAGTAGAAGTGATTTCCCACATCGACCCGGGCGCCGGGATAGCTGTTGTGCCACCAGGTGCCGCCGACACCGGCACCGCGTTCGATGATGGTGAACGGAATCCCCGCCTCTTTCAAGCGGATACCGGCGAGCAGTCCGGATTCGCCGCAGCCGATGACAAGCACCGGAAAATCCGCGGCCGATTCGGCGTCACGTCCGGCCGCACCGGCCCGCACATCCCGCCCGTCGAGCTCCATCTCCTCCAGCACCATCGGCACGTACTCGTCGGGCACCGGTTCGCAGACCAGCCACTCCATCATCTCCTTGAGCAGCTCGGCGCCGATGGGCTCCGGCTCCGGGCAGCCGCGGTCGCGGTAGTCGGCGATCACCTTCAGGGCCAGGGTGCGAACCGCTGCCTTGTCGTCCTCGGACATGTAGCCCTGGACCTCGTTGAGGAACAGTCCGGCAGGGCGCAGCGCACCGCGGATCAGCTCGGGATCGCCGGACATGTGTACCAGCGACAGCATCAGTGTGGGGATGCTGACGTCCATCAGGGCACGGGCGATGTCCTCGTCGGAGGTCGTAAATGGTTGTCCTGCATGTGGGTTACGCACCACAAGGAACTACCACGTTCCGCTGATTCTTCGCAGCCGATTCTGCCGCGGTACAGCCCGACCGGGCCTTACAGTCCGAAGATGGCCATTGCTCTACTCGACAACGGCGCACCGCCGCAGGACCTCGCACTGTCCGACATCGACCTGAGTTCGATCAAGTTCTGGGGCCGCCGCGACGGGTTCCGCGACGGTGCGTTCGCCACGCTGCGCCGCGAAGCGCCCATCTCCTTCCACGCCGAACTCACCCAGGAGGGGTTCGAACCCGGCCCCGGACACTGGGCGTTGACGCGCTACGACGACGTCTTCTTCGCCAGTCGCCACCCTCACATCTTCAGCTCCGCGGACGGCATCACGATCCCCGAGCAGACATCCGAACTGGCCGAGTATTTCGGCTCGATGATCGTGATGGACGACCCGCGGCACACCCGGCTGCGCAACATCGTGCGCAGCGCGTTCACCCCGAAAGTGGTGGCGCGGACGGAGGAGTCGGTGCGCCACCGCGCGCGCAGCCTGGTCGAGTCCATGATCGAACGCCACCCGGACGGCCATGGCGACATCGTGGCCGACCTGGCCGGTCCTCTGCCGCTGCAGATCATCTGCGACATGATGGGCATTCCGGAGCAGGATCACGAACGGATCTTCCACTGGACCAACATCATTCTCGGCTTCGGCGATCCCGACCTGACCACCGATTACGAGGAGTTCTTCCGGTGCGCCATGGACATCGGCGGGTACGCCACCGCCCTGGCCGATGATCGCCGCGTCAACCCCCACGAGGACCTGACCACTGCCCTGGTGCAGGCCGAAGTCGACGGCGAACGGCTGACGTCGAGCGAGGTGGCGTCGTTCTTCATCCTGCTGGTGGTCGCGGGCAACGAGACCACGCGTAACGCGATCAGCCACGGGGTGCTGACGCTCAGCCGGTTCCCCGAGCAGCGCGACCAATGGTGGGCCGACTACGACGCGGTGGCACCCACCGCCGTCGAGGAGATCATCCGCTGGGCCTCCCCTGTGGTCTATATGCGCCGGACCCTGACCCAGGACTTCGAGCTGAGCGGCGTGAAAATGGAAGCCGGGCAGAAGGTTACGTTGTGGTACGGCTCAGCCAACCGGGACGAGGCGAAGTTCGACCGGCCGTGGCTGTTCGATGTGCACCGGAATCCCAACCCGCACCTGGGCTTTGGCGGCGGAGGCGCACACTTCTGCCTGGGCGCGAACCTGGCCCGCCGCGAGATCGCGGTCGCGTTCGAAGAGATCCACCGCCGCGTGCCGGACCTGACCGCCACCGACGAGCCCGACCGGCTGTGGTCGCAGTTCATCCACGGCATCAAGCGCCTGCCGGTCAGTTGGACGCCTCCCCGCTGATCTACTGGACGATCAGCACACCGACCATCCCGGGGTGGTACACGCAGTAGTAGGGGTACCGTCCCGGCGTCGTGGGCGCGGCAAAGGTGGCCTGCGCGTTGCCGCCGACCTTGACGTCGAACTGCCCCTTGACCTTTGACGTCACCGTATGGGCGACGTCGTCGCTGTTCAGGACGGTGATCTGCGCGCCGGGCGGCACGGTGAGCGGGTCGCCGAAGTTGAGCGCGGTGATGGTGATCGCCGGACCGTCTACCGGGCCGGTCATCGGCGCGCCTCTGGTCGACGGGGCGCTGTTCGGTGCCGGCGTCGGCGCCCCACACCCCGCAGCCGCCCCGGTCACCAGCGCCAGCGCCACGACCGCCGCCGGTAAACGTGCCGTCCTCATGACAGGTACCTCTCCACCCAGGACTGCGTCTGCTTCCAGGCATCGGCGGCCGCCGCGGCGTTGTACCGCGGACCCGAGTCGTTGAAGAAGGCATGATCGGCGTCGGGCTCCACGACGATCTGATGAACCATGCCGGCCTGCTCCAGTGCGGCTGCCGCGGCATCTTTGCCGGCCGTCACCCGTTCGTCCTTCGCGCCGTAAAACGCCAGCACCGCAGCCTGTTTCGAGCCGGCGAAGTCGTGCGGATCCGGCAACGGCCCGTAGAACGGCAACGCCGCCGCCAGCCGCGGCTCGCCGGCGGCCAGGAGCTGCCAGGTGAGGCCACCGCCGAAGCAGAAGCCGATCATCGCGAGTTTCATGCCGGGCGCCCGGCGCTGCAGTTCGTCGAGCCCGGAACGCAGGTCGGCGATGAACTGGTCCGGCGGAATCTTGCCGAGTGCCGCGGTCGCCTCGGCGGGGTCTTTGAATGCCGCGGTGCCGCCTTGCGCCGACAGCAGATCGATACCCAGCGCCGAGTACCCGCTGCCGCCGAAGCGGCCGACGACCGACCGCACCCAATCAGTGAGGCCCTTGTTCTCGTGGATCACCAGCACCGCGCCGCGGGGCTGGGCGGCTGCGGCCCACGACCCCTGCATCTTGCCGTCGGCCCAGGTGATCGGTGCGGGCTGAACCGCGTTCTCCATGCCGGGCGGCGGCCCGGGCTCGATCGACGCCGCGGCGGACGGCTTCGATGTCGTCGACGCGGTCGGCTCTCGACTCTCGCCGCACGCGGCGATCAATGCGGTCGCGGCGGCGGTGCCCACGCCCAACAGCGCGAGCCGGCGCATAGCTTCGCGGCGGGACAGCAACCCGTCGACGTGATCGGTGGCGATTTCCTCGGCGATGTACCGCTGCAAGGGGGTCACCCGAGCCAGTATCCGCCCTGATCCTGAGCGTCGTCCCAGGTTTCCCCAGGACGAGTAGACATTTTCAAGAAAGTGTTCACTTTTTCATTGACATGGGCCTGACCGGCACGCTTCTATAGTTAGGTGACCTCTGCAACGACGTTCGACACGATCATCCGCAACGGCCGTTGGTTCGACGGAACCGGCGCGCCTTCTGCCGTCCGGGACATCGGAATCCGCGACGGGCACGTCGTGGCGATCGGCGCAGATCTGGATGCCACCGGATGCGCGAACGTCGTCGACGCCACCGGCAAATGGGTGACACCCGGCCTGCTGGACATCCACACGCACTACGACGTCGAGGTGCTGGCCGGCCCCGGCCTGGCCGAGTCACTGCGGCACGGCGTGACCACCGTGATGCTCGGCTCGTGCTCGCTCTCGACGGTGCACGTCGGCGGCGAAGACGCCGGTGACCTGTTCGGCCGGGTCGAGGCCATCCCGCGCGATCACGTCATCGCCGCCGTCGACGACAACAAGACCTGGGACACCGCAGAGGGTTACGTCACCGCGCTCGAGGACCGGCCCCTTGGCCCGAACGTCGCCGCGTTCATCGGCCACTCAGACATGCGCACCGCCGTCATGGGTCTCGACCGCGCCACCCGCAAGGACGTCCGCCCCACCCGAAGTGAGCAGGCCGAGATGGAGCAGATGCTCGCGGCGGCACTGCAGGCCGGGTTCGTCGGATTGTCTTCGCAGCAACTGCTTTTCGACAAGATCGACGGCGACACCTGCCGGTCCCGCACGCTGCCCTCCACCTACGCCAAGGCGCGCGAGCTGCGCCGGCTCAAGACGCAGCTGCGTCGCTCGGGTCGAATCCTGCAGTCGGGCCCAGATCTGGAGAACCCACTGAACCTGTTGTCTCAGTTGGCCCAGTCGCTCGGCCTGTTCCGCGAGAACCTCAAGACCAGCCTGCTGTCGGCGGCCGACATCAAGGCCAACCCCTACGCCATCACCATCATGGGGCCGGTGGCCCGGCTGGTGAACAAGCTCGGCGGTAACTTCCGGTGGCAGCACCTGCCGGTACCGTTCGAGGTGTACGCCGACGGCATCGACCTGGTGGTGTTCGAGGAATTCGGTTCCGGCGCAGCGGCTCTGCACCTGCGCGACGAGGTCGAGCGCAATGATCTGATGCGCGATGACGAGTACCGCCGCCAGTTCCGCAAGGACTACGAGAACAAGTTCGGCGTCCGGGTCTGGCACCGCGACTTCTTCGACGCCGAGATCGTCGGCTGCCCCGACGAGTCCCTGATCGGCAAGACCTTCGGCCAGGTCGGCGTCGACCGCGGACTGCATCCGGTGGATGCCTTCCTGGATCTGGTGCTCGAATACGGCCGCGAAGTACGTTGGCGCACCACGATTTCCAACCATCGCCCCGAGGTGCTCAAGAAGCTGGCCCGCGATCCCGGCATCCAGCTGGGCTTCTCCGATGCCGGCGCGCACCTGCGGAACATGGCGTTCTACAACATGGGCCTGCGGCTGCTGCGCCACGTGCGCGATGCCGAGCGCGCCGGCACCCCCTTCCTGACCGTCGAGCAGGCCGTGCACCGGCTGACCGGTGAGCTCGCCGACTGGTACCGCCTCGATGCCGGACACCTGCGGGTCGGAGACCGGGCCGACCTGGTCGTCATCGACCCGGAGCGCCTGGACGATTCGCTCGACGCGTACGCCGAAGGCCCCGTCGAGCAGTACGGCGGCCTCTCCCGCATGGTCAACCGCAACGACGCGGCCGTCCCCGCGGTGTTCGTCGGCGGGCAACAGGTGGTCCGCGACGGCGTGCCGACCGATCTGGTCGGCGCCACCCGCACCGGCCGATTCCTGCGGTTCGCCCGTCAGACCCCAGCTCTGCCCATCGCCAAGGAAGGTGAGTTCGCCAGTGTCGGTTGAGGATACGGTCCACGGTTTGTGGCAGGCGCTGTCAGCGCGGGATTGGGAGCGGCTGAAGGACTTCGTGTCCGACGACTGCATCTACCTGGACATGCCGGTGGGCCCGGCCGCCGCCGCGCGGGGGCCGGAGGACATCGTCAAACGCCTGAAGATCGGGCTGGAGCCGCTGGCCTCATATGAGAACTTCGACGGTCTGCTGCTGACCGACGGCGCCGATGCCATGTACGAGCATCACGAGGAATGGCATTGGGAGACCGGGGAATCCGCGGTGCTCAAGTTCGTCACCGTGCACCGCGTCGAGAACGGCAAGGTGACGCTGTGGAAGGACTACTGGGACATGGGCGCGCTGTCGAACTTCGCCCCACCGTCCTGGCTGGAGAACTTCGCCACCGCTGACATGTCGTGGATCTTCGACGCGACAGACTTGGTCTAGTACGCCGAATGGCCAGTTGCGACACGAAATTCCGAGAATTGCGTGCTGCAACTGGCCAGTGGGCGGGACTCCTCAGAGGGTGATCTTGCAGGCCTGACCGATGTCGAGGGTGCGCAGCATGCGGCCCATGCCGAGCCACATGGCACACGACAGCGCCAGGTCGGTCAGCAGCTCGTCGCTGAAATGTTCTGCGGCGCGGGCCCAGAAGTCCTCGTCGTCACGCAGCCCGGTGTGGTCGGACGCGAAGCGGTAGGCGAACTCGGCGGCGATGCGCTCCTGCTCGGAGTAGCCCGGCCAGGTCTGCCACACGCCGGCATGGTTGTAGAGGTCTTCGTCGACACCGGCCGCCTCGGCAGCCGAATCGCGGGTGTTCTGGCACACGACGCACTCGTTGTCGAGTGCGATGACCACGCGGGCCAGCTCACGAACCCGTAATGGCAAGCGCCCCTTGGTGTAGACGGCGTTGGTAAAACCCGCCATGGCCGTGCCGATGTCGGGCGACTTGAGCACCCAGGCGGTCACGTCTTCGTCGGTGAAATCTCCGATTCGGCTCACTTTTCGAACGCTACGCCAAAACTGAAACAAGTTCTAGTTTTTTGTGCGATGAATCCGGCGCACCAACGACAACGGCCCCACCCGAGAAGGGCGGGGCCGTGTTCGTGAAATCTGCTACGACGGCGGACGCGACACGCACTGTGCCGCGTAGAGCTGCTCGCCGAGCTTGTCCATCAACTCCAACTGCGTTTCCAGGTAGTCGATGTGGCCTTCCTCGTCGGCGAGGATCGCCTCGAAGATGTTCGCACTGGTGGCGTCGCCCTTCTCGCGGCACAGGATGATGCCCGGCTTCAACCGGGTGACCACCTCGTACTCGATGGCGAGGTCGGCCTCGAACTGCTCGCGCAGGGTCTGGCCTACGCGCAGTGAGAACAACCGCTGGTAATTGGGCAGCCCGTCCAGCAGCAGAATGCGGTCAGTGAGCGTTTCCGCGTGGCGCATTTCCTCGAAGGACTCTTCGCGGGTGTGCTTCGCCAGTTCGGTAAACCCCCAATTGTCCTGCATTTTCGAATGCAGGAAGTATTGGTTGATCGCGGTCAGTTCGCTGGTCAATTGCTCGTTGAGCAATTTGAGGATTTCGGGGTCGCCTTGCATTTCGGCTCCTAAAACACCATCGGGGCTGGGTCAAGTGTCACTGGCGCGGAACAACAACGTGCCGCCTCCAAACCTAGTGCAGTGACTCGCCGCCGGCGACAGGATCGGAGAGTGTTTCCCGCCCGGATTTCACCCGCACTCGAGGTTTCCGGATTCGCGGCTCTGCCGCTGGCCAGCGGCTATGGACTGGCTGCCCTAAGTAAGGTTAGACTGCACTAACCGCCGCGGCGCCCGTCCGCGGTACCGAGCGACCCCCGGAATGGGAGCACCGATGAGCGAGCAGCCGTTGCACTCGCTCATTCTGGCCGCCGATTATCGCGTCGACGACGTGGAATCGATGTGGACGCGACTGAAATCGCAGCGATCAATTCTGAGCGAACTCTCCGCACACCACGTCGTCGTATATTCCTCGCTCTGGGAACCGGGACGGGTATTGGCCACCGTCGGCATCCATAACGCGAATTCCGTCCGCGAGGTGTTGCGGTCGCCGGCGATATTCGGATTTTTCGACGCCTCCGGCGTGGACGACATTCCCGCGATTTTCGCCGGTGAGGTGGTCGAGAAGATCGACCTGGCCGAACCGCCACCGGGCGAGCATGCCGTCGCGTCCGTCGTCGTCGGTGTCGTCACCGCGGTCGAGGACGTGCCCGCCCTGATGGACAAGGTGCACGACGCCGCCGGACGGTTCCGGGAAGCCGGCGTGTGCAAGGTCTGGGTGTACCGGGCCTTCGACGACGGCCACGAGGTGCTGATCCTGCAGCAGATCGAGAGCGAAGCCGCCGCCCGCCGCTGGATCGATCACCCCGATGCCGCCGCCGAGTGGATGTCCGCCGCTGGATTCGGCGTCTATCCATCGGTTTTCGTCGGCACCCTGGCCCACATCACGTCTATCGACGCCGCCGACGAGGCGGCCAACTGATGTTCGTCTGTCTGTGTACCGGAGTGACCAGCCAGGTCGTCACCGAACTCGTCGCCGGTGGCGCGACCACGTCAAAGCAGATCGCCGAGAAATGCGGCGCCGGCCTGGACTGCGGCCGCTGTCGCCGCACCGTGCGGGCCATCATCGAATCGGCTCGCACCGACTGCCCGGTACACAAAGCCGGCTAGGTCGGGTGGCCGGCTAGCCCTTCCGCCCCACGAACGCGCTCAACGCATCGGCGTTGGCGGAACCACCCAGCAACTCGGCGAACTGACCGGACTCGCGCTGCGTCGCCGCGACGATCGCCGCACGCGTCGGCTCGACCATCGCATGTTTGACGGCCATCAGACTCGAAAGCGGCCGCGAGGCAATGATTTCCGCGTGGCGGCGCGCCTCCGGCAGCAGGTCGTCCGGTTCGCAGACCCGCCACACCAGGCCCATGCGCAGGGCTTCGTCGGCGCTCACCCACTCCGAGGACAGCAGCAGCCAGGCGGCGTTCTGCCGTCCCATCAATCGCGGCAGCAGGTATGACGACGCCGCCTCCGACGCCACCCCGAGACTGGTGAACGGGCATTTGAGCCGCGCGGTCGTCGACATGAACGCCAGATCGGCATAGCCGAGGATGGTGGTGCCGATACCCAGACCGACCCCGTTCACCGCGCAGATCAACGGTTTGGGGAATGCCGTCAGCGCCTCGATCAGACCGGGAAAGCCGTACTCCCCCATCTGATATTCGGGGTTGGTGACCATCGCCTGCATCTCGACGAGGTCGTTGCCGGCGCTGAAAGCCCGTCCGGCGCCGGTGAGCAGCACGACGGAGACGTCCGGATCTGCCGCGGCTTCCTTCAGTGCGATCGTGGTGGCGTCGTACAGCGCCTCGCTGAACGCGTTGAGTGCGTCGGGCCGGTTCAGGGTCAGGGTGCGGACCCGGTTGGTGTCGTCGATCTGAACGAGCGCGGCGGGGTCGGTCACAGCTTGTCTCCAAACGGGTTTCGCATGACGTAGCGACTGGTGGGCACGGTGTCCACGTTGACGTTGGCGCCGAAGGCCGACGTGCTGGCGGTCATCTTGGCTGCGCGGTCGGCCAGGTCGGCATCGTCGGCGGCGCCGAAGAATGCGTGCAGGCTCGCGGTCGCCTCGATGGGGAACAACTCCTCGACGATGGCGCCGAGTTGCGGGGCGTCGGGCGTCAGCGAACGGACCACGGCGTTTTGCGTGTAGCCGAACGTGGATTGCGTGTCGATGGCGATCTGTGTGTGGTCAATGTGCCAGCGGCGGAACCACTCTCGCTCATCCATCCCATCCGGGCGGCGCAGCAGCGCGACGTTCGCCAGACCCGTGGTGCGCTCGCCGAGAACGATTGCCGGGCCGGCCATCGGAACCGATTCGGTGACCAGATATGCGGCCAGCTCGGTGCATTCGGCGCGCAGTCGTTCCAGTACCGCGGTCATCTGCGCGCCGTAGTACTGCTGCGTCCACACGCTGAGCACAGCGACGACCGGCGGGTCGAGCGTGGTCAGCAACATCAGAGAATCGCGTACTGCAACGTCTTTCACGTTGACCGCCAACCCGGGCACACCCAGCGCCAGCAACTCGTCGGCGACCTCGGTGCGCAGGCGTTCACACCAGGCGTCGTCCGCGGCGTCACGCCGCAGCGTGACCATGACCTTCTCCATCGAATCTCCCGTCAGTCCCGCGCCCAGCGCGGAGTGATGAACACGCCCTCGGCCTCGACCGTGATGCCCTCGGCATCGGAGATGTGCCCGACGGCATAGGTCTTGACGCCCTCGGTTCGGACGATGCGGGCCTCGGTGTGCAGATCGCCGAGGCGCGTCATGCGCCGGTAGCGCATCGTGAGCGTGCCGGTCAGCCGCGGCCGGCCAGGCAAGCTCGCGCCCTCGCCGAGCACATGGTCGAGAATCATGGCCGACACCCCGCCGTGCACGTGGCCCGGCGGACCTTCGTACGCGGCACCCAGATGGAAGTCGGCCGACACACTGCCGTCCTCGGCCCGGATCAGGACCACCGGCGGGGCGATCGGATTGCGCACGCCGATCACCGCGTTACCCCACGGCATTTCACTGCCTTGCGCTCCGAATCGGATACCGAACGAGCCCTCGAGCTGGTCGGCGCGCAACTGGGCGGTCGCGGCGTCGATCTCGGCCTTGACCGCCGCGACGGTGTCGGCACCGGTCTCCGTGCGGATGGTGGCATCGATCAGCTCGCGCACAGACTGCGTCAAGGGTTCGTAGATGGCCCGCATCCGCGCCACCTCGTCGGCGCTCAGCTTCTGCAATGTGTCGTCGAGCACCCTTGAACTAGAACACGTTCTAATCAGGCTGTCGAGGTTGGGGTCCCATTGCCTGCGCGCCAACAGATTTCGGACGACTACGGCAGATCCCCGCGGGGCACGACGCCAGGCCAGCCCTGGCGTCGCCAGCTACCGCGCAAGTTGTCAGCAGCAAATGCCATCGCGGCATCGACTAACTGCTTTTAGTGGGACCGGCAGTCCGCCTGGCCAAGCGTGCCGACCGACGACGTCAGTCGACGGACATGCCACAGTGGAACTATCCCGTCGGGCGACATAGAGCCCGTCTACCTGCCCATTAGAGAGTTTGCCTACCACATCGTCAAATAGCGGCGCGGCAAATTTGCCAAAAATTCGTACCTTCCGGCGGAATACTGTACTTCGGCATACCTGCGGATTAGAGTCTCAACACAGGCGCCGTCGTCGCGCATTCAGCAAATCCTGATGGGCAACACGGCAATGCGATCCCGAATACTGCGGGGATCCGGTTGTTAAGGAGTTCAGGCCGATGCGGATCGATGTGTTCGCCGGATGTCAGGTCTCGCGGGTAACCGTCGTGGATTCATACGAGGTTGTCTATGCGGGCGTCGCGGCCTGGCTCCGCGAGGACGCCGCACTCTGCGGGACCACCACGGCCCACTACACCGATGCCGGGCAGTTCCTGCGTAGTCACCCGATTCGCGAAGACGATCCCGAATGCGATGCGGAGGTGGTGTTGCTCGGACTGCACGCGGACGAAGCGACGGGTCTGGCCGGCGTCCGCGAACTCGCCAACCGCGGTTTCAACGTCGTGGTGTACTCCCATCTCACGGACCGCGACGTGATCCGCACCGCGATCGACTCGGGCGCCATGACCTACCTGACGCAGACCGAGGGCCGGGAGCACCTCATCAAAGCCATCCGAGCCGCCGTCACCCCGTTCCCATACCTGGGGCCGAGCATGGTGGCCGCCCTGGATGACCGGGATATCTGCCTGCGCCCGGTGCTGGCGCCGCGGGAGCAGGAGGTACTGCTGGCGTGGTTCCGGACGGACAGCAAAGAGCTCGTCGCCCAGCAGCTGTTCCTGGCGCCCAGTACCGTGCGCACGCACCTGCAGCGCATCCGCGCCAAGTACATCGCCGCCGGCCGCCCGGCCGGTACCAAAGCCGCCCTGGTCGCGCGGGCCATCCAGGATCGGATCATCAGCATCGACGATCTGTGACTCCGTAAACTTCACCCCATGACCGTCACCGCCGATGATCTGCGCCACTTGAACCGCTGCGTCGAGCTGGCCCGCGAAGCGCTGGACGATGGTGACCAACCGTTCGGCTCGCTGCTGGTGGATGCCGACGGCGTCGTGGTCTTCGAGGACCGCAACCGCGTCTCCGGTGGCGACCAGACTCAGCATCCCGAGTTCGCGATAGCCCGTTGGGCCGCAACCAATCTCGATCCCGCCCAGCGGGCCGCCGCGGTGACGTACACCTCCGGCGAGCACTGCCCCATGTGCTCTGCCGCGCATGCCTGGGTGGGCCTGGGCCGCATCGTCTACGCGACGTCGTCGGAGCAACTGGGCGGCTGGCTCGGTGAGTGGGGCGTCGCGCCCTCCCCTGTTGCGGCACTGCCCATTTCGGTGGTCGCGCCCGGCGTCCCCATCGACGGCCCCGTCGATGAATTCGCCGACACCATGAAGGGGCTGTACGAAACGGCATTCCGCCGCTGATTCCCCTTCCGAGTCACAACCGTTAGCCAACTGCGACGTCACTCTTCGGCATCGACAGCAAGCACCCGGCGCCCTGGGTGCTTCACTATTCAGTACGGGAGCCTGCCGTTACCCCCGAGACGGCAGGCTCCCTGTTCTCTGCGATGTGCCAGATTCAGTGGCTACTGTCGGCGACGTGCCGGATTCAGTGCCAACAGTCGCCGCAGAGGCGAGCGAGGCCACGCAACCACCATCGATGCGACCAATTCTTCGGGGCATCCTGCTCGATATCGCGCCACCGCTGACCGCCTACTACGGGCTGCGGGCCGCCGGCGCATCGGAGTATGTCGCCCTGCTGACCGCAACCATCGTGGCCGGCATCAAGGTCGCGTATGACGCCATCCGGGCCAGACGACTCGACCCCTTCGCCGGCTATCTGATGTTGAACTTCGGCCTGAGCCTGGCCGTCGGGCTGAGTACGTCGGACGCCCGGCTGCTGCTCGCCGGCACCACGCTGGTCGGCGGCATCGGCGGGCTGATCTTCCTCGGTAGTTGCGTGGTCGGCACACCCCTGACCCAGGTCATCGCCGAACGGGTCCAGACCGGTGAACAAGACACCGACCCGGCTGCGGTCGCCTACCGCCGGCGGGTGCAGATTCTGCTCTCAGCGATGTGGGGCGTCGGATTGATCATCGGGACCGGAGTGCAGGTGGCGATGATCTTCGCCACGTCGGTGGACGTCGCCAACGCTGTGACCACAGTGTTCTCGCTGGCCACCACTGCGGTGCTGTTGGCGGCGACATTCGTCATCGGCACGCGGGCCCGGACCCGGTGGGAACAGCGGGAGCAGCGGGTGCCGACGGAGGTGGAACAAATCGACGACCCCAAAGGTTGAGCGCAGGAGATTCAACTTTGGAGGTACGGATGTCTGACGCCACAACAGCACCCATCGCTGTTCCCGTCCTGTTTGTCACCGAGCCGATCGTCCTGCCGGGCATGGTCGTGCCCATCGAACTCGATGATGCGGCGCGTGCCGCGGTCGACGCGGCCCAGGCCGCTGCTGCCGCCGGCGAGGCCGGCAAGCTGCTCATCGCACCTCGCCTCGACGACCGCTACCCCACTCACGGTGTCCTGGCGTCGATCGTCCAGGTCGGGCGGGTGCCCGGCGGCGGCGCCGCGGCCGTCGTCCGCGGCGAGCGCCGCGCGCACATCGGTTCCGGCACCACCGGCCCGGGTAGCGCGCTGTGGGTGCTGGTCGATGAGGTTGACGAGCCTGAAGCCACCGACGAAACCCGCGCGCTGGCAGCCGAATACAAGAAGTTGCTGCTGGCCGTGCTGCAGCGCCGGGAGGCGTGGCAGATCGTCGACGCCGTCAACCAGATCAGTGAACCGTCGGCCCTGGCCGACACCGCCGGCTACGCGTCGTACCTGACCGACGTGCAGAAGCGCGAGCTCCTGGAGACCGCCGACGTGGCCGAACGGTTGAGGAGGCTGGTCGAGTGGACCGGCGAGCACCTGGCCGAGGTCGAGGTGAACGACAAGATCGCCGAAGACGTCCGCTCCGGAATGGACAAGCGGCAGAAGGAATTCCTGCTGCGCCAGCAGCTGGACGCCATCCGCAAGGAGCTGGGCGAGCTGGACGGTAGCGCCGGGACCGAGGAGCCCGCGGACTACCGGACCCGGATCGAGGCGGCCGATCTGCCCGAGAAGGTGCGGGAGGCGGCGCTGCGTGAGGTCGGCAAGCTGGAGCGGTCCAGCGAGCAGACCCCTGAGGGCGGCTGGATCCGCACCTGGCTGGACACGGTGCTGGACCTGCCGTGGCACGAGCGCACCGAGGATTCGGCGGATCTGAAGGCTGCCCGGGAGATTCTGGACGCCGACCACCATGGACTGGACGACGTGAAAGACCGCATCGTCGAGTACCTGGCGGTGCGGGCCCGTCGCGCACAGCGTGGCATGGCCGTCGTCGGCGGCCGGGGTTCGGGTGCGGTGATGGTGCTGGCCGGCCCGCCCGGCGTCGGGAAGACGTCGCTCGGTGAGTCGGTGGCGCGAGCGCTGGGCCGCAAGTTCGTCCGCGTCGCCCTGGGCGGCGTGCGCGACGAGGCCGAGATTCGCGGGCACCGGCGTACCTACGTCGGCGCGCTGCCGGGCCGCATCGTGCGGGCCATCGGTGAGGCCGGGTCGATGAATCCCGTTGTGCTGCTTGACGAGATCGACAAGGTGGGCTCCGACTACCGAGGTGATCCGGCGGCGGCGCTGCTGGAGGTGCTGGACCCGGCGCAGAACCACACATTCCGGGATCACTACCTGGACCTGGATCTGGACCTGTCCGACGTGGTGTTCCTGGCGACGGCAAACGTCATCGAGAACATCCCGTCGGCGCTGCTGGACCGCATGGAGCTCGTCACCATCGACGGCTACACCGAGGACGACAAGGTCGCCATCGCCCGGGATTACCTGCTGCCCCGGCAGGCCGAACGGGCGGCGTTGACCACCGACGAGGTGACCGTGACGGACGCCGCGCTGCGCAAGATCGCCGCGGACTACACCCGCGAACCGGGCGTCCGGCAGTTCGAGCGACTGCTGGCCAAGGCGCTGCGGAAGGTGACGACCAAGTTGGCCACCGGGGTCGACTCGGTCACGGTGGACGAGCCGGATCTGGTCCAGTACCTGGGCCGTCCCCGGTTCATGCCGGAGTCGGCCGAGCGCACCGCGGTGCCCGGAGTGGCCACGGGTCTGGCCGTCACCGGCATGGGTGGCGACGTCCTGTACATCGAGGCGGGCGCGAACGACGGTGAACCGGGTCTGCAGTTGACCGGCCAGCTGGGCGACGTGATGAAGGAATCGGCGCAGATCGCCCTGTCCTACGTGCGGTCGCACGCCGCCGAACTCGGCGTCGACCCGGCCGCGCTGGACCGTCGCATCCACGTGCACGTGCCCGCGGGCGCGGTGCCCAAGGATGGCCCATCTGCGGGCGTGACGATGGTGACCGCGCTGGTCTCCATGGCCACGGGACGTCAGGTTCGTTCCGACGTCGGGATGACGGGCGAGGTCACGCTGAACGGGCGGGTGCTGCCCATCGGCGGGGTCAAGCAGAAGCTGATGGCAGCCCAACGTGCCGGGCTGACAACAGTTTTCATCCCGTCACGCAACGAGCCAGATCTGGACGACGTGCCGGCCGAGGTCTTGGACGCACTCGATGTGCGACCGATGACCGACGTGGCCGACATCATCGCCCAGGCGCTGGAGCCGGCCGCCGAGGCTGCGACTGTCGCCGCCTGACAACTGGATAACCCGAGCAGACCCAAATGCTCCTGTTCACCTCATGGTGGTGGGACATTTGGGTCTGCTCGCGTTAGATGGGGACATGCCCAACTTCAACGAAGTGAAACGGCGCGTGGTCCACACCGTGCAGCGCCGCCTCGTCAATCCGGTGGGCCGGCAGCTGCCGGTGACCATGCTCGAGACCATCGGGCGCAAGTCCGGCGAACCCCGCCACACCGCGATCGGCGGCCGCGTCATCGACGGCGCCTTCTGGCTGGTTTCCGAGCACGGCGACCACGCTGATTTCGTCCGCAACATCAAGGCGAATCCCGCTGTGCGCGTACGTATCAACGGGGAATGGCGCGCCGGCACGGCCCACCTGGTGCCCGACGACGACCCCGCCGCCCGGCTGCGTCAACTCCCCCAGCTGAACAGTGCCGTGGTGCGGGTGATGGGCACCGACCTGCTATCGGTGCGCGTCGACCTGGCTTGATTCTCAGGCGATATCGGCCGACGGTGCCTCGTCGGCCAGGTGGATCGCGCGGTGCTCGATGAGTTCGTGGATCCGATCTGGGCCGAGTCGGGCCCGGAAATCCTTCACCGTGTAGCCGACGACGACCCCGTCGGTGAGAGCACGGACCGTCGCCGTGCGCGGAATCCCGAACAGCGGCCCGATCTCGCCGAAGTATTCGCCCGGTCCGGCGGTGAACAGCAGCATCGTCTCGCCGTCGGGCATCTCGCGGGTGATCTCGAACCGGCCCTCCCTGACCACGTAGATCAGGTCCCCGATGGTGGTCTGCTCGAACACCAGGTCGCCCGCGTCGAGCTCGAAGACCTCGGGCTCCCGCTCGGTGCCGGCGACGGTCGGGACGAGTTCGACCACCCGGTCCGCCAGCGGCAGCATGCGGCTGTCATGGGTGGCGACCACCACCACGCGGTCATCGGCCAACTCCCGGATGAGCCGCAGCACCTCCTCGACCTGGATGAAGTCCAGGTGCGCCGTCGGCTCGTCGGCCAGGATCAGCGGCGGATCCAGAGCGATGGCGCGCGCCACCGCGACGCGCTGCTGCTGTCCTCCCGACATGTCACCGGGGCGGTGCGTCATCCGGTGCGACAGACCAACTCGGTCGAGCAGTTCCGCGGCGCGCTGCCGCGATGCGCTGCGGCTCATGCCCGCGGCCCGCATCGGCACCATGACGTTCTCCGCGGCGGTCAGGCTGGGCACCAGGTTGAACGCCTGGAACACGATGCCGACGGTGTTGCGGCGGTAGTCGGTCAGCGCCTTGGGTCCGAGTGTGGTCACGTCGATACCGTCGAACAGGATCTGGCCCGACGTGGGCTTGAGGATTCCTCCCATGCACGACAGCAACGTCGTCTTCCCACAACCGCTGGGCCCCAACAGGATCGCGAGCGACCCCGCCGACAGCTCCAGCTCGAAATTGTCGATAGGCCTGACCTTGTCGGCGGACTTGCCGTATTCCACCACCAGGTCACGAATCTGTAAGCCGCTCATGATCTATGGCCCCCCGAATGCCATCGCTGGATCTATCGTCACCGCTCTACGCATGCCCGCCAGACTGGCGATGAGCCCAATGGTGATGGCCACCACCGGCAGCAACAGGTAGGCCCCGGCCGGCACGTCGACCCGCATCGGGAACATCGGTCCGAGCCCCATCGCCAGCAGCACGCCGATCGCCGCGGAGAACACGGCGACGAATACGGCCTGCATCGCCAGCCCGGCCATCATCGATTTCGTCTTCACCCCAACGGCTTTGAACACCGCGAAATCGCGGGTGCGTTCCATCGCGGACATGTAGATGAACATGCCGATGATCGTTGCGGCCACCACCCACAGCAGCACGGCCATGATGCTGATGGCGTCCACCGCGACCTTCAGCGGCCGCATCATGTCATCAATGGCGCCGTGCCGGTCCACCAGCCGGTAGCCGTCGAGCGCTTTGGTCGGGTTACCCCGGATGCCGACCGACGCGATGACGGGCTGCCCGCCGTACACCAGGCGCTGCGCACCGAGCGTCGTCAGGAACAGGTTGGGCTGCTGCGCCAGCACCGTCGAGTTGTTGACGATCCCCACGACCTGCAGGTTGTGCGAGGCGATGTGCATCTGGTCGCCGATCTTGCGCCCCAGCGTCGACGACACCGCGATCTCGTCCGGCGTGGCGGGCGGGCGGCCCTGCGACATCGCCGGCATACCTGGCCCGGCGGTGGGTGCGCCGAACAGATTCATGGTGCGCGGCGTCCCGTTGTCGAGCGCCGTAGTACCTGCGTAGACAACCGCGGCGGCCGCCTGCACGCCCGGAAGCTTCTGTGCGCGTTCAACTTCGGTCTGCGCGAACGGCGACGAGCCCAGGAACGGCCCGGCTGCCCCGTTCTGGATCATGAAGTAGTCGATGCCCAGTGAATTGACGGTATTGCTGGCCTCCACGCGGAACCCGTTGGCCAGCCCGGTGAGCACCAGGGTCATCGCGAACACGAAGGAAGTTCCGACGACCGCGATGAGAAATCGGCGGCGCCGCCATTGCAGGTCCCGCAACGCCGCGATCAGCACCCGAGAAATCTAACGTGTTCGCTGACCGCGCAACGGCAAGATAGCCAAAGCCGACCACGCCCGGTGAATGGTGCGACACTGGCCCCATGGCCTATGACGAGGATCTGGCCAACCGGATCCGTGAGCTGCTCGGCCCGGTCGGCGGCATCGACGAAAAGCGGATGTTCGGCGGGCTGGCTTTCCTGGTGAACGGCAACATGTCGGTCGCAGCCAGTCACGACAGTGGGCTGCTGGTTCGCGTTGCGCCCGACGACACTGACAAGTTGCTGGAACGCCAGCACGTCAGCCTGATGGTGATGGGCGGCCGAGAGATGCGCGGTTGGCTGCGGGTCGCGCCCGACGGCTGGAAAACCAAGCGGCAGCTGCAGAGCTGGGTCGATCGCGGTGTCGGGTACGCGGGGACACTGCCGCCCAAATAGCGTTTGCGCACGGCGAGGCTGGGTATGCGTGGAATAGGACGCGGCCGCACGCCGCGGCTGCTCGACTGCCGTCGAAAGGAACCCCGACATGGCCAGCTCACCCACATTCGTGATCATCGGCGGCGGACTGGCAGGCGCCAAAGCCGCGGAAGCCCTGCGCGGCAAGGACTTCGGGGGCCAGATCGTGTTGTTCTGCGCCGAGGACCGATTGCCCTACGAACGCCCGCCACTGTCCAAGGAATTCATGGCCGGCAAGAAGACCATCGAGGAATTCACGGTGCAGCCCAAGAGCTGGTACGCCGAACACGACGTCGATCTGCGCCTGGGTACCGAAATCACCACGCTCGATCGCACCGCACACATGGTGGCCTTCAATTCCGGTGATCACGAGCATTACGACAAGTTGTTGCTGGCCACCGGATCCCACGCTCGCAAACCACCGATTCCCGGCTCCGACGCCGACGGCGTGTACTACTTGCGCACCGTCGACGACGCCACCGAGCTGCTGGCTCAACTCGGTGACGGCCGGCGGCTGGCGATCGTCGGCGCCGGCTGGATCGGGCTCGAGGTCGCGGCCAGCGCCCGTGGGCTGGGCACCGACGTCACGGTGGTGGAATCCGCCGCGCTGCCGCTGCTGGCCTCCCTCGGCCGGGAAGCCGCAGAGGTGTTCGTCGGCCTGCACCGCGACCACGGCGTCGATCTGCGGCTGGGCACCACGGTCGACGAGATCACCACCGCCGATCACAAGGCGACGGGGCTGCGGCTCGGCGACGGTTCCACCGTCGAGGCCGACGCGGTTCTGGTCGCGGTCGGTGCCATGCCGAACATCGAAGTCGCCGAACGGTCCGGGCTGGTGATTGCCCACAGCGGTATCGCGGTCGACGAGTCGCTCAAGAGCAGCGACGACGACATCTACGCCGTGGGCGACATCGCGGCCGCTGAACATCCGTTGTTCGGCGTCCCGATCCGCACCGAGCACTGGGCCAACGCCCTCAAGCAGCCGGCTGTCGCTGTAGCCGGAATGCTCGGCACGCCAGGCACTTACGATGAGTTGCCGTACTTCTTCACCGATCAGTTCGACCTTGGCATGGAGTACGTCGGCTACGCGCCGCAGTACCAGCTGGCCGTCACGCGCGGAGACCTCGAGAAGCGCGAATTCACGATGTTCTGGCTGGACAACAGGCACCGGGTGCTGGCCGGCATGAACGTCAACATCTGGGAAGGCCTTGACGACATCAAGCAGCTCATCCGATCCCGCCGAACGGTCGATGCCGAGGCGCTGGCCGATCCGTCGGTGTCGCTGGCTGCGCTGGCGGGTTGACGCGCGTCGCCAAGCCGAAATTCCTTTGATTCCAATGCAGGCGTGCTGTCACGATTGCCTATGCATGTCACCATCAGGGAAGCTGTTTCGGCGGACGCGATGGCTGTTGCGGAGGCGCATGTCCGGTCATGGCAAGTCGGCTACCGCGGCTTGATTCCGGCCACTTACCTCGATGCCTTGCGACCCGAAGACAGGGCTGGTCGGTATGCCTTCGAACAGATGAACCCCGAAGGTCCCTTCACTCACGTCGCTATTGCCGGAGACACGGTCTGCGGCCACGTCACCACGGGTCGTTGCCGAGACGATGACCTCCAAGGCAGTGGAGAGATCTGGGCAATCTATGTTGACCCGCACAGGTGGGGCAGCGGGATCGGACACCGCCTCATGACCGCTGGTTGCGCGTACCTGGGTAGCCGCGGCTATGACAGGGCCGCACTGTGGGTTCTATCGGGAAACGATCGAGCCCGTCGCTTCTATGAATCGGCGGGGTGGCGCTGCGACGGTACACAACGCACCGACTCCATCGGCGATCATCCAGTCGATGAAGTGCGCTATCAGCGGGCAGTGCAAATCGCAGATCATCCGCAGTCTCATTTCTAGGGCTTCGAGGCTGATCAGGTCGTGCCTCGCCCTCTGTCGAAGTGGGCGGGCGTGTCTTGTCAATCTTCGTTGGGTCTCGACGACACTGCTCGAACATTCGGCGCGCACAAGTGGTTTCAACGTTTGACGGAGATTCCGATTCGGCCGCTCCGTTCGATGCTTTCTAGCAGGAAAACTTGTCATACCCTTCTGCTTTGATGGTGTCATGTCCAGCGCTGCAACGGCTTTCGATGTTGAGGCGTCGCCGTGTGAGCGTATCGATGCGTTCTTCGATGAGATCGGTGAGCTGACCGGGCAGCGCAACGCGATCGACGCGCGGCTGGTGGAAATTGCGGCCGAGATCGATCGTGACGGGTTGTGGGGCGCCACCGGTGCCCGGTCGCTCACGTCGTTGGTGGCGTGGAAAACCGGGGTGTCGCCGCGCAATGCGGAGGTGATGGTGGCGGTCGCGCACCGTCTGGAGGAGTTTCCGCGGTGCGCTGAGGCGATGCGTGAGGGCCGGTTGTCGTTGGATCAGGTCGGGGTGGTCGCCGAACACGCGGCCGAGGGTTCTGATGAGCACTATGCCCAGTTCGCAGAAAGCGCCACCGTGACCCAGTTGCGCACGGCCGTGAAGCTCGAGCCGCGCCCGGAGCCCGAGCCCGAGTCGGAGTCGACGCCGGATCCTGAGCGGTCGATCAAGAAGACCACCCACGATGACGGGTCGACGACGTACACGATCCGGTTGCCGAAGCTGGAGGCGGCGAAGTTCGATGCGGCCCTGGCCTCGCATCAGGATGCGTTGGTCGCGGACTGGAAACGTGACCACGAGAACGACGAGGGTGTGTCGGATGAGGCGCCGCCGTTCCCGAATCAGGTGGACGGGTTCATGAGCCTGGTCGACGCGGGCTGGGATTCCGATGTCGAGCGCCGCCCGCACGGGCAGCACACCACGGTGATCGTGCATCTGGATGTCGAACACGACACGGCCGCACTGCATCTGGGCCCGGCACTGACCGACGACGAACGCGCATACCTGCTATGTGACGCCACGTGCGAACTGTGGCTCGAAAAGCACGGCCAGCCGATCGGCGCCGGCCGCAGCACCCGCACCATCAACCGCCGGCTGCGCCGCGCGCTGGAGCATCGTGACCGCTGCTGTGTGGTGCCGGGGTGCGGCGCCACCCGCGGCCTGCACGCCCACCACGTCATTCATTGGGAGGACGGCGGCGTCACCGAACTGCACAATTTGGTGTTGGTGTGCCCGTACCACCATCGGCTGCACCACAAAGGTGGCATCACCATCACCGGACCCGCCGACCGACTCGTCGTCACCGACGCCGCCGGACAACCACTGACCAACCGGTCTCTGGCAAGGCCGCCGACCACCCCGCCGCCGAACGTCCCGCCGTGCCCCGGCCCCACCGGGGAACGTGCCCAATGGTGGTGGTACCAACCCTTCCAGCCACCACCCACACCGTCGACGAACTAGACGGGACCACCCGCGACACCACACCCGGATCAGGCCGGCCCCCACCGACGGACACCTACCATCGGAAAATCGGTGAGGATCGACCTCACAAATGCCGGAGTCGGAGCGTCTACAGGGTGTGAAAGCCAAAGAGCCATTCGAGGCCGTGGTCCGAAACCACGGCCCCACGGTCTTTCGGGTCTGTTGCGCCGTCGTCGGTGCATACGACGCCGATGATGCCTGGTCGGAGACGTTCCTGGCAGCCATGAAGGCCTACCCAGATCTGCCATCGGACGCGAATCTCGAGGCCTGGCTGGTCACCATCGCGCACCACAAAGCCATCGACATCACCAGGACCCGGACGCGCCAGCCGATCCCTACCGACGTGGTCCCTGAGACAGCGGGTCCGCGCGACACCCGCGACTTCGACGACCTGGCCGCTGCGGTCGACCAGCTACCCCACAAGCAGAAGCACGCCGTGGCCTATCACTATCTGGCCGGCCTGCCCTACAACGAGGTCGCCGAGATTCTGGGCGGCACCGCCGCGGCCGCACGCCGCGCCGCCAGCGACGGCATCGCGACACTACGACGCACCTACCTCGGCGAGCTCGTCGCGGTCACCGCGCCTCAGAAGGACACAGGAAGGAGTCCGCAATGATCAACGGCGACATCATCACCGGTGAACTGGCGCGCATCACCGAACCCGGCCCCGACAAATTGGCCGACCTGCACAACCGGCTGGCCGCCGCGGCAGGGCGGGACGGAGTCCTCGACGTCGCCTACCGCACCGTCGACAGCCCGGTCGGACCGCTGCTCCTGGCGGCCACCGACCAGGGCCTGATCCGCGTCGCCTACGCCCGCGAAGACCACGACGCCGTGCTGCAGCAGCTCGCCGACAAGGTGAGCCCCCGCATCCTGCTGGCACCGGCACGGCTCGACGCCGTTGCCCGCGAACTCGACGAGTACTTCGGCCGGGCCCGACGTACCTTCGACGTACCGCTGGATTGGCGGCTGGCCGCTGGGTTCCGCGCCGCGGTGCTGCACCACCTGCCCGAGATCGGCTACGGACGGACGGCCAGCTACGCCGAGGTCGCCGCGCTGGCCGGTAGCCCCAAAGCAGTGCGGGCGGTGGGCACCGCATGTGCGAAAAACCCACTGCCCGTGGTGGTTCCGTGTCACCGCGTGGTCCGTAGCGACGGCGCGATGGGCGGCTACCTCGGCGGCCCGGAGGCCAAACGTCTGCTGCTGGATCTGGAGGCCGCGGCATGAGCATCTGGCAGCAGCGCGTCGCGGCCACCGATTGGGAAGCCGTCCGAACCGAGCTCGAGACCGTCGGTGGTGCGTTGACCGGACCGCTCGTCACGCCGGCCGAGGCCGCCGAGCTGGCCACGATCTACCCCGATGCGACGCGCTTCCGCTCGACCATCGACATGGCCCGCTACCGGTTCGGTGAAGGCCAGTACCGCTACTTCCACCGGCCCTACCCCGAGATCGTCACCGAGCTCAAATACGCGCTCTACCCGCACCTGCTGCCGATCGCGCGAGACTGGTGGACCAGACTGCGTCGCGAGCCGCCCTGGCCCGACAGTTTCGACGACTGGCTCGATACCTGCCACCGAGCAGGGCAGACCAGAACCACCGCATTGCTGCTCAAGTACGGCGCCGGCGGTTGGTGCGCCCTGCACCAGGATCTGTACGGGGACTTGGTTTTTCCGCTGCAGGTCGTCATCAACCTGACGCGGCCCGAAGTCGATTACACCGGTGGGGAATTCCTGCTCTACGAGCAGCGACCGCGCGCGCAGTCTCGTGGCTCGGCCATCTCCATCCCGTTCGGGCATGGGCTGGTGATCACCACCCGCGAGCGGCCGGTACCGTCGAAACGCGGCTGGGCCGTCGGCCCGGTCCGTCATGGCGTGTCCACGCTGCGTTCCGGGTCCCGCATGACCCTCGGCCTGATCTTCCACGACGCCGCATGACCAGCTACACGCTGACCGACGCCAGCGGCCGGCCCTACGACAGCGCGACACCGGGGCGCGTGGGTGGGCATCGGCGCAACAAGCTCTACGGGCGTCTGGACTGCACCTCGGCGCTGCGGGCGATCGCCGCCGGCGGCTACGTCACCCAACGAGTCTTCTTCGCCGACGAAAATGTCGCCGTCGCAGCGGGATACCGCCCCTGCGCGGTCTGCCTGCCCCAGGAATACCGGCAGTGGAAGGCAGCGCGGTGAGACGCGGGCGCTTCACTCGAGCCCGGCGGTGCCGTCCGGCTTGACGGTGACCTTGGCACCCGCGAGATCCTCGCGGGTGCTGGCCTCGGCCTGCGACGGATCGGTGATCACCGCAAGCGCCCGGCTACCGCTGGGCGTGCGGACGGCGACGAAGATCTTCTCGGGAGCGCCCTCGCGGGTCACCGGCGTCGTCCAGGCCTCTACCGTGCCGGTGCCCGACCACTCATTCTCGGCCCCTACCGTAGGTTCGGCATCGACCTCGGATTGCACATCTTCCCAACGGAATTCATGTGTCGGCTGCCGGGTGCCGTACACACCGAAGCTGTGTTTGGTGAGGTATCCGCCGTTGGCCGTGATCAGGCCGACCTGGCCGGGATTGGCAGCCAACCGTTCGGCCATGGTGGCGATCGAATGAGAGACGTAGTTGTTCCACGGCCCGCCGGCGAACGTCAGGCCTCCGGTCACCGTCAGCGGCCGCTGCGGATCATCCAGGGCCAGCCCCAATTCCCGCGCCGCCACCTGCACTGCCGAAGGAAAACAGGAGTACACGTCGACCGCGTCGATGTCATCGACGCCGAGGCCGGTCAGTTCCAGCACCCGGCGGCCCGCAATCCGGATGGCTGGCGACTCCGAAAAACTGCCCCGCTCACCCAGCACGTACGGATCATGGGCATCAGTACCCGCATACGGGAAAACCCAACGGTCCCTGGGAATCTGCAGCTCTTCCGCCTTGCCCACCGAGGTGAGGATCAGCGCCGCGCCCTGGTCGACCATGTTGTTGGAGTTCATCAGCTTTGTGTACGGCCAGCTGATCATCCGGTTGTCCGGACCGGGCTGCCAGATCTGTTCCGCGGGCACCGATTCCCGACTCCAGGCATGTGAATTGCCTTCTGCCACTTGGCTGAACCGCGACCACAACTCGCCGATCCGCTGCCGGTGCTCCTCCGGCGTCTCCCCCGCAGCGATGCGCAGTGCCTGCTCGAACATCGGGTACACGTGCGATGGCGCCACCAGACCGATGCGCAGCTCGGCCGGCCCCACCATGTCCACATCGGGGTCGCTGGGCGCCATCGGCACCGACTCGTCCTGCTGTGTGCCGGCCAGTCGCTCACCACGCGCCTTCAACCGCGTTCGGGTACGCCAGGTTTCGCCGCCGGCGATCAACACCACGTCGTTGCGGCCCTGCTGGATGTCCAGGCAGGCTTGGTTGACCAACGACTGGGGCACATTGCCGCCGACCGGGCTGTACCGGGTGACGGCATCGGGTGCGCCGATCCGCTGCGCCAGCAGTAGACCCGGGTCGCGGTACCGCAGCGAGAACACGTTGACGATGCGCACCGCGTCAACCGACTCGAGGACGCGGGCATCGGCCGCCTCCCGCGCCGCGGCTTCCATGAGGTCGACCGGCTCGCCACCCGGGTTCTCGTCGCACTGGTTCACCTGGCCGTAGCCGACCAGCACCGGGGTTCGGGGATCAAAGGACACTGAGGGATTCCTCTCCGGATGCGGGTCCGACGCGGTAGATCGATTTGATGCTCTGGTAGGCGGCCAGCCCCTCGGGCCCGAGTTCGCGGCCCAGGCCACTGGCTTTCACCCCACCGAACGGCGCCGCCATGTCCAATTGGTAGTCGTTGACGCCGACCGTCCCGCTGCGGATGGCGCGGGCGATGTCGGTGGCGCGTTCGGCATCGGCCGACCACACCGTCCCGCCGAGGCCGTACTCGCTGTCGTTGGCGAGCACGACGGCCTGCTGCTCGGTCTCATACGGAATCACCGCGAGGACCGGGCCGAAGATCTCCTCCTGCGCGATGCGGGAGGCATTGTCCACATCGACGAACACCGTCGGCGAGACGAACCAGCCGTCGGGTTGATCGGCCGGAACGCCGCCGCCGGCAACGATTTTGGCGCCATCCGCCTTTCCGGCTTCGATGTAGCCGAGCACCCGGTCGCGCTGACGGGCGCTCACCAGCGGGCCGACGTCCGTCGACTTCTCCAGCGGGTCACCGACATTCAGCCCGGACGCCAGCGCGGCCAGCGCGTCGACCATCTCGTCATACCGGGACCGCGGTACCAGAATCCGCGAGTTCAGGTGGCACGTCTGGCCGTTGTTGACGAACGCCGCCGACTTCAGCCCGTTGATCGTCGTCTCCAGATCAGCGTCCTCGAGAACGACGGCGGCCGACTTACCGCCCAGTTCCAGGGTGACCGGCCGCAGGAGGCGCCCGCAGGCCTCGGCGATCTGCCGTCCGACTGCGGTCGATCCGGTGAAGGACACCTTGTCGACGCCGGGATGGGAGACCAGACGCGCTCCGGTGTCGGGCCCGCCCGCGATGACATTCAGCACGCCGGCCGGTAGGCCCGCCGCCTGCGCAGCCTCGGCGAACACCAAGGCATCCAGCGCCGTCTCGGGTGAGGCCTTGAGCACCACGGTGCAGCCGGCCGCCAGCGCCGGCGCCAACTTGAACGCCGCCAGCGCCTGCGGGTAGTTCCACGGCACGATCGCCCCGACCACGCCCACCGGTTCGCGGCGCACGATGGTGTGTCCGATGGCCGCCGGACGAATCTCTTCCGCCGGGGTCCCGGTGATCAGGCCGGCGTAGTACTGCAGCAGTGCGGCGGGGAAGCGGCCGTTCGCGCCGCGGGACAACCGGATCGGCATGCCGTTCTCGCGCGTGCACAGTTCGTTGGTCGAGACCGAACGGGCCAGCAGCTCGTCGGCCAGCCGGTTCAGCACGGCAGCGCGCTCGGTTGGCGGCGTCGCACTCCAGCCCGCCAGCGCCGCTCCCGCCGCCGCGACGGCCGCGTCGACCTCGTCCGGGCCTGCCGCGGCGCCCAGGCCGAGCAGCGTCCCGGTCGCGGCTTCCAGCACCGGGGTCGAGGCCGTGGCCGGGCGGAACTGTCCGCCGACGAAAATCCTTGCGCTGTCGTCGATCACGGACATCCGGGCACTCCTTCGGCGGTGACGGCGGACCCTGTGAGCGGCTCCACAACCACACGTTAGCGGGTCGCCGCCAACCAGCGTGACCTGGCCCTTTGCCCTCTATCGGTACACTCACCACAGATGATCGACGCCTCGGCAGCCGCCGCTGCACCATGCCTACCGACCGGCTCAGCAGCCGTGCGGCACCCGCGCGTCTACATCGATGTGGCCGTGGTGGTGGCCGTCCTGGTCGCGACCAACCTGCTGGCCCACTTCACCACCCCCTGGGCGAACATCGTCGTCGTGCCCCTCGCGGCGCTCGGACTGGTCGCCCTGGTGCGCAAACGGGGCCTCGGCTGGACCGAGCTCGGGCTCGGCCGCGCCCACTGGCGGACCGGCATGCGCTACGCGCTCGGCGCGATCCTGCTCGTCGGATCGGTGATCGCCGCAGGTGTGCTCCTGCCCTGGACTCGGCCGATGTTCCTGAACAACCACTACGCGACCATTTCCGGCGCGTTGCTGGCCTCGATGATCGTGATCCCGCTACAGACCGTCATTCCCGAGGAACTCGCGTTCCGCGGCGTCCTGCACGGCACGCTCGACCGGGCCTGGGGCTTCCGCGGCGTCGCCGCCGCCGGTTCGCTGCTGTTCGGACTCTGGCACATCGCCACCTCACTGGGCCTGACCAGCAGCAACGTCGGATTCACCCGGGTCTTCGGCGGCGGGGTGGTCGGCATGATCGCCGGCGTGGCGATGGCAGTCGTCGCCACGGCTGCCGCGGGATTCGTCTTCACCTGGCTGCGACGCCGGTCCGGCAGCCTGCTCGCCCCGATCGCCCTGCACTGGTCGCTGAACGGCATGGGCGCGCTCGCCGCCGCCGCGGTCTGGCACTTCAGCTAGGACCACACCCCTAACCGTCACCAGATCGCTGCGGTTCAGACCTCGTTGTGGCTCGTTGCACCGGGCTAGCCTCGAGATGTATCAGTCAATGTCACGAAAGGTCATGGCAATGATGCATATCGTCTGGTTGCTACTTCTCGGCCTCATCGTCGGAGCCATTGCCCGGTTCGTCGTGCCGGGGAAAGACGACATGGGGTGGATTCTCACGTGTGTGCTTGGCGTCGCCGGTGGTTACGTCGGCGGCACGTTGAGCAGCATCCTCTATGCGCCGCACAAGCTCGACTTCCGTCCGCCCATCGCCCACTCGTTCTGGGGCGCCCTGGTCGGCGCGGTGATCCTGGTGTTGATCTACCGCTTCGTGAAGTCGAAGAGTTCGACCTAGCGCTCGCGCAGAAATGAATTGAGGACCGTGCCCAACCGGGCACGGTCCTCAATTTTTCGGCTGCTACCCCGCGGGGGCCATCTCGGGCGGGGCGTTCGTCACCGGCACCGGCACGCCGACCATCGGGTGGGCCGGATCAGCGGGCTTCGGCGGAGCGTTCGGGTCGACCGGCGGCGGAGGCGGCGGGTTCCACGGGCGGATCGACTGGGCCAGCGTCACCGCGGCGGCCTTGTCGACCGGGTGGTTGCCCGAACCCAGCCACACCACGAACCACCGCTGCGGGTTGCGCTGGCTGCGGATGGTGGCGTCCGGCGGCGGGTTGCCGACGACGCCCGCCCAGATCTGGCCGTTCGGCTTACCGGTGTCGGTGAACTTCACCTCGTAGAACGAGGCCGCACCCGGCAGGTTCCCCGCGGTCAGCGCGGTGGTCTCCTGGCCGACGCGGGTACCCGGGAACGGCATGAAGAACTCACCCATGTCCGAGGCCAACCGGTTGGCGGCCTTGCCGTTGTCGGACTCGGCGCCGGCGAACAGCTTCAGGTCCAGCCGGCCCAGCAGAACGCTGGTGTCGCTCGGAGCCTGCTCCGCGCCTGCGGCCGGAACCCGGGTCAGCAGCGCCTGACCGTACGACAGCTGCGTGGCGTCGGCGATCTTCCAGCCCTGCGGCACGACGTAACTGAAGCCACCGGCGTCGTTGTTGACGCGGCCGGGCTCAGGCGCGGGCGCCGGGGCGCCGGCCGGAGTGGCTCCGGGGGCGGCGGGCGCTGCCGGGGCGCCGGG